>NZ_JBIRRA010000021.1:0-93102 GCF_044333485.1 Streptomyces sp. NPDC020983 | reverse complement strand
GTCGACCGTCCTCGTGGGCCGCGCCGCGAGGGTGACCGTCCCGGTGGTGGTTTCCGACGTGACGACCGTCCCCGTGATGATCGTCCGCGCTACGACCGTCCCCGTGACGACCGTCCGCGTTTCGACGACCGCAGGGACGACCGTCCCCGTGGGCCGCGCCGGGACGGTGGCGGCGACCGCGGGTACGGCGGCCGGCGCCCGGTCGTGGAGGGGCGCGGCCGGTTCGAGAACCGCGGCGGCGGCCGGGACGAGCGCCGGGAGGAGCGTGAGCCGGTGCGCCGGCTGCCGATCCCGGACGAGGTCACCGGCAACGAGATCGACCCGAGCGTGCGCCAGGAGCTGATGAGCCTGCCGAAGACGCTCGCCGACGACGTCGCCCGCAACCTGGTCATGGTGGCCCGGCTGCTGGACGAGGACCCCGAGCAGGCCTACGCCTACTCGCGGGTCGCGCTGCGCCTGGCGTCGCGCGTCGCGGCCGTACGCGAGGCGGCGGGCTTCGCGTCGTACGCCAGCGAGCGCTACGCCGAGGCGCTGGCCGAGTTCCGTGCGACGCGGCGGATGACCGGCACCGTGGAACTGTGGCCGGTCATGGCGGACTGCGAGCGTGGGCTCGGGCGCCCGGAGCGGGCGCTGGAGATGGCCGGTGCGCCCGAGGTGCACAAGCTCGACAAGGCCGGCCAGGTCGAGATGCGGCTCGTCGCCGCCGGTGCCCGGCAGGACATGGGGCAGGCCGAGGCGGCGGTCGTCACGCTCCAGAGTTCGGAGCTGGCGTCGCACGCGGTGCACCCGTGGACCGCGCGGCTGCGTTACGCGTACGCCGACGCGCTGCTGGCAGTCGGCCGGGAGACCGAGGCGCGCGACTGGTTCGCGAAGGCTGCGGAGGCCGACCACAACGGCACCACGGACGCGTCCGACAGGCTCGCGCAGATGGACGGCGTCGAGTTCGTGGACGCCTTCGACGGCTCGGAGGAAGACGCCGCCGCCGACAGCACCGGCACCGCCGACAGCACCGGCACCGCCGACAGCACCGGCACGGCCGACGAGAAGGCAGCCGGGGCCGAGGCCGAGGACGGCTTCGCGGACGCCGACGAGGCTGACGACGCCGGCACGGCCGATGACGCGGTCACCGCCGAAGACGCAGAGGACGCCGAAGACGCCGAAGACGGCGAGGACGGCGAAAACGCCGAGGAGCCCGCCACCGGCGACGACGGCGGGGCGCCCACCGCACCGCCCGCCGCCGGGGACGACGACCTCACGGACGAGGCCGAGCCCTCCTCCTTCCTGGACTCGCCCTTCCGCGCGCCCGCGCCCGGCGGCGACCGGGACTGAGCGGCGTTACGGCACCTCCGGAGGGAGGGGCGGCAGGCCTCGGCCTGCCGCCCCTCCCTCCGTGTCAGTCCAGGTCCAGGCTCCGCATGACGAGCCCGCTCGCCGGCTTCGGCCCGAAGGACGTGGACTTGCGCGGCATCATCACGCCCTGCCGGGCCAGGTCCAGGACGACGCTCTCGCGTACCGGGTGCATGAGCACGGCGGTGCCGGCGTGGCGGCCGGCCTGCTGGACCGCCGACTCGGCGGTGTGCAGGTAGCCGATGCTGTCGGGGGAGTCGGGGACCTGCCAGACGTGGTCGAGCAGCGCGGAGTGCAGCACCGTGGCGTCCAGCCGGCGCCAGGCCTCGGGCCGTCCGGCGGGCACCCAGCGGTCGAGCCGGGCCAGGTCCGGCCGGTCGAGCAGGTAAAAGTCCCCGGTGTCTCCCGCGAGCAGGAAAGCCGTACCGCCCGCCGCGGCCTCCGCCAGGACGCCGAGCGCGGTGCCCAGGCCGTACCCCGGGAGCGGGCGGACACGGAAGTACGGCCGGGCGGCGTCCAGCGCCCGCCCCACGGGCAGGTGGTGCAGGACGCGGTGGATGGCGCGGACCCGCAGCGGGTGCCGGGCGGTGTCGACGAGCAGCACGAGGCCGTGGTCCCACGCGGTGCCCGGCGGGTGGTCCGCCTGGAGCCTGCGGTAGGTGGCCCACCGGTGGTGTCCGTCGGCGATGAGCGCCTGGCGGCAGCCGAGGTCGGCGCGGATCGCCGCGTGCTCGGCGGGATCGGTGAGCGCCCACAGGCGGTGCCGGACGCCGTCCTCCGTCGTCGTCGCGAGCAGCGGCTCGCGTCCGTCCGCGGTGGTGTCGACGAGGGAGGCGGTCGCGTCGCCGTCGCGGTAGGCGAGCAGCAGGGGCTCCAGGTTGGCGCGGGTGGCGCGCATGAGGGCGGCGCGGTCGGCGACGGGGCCCGGCATCACGTCCTCGTGCGGCAGCACCACACCGTCCTGCGGCGGGGTCAGCCGCAGGGCGCCGATGACACCGCGTTGCAGGTGCTCGCCGTCGTGCTGCTCGTAGACGTACACCGCTGGCTGCGGGTCCGTGGTGAGGACGCCTGCCGCGCGCCACGCGGCCAGTGTCCGGGCGGCCTGGCGGTGCCGGTCCGCGGGGGTTTCCGCGTCCGGCAGGATGAGGCGGACGACGTTGTACGGGTCCGCCGTCTCCAGGTGCCGCTGCCCGTCGGGGCGGACGACCACGTCGTAGGGCGGCGAGGTGACCGCGGCGAGGCTGCCGACATGTGCGGCGGCGTACCGCAGACCGCGGAAGGGGGCCAGGTCGAGGCCCCGCGCAGGAGGGGGACCGGGGTGGGGTCCGTCGTCGGGTCCGGGGTGGGTCATCAGCGCATGCTACGTCCGCGAGCGGCATGGGGGATGATCGTTGGCGACACACCGACACGACCTGCACGGCCGACACGGCCGACACGACCTGCACGGCCCGGACGGCCGGACGACGAGGAGCGAGCCCCAGCCATGACTGACCGGACCAGTCCGAGCGGCAGCACGCAGCCGCTCGACACCGCGTACGACACGGCGCTCCTCGACCTCGACGGCGTCGTCTACAAGGGCGGCGACGCCATCGAGCACGCCGTCGAGTCGCTCACGGCGGCGCGCGACCACGGGATGCGGCTCGCCTACGTCACCAACAACGCCGCCCGCACACCGGACACCGTCGCCGGGCACCTCACCGACCTCGGCGTGCCCGCCGCCGCCGAGGACGTCATCACCTCCGCGCAAGCCGTCGCCCGGCTGATCGCCGACGAGGTGCCCGCCGGCTCCAAGGTCCTCGCCGTCGGTGGCGAAGGGCTCTTCGCCGCCCTCCGCGAACGCGGGCTGGAGCCCGTCGAATCCGCGGCGGACTCCCCGGTCGCCGCCGTCCAGGGCTACGGGCCCGACCTGCGCTGGTCGCAGCTCGCGGAAATGGCCTACGCCGTGAACGCCGGGGTGCCGTGGTTCGCCTCCAACACCGACCTCACCATCCCCAGCGCCCGGGGGATCGCGCCCGGGAACGGCGCGGCCGTCGAAGTCGTACGGATCGCCACCGGCGGCAGCCCGCGGGTCGCCGGCAAGCCGCTGCCGCCCATGCACCGGGAGACGGTGATCAGGACCGGGGCGCGGCGGCCGCTCGTCGTCGGGGACCGGCTCGACACCGACATCGAGGGGGCGTACGCCGGGGGCGTGGACTCCCTCCTGGTCCTCACCGGGGTCACCACGGCCGCGGAGCTGATCGCCGCGGAGCCGCGGCACCGCCCCACGTACGTCGCGCAGGACCTGCGGGGACTGCTCGTCGCGCAGCCCGAGGTGGCCCGGGACGGTGAGCGGGCCACGTGCGGGGGCTGGACCGCGTCCACCGGGGGGAAGTCCCTCACCCTCAGCGGCGAGGGCGACCCCCTCGACGGTCTGCGCGCCCTCTGCGCCGCCGCCTGGACCCGCCCCGACCTCGATCCCTCCCCGGCCCTGCGCTCCCTGCCCCTCCGGACCCGGTGACGCCGGGCCCGGAGGCCGTGCCGCACGGCCGGTGCGGCCGAGCACGCCGGGCCCGGGTTCCGCTCCGGTCCTGCTGAGCGCGCCCCGGCAGCCGTCGCCCCGTGGACGCCGCGTCCGCGATACGGCCGAAGGCGTCCCGGGCACCGTCCTCAAGGAGGCAGGGGCGCCGGGGCTGCTCAGGGTGTGCGCACGTCCACGCCGGGGTCCGTCAGCCGAGGGTCCACTTGCCCGCGCGTTCGTCGAGGTCGAGGCCGAGGCCGGCAGCGTTCATCTCGTACTCCACGGCCGTGATCTTCGCGCTCTGCGGCACGTCGAAGATCACCCAGCCGGTGACCTCCTCACCCGGCCGGAGGCTCAGGACGAGGTCGAGGGAATCGCCGACGGTGGGAATGCCGGGCTTGGCGGCGTAGACGCTCCCGGTCGAGTCGACGACCTTCGCCCCCATGTTCCCGGTGTCGCCGTAGGTGGAGTCACCCGTGCTGACGATCGTGAACTTCGCTGCGACCAGGCGCTTGCCCGGGCCGGCCTCGAAGCTCTGGAACTTCGGCTGTGCGTGGTCCTCGTACTGGTCCAGCGTGATGTCGGCCGTGACGGTGCCGGTGCTGCTGGAGCCGAGGCCGGGCCGCCCCTCCAGCGAGAGGGTGTCACCGAGCCCGGCAGAGTCCGGGGTGCTGGCGGGCGGCTCCTGCGTCTGCCCGCCGCCGGGTTGCGCGCTGCTGCTGGAGCCGGTGCCCTTCGTGGGCGAGGCCTTGGCGTTGTCCCCGTCCGAACCGCCGCATGCCACAAGGGCGGCGGCGAGTACGACGGCTGATGCGGCGGACGCGATGGAACGGTGCACGGAACTCTCCCCGTATGTGCCGGTGAACCTGGCTGGCGTGGTGCACTCAGCATTCTTGTGGCTGTCGGTGAGGACGATGCACCTGTCCAGTAACCAACCGGCATCAAAACGCTCCCGCAGATGATCGGGAGGAAGCAGCCCTCCGGCACCTGTGCGGGGTGTTTTCCACCCCCGCCCGTACAGGCAGGAGAGAGCTCCGGTCCGGCAGTGGGGGCATCCGCCGTCGGGAGCGGACCGCAGTCCGGGGAGCTCGTCCCCGGCGGCGGGCAGCCGCCCCTCCGGCCGGCGCGGCACCCGGCCCCACCCCCGCCCGGGGCGCGATGCACCGCCGGACGACCCCAGGGACGCGGGGAACTTCGCGGCCGGCTCCCACCGGGCGGGAGGCGAACCCCCGCCGCGAGCGGCGCCCCGAGAGCGCCCACCGCCGTGCCCCGCAGGGTTACGCGGACTCCTCCAGGAGTGCGTCCTCCGACGCCCCCGCGCGCCAGTAGCCGGTGAAGGTCACGCTCGCGCGGGGGAACGCGCGCGGGCCGACGAGGTGGCGGCGGACCTCACGGACGAGCGCGGACTCACCCGCGAGCCACGCGTAGGGCCGCCCCGCGGGGAAGGCGGCGGCCTCGACCGCCGCAGCCACCGGCGAGGGCCGGGTCACCCAGCTGACCTCGGCCTCGCACTTCGTCGGCAGCGCGATGCGGTCCGCCTCACCGGCCACGGAGATCCACGCCCTGACCGGTGTGCCGGCCGGCAGCCACTCGAGGATGGCGGCGACCGCCGGTACCGCGGTCTCGTCCGCGCACAGCAGCACCCAGTCCGTCCCCTCCGGCGGCCGGAAGTCGACCCCGCCGTTGTCGGTGACGACGGGCGCGAGGAGCGCGGCCCGGTCGCCGGGCGCGGCCGCGGCGGCCCACCGGGAGGCGGGGCCGAGGTCGCCGTGGAGGGCGAAGTCGATGTCCAGCTCGCCGGGGTCGCGGCGCACGTCGCGGACCGTGTACGTGCGCATGATGCCGCGCACCGCGGGGTCGAGGCCGCGCCAGCGCGCGTACCAGCCGGTGTCGAGGACGTCGGGCAGGACGGGCTCCTCCTGCCCCTCCTGCGGCAGGAAGAGCTTGAGCCGCTGGTCGCGTCCGCCGCTGACGACGGTTTCGAGGCCGGGTCCGCCGAGCACGACCCGCAGCAGTGAGCGGGAGAGCCGGTGGGTGCGCAGCACGTGCACGTCGAAGAAGCGGTACGTCGGCTCGGCCACGGCGTCAGCTCACCTTCTTCGCACCGGCGACGGCCTTCGTGAGGGCCTCCAGCTGGTCGGCGCACTTCGCGTAGGAGAAGATCGGCTCGCTGGGCCAGGGGAAGATCTGCCCGGCCTCGACGGCGGGCATCCGCTGCCAGGTCGGGCGGCCGGTGAGGTCCTTGGGCTGGAGGGTCGCGGAGCGGCTGTCGAGCATGAGGACGTCGGCCTTGTACGTGTCCGCGTTCTCCCAGCTGAGCGTCTCGAAGAAGCCGCCTTCGACCTTGTTCGGCACGACGAAGTTCACGCCGAGGCTCTTGTAGTACGTCAGGTCGGCCGCGGAGGAGGGCGTGGAGACGTAGAAGGAGTCGGCGCTCGCCGAGCAGGCCATGACGGTGATGCCGCCCGCGGCCCTGGCGGCGGCGCGCAGGCCGGCGGAGGCGGTCTCGAAGCGGGTCCTGGCGGCGGTGTTGGCGGCGGAGCCGAGGTCCGCGCCGAGGGCGGCGGCGAGTTCGGCGTAGCGCCGGAGCGGGGTGGTGAGGGGGACGCCGGTGACGTTGACGGCGGCGCTGGGCGCGAGCGCGAGGATCTTGCCGGCGCTCTGCTCGGGCACGTACCAGAGGGCCTTGGCGTCGTAGGTGTGGCTGACGAGCAGGCCGGGGCCGAGTGCGGCGTACTTCTCGAGGTTGAACTCGCCCCAGACGTTGCCGATGACGGTGACCTTCGTGACGTCGAGGTCGCCGGCCTGCGGGTCGGGGGAGCCGTTCTTGAGGGTGGTGGGGCCGAAGACGCCGGTGCACTCGACGCCGTAGTCGTGCAGGGCCGCGGCGGAACCGACGTACGCGACCAGGTTCTTCGGCACCTTGCCGAGCGAGACGGTCTTCCTGCGGTCGTCGGTGAAGCGGAAGGGCCCGGACGGCTTCGCGTTCGCCGGCGACGTACCGGAGCCGGACCCGGCTCCGGAGCGGGAGCCGGAGCCGCCGCAGGCGGCCAGCAGCGCGCCGGCGCCCAGCGCGCCACCGGCTGCGAGCATTCCACGGCGGGACATACCGGACATGCGGAGGGAGGTGCGGGACGAGGTCATGAAGAAAAGCCGCTCTGCTCGGGAGTACGTTGGCAAGGTTAGGCTAACCTAACTTCCGTGTTGGTAGACCAGGACTCCCCGCCCCGCGCCCCGTCCGCCCCCGCCGCCGGCGGCACCGCCCGATCCCGGGCCGCCCGCGGCGCCGGGCTGCTCGCGGCCCTCGCGGTGCTGCTCGCCGTCACGGCGGCGAGCATCGCCGTCGGCGCCAAGGACATCCCGCTCGACCAGGTCTGGCACGGGCTCTTCCACTACGCGGGGACCGACGACGACGTGGTCGTCCGCAAACTCCGGCTGCCGCGTACGGTGCTGGGCCTCGTGGTCGGTGCGGCCCTCGGGCTCGCCGGCGCCGCGATGCAGGCCCTCACCCGCAACCCGCTCGCCGACCCCGGCCTGCTCGGCGTCAACGCCGGCGCGGCCGCGGCGGTCGTCACCGGCATCAGCTTCTTCGGCGTCACCTCGCCGGGCGCCTCCGTGTGGTTCGCGCTCGCGGGCGCCGGGGCCGTGTCCGTGCTGGTCTACGCGATCGGCGGCAGCCGCTCCGCGACCCCGGTGCGGCTCGCGCTCGCCGGAACGGCGGTGACGGCACTGCTCCAGGGCTGGAGCAGTGCCGTCCAGCTCACCGACAGCGTCGCCCTGGACCGCATGCGCTTCTGGCAGGTCGGCTCGCTGGCCTCCGCCGACATGGCGACCGTACGGCGTATCGCGCCCTTCCTGGCCGTCGGCGCCGTGCTGGCCCTGGCCGCGGCCCGCCCGCTGAACGCGATCGCGCTCGGCGACGACACCGCGCGCGCCCTCGGCGCCCGGCTCACCGGCACCCGGATCGCCGTCATGGCCGCGATCACCCTGCTGTGCGGGGCCGCGACCGCAGCCTGCGGGCCCATCGTCTTCGTCGGGCTGACGGTCCCCCACATGGTGCGCGGCATCACCGGGCCCGACATGCGCTGGACGCTGCCCTACGCGGCCGTCCTCTCACCCGTGCTGCTGCTCGGCTCCGACGTGGTCGGGCGGCTGCTGACCAGGCCGGCCGAACTCCAGGTCGGCATCGTCACCGCGGTCGTCGGCGGCCCGGTCTTCATCGCGCTGGTCCGGCGCCACCGGACGGCGGAGCTGTGAGCCGCGAGCGGGCCGGCGCCCGTACCCCGCGCCACCTGCGCACCCCGCGCGGCGGGCTGTCGCTGCGCATCGACCGGCGCGCCGCCCTCGCGGGGACGGGGCTGCTGGCCGTGGCGCTCGCCGCCTCCGTCGTCCTGATCGGCACGGGCGACTACGCCGTCGCGCCCACCGACGTCCTGCGCACGCTCCTCGGACACGGCACCGCGGGCCAGGACTTCATCGTGCGCCAACTGCGGCTGCCGCGCGTGCTGGTGGCGCTGCTGGTGGGCGCGGCGCTCGGGACGGCGGGCGCCGCCTTCCAGAGCGTGTCGCGCAACCCGCTGGGCAGCCCCGACGTCATCGGCTTCGGCCAGGGCTCGGCGGCCGGCGCACTGCTGGTCATCGTGGCGCTGCACGGCTCCACCCTGGAGGTCTCCGCGGGCGCGATCGCCGGCGGGCTGCTCACCGGCCTCGCCGTCTACGCGCTCGCCTGGCAGCGCGGGGTGCACGGCTACCGGCTGGTGCTCGTCGGCATCGGCTGTTCCGCGACCCTCGCCGCCGTCAACAGCTACCTGCTGGTGAAGGCGGACTTCGTGGACGCCGCCCGTGCCGTCATCTGGATCAGCGGCTCCCTCGACGGCCGCGGCTGGGAGCAGGTGTGGCCGCTGCTGGGCTGCTGCGCCGTCCTCGTGCCGGTGCTGCTCGCGCAGGGCCCCGCCCTGCGGATCACCGAGATGGGCGACGACGCGGCCCGCGCGCTCGGTGTCCGCGTCGAGCGGGTACGCCTCACCGCCGTGCTCGCCGCGGTGCTGCTCACCGCCGCCGCGACCGCCGCCGCCGGGCCCATCGCCTTCGTCGCGCTCACCGCACCGCAGCTCGCCCGCCGGATCACCCGCACGCCCGGAGTCAGCCTGCTGCCGTCCGCGCTCATGGGCGCGGCGCTGCTGGTGCTCGCCGACCTCGCGGCGCAGCGCGCCTTCGGCTCCGGGCAGGTGCCGGTCGGTGTCGCGACCGGCGTGCTCGGCGGCGGGTACCTGCTGTGGCTGCTCGTCGAGGAGCGCCGGGCAGGCCGGATATGACCCCCGCCTCCGGCCGGCCGCGCAGCGTGCGCACCGGCCACCACCGAACGACCCTTCCGGGAGCAGCAGTATGACCAGTCGCCATGCCGACACATCGACGGACAGCGCCGGGGGACCGCGGCTGCGGGCAGAGGCGGTGACGCTCCGGTACGACCGGCGGGTCGTCACCGAAGGGCTCAGTGTCGACATACCCGACCACTCCTTCACCGTGGTGGTCGGCCCCAACGCGTGCGGCAAGTCGACATTGCTGCGCGCGCTCGCCCGCCTGCTCAAGCCCTCCGAGGGCAGGGTGCTGCTCGACGGGCGGGCGATCGGCGGCCTGCCCGCCAAGTCCTTGGCGCGCACCCTCGGGCTGCTGCCGCAGAGTTCGGTGGCTCCCGACGGCATCACCGTCGACTCCCTCGTCGCCCGCGGCCGCTACCCGCACCAGGGACTGCTGCGGCAGTGGTCGGCCGAGGACGAGCGGATCGTCGCGCGGTCCATGGCCGCCACCGGCGTCGCCGCGCTCGCCGGGCGCCGGGTCGACGAACTGTCCGGCGGCCAGCGGCAGCGGGTGTGGATCGCGATGGCCCTGGCGCAGGAGACGCCGCTGCTGCTCCTCGACGAGCCCACCACGTATCTCGACATCCAGCACCAGATCGACGTCCTCGACCTGTGCGCGCGGCTGCACGAGGAGGGCGGGCGCACGCTCGTCGCCGTCCTGCACGACCTCAACCAGGCCGCCCGCTACGCCACCCATCTGATCGCGATGCGCGACGGGCGGATCGAGGCGCAGGGGCCGCCCGCCGAGGTCATCACCGCGGAGCTGGTCGAGCGCGTCTTCGGCGTGCCCTGCCGGATCATCGAGGATCCGGAGAGCCGCACCCCGCTGGTGATCCCCGCGGCCCGCCGCCGTACGGGCGCCGCCAATCCCGCGGTCACAGCAGGGAGCGCAGCCGCAGCACGTCCCGCAGCGAAGCCTGCACCCTGACCCGGCCGCTGCCCCACGCCCTGGCGAAGCTCAGCTCGCCGCCGACCATCGCGACCAGGTCGTCCCCGGTCATCGACAGCCGGATCTGCGCCCTGTCCGCCGGCTCGCCCGGCACCGCGGTCACACCGGTGATCGTGCCGCCCGCGAGCCGCCCGGTGAAGGTCGTGTCCAGGTCGGTGATGCGGCAGCTCAGCGAGCGGTCCAGGGCGGCGGCCGAGCGCACGTCGCCCTCGGCTCGCGCCATGTTCCGCGCCAGCTGGTCGAGTGCGGTGCGGCACTCGTCGAGGGTGGCCATCGGTGCGGTGTCTCCCGGTCGGGGTTACGTCGCCACGACCGTACCGCAGGGCACCGCCGACGGGCCTGCGCGGCCGGAGGCGGTAGCGTCTTGACCACGGGGGTCCGCGCGCGGGCCGCCGGCCGGACGAAGTGTCAACGGGCGAGGCGAGGAGTGAGAGCGATGCGGGACGCGCTGCGTACCTGTCTGCAGATCGCGGGCGGCCTGACCGAGGCCACCCGCCGCCGTGCGGTCGAGACGGCCAGGGACATGCTGGACCAGACCGGCATCGACGTGGACGCCGTGCAGCGGCGGATCAACTCGGCCATCCCGGCGGAGGTGCAGACCCTCGCCGACGAGCTGATGGCCGCCGGACGCGCCAACCGCGACCTGCTGCTCGGGATCGTCCGCGACGAAGTCGACAAGACGATGAGCCGGGTCGGCCGGCTCGCCGACGAGGTCACGAAGGTCGGCGTGGTGCTGGAGACGCTCGAACGCCGGATCCGCAACCTGGAGTCCGAGCCCGGGGAGCCCCCGGCCCCCGCGAAGCCCGCACCGTCCGCCGCGCGGCCCGAACCCGCGCCGCCGGTGGAGCACGTCCCCGTGACGACCGAGCCGCCCGCGCCGGGCGGGAAGACGGAGCCCGCGGCGAAGAAGGCCGCTGCCGCGCCCGCGGCCCGCAAGAGCGCCGCCGCCAAGCGGGCCACGACGGCGAAGTCGGCCGCCGCCCACCCGACGACGGCCGCCACGAAGAAGTCCGCGGCCCGCGCCTCCGCCGCCGCGGGACACAAGGTCACCACCACCCCGAAGACGACGGCCAACCCGCGGCGTACGACCGCCGCGTCCGCGCAGGAGATCGCCGCGAAGACCGCTGCGCCTCCGGCGAAGAGGACGGGCTCGGAGGCCGCCGCGCCCGCCGGGAAGGCGCCCGCGAAGAAGGCCCCGGCCAAGAGCGCCGCCCAGAAGACCGCCGCGGGCCGGTCCGCCGCGCCCGCCGGGAAGACGGCCGCGAAGAAGGCGCCCGCCAAGACGGCCGCGAAGAAGACCGCCGCGAAGAAGGCGCCCGCGAAGAAGACAGCCGCGGCCGGGGCCTCCGCCCCTGCCCCTGCCAGGAAGGTGGCCGCGTCGGCCGCCGAGACGGCCGCGAAGAGGACGGCTGCGGCAGCGGCTCCCGTCGCGGCTCCTCCTGGGAAGGGGGCCACGGCCGGGACCGCCGAGGCGGTCGCGAAGAAGGCGGCGGCGAAGAAGGCGGCGGCGAAGAGGACGGCTGCGGCCGGGACCGCCGCGTCGTCCGCCGGGACGGCTGCGAAGAAGGCGCCCGCCAAGACGGCCGCGAAGAAGACCGCCGCGAAGAAGGCGCCCGCGAAGAAGACCGCCGCGGGCGAAGCCCCCGCCCCCGCGGAGAAGTCCGCGCCCCCCGCCGGGAGCGGCGGTGAGTGAGTCCGCCGCGGAGCACGGCCCGTACGCGGGACGTGCCGGCTACGCCGGGTCGCCCGCGGACGTGACGGGCGGCGTGCCGGCGCAGGGCGCCGCCTCCGTCCACGCGGGGCGCGCGGTCCACCAGGAGCCGCCCGCGGATCCGCCGGGCGCCGTGCCGGAGCAGGGGGCCGCTGCTGACGGGCGGGCCGGGGGCGTGCCCGAGCCGCGGGGCGGCGGGGACGAGGCGGACGCCTGGACCGGGGACGCGCCCGCGCGGCCCGAACCGCTGGGAGTGGCGGTCGCGGCGACCGGGAACGCCGACGTCGACGCGGCGCTCGCCCGCCTCGCCGACGCCGACGCACTCCCCACGCAGTCCCACATCGAGGTGTACGAGGATGTGCACCACGGGCTGCGCGACGCGCTCGCAGCGCTGGACGAGAACAGGAGCTGAACCGTACGTGGCAGTCGCACGACGCCGCCTCGACGCCGAGCTGGTGCGGCGCAAGCTCGCGCGCTCGCGCGAGCACGCCAGCCAGCTGATCGCCGCGGGCCGGGTGACGGTGGGCGGCACCACCGCGACCAAACCCGCCACGCAGGTGGAGACCTCGGCCGCGCTGGTGGTCGCCGACAGCGGGGACGAGCCGGAGTACGTCTCGCGCGGCGGCCACAAGCTGGCCGGCGCGCTCGCCGCCTTCCAGCCGCGGGGGCTGGCCGTCGCCGGCCGCCGGGCGCTGGACGCGGGCGCGTCCACCGGCGGCTTCACCGACGTGCTGCTGCGGGCCGGCGCCGCGCAGGTCGTCGCCGTCGACGTGGGCTACGGGCAGCTCGCCTGGTCGCTGCAGAGCGATCCGCGGGTGGTGGTGAAGGACCGCACGAACGTACGGGAGCTGACGCTCGACCACATCGACGGCGAGCCCGTCGACCTGGTCGTCGGCGACCTGTCCTTCATCCCGCTCGGCCTGGTGCTGCCCGCCCTGGTGCGCTGCGCCGCGCCCGGCGCCGACCTCGTCCTGATGGTCAAGCCGCAGTTCGAGGTGGGCCGTGAGCGGCTGGGCAGCGGGGGAGTGGTGCGCAGCCCGCAACTGCGCGCGGAGACCGTGCGCACGGTCGCCGGGCAGGCGGCCGGACTCGGGCTCGGCGTGCTCGGTGTCACAGCAAGTCCTTTGCCAGGGCCCTCGGGCAACGTGGAGTATTTCCTGTGGCTGCGCGCCGGTGCTCCCGCGCTGGATCCGGCCGATGTCGACCGTGCCGTGGCGGAGGGGCCGAACCGGTGACCATCATGAGCGAGACCAGCAGCCGTACCGTCTTCCTGCTGACCCACACCGGCAGGGCGGCCGCGATCCGCAGTGCCGAGCGGGTGGTGCAGTCCCTGCTGCGCTGTGGGATCGGCGTGCGGCTGCTCGCCGAGGAGGCCGCGGACCTGCCGCTGCCGGAGGCGGTGGAGCTGGTCGCGGAGATCGGGCCGGAGGCCGTCGAGGGCTGCGAGCTGATCATCGTGCTGGGCGGGGACGGGACGCTGCTGCGCGGCGCCGAGTTCTCCCGCGCCTCGGGGGTGCCGCTGCTCGGCGTCAACCTCGGGCGGGTCGGCTTCCTCGCCGAGGCCGAGCGGGACGACCTCGACAAGGTCGTCGACCGCGTCGTCACCCGCGAGTACGAGGTCGAGGAGCGTATGACCCTCGACGTGCTGGTACGCAACGACGGGGCGGTCGTCCACACCGACTGGGCGCTCAACGAGGCGTCGGTGGAGAAGGCGTCCCGCGAGCGGCTGCTGGAGGTCGTCACCGAGGTCGACGGCCGGCCCGTCTCCCGTTTCGGCGGCGACGGCGTGGTCTGCGCGACCCCCACCGGCTCCACCGCCTACGCCTTCTCGGCCGGCGGGCCCGTGGTGTGGCCCGAGGTCGAGGCGCTGCTCATGGTGCCGATCAGCGCGCACGCGCTCTTCGCCAAGCCGCTCGTCACCTCGCCGCGGTCGGTGCTCGCCGTGGAGGTGCAGCCCGAGACGCCCAACGGCGTGCTGTGGTGCGACGGGCGGCGCACCGTCGAACTGCCCGCCGGCGCCCGCGTCGAGGTCCGCCGCGGGGCCGTTCCCGTGCGGCTGGCGCGGCTGCACCACGCGTCCTTCACCGACCGGCTGGTGGCGAAGTTCGCGCTGCCCGTCGCGGGCTGGCGGGGCGCGCCGAGGTAGCCGGCGCGGGGTGACCGCCCGGCGGGCGTCGCGCCGGGCACGGAAAACCTCGTATGGTCGTATCCGTGTTGGAGGAAATGCGGATCCGGTCGCTGGGTGTCATCGAGGACGCCGTGGTGGAACTCTCACCCGGCTTCACCGCGGTGACCGGCGAGACCGGTGCGGGCAAGACCATGGTCGTCACGAGCCTCGGCCTGCTCCTCGGCGGGCGGGCCGACCCCGCCCTCGTGCGGATCGGCGCGGGTTCCGCCGTCGTCGAGGGCCGGGTGACGATGGCGCCGGGCGACCGCGCGGCCGTACGCGCCGCGGAGGCCGGGGCCGAACTCGACGACGGCGCGCTGCTCATCAGCCGTACGGTGTCCGCGGAGGGGCGCTCGCGGGCGCACCTGGGCGGGCGCAGCGTCCCGGTCGGGGTGCTCGGTGACCTCGCCGACGACCTGGTGGCCGTCCACGGACAGACCGACCAGCAGGGCCTGCTGCGGCCCGCGCGGCAGCGCGAGGCGCTCGACCGCTACGCCGGTGCCGCGCTCGGCGCCGCGCTGGAGAAGTACGGGGCCGCCTACCGGCGGCTGCGGGAGGTCGCCGCGGAACTGACCGAACTCACCACCCGGGCCAGGGAGCGTGCCCAGGAGGCGGACCTGCTGCGCTTCGGCGTCGAGGAGATCTCCGCCGCCGAGCCGCAGCCCGGCGAGGACGCCGAACTCGCCGCCGAGGCCGAACGGCTCGGGCACGCCGAGGCGCTCGCCTCGGCCGCGACCCTGGCGCACGCCGCGCTCGCCGGCAACCCCGAGGACCCCGAGAGCGTCGAGGCCGGCAGCCTCGTCGCCGGCGCGCAGCGCGCGCTCGACGCCGTCGCCGCGCACGACCCGGCCCTCGCCGGGCTCGCCGGACGGCTCGGCGAGCTGGGCATCCTGCTCGCCGACGTGGCCGGCGAGCTCGCCGGATACGCCGACAACCTGGACGCCGACCCGTTGCGGCTCGCCGCCGTCGAGGAGCGCCGGGCCGTCCTCGCGCACCTCGTCCGCAAGTACGGCAGCGACATCGACGAGGTCCTCGACTGGGCTTCGCAGAGCGCCGCCCGGCTCGCCGAACTCGACGGCGACGACGACCGCATCGCCGAACTCACCGCCGAGCGCGACGCCCTGCGGGCCGAGCTCGGCGGGCTCGGCCAGCAGCTCACCGACCTGCGCACCGAGGCCGCGGAGCGGTTCGCCACCGACGTCACCGCCGAGCTGGCGTCGCTGGCCATGCCGCACGCCCGCGTGAGCTTCGCCATCCGGCAGAACGACGTGCCCGCCGGCGAGGAGGAGTCCGGCATCGAGATCGGCGGCCGGGCCGTCGCCTACGGGCCCACCGGGGCGGACGAGGTCGAGCTGCTGCTCGCCCCGCACCCCGGCAGCCCCGCGCGGCCGATCGCCAAGGGCGCGTCCGGCGGCGAGCTCTCCCGCGTCATGCTCGCCGTCGAGGTCGTCTTCGCCGGGTCCGACCCCGTCCCGACGTACCTCTTCGACGAGGTCGACGCCGGTGTCGGCGGGGCCGCGGCGGTCGAGGTCGGCCGCCGCCTCGCACGGCTGGCGCGTACGGCCCAGGTCGTGGTCGTCACCCACCTCCCGCAGGTGGCCGCGTTCGCCGACCGCCAGCTGCTGGTCGAGAAGACGAACGACGGATCCGTCACCCGCTCCGGCGTCACCGCCCTCGACGGCGAAGCGCGCGTCCGTGAGCTCTCCCGCATGCTCGCCGGCCAGTCCGACTCCGAACTGGCCCGAGCCCACGCGGAGGAACTCCTCGCCACCGCCCGCGCCTCCCTCTGACCTCCCCCGGCAGGGCCGCCGTTGCCCTGCCGGGCGAGCACCCTGCGCCGCGGTGTGGGGTGCTCGTTTTTCAGGGGAGCGGGGAATTGCGCGGGCGGCCGCCCACCGGCCGGCGGCCCGGTACGGGCCCTGCTGCCCGCTGGGCCGGTGCCGAGCCGCGCTTTTGGTGGCTGCCCGGCGGCGCGGGCGCGCCCTTCCGTCGGCGGCGCGGCAAGGGCCCGGGGGCAACGCCCGTCACCCGTAAGGGTGGTTCGGGGGGCGGGGTCTCCCGGGGAAAAGGGGCCGCGCAAGGGCCTGTTCCTGCGGGGGCTGGCATGCTGGGAGCCGTCGTACACATCGCGCTGAACTCAAGGAGCGGTAGGCCGCGTGAGTCGCACCTCGGAGCCCTTCGCCGGGCAGCTGCACGCCGTGCACGTGCTGGGTGCGGGTGCGGGCGCCGGCGCGCATGTCAGCTCGCTCGTGGGCGGGCTGGTCGCGCGCGGGGTGGAGGTCACGGTGTGCGGGCCGGCGGCTGCGGAGGCGGACTACGGACTCGGCGGGACGGGCGCGCGTTTTGTGCCCGTCGACCTGGGCGTGCGCCGGGCGCGTGCGGACGCACCGGTGCTCGCCGCGCTGCGCGCCGCCTTCCACGGCGCGGGCGTGGTGCACGCGCACGGCCTGTGGGCCGGCTTCCTGGCCGCGGTCGCGCTGGGCGGGCGCCGCGTGCCGCTCGTGGTGACCTGGCACGGCGGCCCGCCGGCGCAGGGCGGCCGCGCGGTGGTGCTGCACTGGCTGGAGCGCCGGGCGCTGCGCGCGGCCGCGGTCGTGCTCGGGGTGTCCTCGGAGCTGGTGGACCGCGCCCGGGCGCTCGGCGCGAAGGACGTGCGCTTCGCGCCCGCGGCCGTACCGCGCCCGCCGGGCAGGCCGCCGCGCCCCCCGGAGGTGGGGGAGCGGCTGCGGCAGGAGACCCGCGCCGGTCTCGGCGCCGTGGACCGCCCGCTGCTGCTGGCTGTCGGCAGGCTGGAGCCGCGGCAGGGCCACGGCATGCTGCTCGACGCCGCCGCGCTGTGGGCGGGGCAGGATCCGGCGCCGCTCGTGGCGATCGCGGGGGAGGGCGCGGGCCGCGAGGAACTGCAGCGGCGGATCGAGGCGGAGCGGCTGCCCGTGGTGCTGCTCGGCCGCCGCGACGACGTCCCCGACCTGCTGGCCGCCGCGGACCTCGTGGTGCTGCCCAGCCGCTGGGAGGCCCGCCCGCTGATGGCGCAGGAGGCGCTGCACGCGGGGGTGCCCCTGGTGGCCACCGACGTGGGCGGGACGCGCGAGCTGGTCGGTGAGCCGCCGTCCTGGTCCCGTACGGCGACGCGCTGGGCCTGGCCCGCGCGGTCGCGGACCTGACGGCCGACCCGGCCCGCCGCACCGCGCTGTCGGTGGCCGGCCGCGCGCAGGCGGCGACCTGGCCCTCCGAGGACGACACGGTCGCCCAGGTGCTCAGCGTCTACGACGAGCTGACCCAGCGGGGGTGAGGAACGCCCCGCGCGTGGGCGCCGCGCAGCGCGCGTAGAAGCGGCGCGCCGCGGCTCAGGCGCGGAAGGCGCCCACCGCGGTGAGCCGCAGCGCGGTGTCGATGAGCGGCACGTGGCTGAAGGCCTGCGGGAAGTTGCCGACCTGGCGCCGGTGGCGCGGGTCCCACTCCTCGGCGAGCAGCCCCAGGTCGTTGCGCAGCGACAGCAGCTTCTCGAACAGCCGCCGCGCCTCCTCCACGCGCCCGATCATCGCGAGGTCGTCGGCGAGCCAGAAGGAGCAGGCGAGGAAGGCGCCCTCGTCGCCGGGCAGGCCGTCGAGGTTGTCGTCGCCGCTGGTGTCGCTGCTGGAGGTGGGGTAGCGCAGCACGAAGCCGTCCGAGGTGGACAGCTCCCGCTGGATCGCCTCGATCGTGCCGATGACGCGCTTGTCGTCCGGCGGCAGGAAGCCCATCTGCGGGATGAGCAGCAGCGACGCGTCCAGCTCACGCGAGCCGTAGGACTGCGTGAAGGTGTTGCGCTCCTTGTCGTAGCCCTTCTCGCACACGTCGTAGTGGATCTCGTCGCGCAGGTCCTTGAGCCGGTCCAGCGGCCCGTCGACCTCGCCGGACTCGATGAGCTTGACGGTGCGGTCGACGGCGACCCACGCCATGACCTTGGAGTGCACGAAGTGCCGGCGCGGGCCGCGCACCTCCCAGATGCCCTCGTCGGGCTCGTTCCAGTGCTTCTCCAGGTACCTGATCAGCTTCAGCTGCAGCAGGCTGGCGTAGTCGTTGCGGGCCAGACCCGTCATGTGGCCGAGGTGCAGCGCCTCGGTGACCTCGCCGTAGACGTCCAGCTGGAGCTGGTGGGCGGCGCCGTTGCCGATCCGGACGGGGGTGGAGCCCTCGTAGCCGGGCAGCCAGTGCAGCTCGTTCTCGCCGAGCTCGCGCTCACCGGCGATGCCGTACATGATCTGGAGGTTCTCCGGGTCGCCGGCCACGGCCCGCAGCAGCCACTCGCGCCAGGCCTGCGCCTCCTCGCGGTAGCCCGTGCGCAGCAGCGAGGAGAGGGTGATCGCGGCGTCCCGCAGCCAGGTGAAGCGGTAGTCCCAGTTGCGCACCCCGCCGATGTCCTCCGGCAGCGACGTCGTCGGCGCGGCCACGATCCCGCCGGTGGGGCCGTACGTGAGCGCCTTGAGCGTGATGAGCGACCGGACCACGGCCTCGCGGTAGGGCCCGGTGTACGTGCACTGCGCGACCCACTCGCGCCAGAAGTCCTCGGTCGCGGCGAGCGAGCCCTCCGGGTCCGGCAGCGGCGGCTGCGGCTTGTGCGAGGCCTCCCAGCTGATGCTGAAGACGATCCGGTCGCCGGGGCCGACGGAGAACTCCGAGTAGGTCGTCAGGTCCTTGCCGTACGTGTCGACCTCGGTGTCGTACCAGACGGAGTCGGGCCCGGCCACGGCCACCGTCCGGTCGCCGACCTTGTGCACCCACGGCACCACCTGGCCGTACGCGAAGCGCATGCGCAGCGCCGAGCACATCGGGACGCGGCCGCTGACGCCCTCCACGATCCGGATCACCTGCGGGGCGCCGTCCCGCGGGGGCATGAAGTCGATCACCCGGACCGTGCCGCGCTCGGTGTCCCACTCGGATTCAAGTACGAGTGAGTCGCCCCGGTAGCGGCGGCGTGTCGCGGCCGGCGGCGGGGCGCCGTGGTGGGCGGGGCCGAGCCGCCAGAAGCCGTGTTCGTCGGTGCCCAGCAGCCCGGCGAAAACGGCCGGCGAGTCGAAGCGCGGCAGGCACAGCCAGTCGACGGTGCCGTCGCGGCAGACCAGTGCGGCGGTCTGCATGTCTCCGATGAGTGCGTAATCCTCGATACGCCCGGCCACGTGCTTCTCCAGTCGAAACGACACCGCCGCCCCACGGACGGGGGCGGTCTTGCGGTCTGGGGATATTCGACGAGCTCTTGATCCGGGAGCGGGCGGGATGGTGCCGTGTGCCGGCCGGCTCGCACAGGTGCGTCCGTGCAGAATACGTCGTCGCGGGGTGCCGGTGTGCGTCTCTCGCGATCTTCGCTGGGCCGCACGGGTGCACGGCGGGGCGCACTCGGGCATATGCGCAGGCGAACGGCCACATGGCTGGGGTGTGACGGTTGTGTGGCCGAGGTGTGCCGGTGGTCCGGCCGGGCACCTGCGGTGGTCTGGCCGGGGGGCAACGGTGGTCCGGTCCGGGGCGTACGCGGGTCGTATACGCGTCCGGCGCCGCCCACGGGGGGCAAGCGTGACCCGACGGGGTGCCGCGCAGCGTCGCCACCCTGCACCGCTGATACCCTGGTAGCCCGTGGGCCGGTGGGCTGAACCACTGAACCGCCCGACGGCGCTCCGCGAGCGAGCACCGTCCCGACCTCACCTCGCGACCACGGGAGCCCCCCTTTGGCTATTGCGCCGAAATCCACGATGACCAAGCACATCTTCGTCACCGGCGGTGTGGCCTCCTCGCTCGGCAAGGGGCTCACGGCGTCGAGTCTCGGCGCGCTGCTGAAGGCGCGGGGCCTGCGGGTCACGATGCAGAAGCTCGACCCGTACCTGAACGTCGACCCCGGCACCATGAACCCGTTCCAGCACGGTGAGGTCTTCGTCACCGACGACGGTGCCGAGACCGACCTCGACATCGGCCACTACGAGCGCTTCCTCGACGTCAACCTCGCCGGGTCGGCCAACGTCACGACCGGCCAGGTCTACTCCACCGTGATCGCCAAGGAGCGGCGCGGCGAGTACCTGGGCGACACCGTCCAGGTCATCCCGCACATCACCAACGAGATCAAGTCCCGCATCCGGCGCATGGCCACCGACGACGTCGACGTGGTGATCACCGAGGTCGGCGGCACCGTCGGCGACATCGAGTCGCTGCCCTTCCTGGAGTCCGTGCGCCAGGTCCGGCACGAGGTCGGCCGGGACAACGTCTTCGTCGTGCACATCTCGCTGCTGCCCTACATCGGCCCGTCCGGCGAGCTGAAGACCAAGCCCACCCAGCACTCCGTGGCCGCGCTGCGCAACATCGGCATCCAGCCCGACGCGATCGTGCTGCGCGCCGACCGCGAGGTGCCGACCGCGATCAAGCGCAAGGTCTCGCTCATGTGCGACGTCGACGAGGACGCCGTGGTCGCCGCGATCGACGCGCCCTCGATCTACGACATCCCCAAGGTGCTGCACACCGAGGGCCTGGACGCCTACGTCGTGCGCCGCCTCGACCTGCCCTTCCGCGACGTCGACTGGGCGCAGTGGGACGACCTGCTGCGCCGCGTCCACGAGCCCGCGCACGAGGTCACGGTCGCACTCGTCGGCAAGTACATCGACCTGCCCGACGCCTACCTGTCGGTGACCGAGGCGCTGCGGGCCGGCGGCTTCGCCAACAACGCCAGGGTGCACATCAAGTGGGTGCTGTCCGACACGTGCAAGAGCCCGGCCGGCGCCGCCGAGCAGCTGCGCGACGCCGACGCGATCTGCGTGCCCGGCGGCTTCGGCGAGCGCGGCATCGAGGGCAAGGTCGCCGCGATCACCTACGCCCGCGAGAACCGCATCCCGCTGCTCGGACTGTGCCTGGGCCTCCAGTGCGTCGTCATCGAGGCGGCCCGCAACCTGGTCGGCATCGCCGAGGCGAACTCCACCGAGTTCGACCCGGCCACCGCCCACCCGGTGATCTCCACCATGGCCGAGCAGCTCGACATCGTCGGCGGCAAGGGCGACCTCGGCGGCACCATGCGGCTGGGCACCTACCCCGCCAAGCTCGCCGAGGGCTCCATCGTCCGCGAGGTCTACGGCGACCAGCCGTACGTCGAGGAGCGCCACCGGCACCGCTACGAGGTCAACAACGCCTACCGCGCCGACCTGGAGAAGGCCGCCGGCATCGTCTTCTCCGGCACCTCCCCGGACAACAAGCTCGTCGAGTACGTCGAATACCCCCGTGACGTCCACCCCTACCTCGTGGCGACCCAGGCCCACCCCGAGCTGAAGTCGCGCCCGACCCGGCCGCACCCGCTCTTCGCAGGCCTGGTCAAGGCCGCCGTCGCCCGCAAGTCGGGCTGACCGGCCCCGCACTCCCGAGCACATTCCCCTTCCCGGAAGGCGCAGCATGCTCAAGGACACCCCGGAGGAATGGCGGGTCACGGCCACCGCCACGCCCTTCACCGGCAAGAAGACCAGCGTCCGCAGCGACCAGGTCGTCATGCCGGACGGCAGCACGGTGACCCGCGACTACCAGGTCCACCCCGGCTCGGTGGCGGTCCTCGCCCTCGACGAGGACAACCGGGTACTGGTGCTGCGCCAGTACCGGCACCCGGTACGCCAACGCCTCTGGGAGATCCCGGCCGGCCTGCTCGACGTCCCCGGGGAGAACCCGCTCCACGCGGCGCAGCGCGAGCTGTACGAGGAGGCGCACGTCAAGGCCGAGGAGTGGCACGTGCTCGCCGACGTCTACACGACGCCGGGCGGCTGCGACGAGGCCGTGCGCATCTTCCTCGCCCGCGGCGTCTCCGAGGCCGAGGGCGACCGCTTCGCCGTCTCCGACGAGGAGGCCGACATGGAGCTGGCCCGCGTCCCGCTGGACGAGCTGCTGGCCGGCGTGCTCGCCGGGGACCTCCACAACAACTGCCTGGTGGTCGGCGTCCTCGCGGCCCAGGCCGCGCTGTCCGCTCCCGCGGGCACGGACCGCCTCCGCCCCGCCGACGCCCCGTGGCCGGCCCGCCCCTTCGAGAGCTGACCGCTGCGCGGGGCTCCTCACAACGGTGCCGCGGCCGCGCCGCCGGTCCCCTCAGGGCGCGGCGCCGCCACGGGTGACCGCCGGGGCCGCGGGAACCGCGCGGGCGGCCCCGCCCGGGCCCGTCCCGCTCCGCCCGCCCGCCGGTGCGCCGGGATCTGCCCTGGGGCGGTGGCACCGGGCGGTGCCGTCCGTGCGGTTTCCCGCCGCCCGGGCGTGGGTTTGCTGGGCGGTGCGGTGGTGCAAGCACTCCCCGCTGTCCCGGGGCGGTGACGCCGGGCGGTGCCGTCCGTGCGGTTTCCCGCCGCTCGGGCGTAGGTGCGGTGGGCGGTGCGGTGGTGCAAGCACTCCCCGCTGTCCCGGGGCGGTGACGCCGGGCGGTGCCGTCCGTGCGGTTCCCGCCGCCCCGGGCGTGGGTTCGCTGGGCGGTGCGGCGGTGCAGTTCCCCCGCTGTCCTGGTTCGGGCTCGCCGTGCGGTGCGGCGGCGCAAGCACCCCCCGCAGTCCCGGCGTGGGTTCGCCGGGCGGTGCCGTCCGCGCGGTTTCCCGCCGCCCCGGCGGAAACAGCTCGCCCCGCACGGCGGGGGAATGACGTCAACTACGCTCTCGCCAAAGCCGCCCGCAGGGTAAGGAGCGTGGGCCCCGTGGCAGACGTCAACGCAAGCCAGGCCTCCCGGCGGGCCGGGGAGAGCGGCGTGACCCCCCTCCCGCCGCCTCCGGCCGAGTTCTGCGGCCGGGGGCGCGAACTGGCCGAGTTGGCGGGGGAGATCGACCGCCCGGGCCTGGGCGGTGAGCGTCCGGACGCCCCCCGCGTCCTCCTCGTCGCAGGCCGCCCCGGAACGGGCCGCACCGCGCTCGCGCTGCGTCTGGCCGCGCGGGTCGCCGACCGCTACCCCGACGGGCAGTGGTTCGTCCGGCTGACCGGTCCGGCGGGCGTGCCCGTGCCCGCAGAACAGGTCGCCCGCGGGCTGCTGCGGGCACTCGGCGCGGGCGAGGAGGAGGGCCTGCGGGAGGCCACCGCGGGGCGGCGGCTGCTGCTCGTGCTGGACGACGTCGCGACCGCGGACCAGCTCACCGCGCTGCTGCCGGCGAGCTCCCGGAGCCTGGTCGTGGCGACGTCGGGCGGTCCGCTGCGGGGGGTGCCCGATGTGCGCCCGTGCACACTGGGCGGCCTGGACACGCCCGCCGCGGTCGAGTTGCTGGCCCGGGCGATCGGCGAGACCCGCGTGACGTGTGACCCGCGCGGCGCGGAGGCGCTCGTGCACGTGCTGGCCGGGCACCCGACCGCGCTGCGGCTGACGGCGGCATGGCTGGCCGCCCGCCCCGGCGTGTCCGTCGCCGACGCGGCCCTGCGCCTGCGCGACATCCCGCCCATCCCGCCCGCCGAGCCGGCGCCGCGTGCCGGGCAGGCGCGGGAGGGCGCGCCCGCGCGTCCCGGCGTGGACGGGACCGTTCCCGTCCCGTCCAGGCCCGCAGCGGCGCGGGACGGCGCGCCCGTCCGTCCCGGCGCGGACGGGGCCGGTGCCGTCCCGCCCAGGCCCCCAGCGGCGCGGGAGGGCGCGCCCGCCTCCTCCCGGGGCGCCGCGCCGGCGGGCGCGGCCGCCCCCGGCGGCGCCGCCGCCCCGCCGCCGCCCGCGGCGCCCCCCGTGCCCGGGGAACTCGTGCGGGCCTTCCGGATGGTGCACGAGGGGCTGCCGGCGAGCGCGGCGAGGATGCTGCGGCTGCTGGTGCTGGCACCGGCGGGGGTGGTGGACGCGCAGGGGGCGTCCGCGCTCGCCGGGTGCCCGGTGGAGGCCGCCCAGGCAACGCTGGAGGACTTCGTACGCGGCGGGCTGCTCGCGGGCGGGGAGCAGCGGTACGCGGTACCGGGGTGCCTGGAGGGGCTGCTCGGCGCGTTGCTGGCGGCACGCGAGGCACCCGCGGACGTGACGCTGGCACGGGCGCGGATGCTGGAGCGGACCGTACGGCTGCTGCTGTCGTGCCGGGCGGCGCTGGCGGGTGAGCCGCTGGACGAGGCGGTGCCCCGCGCGCAGCGCTTCGACTCGGCCCCCGCGGCCGCCGCGTGGCTGGACTCGCGGCTGCCCGCGCTGCTCGCGGCCGCGCGCACGGCGGTGGCGGACGGCGAGCTGGACACGCTGGCACGCCGCCTGGTCGCCGCGCTGGTGCGGGCGCTCGCCGCCTTCCCCGGCGGCGACGCGATGGCCGCCGAGCGCTACGAGCTGCATTCCCTGGTGCTGGGCGTGGCCGAGCGGCGCGGGCTGCGCCGGGAGGAGGCCGCCGCGCTCATCAACCTCGGCGACCTCGACGCCCGCGCGGGCCGCACCGACCGCGCCCTCGACCGCTACCGGGTCGCCCTGGACGCCGCCCGCGCCGCCGACGACCGGCAGGCCGAGGGGCGGGTCCTGGAGGCGCTCGGCGGCACGTATCTGGAGCGGCGCGACCCGGGCCGCGCGCTGGACTGGTACGGCCGCGCCCTCTCGCTGCGCCAGGGGACCGGCGAGCAGGCCGACCAGGCGCGGCTGCGCGGCCGGATCGCCGTCCTGCTGGCGCAGGCGGGCCGCTTCGGGCCCGCGCTGCGCGAGTGGCGCCGGGCGGCGGGGCTGTACAAGCGGCTCGGCGACCTGGTCGGCCAGGCCCGCGCGCTCGCGGAGGCGGCGCGGGTGCAGGAGGCCGCGGGCCGCCCGGAGGACGCGATGCGCAGCTGCCGCGACGCCCTGTACTGGGCCCGCCAGGCGGGCGACCGGCGGCTGGAGGCGGCCCTGCTGCTGCGGCTGGCGGACCTGCTGGACCGGCTGGGCGACCCGGAGGGCGCCCGGCTCCAGCGGGAGAGCGTGCAGCGGGCGTCCGGTACGCCGGCCGCCGCCGCGCGGACGCGCCCGGACGCGGCCCTCGCGCCGGACGCCGTGTCCGGCCCGCGGCCCGCGGAAGCGCCCGACGTACCGGACGTCGCACTCCCGTGATCCCGCGGCAACGCCGGGGTGACCGCGGCATGATGCGATTCCGACCAGGCACGATCCGCGGCTGACCTACGAAACTGCCAATACCGCTCAGAAAATGAACCACTTTGTAAGGCTGGACAGCGGCTCCTCCTTCACTAGACTGGGCCATGCCGCACACAACGCGGTCAGGTCCGACGTGTCGTGCCACCCTGCACCATGTCAGGACAATTACTCCCAACCACCCCTGGGCAACCCTGAGCGCAAGGACCGTGATCGACGTGAAGGTGGGCATCCCCCGCGAGGTCAAGAACAACGAGTTCCGCGTGGCCATCACCCCGGCCGGCGTGCACGAGCTGGTGCGAGGCGGGCACCGGGTCGTGGTCGAGGAGGGGGCGGGCGCGGGCTCGTCCATCCCGGACGAGGAGTTCGCGGCGGCCGGCGCGGCCGTCCTCGGCACCGCCGACGAGGTGTGGGCCGAGGCCGATCTGCTGCTCAAGGTCAAGGAGCCGGTCGCCGAGGAGTACCACCGGCTGCGCAAGGGCCAGACACTCTTCACCTACCTGCACCTGGCCGCCTCGCGGGCCTGCACGGACGCGCTGCTGGAGTCCGGCACCACCGCGATCGCGTACGAGACCGTCGAGACGGCCGACCGCCGGCTGCCGCTGCTCGCCCCGATGTCCGAGGTGGCCGGGCGGCTCGCCCCGCAGGTCGGCGCCTACCACCTGATGCGCTCGGCGGGCGGCCGCGGTGTTCTGCCGGGCGGGGTGCCGGGCGTGCAGTCCGGCCGGGCGGTCGTCATCGGCGCCGGCGTCTCGGGGTGGCACGCCACCACGATCGCGCTGGGTCTGGGCTTCCATGTCACGCTGCTCGACAAGGACGTGAACAAGCTGCGCGAGGCCGACAAGGTGTTCGGCAACCGCGTGCAGACCGTCGCGTCCAACGCGCTCGCGCTCGAGCAGGCCGTCCTGGAGGCGGATCTGGTGATCGGCGCCGTCCTCATCCCGGGCGCCAGGGCGCCCAAGCTCGTCACCAACGAGCTGGTGTCCCGCATGAAGCCGGGCTCCGTCCTTGTCGACATCGCGATCGACCAGGGCGGCTGCTTCGAGGACTCGCGCCCCACCACGCACGCCGAACCCACCTTCACCGTCCACGGCTCGGTCTTCTACTGCGTGGCCAACATGCCCGGCGCGGTCCCGAACACCTCGACGTACGCGCTGACCAACGCCACGCTGCCGTACGTCCTGGAGATCGCCGGCCGTGGCTGGCAGGAGGCGCTGCGCCGCGACCCGGCGCTCGCGCTCGGCCTCAACACCCATGAGGGGCAGGTCGTTTACGGCCCGGTGGCCGAGGCGCACGGGCTCGACCCGGTCGGGTTGCGCAGCCTGCTGGGCTGACGGGAGCCCCGCCGGCACCGCGGACGTCCCGCAGTGTCAACTGTGCACCTAGGGCCGGGTCTTGCGCACGCAGGACCCGGCCTTTCGTGCCGTCACGCCCTTGACAGAGGGGTGTTCGGTTGCCGACACATCGTGCCGTGTCCGGCGGATTGTGTTGCTGTGAACCACCGACACGCCATAGAGTCGCGAAACGTCGGCTGTAGTCACGCTGACCTGTTGAGAAGTTTCCTGGTCCCCAAGGAGGTAAGACGACTTGTGAATGAGTCGACATTTGCTCCCGGGAGTGGCCAACCAGCAATGACCGTCGGCTCCGTCGCCGTGCACACCTTCGAGTCACGCAGAGCCGAACCCGCCGACCCACAAAGCGCGTACGCCATGGGCCCTTACGACGACAACGACGACCTGCAAGACGGTCAGTTCTACGACCCCGACGCCGAATACGAGCCCGACCCCGAGTACGCCGCGACGCTCGCGCCCGACGCTGCCCGCCAGCGCCGCGAGCGCGTCGGCCCGACCGGCCGCCCGCTGCCGTACTTCCCGATCCCCAACCCGCTCACCGACCACGGTCCGGCCAAGATCGTTGCGATGTGCAACCAGAAGGGCGGGGTCGGCAAGACCACCTCGACCATCAACCTGGGTGCCGCGCTCGCCGAGTACGGCCGCCGGGTGCTCCTCGTCGACTTCGACCCGCAGGGCGCGCTGTCCGTCGGGCTCGGGGTCAACCCGATGGAACTCGACATCACGGTCTACAACCTGCTGATGGAGCGCGGCCTCGCGGCCGACGAGGTGCTGCTGAAGACCGCCGTGCCCGGCATGGACCTGCTGCCCAGCAACATCGACCTGTCCGCGGCCGAGGTGCAGCTCGTCAGCGAGGTCGCCCGCGAGTCGGCGCTCGCGCGCGCCCTCAAGCCGCTGCTGCCCGACTACGACTACATCGTGATCGACTGCCAGCCGTCGCTGGGCCTGCTCACCGTCAACGCGCTCACCGCCGCGCACTCCGTGATCGTGCCGCTGGAGTGCGAGTTCTTCGCGCTGCGCGGTGTCGCGCTGCTGACCGAGACGATCGAGAAGGTCCGCGAGCGGCTCAACCCCGAGCTGGAGCTGGACGGCATCCTCGCCACCATGTACGACTCGCGGACCGTGCACAGCCGCGAGGTGCTGGCGCGCGTCGTCGAGGCCTTCGACGACCACGTCTTCCACACCGTCATCGGCCGCACCGTGCGTTTCCCCGAGACGACCGTCGCGGGCGAGCCCATCACCACCTACGCCTCCAACTCCGTCGGCGCCGCCGCCTATCGCCAACTCGCCAGGGAGGTGCTCGCCCGGTGCCACGCCGAGTGACCCTGCCGGGCGCCGACGAGCTGTTCCGGACCACCGGGGGTGCGGCGCTCCAGGCCCCGCAGTCCCGGCAGCAGCCGCAGCAGCAGCACTCCGGGGGCGAACCGCAGGGCGACACCCGGCCGCGTCCGGCCCAGGAGCAGACGGGCGGTGCGGCCGGCGGCGAGCAGGACACGGCCGGTGAGGAGCGGGGCGGCACGCAGGGCCGCGACCCCGGCCACGGGCAGGGCCGCGACCGCGACCGCGACGACAGGGACCGGCAGGGCGGTCAGGACCGCACCGGCCACGGCGGCAGCGCCGAGCACGCCGGCCGGGACGTCCCGCCCGCCCGCCGCCCGGCGGGCGGCGCAGGCGGCCCGGGCACGGTCAACGGCACCGCCGGCGCGGCACCGCCGCAGGCGCCCGTCCAGCAGTCCGCCGCGGCCCAGCACCCGGCGCCGCCCGCCGCGCAGGGCGCCGCGGGCCCGGCCGCCCGCCGCAAGGCGCCGCGGCAGAACCGCCGCCCCAGCGGCCGTGAGCGGCACGACGAGAAGATCACCGTCTACGTCTCCGCCGAGGAACTGATGGACCTGGAGCACGCCCGGCTGGTGCTCCGCGGTGAGCACGGGCTCGCGATCGACCGCGGCCGGATCGTCCGCGAGGCCGTCGCCGTGGTGCTCGCGGACCTGGAGTCGCGCGGCGACGCCAGCATCCTCGTACGGCGGCTGCGCGGGCGCTGAGCCGCGCCGCGGCCGCTCCGGGGGGAGGTAACCTGCCGTTCCCGCCCCCGCACACTGGACCTCGATGCCGACCACCACGACCGACCCCGCCGACCGTCCACGCCGCCGCCTCGGCCGCGGCGTGCCGACGCACGCGGAGGCGGCGCCCCCGGCGGAACCCGCGGCGGGGGAGGAGGACGCGGCCCGGAGCCTGCCGGAGGCCGTACCGGCGGACGTGCCGCGGGACGCACCCGGGCCCGCGGACGTGGCGGGGGAGGCGGCGCCGGAGGCCGGTGCCGGCGGCGGCGAGGGCCCGGACGGCGGGACGGGGGGCGGCGAAGAGGCCGACGACGGGCGCTTCACCGTACGGCTGCACAATTTCGAGGGTCCCTTCGACCTGCTGCTCCAGCTGATCGCCAAGCACAAGCTGGACGTCACCGAGGTCGCGCTGTCGAAGGTCACCAACGAGTTCATGGCCCATCTGCACGCCATGGGGCCGGACTGGGACCTCGACCAGACCACCGAGTTCCTGGTCGTCGCCGCCACGCTGCTGGACCTGAAGGCGGCCCGGCTGCTGCCCGCCGCCGAGGTCGAGGACGAGGCGGACCTCGCGCTGCTGGAGGCCCGCGACCTGCTCTTCGCCCGGCTGCTCCAGTACCGCGCCTACAAGCAGATCGCCGCCATCTTCGCCGAGCGGCTGGAGCAGGAGGCGCTGCGCCGCCCGCGCACGGTCGGTCTGGAGCCGCAGCACGCCGAGCTGCTGCCCGAGGTGGTGCTGAGCATCGGCCCGGAGCGCTTCGCGCAGCTCGCCGTCAAGGCGATGCAGCCCAAGCCGCGGCCGCAGGTCTACGTCGACCACATCCACGCGCCGCTGGTCAGCGTGCGCGAGCAGGCCGAGCACGTCATCGCGCTGCTGCGGGAGCGGGGCAGCGCGAGCTTCGGGGAGCTGACCGCGGACGCGCCGGACACGCTCACGGTCGTGGCCCGCTTCCTGGCGCTGCTGGAGCTCTACCGGGAGAAGGCCGTCGGGCTCGACCAGGAGGAGGCGCTCGGCGCGCTCCAGGTCCGCTGGACGGGCGGCGAGAACGCCCCGGACGCCCCGCTGGTGACGGACGAGTTCGACCAGGAGGCGGCACCCGGCGGGAAGCGCGGGCAGGGCAGGCGGGGCAGGCAGGACGAGGGGGCCGCGGCCGCACCGGCGGCGGCCGGGGACACCGGGAACACCGGGGACACCGGGAACGGAGCACAGGGATGACCGAGGTGACGGATCTCACCGCGGGGCTGGAGATGCCGGAGCACCAGCCCGCGCCCGCCGGGCTGCTGTCCGCGGCCACCGCCGGGCTGGAGCTGAAGCCGGCGCTCGAAGCCGTCCTCATGGTCGTGGACGAGCCCGCGACCGAGGAGCAGCTCGCGAAGGTCCTGGACCGTCCGCGGCGGGCGGTCGGCAGGGCGCTGCGCGAGCTGTCCGACGACTACACGCGCGAGGGCAGGGGCTTCGACCTGCGGCTGGTCGCGGGCGGCTGGCGCTTCTACACGCGCCCGGACTTCGCGCCCGCGGTGGAGAAGTTCGTCCTGGACGGCCAGCACGCCCGGCTCACCCAGGCCGCGCTGGAGACGCTCGCGGTCGTCGCCTACCGGCAGCCGGTCAGCCGCTCGCGGGTCTCGGCGGTGCGCGGCGTCAACTGCGACGGCGTCATGCGCACCCTGCTGCAGCGCGGGCTGGTCGCCGAAGGTGGGACGGAACCCGAGACAGGTGCGATCCTGTACAGGACGACGAACTACTTCCTGGAACGCATGGGCCTGCGCAGCCTCGACGAGCTGCCCGAGCTCGCCCCGTTCCTGCCGGAGGCGGACGCGGTCGAGGCGGAGTCCCAGGAGGGGCTGCCGTCGTTCGATCCGGATGCGCCGGACGAACCCCCGACACTTGCGAAGACGGACGACTGATGCGAAGCAGCGACAGGAACAGCGGCGCCGACCGGACCCCCAGGAGCGGAGGGGGCGCCCCCCGGCGGGGCACCGGCGCGGGTGGCCGGGGCGGCAGCGGCGGCGGTGGCGCCGACCGCCGCGGTGACGCCCCGCGCCGCGGTGACGCCCCGCGCCGCGGCGACGCGCCCCGCCGCGGCGACGCGCCCCGCCGCGGTGAGGGCGGCGGTCGCGGCGAGGCCCCGCCGCGCAGTGACGGCGCCCCGCAGCGCCCGCGCAAACCGCGTCCGGAGGAGCGCCGCTACGACGTCGGCGACACCGGGCAGTCCGGTGCCAACAGGCCCGGCGGCATGCCCCGCACCAAGCCCGGCGGCCCCGGCCCGGCCGGCAACCGCGGCCGCGGACGCGGCAGCGTCCCGGCGCGCCCGCGCGAGCTGGACGCGCAGATCGAGGAGCGCAACCGGCAGCGGCACAGCAAGCCCAAGCTCAACCTGCCCAAGACCTTCCCCGGCGCCGAGCAGGAGGGCGAGCGGCTGCAGAAGGTGCTGGCCAGGGCGGGTATGGGTTCGCGGCGGGCGTGCGAGGAGCTGATCGAGCAGCGCCGCGTCGAGGTCAACGGCAAGATCGTCACCGAGCAGGGCCTGCGGGTCGACCCCGAGCACGACGAGGTGAAGGTCGACGGACTGACCGTCGCCACCCAGTCGTACCTGTTCTTCGCGCTGAACAAGCCCGCCGGTGTCGTCTCCACCATGGAGGACCCGGACGGGCGGCAGTGCCTCGGCGACTACGTCACCAACCGGGAGACGCGGCTCTTCCACGTCGGCCGGCTCGACACCGACACCGAGGGCCTGATCCTGCTCACCAACCACGGCGAGCTGGCCCACCGGCTGACCCACCCCCGCTACGGCGTGCAGAAGACCTACCTCGCCGCGATCCAGGGCCCCCTGCCGCGCGACCTGGGCAAGCAGCTCAAGAGCGGCATCGAACTGGAGGACGGCTGGGCGCGCGCCGACCACTTCCGCATCGTGCAGAACACCGGCAAGAACTACCTGGTCGAGGTCACGCTGCACGAGGGCCGCAAGCACATCGTGCGGCGCATGCTCGCCGAGGCGGGCTTCCCCGTCGACAAGCTGGTGCGCACCAGCTTCGGCCCGATCCCGCTGGGCGACCAGAAGTCCGGCTGGCTGCGCCGGCTGACCAACACCGAGGTCGGCATGCTCATGCGCGAGGTCGATCTCTGAGCCCTGCTGCCACCGGATCCGGCGCGCTCTCCGCGGAGGCGCGCCGGACGCGTACGAGGAAGTCCTCCACCCGGGCCCGGTCCGGTTCGGCGGGCAGCGGGGTGCGGGCCACGGCGGCGTCGATCTCGCCGAACAGCGTCCGGATCCGGCCGCGCACCTTCTCCCAGCCGACCTCGCCGCGGCGCACCGCGAGCAGCTCCTCGCGGTGCTCGCCCACGTCGACGGTCAGCGTGCCCGTACGCAGCAGGTCCCGGCAGCCGATCAGCAGCCGCAGCAGGTGCATCGCGTGCTTCCAGCGCGGCGCGCCCTCCCGGCGGATGTCCGCCTCCACCCGGCCGAGCAGCTGGTCGGCGTAGCCGCGGAAGGACGCCTCCACCCGGCGGGAGAGGAACGCGTCCCGCAGCTCCAGCAGCTCCCGGCCGGTCGCGTCGGCGTGCTCCACGAGGGGCGAGTGCAGGCACTCCAGCAGGCTGGGGCCGGCGCGCAGCGCGAGCGAGCAGAAGCGCTCGATCTCCCAGGAGAACTCCCCCTCCCGCGGGCCGGTGACATGCGTCGGCGGCTTGTCCAGCCGCCAGAACAGCGGTGTGGGCGCCACGAACACCCCGCGCCGGTCGGCGTCGCCGCCGTCCGTCGCAAGCCCGAACGCCCGCGGGCCCGTGACGCACGCGTAGACCGTGTGCTCCCGGACCAGATCGTGCCCCAGCGGTTCGCGCATGAGGGCGATTATCGCCACCGGCCCGGCCTCCCGCCGGGGAATTCCTGCTTCGGACGGTGAACGCGGGATCGACGGGGAGTACGGGAAGGCTGGTGCGGGCGCCCTCGCGGGGCGCGTCTCGCAGTACGGTCCCGGACCTCACGGCGGGCCCGCGCTGGCTACGCTGGACGCCCAGGCTCCCCCCGCCCCCGTACCCACAGGACACCCCCACGTGAGAACCGCACTGGTCATCGGCGCAGGACTCATCGGCACGTCCGCCGCGCTCGCCCTCAGCGCGCGCGACGTCGACGTCCGGCTCAGCGACCACGACGAGTCCACCGCCCGTACGGCGGCGGCGCTCGGCGCGGGGAGCCTGTACGACGCCGCGGACACCCCCGTGCCCGTCGACCTGGTGATCGTCGCCGTGCCGCCCGCGCACGTCCCGGCCGCCCTCGCCGACGCCATGGCCCGCGGACTGGGCCGCGGCTACCTCGACGTCGCGAGCGTCAAGGGCGGCCCGCGCCGCGACCTGGAGTCCCTCGGCGGCGACCTCACCCGCTACATCGGCACCCACCCGATGGCCGGCCGCGAGCGCTCGGGGCCGCTCGCCGCCAGCGCCGACCTCTTCGACGGCCGCCCCTGGATCCTCACCCCCACCCCCGGCACCGACACCGAGGTGCTCAACCTCGCGCTGGAGCTGGTCGCGCTGTGCGGGGCCGTCCCCGTCGTCATGGACGCCGACGCGCACGACCGGGCCGTCGCGCTCGTCTCGCACACCCCGCAGCTCGTCTCCAGCATGGTCGCCGCCCGGCTCCAGCACGCCGAGGACAGCACGGTACGGCTGTGCGGGCAGGGCATCCTCGACGTCACCCGCATCGCCGGCTCCGAACCCGCGATGTGGATGGACATCCTCGCGGCCAACCCCGGCCCCGTCGCCGACGTCCTGGCCGACATCGCCACCGACCTCGGCGCGACCGTCGAGTCGCTGCGGGCGCTCCAGAGCGCCGACGAGGAGAAGCGGCGCGGGGGAGCCGAGGGCATCGCCGACATACTGCGGCGCGGCAACGCGGGCCGCGCCAAGGTGCCGGGCAAGCACGGGACGGCGCCCAAGACGTACGAGGTCGTGGCCGTCCTCATCGGCGACCAGCCCGGCGAGCTGGCCCGCCTGTTCGCCGACGCGGGCGCGGCCGGGGTCAACATCGAGGACGTGCGCATCGAGCACAGCGCGGGCCAGCAGGCGGGACTGGCGCAGCTCTTCGTCGAGCCCCGCTCGGCCCCGGTCCTCAGCGCGGCCCTCCGCGACCGCGCATGGTCGCTGCGGCCCTGAGCCCCGGGGCTTCGCGCGGGCGTTTTCAGGGGCACGGGCAACCGTGCGACCGGCCCACCACGGCACGAAGGCCGCGCGGGAGGCCGCAGGAGGCGGGGCGGGGCGTCACCGCGGTCCGGCGCGGAGCGGGGGGCCGGTAATCTTGGGGGGAACGGCTCCGGCGAGGCAACGGCCGGATTGGCGGTACGACAAGGAAAGGCCCACCGTGGACAACCCGGTGATCGTCGCGATCGACGGCCCCTCCGGCACAGGCAAGTCCAGCACGTCCAGGGCGGTCGCCGTCAAGCTGGGGCTGAGCTATCTGGACACCGGCGCGCAGTACCGGGCCGTCACCTGGTGGATGCTGTCGAACGGCGTGGACGTGAACGACCCGGCCGCCGTCGCGGACGCGAGCGGCAAGCCCGTCATCGTGTCCGGCACCGACCCGCTCGACCCGCGGATCACCGTCGACGGCGCCGACGCCTCCGTCCCGATCCGCTCGCCGGAGGTCACCGCCGCCGTCAGCGCCGTCAGCGCCGTGCCCGAGGTGCGCGCCCGGATGGTCGAGTACCAGCGGACCGCCGCCGCGGCGGCCGCGGCCGGCATCGTGGTCGAGGGCCGCGACATCGGGACCACCGTGCTGCCGGACGCCACGGCGAAGATCTTCCTGACCGCCTCCGCCGAGGTCCGCGCCGCCCGCCGCAGCGGTGAGCTGAAGGGCGCGGTGAGCGTCGCCGCGACCCAGGAGGCCCTGGTCAGGCGGGACGCCGCCGACTCCGGCCGCAAGACGTCCCCGCTGGCGAAGGCCGCCGACGCGATAGAGGTCGACACCTCGGACCTGACCCTGGACGAGGTCGTCGACCGCGTCGTCGCCCTGGTCGGGGAGAAGAAGGCGACCGCGAGGTGACCACCGCCCCGCCCAGCCCGCGCGGCGCGGCCGTCGCCCGCGGTATCGGCATCGGCCTGATGAACGGCCTGTGGCGGCCCCGCGTGCTCGGCACCTGGCGCGTGCCCGCGCAGGGCCCGGTCATCCTGGCCGGCAACCACGCGCACAACGTCGACGGCCCCATGCTGATCGGGACGAGCCCGCGCCCGGTGCACTTCCTGGTGAAGAAGGAGGCCTTCGTCGGGCCGCTCGACCCCTTCCTGCGGGCGATCGGCCAGATCGAGGTCGACCGTACGGGCGCCGACCGCACCGCGATCACCACCGCGCTGAAGGTACTGGAGCACGGCGGTGTGCTGGGCATCTTCCCCGAGGGCACGCGCGGCACGGGCGGCGACTTCGCCCAGCTGCGCGCCGGGCTCGCGTATTTCGCCGTACGCTCGGGGGCGCCGGTCGTCCCGGTCGCGGTGCTCGGCAGCGCCCGCAAGGGCAGGCTGGTGCCGCAGCTCCCGCCGCTGCGCAGCCGCATCGACGTCGTGTACGGCGAGCCGTTCACGGCCGTGACGGAGGGCGGGCGGCGCACACGCGCCGCGATGGACGCCGCGACCTCCTACATCCAGGAGCGGCTGACCGCGCACATGACCGAGGCCCGGCGGGCCACCGGCCGCTGAACCACCGCCGCCGCACCGCGGCCGGCCCCCACCGGGGCCGGACGGTGCCGCGCGCACCACTGTTGACCGACGGAGAGACCGATGGACCAGCACGACCAGCACGGCGACACCGGCGCGCTCGGCGACGCCGAGTACGCCGAGTTCATGGAACTCGCCGCCGAGGAGGGCTTCGACCCGGAGGACGTCGCCGGCGACGTCGCGGCGGCGGGCCACGGCCCGCTGCCGGTGCTCGCCGTCGTGGGCCGGCCGAATGTCGGCAAGTCGACCCTGGTCAACCGGATCATCGGCCGCCGCGAAGCGGTCGTCGAGGACCGCCCGGGCGTCACCCGCGACCGCGTGACGTACGAGGCGCACTGGAACGGCCGCCGCTTCAAGATCGTCGACACCGGCGGCTGGGAGCAGGACGTGCTCGGCATCGACGCCTCGGTGGCCGCGCAGGCGGAGTTCGCGATCGAGGCGGCCGACGCGGTCGTCTTCGTCGTGGACGCGACGGTCGGCGCCACCGACACCGACGAGGCCGTCGTCAAGCTGCTGCGGCGCGCGGGCAAGCCCGTCGTGCTCGCCGCCAACAAGGTCGACGGCCCCTCCGGCGAGGCCGACGCGGCCGCGCTGTGGAATCTGGGCCTCGGCGAGCCCTTCCCGGTCTCCTCGCTGCACGGCCGCGGCACCGGCGACCTGCTCGACGCCATCCTGGAGGTGCTGCCCGAGGCGCCCGAGATGACGTACGGCGACACGGTCGGCGGGCCACGGCGCATCGCGCTCATCGGCCGCCCCAATGTCGGCAAGTCGTCGATGCTCAACAAGATCGCCGGCGAGGACCGGGTCGTCGTCAACGAGATGGCCGGCACCACCCGCGACCCGGTCGACGAGCTGATCGAGCTCGGCGGCAGGACATGGAAATTCATCGACACGGCGGGCATCCGGCGGCGCGTCCACCTCACCGAGGGCGCCGACTACTACGCCAGCCTGCGCACCGCCGCCGCCCTGGAAAAGGCCGAGGTCGCGGTCATCCTTGTCGACGTCGCCGAGACGCTCGCCGAGCAGGACATGCGCATCATCTCGATGGCCGTCGAGGCGGGCCGCGCGGTCGTCATCGCCTTCAACAAGTGGGACCTGCTGGACGAGGAACGCCGCTACTACCTGGAGCGGGAGATCGAGCGCGACCTCGTCCAGGTGCAGTGGGCGCCGCGCGTCAACGTCTCCGCCCGCACCGGGCGGCACGTGGAGAAGCTCGTCCCGGCGATCGAGACCGCGCTCGCCGGCTGGGAGACCCGGGTGCCCACCGGCAGGCTCAACGCCTTCCTCGGCGAGCTCGTCGCGGCCCACCCGCACCCGATCCGCGGCGGCAAGCAGCCTCGCATCCTCTTCGGCACCCAGGCCGGCACCCGGCCGCCGCGTTTCGTGCTCTTCGCCTCCGGCTTCCTGGAGGCGGGCTACCGGCGCTTCATCGAGCGCCGGCTGCGCGAGGAGTTCGGCTTCGAGGGCACGCCCATCCAGGTCTCGGTGCGGGTCCGCGAGAAGCGCGGCCGCAAGAAGTGAACCGGCCGCCCGGGGGCCCCGCCCCCGGGCGGAGTCGTCTCACCGGTCGTGCAGCCGGTTGTCGCCCTGCCCCGGGGGGAGGGCGGCCGGCCCGTTCCCCCGGTGCCGCCCCGGCGCGGCGGGCGGCACCTCCGGATGCCACATGCCGAAGCCGTTGAACTGCAGCGACTCCTCGCCCGTCCGGTCCCCGGGCAGCGTACGGAACAGCCGCCGGTACTCGCGGTAGAGCGCGTCGTAGATCGGCGTGGCAGAGCCACCGCTTCCGTCGGTGTCCTGCGCGCTGCGCATGGGCGGGATGTAGCGCTGGAACGGGGCCCGGGAGGAAGCGTCAAAGATCTGCACGTACCGCCCAACGACCTGCCTTCCCCGCGGGATGCGGGCCGCCCGGCTGAACTTTCCGCGGGGCGGTGCGCCCCGCCGGCCGCGCCCGGCGGCCCGACCTCCCCTCGCGCAGGATGCGCCCGCCAGGCGCGCCGCTCCCGCCGTGCGGGGTGAGCGGGCCCTTCAGGAGGCGGGACACCGCGCGGGCCACCTCCCCGGGAGCTCCGCACGGGGTGCCCGCGTCCCGCTCCGCTCGCGGTCCGGCGGTCCGGGCCGGACCGTGGCGCCCCTCTCCGGCGGGCGCAGCGTGGCGCCGTCCGGCCGGGCCCGCGGTTTCCCGCGTCCCTGGTCCGGCCGCCCGCGCGTCCCCTGCGGCGGCAGCCACCGAGGGCGGGTCCCTGCGTGAGCGGGGGCCTCGAAGGTGAACTCGTACTCCGGCCCCGGGGTGAGGGCGGGTCCCTGCGTGAGCGGGGGCCTCAGGTCCCCGACAGGGGCATCGTGGCCGAGACGAGCTGCCCCCTGGAACAGGCGCGCTCCAGAGCGTCGCGCAGGAGGTCCTCGCGGGGCTGGCGGCCGATCGAGCCGACGGGCCCGGCGTAGACGTACACCGCGTTCGTACGGTGCACGGCGGCCCGCCAGCCGTCGCTGACCTGGAGCGGCTGGTGCGCCTGCCACCACGCGGCGGCGGGCGCGCCGCCCACCGGCGGCTGGAGGACGGCGTGCAGCTTGCCCATGGCCAGCAGCACGGACCAGCCCGCCAGCGGCGACGGCGGCGTGGAGAGGTCGAGCTGCGGCATGAAGCCCTGCTCGATGAGCAGCGGGAGGAAGTCGTCACCGCCGCCGGTCGCGCCGGCCCGCGCGACGGGCCCGGTCGGCTCGACCACCAGCGCGGGGTGCAGCGCCTCCTCGACGATGATCAGCCCGCAGGTGATGCCGAGCACCGCCTGCCGCGGTGCCGCGTCCGGCGCCGGGGCGGGTACGGGGGCGGGCCGCACCGGCGAGTGAAACGGTACGGCAGGTGCCGGCGGCGCCGTCCCGCCGCCTCCGGCGGTGCGCACCGCGCCCTGCAGCTGCTCCTCCGCGACGGGTACGACCTGCGACGGGATGCAGGCGGCGTGGGCGAAGGCGAGCACCGCGGTCTCGTCGCCCACGAAGAGCACCGTGCTGGTCCGCTCCTGCGTGCTGTCCCCGGGGGTGCGGCAGGACGTGCAGTCGTACGTGCCCGGGGCGTTGTCGCCGGCGAGGAGACGCCTGGTCTCCTCCTCGCCGATCTCGGCTCGTACCTCGTCGCTCACGTCGAGCAGGGGCGCCACGGGAGTCTCCTTGGTCCGTTTGGCCGGGCCTGCCCCGGCGCACTGTGACAACGGACGGTCTGCGCCGGGAGTCACGGTTTGCGCCGGCGCCGCTTGCGGCCCGCACGCCGGGCTGGGCCGAACGGGTGCGCTGCGGCGGCAGGCGGGGCGCGGCTCCCGCGGGGGCGGGGGAACGCGTGCTTAGCGTGGGGCGATGAGCGAGAAATCGTCTTATCGTCATGTGTTGAGGTGCCAACGCGCCGCCGCCGTCGCCGGTTTCGGCGCCGCGGCCGTCCTGCCGCTGGCGGCCCAGCCCGCGGCGGCGGCGCAGGCGGCCGCCCCCGGGCGCCCTCCGGCCGTGTCCGGTGGCGCCACGGCGATCCGCCTTCCGGCGATCGGCGTCACGGCGCGAGCGGCGAACACGGTGAGCGCGGTGAGCGCAGCAAGCGCAGCGAACGCGGCCGGCGCGGTCAATGCGGCCGGCGCGGCGCGGACGGCCGCCACCGCCGCCGTACCCGGCCTGCCGTCCGGCTTCCCGGGGACGGCGCCACCGCGCTCCCGCTCCGTCTGGGACGACCTCGCGCTGTGCGAGAGCAGCGGTGACTGGCACATCAACACCGGCAACGGCTTCTACGGGGGCCTCCAGTTCTGGCAGCCCACCTGGGAGATGTTCGGCGGCCTGAAATACGCCCCGCGGGCCGACCTGGCCAGCCCCGACCAGCAGATCACCGTCGCCGAGGCCGTGCTGCGGGTCCAGGGCTGGAGTGCCTGGCCGGTGTGCTCCAAGCGGCTCGGGCTCAGCGGCGGTGCGACCTCGGTGCACACCGTCAGGGCCGGCGAGACGCTGGCCGGTATCGCGAGCGCCGAGGGCGTGGCGGGCGGCTGGCGGAAGCTCTACACGCTCAACCGGAAAGCGGTGGGCGCCGACCCCGACAGGCTCGTGCCCGGCGAGCTCCTGAACCTGCACTGAGCACGGCGGCGGGAGCCGGAAGGATGCGGGATCCGCCACCGGCTCCGCGCGCGCCGCGGACCCTCCGCCGGACTCCCGGCGCCGCCCGGAGCCGGGTCCGGCAGCCCCCTGCCCCCGGCTCTGGCGGCGCGGCCGTGCTGCGTAATTCCGCGGCCGAATGCCCCCGCGCCCGGCCGCCGGGGGCCCCGCCGACGGGCCCGGAGGCGGTGGCCCGGCGGGGGAGTCGGCCGGGTGTCCGAATGGCAATACGTCCCCTATAGCGGTCACCCGCGGGTGGTGGGCAATGCCGCGAGTTGTGTGTAAATCGTGTGGGTGGGAAATCGGCGGCGGCGGCCGATTTTCACCCCGGCGCAATGTCCGCGATGCACGATCCGTGACGCGAACACGCCGACACCGGCCGCCGCCCCGCGCAGGGCGCCCGCCGCCGCCGCGGCCTACGGTGGCAGGCATGGCCCCCGCATCGCACACCCCCGAGGACCCCCGCCCCGGCGAACCGTCCGAGCCGCCCCGGCGGCGCATGCCCGAGCAGCCGTTTCCGGGCGGCATCCCCGACGACGACCTGGACGCCTACGTCGGCCTGCCGCAGCGCGAGGCCGAGCACCGGGCGTACGAGCGCGGCTGGCGGCCGGTCCGCAGCCTGCCGCGGGACGCGGTCGTGACGATGGAGTACGTCGCCGGCCGGCTCAACTTCACGCTCGACGGCGGCCGCGTCGTCCGCTGCTGGACCGGCTGAGCCGGACCGGCACGGTGCCCGCGTGCACGGCCGCGGGCCGGGCACCGCACCGCACGGCGGCCGGGTGCCCGGCCCGCGGCCGGCCGGAGGGTGAGTGGCTCAGCCGGTGATCCCGCGGCCCCGGGCCTGCTGGTGGACCAGCGGGCCCGACGAGCGCGGGTGCTCGCTCTGCGGGCGGCGGCTGCCGGCGGGAGTCGTCGTGGTGCGCTCGTGCCGGCCGGCGGCCTGCCGCCCCGCGGCCGGCCTGGCCGCGGTGTGCGGCCCGCCGGCCGGTGTCTTCGCCGCGGTCGCGGGCAGCCGGGCCGCGGAGGTGCTCTCCGGGCCGTCGGCGCCCTCGCGGGCGAGGGCGCCTGCCGGGAGCGCCGTGAGCGAGCGGGCGGTGGAGCGGTTCCCGCGGTGGAACACACGGGCCCAGCCGGTGGCCAGATACGCCTCCGCCGAGGCCATCGCCGGTTCGAACCACGGCAGCGCCAGCAGGATGAGGAGACCCGCGGCCCAGCCGAGCAGCACGTCGCTCACCCAGTGCGTGCCGAGGTAGACCGTCGTGGCGCCCACGCCGAGCGCGAGCAGCGCGCTTGCGATGGAGCCCCAGCGCCGCGCGCGCGGCGTGGTGCCCAGGTACGCCAGGACGCCCCAGGTCACGACCGCGTTGGCGGTGTGACCCGACGGGAATATGTCGCCGCCGGCGAACATCTCGGCCGATCCGACGGTCGTCGCGTAATGCGGTCCGAGCCGCCCGAGGCCGTACTTGACGGCCCCCACGGTGATGTTCAGCAGCAGCAGGGAGGTGCCCAGCACCAGCAGCGGGTAGAGCGTCCGGCGGCGCCACCCCCGCCAGCTCAGCCACGCCAGGACCATCACGGCCGTGGGCCCGCGCTGGCCGAGGACCACGAAGTAGTCCAGGAAGGCGTGGATCTGCGGCCACTGCTTGTAGGGACGCCAGAGCATGACCTGCCAGTCGAGCGTCACCAGCTTGGATGTGGTGAGGACGCCCACGACGATGGCCACGTACACAGCCAGCGTCGCACCGAACAGCCATACGCGTGTTCGACTCATCCGGCCCAGGAGGCGGCGGGTCGGGCGCTCCGCGGCGCGGTGGAGCCTGTCATCGGTACGCACCCAATTGACGTTACAGCGTGTGACGGCACAGGTCGGCCGAAAGGCCTGCTTTGTGATGACGATGTGATGTGGACTGCGTCTCACCACCCCTTTGGCGCACGGGGTTTCGGTGGAATCCGGTCCGTGCCCGCCGTTAATCCACTGGTGGGCATACTCTCACGAAGGTCTTCTTATTTATCGCTTATTTCCCTCACCTTTCTCCCCGGTTCTCCCCGGTTTCCCGTCCGCAGAGCGGACGCCGGTGACCGCCGTGCGCGTCCCCCCGGTCCGGCCGCGCCGCCGCATCCGGGCTCTGGACGCGCGCGAGACTGGTCCGTAACGTCGGCCTGACCGTCGTTACCACTGCTAGTTTTCCGGCCGGAGGTCACCTGCCATGCCGCCCGCTCCCGCCCTGCCGCCGTTCGACCCGTACGACCCGCTGGGCCTGGACGACCTGCTGAGCGACGAGGACCGCGCGGTCCGCGACACCGTACGGGCCTGGGCCGCCGACCGCGTGCTGCCGCACGTCGCGGAGTGGTACGAGCGCGGCGAGCTGCCCGTGATCCGCGGGCTCGCGCGCGAGCTGGGCGCGATCGGGGCGCTCGGCATGCAGCTCACCGGCTACGGCTGCGCGGGGGCGAGTGCCGTGCAGTACGGACTGGCCTGCCTGGAGCTGGAGGCGGCCGACTCCGGCATCCGCTCGCTGGTGTCCGTGCAGGGCTCGCTCGCCATGTACGCGATCCACCGCTACGGCTCCGAGGAGCACAAGCAGGAGTGGCTGCCGCGGATGGCCGCGGGCGAGGTCATCGGCTGCTTCGGCCTCACCGAGCCGGACCACGGCTCGGACCCGGCCGCGATGCGGACCCGGGCGCGCCGGGACGGCACCGACTGGGTGCTCGACGGCCGCAAGACGTGGATCACCAACGGGTCGGTCGCAGGCGTCGCCGTGGTGTGGGCGCGCACCGACGACGGTGTCCGCGGTTTCGTGGTGCCGGCCGGCACTCCCGGGTTCAGCGCCCCGGAGATCCGCCACAAGTGGAGCCTGCGCGCGTCCGTCACCAGCGAGCTCGTCCTGGACGGCGTCCGGCTGCCCGGCTCCGCGGTGCTCCCTGGGGTGACCGGGCTGCGCGGCCCGCTCAGCTGCCTCAGCCACGCCCGCTACGGCATCGTGTGGGGGGCCATGGGTGCCGCCCGGTCGAGTTTCGAGGCGGCGCTGCGCTACGCCCGCGAGCGCGAGCAGTTCGGCCGTCCGATCGGCGGTTTCCAGCTCACCCAGGCCAAGCTCGCCGACATGGCCGTCGAGCTGCACAAGGGCATCCTGCTGGCGCACCACCTGGGCCGCCGGATGGACGCCGGGCGGCTGCGCCCCGAACAGGTCAGTTTCGGCAAGCTCGCCAATGTCCGCGAGGCCATCGAGATCTGCCGCACGGCCCGGACCGTGCTCGGCGCCAACGGCATCTCGCTCGCATACCCCGTGATGCGGCACGCCACGAACCTGGAGTCGGTGCTCACCTACGAGGGCACCGTCGAGATGCACCAGCTCGTGCTGGGCAAGGCCCTGACCGGCTTCGACGCCTTCCGCGGCTGAGCCTTGGCCGCGACCGCGCCCGTCCGCCGCCGGGGCGTGGGTGGTCGCCCGGGCGCCGGGCCGCGGGCGCACGGCAGGACTCCCACCGGACGCGCGCCGCGCGGTCCGGTGAGAGCCCTGCTCAGCTCTGGTTGAAGAAGCCGTCGCCGCCGCGGCGGTCGTCGGCGTTGAGCACCGAGTAGTCGGCGGGGGTCAGCAGGAAGACCCGGTTGGCGACGCGCTCGATAGAGCCGCGCAGGCCGAAGGTGAGGCCCGCGGCGAAGTCGACGACGCGCTTGGCGTCGGCCGGCTCCATGGAGGTGAGGTTGACGATCACCGGCACCCCGTCGCGGAAGAGCTCGCCGATGCCGCGCGCGTCCCGGAAGCCGTCGGGGGTGACCGTGGCGATCCGCCCGCCCTGCTCCTGTGCCGCCTCGCTGGCGATCCGCACCCGCGGATCGGTCACCCAGGTGTCGACACGCTGGGACTGGGAGCCCTCGCCGTAGTCGGCGTACTCCTCGTCGTAGTAACCCTCGCCGCCGTTGTCGTCGACGAGGCCCAGCCAGGCACTCGCCCGTCGAACCGATCCCATGGACGCCTCCTCTCTCACACGCGGTCAGTACCGTCCGTCCGCAGGTCCTATCGTCGACCATGATGTGGATAGTCCGCCAAGCGGATAGCCGCCACTCGGGCGAGTTGTGACGGTACTGGCACACACGATAGTGGCGTACCGTCAGGCTGCCGGAGGTGTAGGGAAGGTGACGATCCGATGGGAACGCATTTCACGTCCGGGTGACTTGTCGCGGCCGTACGGCCCCGCACGGCGCTGACCGGCCAGGTCGCCGGTGCCGTCGCTGACGGGGCGCCGCCGGCGGCGCGGCCCGTGCTCCGGGCGGACCACCATGATGCATTCTCTGCCGATGATCCGACAGGCGTTAACATGACCGCGCTCACTTCGGCGGCGCTTGAACGGGCGTCTGCGAACGTGAACCACGTTTTGATGTGTCATCCGGGAAATGCGGGGCACACGGGGTCAGTGGGGGGAATGCATGTTCGGCATCATCAGGCCGTGCCGCCATCGAATGTCGGAGGGAATGGCCGCCTCGTGGCTGGCCCATCTGTGCGGGCTGTGCCTGGCGCTGCGGGACGGGCACGGCCAGGCGGCGCGCATGGCCACCAACTACGACGGTCTGATCGTCTCCGTCCTCGTCGAGGCGCAGACTGCCGCGGACACCGGGCAGCAGCGCCGCACCGCGGGACCGTGCCCGCTGCGGGGCATGCGCACCGCCCCGGTCGCCACCGGTGAGGGCGCCCGGCTCGCCGCCGCGGTCTCGCTGGTGCTGGCGTCGGCGAAGATGCGCGACCACGTCGAGGACCGGGACGGCGCCTACGCGCGGCGCCCGGTGGCCGCCGCCGCCCGCGGGATCGCCCGCCGCTGGGACCGGGCCGGTGCCCGTACCGGGGAGGACCTGGGCTTCGACACGGCGGTGCTGGTCGACGCGATAGGCCGGCAGGGCGCGATCGAGGCCGCCGTCGGCCCCGGCACCCCGCTGCTCGCCGTCACCGAGCCCACCGAGACGGCGACCGCCGCGGCCTTCGCGCACACCGCCGTACTCGCCGGGCGCCCCGGCAACAGGGCGCCCCTGGAGGAGGCCGGACGGCTCTTCGGACGGCTCGCACACCTGCTGGACGCCGTCGAGGACCTCGCCGAGGACACCCGCACGGGAGCCTGGAACCCGCTCACCGCGACCGGCACCGGCCTGGCCGAGGCGCGCCGGCTGTGCGACGACGCGCTGCACGGCATACGGCTCGCGCTGCGCGACACCGACTTCGCGGGTTCCGCCTCCGGGCGGCTCGCGCACGTGCTGCTCGTCCACGAGCTGGGACGGTCGGTGGACCGGGTGTTCGGCGGCGGCAGCTGCGCGCACCCCGACCACCGCGAGGCGGCGGCGGACGGCGCCGCGACCGGGATCGCCGCGTACGACGGCGGCATCCGGGTGGGCACCGCGCAGGCCGGCGGCAATCCCTTCGGCCCGAGCCCGTACGCGCCGAACCCGCCGGGCAGTCCGGCCGATCCGGGCCGGAGCCCGTACGCGCCGGGCGGTCCCGGCGTCCCCGGCGGCTTCCCGCCGCCGCCCGAACCGCCGCGGCGCCGCGGGCTGCTGGCGGGGTGCCTGGTCTTCACCGGGCTCTTCTGCACGTGCCAGCTGTGCTGTGCGACGCACGAGAACCCGTGGAGCCGCGAACGCAAGGAGCCGTGGTGCGACGGCTGCGACGGCTGTGACGGGTGCTGCGACTGCTGTAACTGCTGCAATTGCTGCGATGGTTGTGATGGCTGTGACGGTTGCGACTGCGGGTGCGACTGCTGACACCGCCCGCCCGTGGGCTCACGGGCGGGCCGGCGGTGCCAGGTGGTGACGTCGCGTCCCGCGGGATCGCCCGAGGGAGGGGCGGGGGTGGAGCGAGACCGGCTGTGTGAAGGCGGGTGATCCGTCGAGGCGGGTCAGCGACCGCAACACGAGGCCGACCACACTCGACACAGGTCGATGTGGCCGCGGGTGACGAGCCGGCAGCTGCGCATGGCCACAGTGCAGCAGCCGCCACCGCGATCCGTCAACGTGCCAGGACGCCGTGTCCACGGGCTGGACACGCTTGACAGCGGGTCGCACCGGCGGCTTAGCCTGCTGTGAAGGCCTGGTGGCCCAGTCGCGTTGAGGGACGCGACGGCCCTGTGTGAAGGCACCCGCCCGTGCCTCTTCCGCGTGTCGACGGAGCCTTCGCATGCCTGCCCACACCTCCCCTCCCTCCTTCCGCACCCTTCCCGCCGCGCCCGCGGTGCCGCGTCCCGGCCCCCTCGCGCCGCCTCCCGCCGGCCCTTTCGTCCGCGGCCGCACCCTGCACCTGGCCGCCGCGATCGGCGGCCGCCTGCCGCAGGACGCCGCCCACTACCGGGAGATGGCCCGGCTCGCCGAGGACGGAGGGCTGGACTTCGTGACCCTCGGCCCCGTCGCGGCCGGCGCCACCGGACTGCTGGACGCCGTCGCGCTGCTCGCCGGGGTCGCGCCCGCGACCGACCGGATCGGCGTGGTGCCCGCGCTCGCCGCCTCCGGTGCCGAAGCCGCCGACCCGCAGGCCATCGCCCCCGCGCTGGCCGCCCTGGACTGGGTCAGCCGCGGCCGGGCCGGCTGGACGGTCGAGGTCCCGGCCGCGCCCGCGCCACGGGGCAGGGGGCGTGCGCGGCCGCAGCGGCCCGAGGCACTCTGGCGGGCGGCCGGCGACACCGCCGAGGCGGTGCGGCGCCTGTGCGGCGCCCCCGGCGGGGCGCCGCGGACCGCGCCCGTCACGGTGCTGGACGCCACCGAGCCCGCCGCCCGCAGGACCGCGGCGCGGCACGCGGACCTGGCCTTCGTCCGCGCCGCGCGCCCCGACGACGCCGGGCGGGCCAGGGCCGAGGTGCAGGGGCTCGCCGCCGAGGCCGGGCGCGGCCCGGAACCGCTGCCGGTGCTCGCGGACCTCGCGGTGGACCTCTGCGGCGGCGAGCGCGGCCCGGAGCCGGGCGCGGAGATCGCGCTGGCGGCGGACGCGTCGGGCGGGGTGCTCTTCCGCGGCGGGCCGGTCGACCTCGCGGACCTGATCGCCGACTGGCTGCGGCAGGGCGCGGTCGACGGCTTCCACGTCCGCCCGGTGGAACCGCGCCGCGATCTCGAACGCTTCGTCAACGGGACCGCCGCGCTGCTCCAGCACCGCGGGCTCTTCCGCTCCTTCCACCCCGGTTCGACGCTGCGCGAGCACCTCGGCCTGCACCGGGTGTGGACCGGCGGTGCGGCCCTGCCGCCGGCCGGGGACCGCGCGGGCGCCCGTGCCGGGGCGGCGTCGTGACCGGGCGACAGCCGGGTGCGCGGGGCGGCGGGGTGCGGCCGCTGCACCTGGCCGTGCTGCTGCCCGCGGGCGGCGGCAGCGGCGCCGGGGCGCCGCCGGACTTCGCCGTGTGCGCCGCGCTCGCCGGGGCCGCCGAGCGCGCGCTGTTCGACTTCGTGCTGCTCGACGGCAGCCGTGGCCCCGAGCCGGTCACCGTGCTGCACGCGCTGGCGGCACTGACCGAGCGGATCGGGCTGGCCGTGGCGTTCCCGGCGGGGGCCGCGGCCAGGGAGCCGTACGACCTGGCCCGCCGGATCGCCGTACTCGACCGGCTCACCGGCGGGCGTGCGGGCGGCCCGCCCGGCCCGCCCGGCGAGCCCGCCGGGCCCCAGGGGCCGCCGGTGGCGGTGGACTTCGCGGGCACGCCGGAGGTGCTGCTCGCCGGCCGGGCGCCCGGCGTGCGGCGCCGCGGGCGGCGGGTGCGGGTCCTCTCCCGGCTGGACCTCGCCGGGGCCGGGCTCGGTGCGGACGCGGACGCGGGCGCGGCGCGGACGCTCGCGGAGCGGCTGCACGCGCAGGTGCAGGGCACCGCGACGGACGGCTTCGTCCTGAGCCCCGACCCGGCGGCGGGCGGCGCGGGCCTGGACGCGTTCGCGGAGCAGGTGGCGCCGCTACTGCGCGAGCGCGGGTCGCTGCGGAGCGCCTACACCGGGACGACGCTGCGCGAGCACCTGGGGCTGCCGCGCCCGGCGGGGTGAGGAGTGCGCCGGGTGTGCGGGGGCGTGCGGCGGGTGCGCGTTCGGAGGGGTGTCAACTCCTGGTGCGCCCGGCGCGTTTGGGGCCGCCGGTGCACATGCGTTACGAGCTGGTTTCCGGGGCCGATGCCCTCTTGTGTGTTCCCTGTGGTGCCTGAATACTCCCATGAGTGCCCGTCAAGCTGAGAGTGCGCCCGCTCATCCGTGCGCACTTGACTGTACATCGTCAAGAACGACGGGCGCCGACCGGCACCGCCAAGAGTCACCTCCATCCCCGCAGGAGGATCGAGTGAAGTCCACCCGACGCATACAACTCCTCGCCGTCACCACCGGCATGCTCGCCGCCACCGCCTTCGCCGTCCCGTCCGCCGGCGCTCTCACCCCGTCCGCCGGCGCCCCGAAGGCGTCCCCCGCAGCGGCCGCCTCGCTGGCCGCCACCCTCGGTGCCGACCGCACCGCCGGGGCGTACTACGACAGCGCGGCCGGGACCTCGGTCGTCAACGTCACCAGCCAGTCCGCGGCCGACGCCGTACGCGCCGCCGGAGCGACCCCGCGGCTGGTCGCCCACAGCTCCGCCCAGCTCGCGAAGGCCGCCGGCGCCACCGCGGCCGCCGATGTCGCGGGCACCTCCTGGTCGGTCGACCCGCGCACCGACACCCTCCAGGTCAACGCCGACAGCCGGGTGACCGACGCCCAGCTGTCCGCGCTCGTCAAGGCCACCGCGGGCTACGGCGACGCCGTCCGCGTCAACCGCGTGGCGGGCACCTTCAGCAAGCTGCTGTCCGGCGGCGACCCGATCCTCACCACGCAGTGGCGCTGCTCGGTCGGCTTCAACGTCCGCAGCGGCAGCACCTACTACTTCCTGACCGCGGGCCACTGCACCGAGGGCTACCCCAACTACTACACGAGCTCGAGCACGTACATCGGCCCGACCGTCGGGACGAGCTTCCCCGGCAACGACTACGGCATCGTCCGCTACGACAGCTCCGTCGCGCACGACGGCACGGTCGGCAGCCAGGACATCACCAGCGCCGCGAACGCCTACGTCGGCGAGCGCGTCACGCGCCGCGGCTCCACCACCGGCGTCCACAGCGGCACCGTCCAGGCGCTCAACGCCACCGTCAACTACGGCAACGGCGAGATCGTCTCCGGCCTGATCCAGACCAACGTCTGCGCCGAGCCCGGCGACAGCGGCGGCTCCCTCTACGACGGCACCAAGGCCATCGGCCTGACGTCCGGCGGCAGCGGCAACTGCAGCTCGGGCGGCACGACCTTCTTCCAGCCGGTCACCGAGGCACTCAGCGCGTACGGCGTCAGCGTCTACTGACACCCCGCCGGCAGCGCCCGCACCCCCGGTCGCGCCCCCGCTGTCTCCCTGGGCGGCGGGGGCGTACCGCTGCCCGCGGCCGTACGCCCCCGGGGCCCGGCGGCGGGCGCTGGCAGACTGGCGGCATGCTGGAAACCTCCGCGCGGCTGCTGCGCCTGCTGTCGCTGCTCCAGTCCCGCCGCGAATGGGGCGGACCCGAGCTGGCGCAGCGGCTCGGCGTGACCGCGCGGACCGTCCGCCGGGACGTCGAGCGGCTGCGGGCGCTCGGCTATCCCGTGCACGCAGCCCCCGGCACGGCGGGCGGCTACCGGCTGGGTGCCGGTGCCGCGCTGCCGCCGCTGCTGCTGGACGACGAGGAGGCCGTCGTCGTCGCGCTGAGCCTGCGCACCGCCGCGGGCGGCAGCGTCGAGGGCATCGAGGAGACCTCGCAGCGCGCGCTCGCCAAGCTCGAACAGGTGCTGCCGTCCCGGCTGCGGCACCGCGTCCAGGCGATGCAGGCCGTCACCGTCCAGCCGGCGGGCCCCGGCCCGACCGTCGGCCAGGACGTGCTGACCGCGCTCGGCGCCGCCTGCCGCGACCACGAGCGGCTGCGCTTCGACTACCGCGACCACGGCGGCAGCACCACCCGCCGCTACGTCGAGCCCTACCGCCTGGTCCACCACTGGCGGCGCTGGTACCTGCTGGCCTACGACGTCGAGCGGGGCGACTGGCGCACCTTCCGGGCCGACCGCATCGAGCCCCGGACGCCCACCGGCCCGCGCTTCACCCCGCGCGAACTGCCCGAGGACGCCGCGTCGTACGTCGCCGCGGGCGTCACCCAGCGCGCCTACCGCTACCAGGCGCGCATCGTGCTGCACGCCTCCGCGGACTTCGTCCGGACCCACGGCTGGGCCGGCTTCGGCACGGTCACCGTGCTGGACGACGGCACGTGCGAGCTGCGCACCGGCTCCGAGAGGCTGGAGGCGCTCGCGATGTACGTCGGCATGCTGGGCGTCGAGTTCGAGGTGATCGAGCCGCCGGAACTGACCGCGCGGCTGCCGGAGGTGGCGGCGCGGCTGTCCCGGGCGGCGCGGGCGTCCCAGGAGCGGGCGGCGCGGCCGGCGGACACCTCCTGAGGGCCGTCCCGTGATCCCGGCGGGCGCCCGGCGGCGGCCGCGGCACCTCGCGGCGTCGTCGGGCCCGCCCGGACACGGCCCGGTACGAGGACGGCCCTGCGTCCCGCGGTGCACCGCGTCCGGCGCCGCACGCCGCTGCACCGGGGATCACGGGACGGCCCTCAGGCTCCGGGCCCCGCGCCGGCTCCCGGTTCCGGTTCCGCCAGCGGGAGGACCATGGCCGTCACGCCGATGCCGACCGTGCCCGGCGCGTGCGGGGCCTGTGCCGCGTCGTGCAGCTCCGCGAAGAGCGCGGCGAGCCGGTGCCGGAAGCCCGCCCAGACCTCGGGGGCGACCCACAGCTCCGCGTCCGTGGCCACGCCCTCGGCGCCCGGCGCGCGCCGGCCCGCGCGTTCGCGCAGGTTGTGCGCCATGGCCTCGGCGATCAGCCGGGTGCCCTCGTACCGCTGGTCGGACAGCGGGGAGCCGTGCACCGCCCGGTAGCGGCGCTCCCGCCCGCCCCGCTTCTCCCGCACCTCGGCCAGCTCGACGAGCCCGGCCGCGTCCAGCCGGCGCAGGTGCTGGCTGGCGAGCGCGTGCGAGATGCCCAGCTCGCGGGACAGCTCGGCGGCGGACAGCGGGACGTTCCAGACCAGCGACACGATGCGCAGCCGTACGGGATGGGCGAGGGCTCGGAGCAGGGGGTCCGTGGTGCTCATACGCCCATTACACCGCTTCCGCTTCCGTGCGGGGACGGGGTGTCCGCGCAGACCCCCAAGCATTACCTTGGGGGTCATGTCTGCACGGGAGGTGCTGCGCGACCGGGGCGCGGCGACGTATCTGGGCGGGGTCCTGGTCTCCGGGTTCGGCGACTCGGCGATGATGCTGGCCGCCGGTGTGTGGGTGAAGACGCTGACCGGCTCCAGCGGTCTGGCCGCCGCGGTGAACGCGTGCGTGTGGGCGCCGACCCTCTTCGGGCCGCTGCTCGGCACCGCCGCCGACCGCTTCCGCCGCCGCCCGCTGCTGGTCGCGGTGAACGCCGCGCTGGGCGTGCTGCTGCCCGCGCTGCTCGCCGTCCGCACCGGCGGGGACGTGTGGCTGCTGCTCGCGGTGCTCACCGCGGTCGGCGCCGGGTCGGTGCTGTGCGACGCCGCCCAGGCGGGCCTGGTGGTCAGCGCGATCCCGGCCGGGCTGCGCGGCGACTTCAACGGGCTGCGGATGACCGTCAACGAGGGCATGAAGCTGCTCGCCCCGCTGGCCGGCGCGGGCCTGTTCGTCCGCTGGGGCGGGGGAGCGGTCGCCGTGCTGGACGGCGCGACCTTCGTGCTGGCCGCGCTCGCCTTCGCGGCCCTGCGGGTGAAGGAGCAGCCGCCCGCGCCGGCCGCCGGGTCCTGGCGCGAGCAGACCGCGGCGGGCGTACGGGCGTTGCGCGGCAACCCGCTGCTGGTGCGGCTGGTGGGCGCGGGCGGGGTGGCCCTGCTGCTGTCCGGGATCAGCAGCGCCGCGACCTACGCGCTGGTCGACACCGGCCTGCACCGCCCGCCGGCCTTCGCCGGCGTGGTCTACGCGGTGCAGGGCGCGGGGTCGGTGGCCGCCGGGATCGCCGCGGGCGCCGTCATGCGCCGGATGCCGGAGCGGGCCTTCGCCGCCACCGGGCTGCTGCTGTTCAGCGCGGGCGTCGGGATGCGGGTGGTGCCGTCGCTGCCGTCCGTGCTCGGCGGGGCGGTGGCGATCGGGGTCGGGCTGCCGTGGGTGGTCGTCGCGGCCTTCACCGCGGTGCAGCAGCACACCGAGCCCGTGCTCGTCGGCCGGGTGGCCGCCGCCGCGGGGACGGTGGTCTTCGGGCCCACCGCGCCGGCCACCGGGCTGGGCGCGGGGCTCGTCGCGCTGGCCGACTACCGGTTCCAGCTCGCCGGGTCCGCCGTGGCCGGCGTGCTCGCGGCATGGCTCCTGCTGCTGCGCCGCCCGGCGGCGGACCGGCGCGCCGGCCGTGACGGAAATCTCCCGGCGCCCCGCGGCCGGGACGCCGGCGCCAAGTCGGCGGCCCCGCCCGGGAGATGACGCGCGAGGTCCGGATCCGGCCGCCTCCTCCGGTGGCTGGATCCGCTGCCGTGTCCTGCTTCGGGTCGCTGACCTGGGGCAACCGCGATACGCTAATCGAACGAACGTACGAGAGACGATCGGGACGACTGGCCGAAAAGGGGTGGGGCAGTGGAGGTGCGACATGGCGGGCTTCGCGCATCTGCATGTCGCATCCGGTTACTCCGAGCGGTACGGCGCCGCGCACCCCGAGCAGCTCGCCGCACGGGCGGCCGAACGCGGCATGGACACCCTCGCGCTGACCGACCGGGACACCGTGACCGGCGCGGTGCGCTTCGCGCGGGCCTGCGCCGAGCACGGCGTCCGGCCGGTCTTCGGCATCGACCTCGCGGTGCGGCCGCTCACCCCGCCGCCGGCCCCGCAGCCCCGGCGGCGCACCCCGGTGCGCGGCGGCGCCCACGTGGCGGAGCCGCCGCTGCGCTTCACACTGCTCGCCCGCGACCGCGAGGGCTGGGCGCGGCTGTGCCGGATCACCTCGGCGGCGCACGCGGGCACCGCCTCCGGCGCGGCGCCCGTGGAGGTCCCGTGGCAGGCGCTGCGCGAGCACGGCGGCGCCGGCCTGACCGCGCTGCTCGGGCCGATGTCGGAGCCGGTACGCGCACTGGCCGCGGGGCGGGAGGACGCCGCGGTGGCGCTGCTGCGGCCCTGGTGGGAGGTCTTCGGCGAGGGCCTGCGGCTGGAGGCGGTCGTGCACGGCCGGCCCGGCACCGGCCCCGGCTCGCTGCGGCTGGCCGCCCGTACCCTCGCGCTCGCCGACCGCACCCGCACACCCGCGGTGCTCACCAACGCCGTCCGCTACGCCGACCCCGGCCAGCACCGGCTCGCCGACGTCCTGGACGCCGCCCGGCTGCTGCGGCCCATCGACCGGCGGCGGCTGGACGGCGGGGAGCGCTGGCTCAAGGACGAGCCGGAGATGGCCCGGATCGCGCAGCGGATCGCCGAGTGCGCCGGCGCGGGCCCGCGGCGGGCCGGGCGGCTGCTCGCCGACACCGCCGCCACCGCGGCCGCCTGCCGCCTCGACCCCGGCAGCGGCCTGGGGCTCGACGCCCTGCACTTCCCCGAGGCCGAGGTCGTCGGCGCCGCGCGGGGCGGGGCGCGCGACGAGCTGCGGCGGCGCTGCGCCGCGGGCCTGGAACGGCGCGGCCTGGACCGGGACCGGGCGGCGCGCGAGCGGCTGGAGAGCGAGCTGGGCGTCATCGGAACGCTGGGCTACGACTCGTACTTCCTGGCCGTCGGGCAGGTGGTCGCCGACATCCGCGAGCTGGGCATCCGGGTCGCCGCCCGCGGTTCGGGCGCCGGGTCGATGGTCTGCCACGCCCTCGGCATCGCCACCGCCAACCCGCTCGACCACCACCTGCTGTTCGAGCGCTTCCTCAGCGAACGCCGCCGGAACCTGCCCGACATCGACATCGACGTGGAGTCGGCGCGGCGGCTGGAGGCGTACGACGCGGTCTTCCGCCGCTTCGGGCACGAACGGGTCGCGGTCACCGCGATGCCCGAGACCTACCGGGCCCGCCGGGCCCTGCGCGACACCGGGCTCGCGCTCGGCATCCCGCCGCACGACGTGGACCGCATCGCCAAGAGCTTCCCGCACCTGCGTGCGGCCGACATCACCGGCGCACTCGCCGAGCTGCCCGAACTGCGCGCCCTCGCCGCCGAGGCGCCGCGCTACGGCCCGCTGTGGGAGCTGGCCGAGGGACTGGACTCCCTCGTCCACGGCATGGCCATGCACCCGTGCGGGGTGATCATCAGCGACGCGACGCTGCTCGACCGGCTGCCGGTGCAGCCCACCCCGCAGGGCGACTACCCGATGGCGATGGCGGCGAAGGAGGAGGTCGAGGCACTGGGCAACATCAAGCTCGACGTGCTGGCGGTGCGGATGCAGTCCGCGATGGCGCACGCCGTCGCCGAGATCGAGCGCGCCACCGGGGACCGTGTCGACCTGGACGACCCGCGGCAGGTCCCGCTGGACGACGTCTTCGCCTTCAAGCTCATCCAGGCCAGCAACACCATCGGGATGTTCCAGCTGGAATCGCCCGGCCAGCAGGACCTGCTCTCCCGGCTGCAGCCCCGGGACGTCCAGGACGTCATCGCCGACATCAGCCTCTTCCGCCCCGGACCCGTCCAGGGCGGCATGCCGGAGCGCTACATCGCCGCCCGGCACGGCGGCGACCCGCACTACGCCCATCCCGCGCTCGAACCCGTCCTCGCCGACACCTACGGCGTGACGATCTGGCACGAGCAGGTCATCGAGACGCTGGACGTGATGACCGGCTGCGGCAAGGACCGGGCGGAGGTGGGCCGGCGGCTGCTCGGCGACAAGGAGCAGCTGCCGCTGATCAGGGAGTGGTTCCACCGCGCGGCCGCCGCCCGGGGCTTCTCCGCCGAGGTCCGCGACGAGGTGTGGGCCACCGTCGAGTCCTTCGGCGCGTACGGCTTCTGCCGCGCGCACGCCGTCGCCTTCGCCGTGCCCGCCCTGCAGTCCGCCTGGCTCAAGGCGCACTACCCGGCCTTCCTGCTCGCGGGCCTGCTGGAGCACGACCCCGGCATGTGGCCCAAGCGCGTCATCGTCGCCGACGCCCGCCGGGGCGGCGTGCCCGTGCTGCCCGTCGACGTCAACCGCTCCCGGGCCGGGCACACCGTGGAACGGGCCGAGGGGGAGCGCTGGGGCGTGCGGCTCGCCCTGGCCGGGGTCCGCGGGATCACCGCGGAGGAGTGCGAGCGGATCGCCGCGGGCAGCCCGTACACCTCGCTGTCGGACTTCTGGCAGCGCGGCCGCCCCAGCCGCCCGGTCGCCGAGCGGCTCGCCGGCATCGGCGCCCTCGACGCGCTGCACGACGGCCGGCTCACCCGCCGTGACCTGCTGCTGCAGATCGCCGAGCTGCACCGGCAGTCCCGCGTCCGCACCGCGGGCGAGGGCCAGCTGCCGCTGGACGCGGGCGCGGTAGGCGGCTCCGAACCCAGCGGGGTGCCCGAGCTGACCGGCCGGGAGGCCCTCGGCGCGGAGCTGGACGCCCTCGGCATCGACGTCTCCCGGCACCTGATGGAGCACCACCACCGGCTGCTGCGGGAGATCGGCGCGACCGACGCCGCCCACCTGGCCGCCCTCCCGCCCGGCCGCCAGGTCCTGGTCGCCGGGGTGCGCGCCGCGACCCAGACCCCGCCGATCGCCAGCGGCAAGCGCATCATCTTCGTGACCCTGGAGGACGGCTCGGGTCTGGTGGACCTGGCCTTCTTCGAGGACTCCCACGAGGCCTGCGCCCACACCGTCTTCCACTCCGGGCTGCTGCTGGTGCGCGGTACGGTCCAGGTCCGCGGCAGCCGCCGCACGATCGTCGGCACCATGGCCTGGGACCTGGAGAAGGTCGCCGCCACCCGGCGCGACGACGGGCCCGAGGCCGCACTCGCGCTGCTCGGCGCGGACAGCCCGCACCCCACCCCGGCGCAGCTCCCCGGGCGCACCCTCGAACACGGCACGGCGGGCGCCCGGCTGCACCCCTACGCCGACCTCCAGCCCGCCGGCACCCGCACCGCCGACCTGCGCCGCCTCGGCCACCGCAGCCCGGGGAGCGCGGGATGACGCGAACCCCCCGCCGGCAGGGCCCGGAGCCCTCCCCGCCGCCCGCCGGGCCGCGCCCGCGCCACATCGCCCACCTGCGCCTGCACGGCACGCTCGACGGCGGGCGGTACGACGCCGCACTGGCCCTGCTCGGCGACATCACCCCGCACGTCCAGGCCTTCCCGCCCGACGCCGTCCAGCTCGACCTGACCTCCGCCCTGCGCTACTTCGGCCAGGACCCGTACGAGCTGCTCCAGATGGCCCGGATGCGCCTCATGGCCCTGTACGGCATCGCGAGCAGCGCCGGGCTGGCCGGCAACCGGATGCTCGCCGCGATGGCCGCCGCGGCCGAGCCGCGGCAGACCACGCAGATCCCGCGCGACCAGGCCGCCGCGGACCGCTGGCTGCGCCCCCGCCCGCTGACCGCGCTGCCCGGCGTCGGCCAGGCCACCGCCGCCGCCCTCGGCCGCTACGGCCTGCACACCGTCGGCCAGGTCGCCGACCTGCCCCCGGCGACCCTCCAGCGCATCCTGGGCGCGGGCCCCGCCCGGCTGCTGGCCGAGCGCGCCCGCGGCCGCGACCCCCGCCCGGTCACGCCCCAGGCACCCGCGGCCCAGCTGTCCGCCGACCTCCGCTACGAGCGGGACTGCCTGGACCCCGGGCAGCACCACCAGGGCGTCCTCGGGCTCGCCGAGCAGCTCGGCCGGCGGCTGCGGGCCGGAGGCCAGGTCGCCGGCCGGCTCACCCTCACCGTCCGCTACGCCGACCGCAGTTCCACCACCAGGACCCGCGCCCTGCCCGAACCCGCCGACCACTCGCCCGACCTGGCGGCCGCCGCCCTCGGCCTCCTCACCTCGCTGGGCCTGCAACGCGCCCGGGTGCGGGCCCTCGACCTGCGCGCCGACCGGCTCGCCCCCCGCGAGGCCGCCCACCGCCAGCTCAGCATGGACCCGTCCGAGGACCGCGCCCGCGCCCTGGAGGCGGCCGCCGACCGCGCCCGCCGCCGCTTCGGCCCCACCGCCGTCCTGCCGGCCACGCTCGCCCCGCCGCCGGGGGCGGACGGCGGCGGCGGGTAGGCGCCGCGGCCGCGCGGGCTGTGCCAGGATCCCCGGTATGACGCTGGAGATCACCATCGACGCGGCCTCGGCCGTACCGCCGTACGAGCAGCTGCGCGGGCAGATCGCGGACGAGGCCCGGTCCGGCAGGCTGCCGGTCGGCTACAAGCTGCCCACCGTGCGGGGGCTGGCCGAGCAGTCGGGGCTGGCGGCGAACACGGTCGCCAAGGCCTACCGGGCGCTGGAGGCCGACGGGGTGATCGAGACCCGGGGCCGGCACGGCACCTACGTGGCCGCCGCCGACGCCCGCGCCCGCGAGGTCGCCGCGGCGGCCGCCGAGTACGTCGACCGCACCCGCCGCCTCGGCCTGGACCGCGCGGACGCCCGCGCCGCCGTCGAGGAGGCGCTGCGGGCGGCCTACGGGGACCCCGCGCAGTGACCCGCTACAGGTAGAGCCCGTCGACGGCCCGCGGGGCGGGGCCGAGCGCAGGGTGGGCGCCGCGGCGCAGCGCGTAGAGCTCGGCCAGCGTGGCGCCGTCGCGGCCGACGCCCTCGGAGGTGCCGAGCCAGCCGGTCGCCTCCTCGCGGGTGAGCGGGCCGACCTCGATCCTGGCCAGGCAGCGGCCGGGGCGGACGACCGCGGGGTGCAGGCGCTCCAGGTCCTCGTTGGTGGTGATGCCCACCAGGACGTTACGGCCCTGGCCGAGCAGGCCGTCGGTGAGGTTGAGCAGCCGGGAGAGGGCCTGGCCGGCGGCGTGCTTGGCCTGGCCGCGGATCAGCTCGTCGCAGTCCTCCAGCAGCAGCAGGCGCCAGCGGCCGCCGGAGGCGCCCTCGTCCACGCCGATCGCGATGTCCATCAGGTAGCCGATGTCGTTGAACAGCCGCTCGGGATCGAGCACGCAGTCGACCTGGCACCACTCGCGCCACGAGCGGGCCAGCGTGCGCAGCGCCGACGTCTTGCCCGTGCCGGGCGGGCCGTGGAGCAGCAGCAGCCGGCCGGTGACGTCGTCGGCGCCCAGCTTCATCAGGCCGTCCATCGCCGCGGCGACCTTCGCGGTGTAGTTGCCGCGCAGCTCCTCCCACGGCGCGGCGGTGATCTGCCGGGCCGTACGGTGCGGGCCGCGGCGCTGGGAGAGGTACCAGAAGCCCATGCTGACGCTCTCCGGGGCGGGCTCCGGCGTGTCCTCGGCGCCGTCCACCGCCGAGCCGAGGACCTTCTCGGCCAGTTCGTCGGTCACGGCGGTCACGGTGACGTCGGCGCCGCGGTTCCAGCGCGAGACCAGGACCGTCCAGCCGTCCCCCTCGGCGAGCGTGGCGCTGCGGTCCTTGCCGCGGGCCTGCCGCAGCACGGTGGCGCCCGGCGGCAGCAGGGTGCGGCCGGACTTGACGCTGTCCAGCGCGGCGCCGCGCGCGAACGGCTGCTCGCCCGCGGCGAAGCGGCCCATGAAGAGGGCGTCGACCACGTCGGAGAGCGAGTCGCTGTCGTCGAGGCCCACCTGGACGGGGAGGGCGCGGTGCGGTGCGGCCGGGGGGGGGGCGGCGGCCCGGGCCCCCGGGCCCGCCCGCGCCGCCCGCCCCGCGGGGGGCGCGGGGGGGGGCGGGCCCGCCGGGCCGGGGCCGGGGGCCGCCGCGGCGGGGCCCGCCCCGGCGGGATCGGCGGGCGGAACGTGCCTGCTCGGCTCCCCGGATGTCACGGACATGAGGCCATGATCCGCCAGAACCACCCGATCGGCCCAGCGCTTTTCGGCTCCTTGCGGCCGGCCCCGCCGGCCCTCCCCGCGGACGCCGCGAACGCCCCCGACCGGCGGGTACCGTGGTCGGCGACGGCGCGAGGCGCGGCCGAGGGGGCGTCAACACCCTTGAAGCGGCGGTGAATCGGGCATCATGGTCGGACGGGGGATGCACGGGTGACGCGGCGGGGCGATAGGGTTTAGCCTGCCCGGGCCGGGAGCCCTCGTCAGGGTGGGGAGAGTCATGGAACAGATAGTGATGCGCAGCAGGCCCAGAGTGCCTGCCATCAACGCGGGGACGGGCACGTCCAGCGCGCGGCTCGACCGGCATCTGTCGATACTGGCCGGCCCCGCCGTACCCCAGCGCGAGGCCGAGGAGGCGACCGTGCTGATGCGCGAGCTGACCTCGCGTCCCGCGGGCCACGCCACGACCAACCGCCACGCCCGGGTCTCGCTCTTCGCCCCGCTGCGCCGGCTGCGCCGGACGCTGTTCGGCAACCGCCGCTGACCGGCCGCCGCTGCCGCTGAGCAGCCGCCGCGCACGGTACCGGCCCCCGGGCGCGGCTGCCGGGCGCCGGCGTGCCCTCCTCTCCCCGGCACCGCCTGCGCCCCGCCTCTCCCCGCGGGCCGCACGGCGCCCGGCCGCGCCCTCCCCGCCCCCGCCCGGCCGGTGCGCTCACACCAGCGCGAACTGCCCGTCAGGCCCCTCCTCCCGATGGCCGAGCACGGACGCGGGACGGCGCCTGGCCGCCGGCACCGGCAGCACCCCCGCCTCCCGCAGCACCTCCCCGTCCACCCGGGCGTCCGCCGGCCGCGCGGCCAGCCGGCGGGCCAGTTCCCGGCGTTCGGCGTCCAGCCCGGCGAGCAGCGTCAGCACGCTGATCGTCTCCAGCAGCTCCGAGGTGCTGGACCTGGTCCACGGCGCCGGGCGCAGCGCCTCCAGCGAGCCCGGCGCGCCCGGTGCCGTACGCCGCTCCCACCACGCCTCCAGAACCCGCACCCCGCCGGCCGTGCGCTGCCACGCGGCGGGGGAGACGGGCGCGATCCGGCCCGCGCCGATCCGCAGCTCGCGCTGCTCGGGGTCGTACTCCAGCTCGCCGGGCCCGGGGGCCGCCGGCAGCGGGGCGCGGACGTAGGGGCGGCTGCCGCCGGGCAGCCGGGGCCCGCCGGTGTCGCGGCCCTCGGCCGGATCGGCGCAGCGGGCCCCGCGGGTGTGCACCCACACCAGGCGCTCGCCCAGCGCCACGCCGGCCCGCCAGTCCTCGGGGTCCGCGGGGAAGGGCACGCGGCAGCCCCCGGGCGCCGGCTGCCCGGCCGCGGCGACCCAGGCCAGCACGTCCCAGGCGGTGACCGCACCCCCGTAGGCCGCCGACAGCACCGCCGGCAGGCCCGGCGCGAGATTGGGGTCCCGGCCGCCCGGCTGCCGGAACAGCGGGCGGATCCGGCCCGGACGGCCCGCCGGGGAGCGGCCGTCGGGCAGCAGCGCGGCGAACGACACCGGCGGCTCGCCCGCTTCCGGCAGGAACGCCTGCTCCACCGCGAAGACCTGCCGCTCGTCCAGCACCCGCCACAACTCCGGCCGGGCGGCGTCCACCAGCCGGTGATCGGGTATCAGCCACAGCCGGTCGTAGGCACCGTGGGCGATCGGCACCGGCTCGGGGCACGGCCCCTCCTCGCGGGCCAGCGCCGTGGTCGCCGTGCGGTGCCCCGGCAGCTGCCCGACCCTGCTGTACAGGCCGCGCGCCCGGCTGGGGTGCAGCAGCGCGGCCCGCTCCTCCTCGCCCGCCGCGGTGAACAGCGCCCAGCGTGCGCGCAGCGTCGCGGCGTCCGGCGCCACGGGCCAGCCGCGGCCGATGCGCAGCGGCGCCACGGACCAGGGCATCAGGTCGTGCAGCAGGGGCGCGTTGTCGCTCACCGCACGCATGCTACTGACGCCGCTCAGCGCGCCTCCATCGTCACGGTGAAGGAGAAGCGGTCACCCCGGTAGTGGATCCGCACCACGTCGACGGCCTGCCCCGACTCGTCGTAGGTGACCCCCGTGTAGTGCAGGATCGGGCTGAGCAGCGGCACCTGGAGCAGCCGGGCCGTCTCCGGGTCGGCCAGCCGCGCCTCCACGGTGTCGGTGATCCGGCTGATCCGCACCCCCAGCACGTCCCTGAGCACCTTGGTCATCGGCCAGCGTTCCAGATCGGCCAGGTCGATCCCCGCGGCGGTCTCCGGACGGAGGAAGTTCTCCGCCCAGTTGGTCGGCTCGCCCTGCTCGTCGCAGCGCAGCCGGCGGAACGCCACCGCCTCCTCCAGCCCCGGGAAGTGCTCGCGCACCTCCGGGGGCAGCGCCGCCGGGCCGTGCTGGAAGACGGCGGTGCGCCCGCCGGACTGCTGCGCCACGATCGCGTCGACCGAGCCGAGCAGCCGCACCGGGGCGCCGCGCAGCGCCGTCGGCTCGATGAAGGTGCCGCGCCTGCGGTGCCGGGAGATCAGGCCCTCGTCCTCCAGCTCCTTGAGGGCCTGCCGCATGGTGAGCACGCTCACGCCGTAGTGCCCGGCGAGGGCGTCCTCGGTCGGCAGCCGCAGCGGGTCGTCCCGGCGGCGGCCCAGTATCGACGCGCGCAGCGACTGCGAGACCTGGTACCACAGCGGCAGCTTGCGGTTCAGCACCAGGGAGTCCGGGGCGAAGGAGGAGGAGGCGGAGGAGGTCACAGGCGGAAGTTTCTCTCAAGGCCCTCCCACACCGCGTCGTAGTCCGGCTGCCGGTGCCCGGCGGACAGGGCGAGGTCGGTGGGCACGACCGGCCAGCGCGTCTCGAACATGAACGCCAGCCCGTCGTCCACCCGCTGCGGTACCAGCTCGGCGGTGCTGGCCCGGTCGAAGGTGGTCCGGTCGGGGCCGTGCGCGGACATCATGTTGTGCAGCGAGGCGCCGCCGGGCACGAAGCCCTCGGCCTTGGCGTCGTAGGCGCCCTCGACCAGGCCCATGAACTCCGACATCACGTTGCGGTGGAAGTAGGGCGGGCGGAAGGTGTCCTCGCCGACCAGCCAGCGCGGCGCGAAGACCACGAAGTCGGCGCCGGCCAGCCCCGGGGTGTCGGAGGGCGACGTCAGCACCGTGAAGATCGACGGATCCGGGTGGTCGTAGCTGATGGACCCCAGCACGTTGAAACGGCGCAGGTCGTACAGGTACGGCACGTGGCTGCCGTGCCAGGCCACCACGTCGAGCGGCGAGTGGCCGTAGCGCGCCGCCCACAGGTTGCCGCCGAACTTGTTGACGACCTCCGTCTCCTCGTCCCCGTCCTCGTACGCGGCGACGGGGGCGAGGAAGTCCCGCGCGTTGGCGAGGCCGTTGGCGCCGATGGGGCCGAGCTCGGGCAGCTGGAAGGGGCGGCCGTAGTTCTCGCACACGTAGCCGCGGGCCGTGCCGTCCGGGAGGTCGGCCGCGAAACGTACTCCGCGCGGGATCAGCACCACGTGGCCGGGCTCCGCCCGCAGCAGGCCGAACTCCGTCCGCAGCAGCAGCGCGCCCTGCTGCGGCACGATCAGGAACTCGCCGTCCGCACTGGAGAACACCCGGCCGCGCATCGAGCGGTTGGCGGCGTACCAGTGGATGCCGATGCCCTCGCGGCGCAGCACGTCGCCGTTGCCCCCCACCGTGACCAGGCCCTGCACGAAATCGGCCGGCTCCTCGGGCAGCGGCAGCGGGCCCCAGCGCAGCCGGTTGGGATCGGGCTCGACGTCCCGGAACGGGCCGCTGCGCAGCGCCCCGTTCGGCACCCGGTGGAAGGGGGGATGCGCGGCGGAGGGCCGGATCCGGTAGAGCCAGCTGCGCCGGTTGTGCGCGCGCGGCTCCGTGAAGGCGGTGCCGCTCAGCTGCTCGGCGTACAGCCCGAAGGGCGCGCGCTGTGGCGCGTTCCGCCCCACCGGCAGGGCGCCGGGCACCGCCTCGCTGCTGTGCTCGTTGCCGAAGCCGGGCGAATAGGCGAGCCCTCTGCCCGCCGCGTCGCCGGCCGGCACGTCCCTGCCGAAGTCGTCCATGATGCGCTCCCCGCTCGCGTTGCCGTCCTTATTCCTATGCTGAGCCACAGGAATGAGGACGGCAACCCTCACCCGGCGCCCTGTGGACAACTCCGGACGACCCCCGTGCGCCCGGCGCGGCCGTTCGCCGCTCCCGCCCGCGCGGCGCGGTGCCGGCCGGCGGCCGATGCGCGCCCCGCGGGGAGCCCGCAGGTGCGCCGCGCCTCAGGCCTCCTTCGGGAGGGTGCGGGCCATGCCCAGGCCCACCGCGGCGGCGCCCGCGGCGAGCAGCGCGCAGACCAGGAAGACGTCCCGGTAGGTCTGCGGCCCCGCCACGCCGTGCGCGGCGATCACCGAGGCGGTGGCCGCGACGCCGAGCGACCCGCCCAGCTGCCGGGCCGTGGTGGTCATGCCGACGCCCGAGGCGAACTGCTGCGGCGGCAGCGACCGGGCCGCCGCCGTCGCCAGCGCGGTGAGCGCGCCGCCGAAGGCCGCGCCGCCGACCAGGCCCATCGGCAGCCACAGGGACAGGAAGCGGGCTTCCGTGCCCAGGCCGAGGTACATCCACACACCGACCGCGGCGAACGCCGCCATCGACACCGCGACCACGGCGGGCAGTTGGTGCGGCCGGGCCCGCCTGCCGACCGCGACGGCGGCGAACGCCGACGTCAGGGCACCGGGGGTGACGGCGAAACCGGCCTTGAGCACCGAGTAGTGCCACACCGTGGTGAGGAACAGCGGGCTGCTGAGCAGCCAGGCGAAGAGGGCCGCCCCGGTGAAGGCCGCGGCGGCGCTGGAGACCGCGAACGCCGGGTTGCGGAAGAGCGAGATCTCGACGGCGGGGACCCGGTGGCGCGCGGACCGCAGGAGTGCGAGGGCGATGAGCGCCGCGCCGCCGGCGACGCCCGCCACGGTGGCGGCCCCGCCCCAGCCCCAGTCGCTGCCCTTGGTCAGCCCCAGCACCAGCAGGGCGATGCCCGCGGTCACGGCGGCCGTGCCCAGCGGGTCGGGCAGCCGCCGCTGTGCGCCGGTCCGTTCGGGCAGCCCGCGCAGGCCGGCGAGGACGAGGGCGGCGCCCACCGGCACGTTGATCAGGAAGACGGCGCGCCAGCCGAAGGCGTCGACCAGGACGCCGCCGAGCGCGGGCCCCGCGGCCGTGGCCATCGAGCCGGCGGCTCCCCAGGCGCCGATGGCCGCGGGGAGGCGCTGCGGCGGGGTGGTGGCGAGCAGCAGCCCGAGCGCGGCCGGGATCATGCCGGCCGCCGTGGCCCCCTGCAGGGCGCGGGCGGTGATCAGCAGCGGCAGGTTCTGCGCGGCGGCGCACAGCGCGGAGGTGAGCGTGAAGCCGGTGAGCGAGGCCAGGAAGAGCTTCTTGCGGCCGAGGGCGTCGGCGATGCGCCCGGCGGGGGTCAGCAGCGCGGCGAAGAGCACGGCGTAGCTGCTGACCACCCACGACAGGTCGGAGACCTTGTCGGCGGGGAAGTCGGCGGCCAGGTCGGGAAAGGCGACGTTGACGACGGTGGTGTCGAGGAAGGCGATGAAGGTCGCCCCGGCGCTGAGCAGCAGCACGGCGCCCGGCCGCGCGGGCGAGCCGCCGGGCGGCGTCCGCGCGGTGCCTTCCGGGCCGGCCTGAGCGGCGGGGGCGGTGGGATTCGAGGGACCGGCGGGAGGAGGCATGGGCCTTCCTTCCTTGCACTCGGCGGGAACATACTTGCGGTATGGAACATACATACCGTAGGTATGTGACTGTCAAGCGGTACCGCGAGCCGGGACCGGGTGTGCGGCGGGGCGTGCGGGGACCGCCGCGGCAGGCCCTGAGAGCCGTCCCGGAAACCCGGTGGGGCGGCGTACGGCGCCGGATGCCGTGCGGCGCGGCGCGGGGTCGTCCCTCGTGCCGTGCCGTGCCGTGTCCGGGCGGGCCCGACGGTGCCGGGAGGTGCCGGAGCCGTCGCCGCACGCCCGCCGGGGATCGCGGCGGCAGCCCTTAGGGTGGGGGCACGGATCTCACACGGACGGGGGCGGCGCCGCGGCACACGCGGCACGGCGGGCAGGACAGGAGGACGGCCGTGACGCCAACGCGCACGGGAAACGGGCGGCCGCGGGTACGCCCGACGCAGCAGGAGCGCTCGGACGCGACGGTCGAGGAGCTGCTGACCGCGGCCCGCGCGCTCTTCGCGACCGCCGGTTACGCCGCCACCTCCCTGGACGCGGTCTGCGAGCGCGCCGGAGTGACCAAGGGCGCCCTCTACCACCACTTCTCCGGCAAGAAGCAGCTCTTCGGCGCCGTCTACGCCCGCGAGCAGGAGCGCCTCAACGAGCGGATCACCGCCGCCTACCGCGCCGTCGCCGATCCCTGGGAGGCCGTCTTCGAGGGCTGCCGCGCCTACCTGGAGGCGTCCCTCGACGCCGGGGTGCAGCGCATCACGCTGCTCGACGCGCCCGGAGCGCTCGGCTGGGAGTCGATGCGGGACCTCGACGACAACTGCCGCGAGCTGACCCGCAGGGGAGTCGCCCGCGCCATCCGCAAGGGCGCACTCGCCGACCGCCCCGCCGACCCGCTGGCGTCGCTGCTCTACGGCGGCCTGAGCGAGAGCGCGATGGCCATCGCCCGCGCCGGCGACCCGCGGGCCGCACTGGACGACGCCGTCACCGACCTGCGCAGGCTCTTCGACGCCCTTGCCGCCGCCGGGAGCTGACCGGATGGCGGGCGACGGCGGCCGGCCGGACGCGGACAGCGGCCTCCTTCGCCGCACGCCCGTCCAGCAGCGCAGCGCCGAACGGCTCCAGCGCATCCTCGACGCCTGCGCGCGGCTGCTCGACGAGGGCGGTTACGAACGGCTCAGCACCAGGGCCGTCGCCGCCCGCGCCGGGGTGCCGATCGGCTCGGTCTACCGCTTCTTCGCCGACAAGCGCGCGATGGCCGACGCGCTCGCGCACCGCAACCTCGACGAGTTCCTGGCCAGGACCGCCGCCCGGCTCGCCGCCCCCGGCACCGCGAGCGGCTGGCGCTCCGCGGTCGGGGTGCTGGTCGACGAGTACACCGCCATGAAGCGCACCGCCCCCGGCTTCGCGCTGCTGGACTTCGGGGTGCCCGGCGAGACCAACCACGACCTCGCCGAGCGCCTGCCCGCGCTGCTCGCCGGCCGCATCACCGCGGACCCCGCCGACCCGCGGCTGCGCAGGGCGCTGACGGTCGCCGTCGAGGCCGCGGACGCCGCCCTGCGGCTGGCCTTCCGCGCCGATCCGGACGGCGACCCGCAGATCGTCGCCGAGACCAAGACGCTGCTGCTGGCCTACCTCGCGACCGTCCTGGACTGATCCGTCCGCGCCGCGGCACGGCGTACGCTCCCGGGCGCGTCGGGCGGACGGGCACCGGCGGGGCCTGGCACCGTAAAACTATCGGCGCTAGTTTGGGGGTCGGACGCACGGACTCGAAGGGCGGCGGGTGGACCATGGCTGACGGCGGGCGGACGGACGAGGCGGGCGGCGGGGTGTTCCGCGGGCGGGAGGCGGTGTTCGTCGCCGGGGAGTGGCGGCCCGCCGCCGGGGAGGGCCTGATCGAGGTGCTCGACCCGGCCACCGAGCAGGTCGTCGGCCGTGTCCCGGCCGGTGACGCACGGGACGTGGACGCCGCCGTACGGGCCGCGCGCGAGGCGCTGCCCGGCTGGGCCGGCACGCCGCCCGCCGAGCGCGCGGCCGTGCTCGCCGCGGCCCGCGGCCTGCTGGCCGCCCGCCGGGAGGAGATCGCCGCGACCGTCTCCGCGGAACTCGGCGCGCCGCCCGACTTCGCCGCGGCCGTGCACGCCGGCCTTCCCACGGCCGTCATGGCGGGCTACGCCGAGCTGGCCGCCGCGCACCCCTTCGAGGAGCGCATCGGCAACTCCCGGGTGCTGCACGAGCCCGTCGGCGTGGTGGGCGCGATCACCCCGTGGAACTACCCGCTGCACCAGATCGTCGCCAAGGCGGCCCCCGCGCTCGCCGCGGGCTGCACGGTGGTGCTCAAGCCCGCCGAGGACACCCCGCTGGTGGCGCAGCTCTTCACGCAGATCCTGGCCGACGCCGGGCTGCCCGCCGGGGTGTTCAACCTGGTCACCGGGCTCGGCCCGGTCGCGGGGCAGGCGCTCGCCGAGCACCCGGACGTCGACCTGGTGTCCTTCACCGGCTCCACCGCGGTCGGGCGGCGGATCGGCGCCGCGGCCGGAGCGGCCGTCAAGCGTGTCGCGCTCGAACTGGGCGGCAAGTCCGCCAACGTCATCCTGCCCGGCGCCGACCTGGCCAGGGCCGTCAACGTCGGCCTGGCCAACGTCTTCGCCAACTCCGGCCAGACGTGCAGTGCCTGGACGCGCATGCTGGTCGACGCCGAGCGCTACGACGAGGCCGTGGCGATCGCCGCGGCCGCCACGGCCAAGTACGTGCCGGGCGAGCGCCTCGGCCCGGTCGTCAACGCCAGGCAGCGCGAGCGCGTGCGCGGCTACATCCGCCGCGGTGTCGAGGAGGGCGCCCGCATCGTGGCGGGCGGCCCGGACGCGCCGGAGGGCCTGGAGCGCGGCTTCTACGTGCGGCCGACCGTCTTCGCGGACGTCGCGCCCGGCATGGCGATCGCGCAGGAGGAGATCTTCGGCCCCGTCGTCGTCCTGATCCGCTACGAGGACGAGGAGGACGCGCTGCGTATCGCCAACGGCACGGTCTACGGCCTCGCGGGGGCGGTGTGGGGCGCGGACGAGGAGGCGGCCGTCGCCTTCGCCCGGCGCATGGACACCGGCCAGGTCGACATCAACGGCGGCCGGTTCAACCCGCAGGCCCCCTTCGGCGGCTACAAGCAGTCGGGCGTGGGCCGCGAGCTGGGCCCCCACGGCCTCGCCGAATACCTCCAGGCCAAGTCGCTCCAGTTCTGACGCCGCACCGCCCTGCGCCCCGGGGGGAGACGGCTCGTCGACCCACGGGCACGCGGAGACCCACAGGCACACAGGCCCATCGGCACATCGGCACATCGACAAGCCGCCACCCGGCAGTGCCCTGTGCCGTCCGCCCCTCAGCCCACCGTCCGCCCGCCCCACCGCACCGATCAGGAGACAGCCGTGGTCCGCGCCGCCGTCCTGCCCGCCGTCAACGCACCGCTGGTCGTCACCGACATCGAGCTGCCCGATCCCGGCCCCGGCCAGGTGCGGGTACGGCTCGCGGCGGCGGGCGTGTGCCACTCCGACCTGTCGCTGTCCAACGGCACGCTGCGCCAGCCCGTCCCCGCGGTGCTCGGCCACGAGGGCGCCGGGACGGTCGTCGCGGTCGGCGAGGGCGTCGGCCATGTCGCGCCCGGCGACCCGGTCGTGCTCAACTGGGCGCCCGCGTGCGGCACCTGCCACTTCTGCGGGCTCGGCGAGCCGTGGCTGTGCGCCAACGCGGGAGCGGCGGGCGCGAAGCCGTACGCGACGCTCGCCGCCGACGGCACCGCGCTGCACCCCGGCCTGGGCACCGCCGTCTTCGCCGAGGAGACCGTGGTCGCCGCGGGCGCGGTGCTGCCGCTGCCCGAGGGCGTGCCGCTCGCGGACGCGGCGCTGCTCGGCTGCGCGGTGCTGACCGGCTACGGCGCCGTGCACCACGCGGCGGCGGTGCGCGAGGGCGAGTCGGTCGCCGTCCACGGCATCGGCGGTGTGGGCCTCGCGGTAGTCCAGGCCGCGCGGATCGCGGGCGCCGGGCGGATCGTCGCCGTCGACGTGGCCGCCGGCAAGGAGGAGCTGGCGCGCGCCGCGGGCGCGACCGACTTCCTCCTCGCGGGCGAAGGGCAGGACACCGCCCGCGCCGTCCGCGGGCTGACCGGCGGCCACGGCGCCGACGTCGCCGTCGAGTGCGCGGGCCGCGCGGAGACCATCCGCGCGGCCTGGTCGTGCACGCGCCGCGGCGGGCGGACGACGGTGGTCGGCATCGGCGGCCAGGACCAGAAGGTCACCTTCAGCGCGCTGGAGCTGTTCTACTTCGGCCGCACCCTGTCCGGCTGCGTGTACGGCAACTGCGACCCGGCCGAGGACCTGCCCGTCCTCGCCGAGCACGTGCGCGAGGGCCGGTTCGACCTGTCCGCCATGGTCACCGACCGGATCGGCCTGGACGGCATCCCGGCGGCCTTCGAGGCGATGACGGCGGGCCGCGGCGGCCGCACGCTCGTCGTCTTCTGAGCGCCCCGTGTCCGTGCCTCCCGTGCCCCGTGGGCGGACCGGCCGGCGCGTGTCACACCGCCGGGTCCACCATCGCCAGCCACGGCCGGTGCGCGCCGCCGAACGGGCCCGTGCCCCGCGCCACCGCGTCCATCAGCCACTGCGCGGACGCCCGCGCCGAGGCGATGACGTCGGGCGGGTAGCCGAACCGCACCTGGTGCTCGGCGAACTCGTCCTCGTCGACGAGCAGCGGCTGCGGCGCGTCGCGCTTGCGCAGCACGTCGAGGTCGAGGTCGACCATCGTCACCTCGTCCGGTGAGGGCCACTGCGGCGGTGTGGTGATGTCGCAGTAGATCTCGGTGCTGCGCGGCGCCGCGTTGAAGACGGCCGTCCACCACGCGTCGCGGGGGAAGAGCAGGACGTGGGCCTCGGCTATGGTGATGTCCGGATTGTGCCCCTTGCGCATCACGCCGTTCGGCGGCAGCCCGAGCCACACCCCGTGCTCGTCCTCGCCGAGCCGGTGCATCCGCAGGTTCCAGTGCAGAGTGCCGTCGTACTTGTGGTAGTTGACCTGGACGAGGCCGTGCGCGCCCGTCACCGCTGACTCCGGAGTCGACATGGCGCCATCCTGTCAGCCGCCGTTCGCCGCCCGGCTGTCTTCGGACACCTCGGTCCCGCCCGCCTCGGCGTACTGGAGCGCCAGACCGTCGATGAGCGCCCGCAGGCCGGTGTCGAAGGCGCCCTCGTCGACCCGCTCGCGGTGCCGGGCCAGCAGGTGCGCCTGGCCGAGGTGCGGGTAGTCGGCCGGGTCGTACGCGGTGGCGTCGCCGACGAAGCCGCCCGCGAAGGAGCCGAGCGCCGAGCCGGTCACGAAGTAGCGCATCGCGGCGCCGATCCTGGTGGCCTGCGCGGGCGGCCAGCCGGCCTCCACCATGCCCCCGAACACGGCGTCGGCCATCCGCAGGCCCGCGGGGCGCAGCCCGGGGCCGACGGCGAGGAAGGGCACGATGTTGGGGTGCGCGCTGAGCGCCGCCCGGTAGGAGCGGCCCCATGCCAGCAGAGCCTGCCGCCAGTCGGTCCCGCCCGCCGCTCCGCTCTCGAACATCGACACGTCGACCTGCCCGATCACGGTGTCGGCGACGGCGTCGAGGATCGCCTCCTTGGTGGCGAAGTGGTTGTAGAGGGAGGGGCCGCTCACCCCCAGCTCCGCCGCCAGCCGCCGGGTGGAGAGCGCGGCCAGGCCCTCGGCGTCGACGAGCGCGAGCGCGGTCGTGACGATGCGGTCGCGGCTCAGCAGAGGCTTGCGGGGGCGGGCCATGCGCCACATAGTAGAGGCTGCCGACAGAAAACTAGCGATGGTAGTTTCTGCTTCCCCGCGCCGGGTGCGCCGCACCGGCGGGAGGCGGCATCGCGCCGGGACGGAAAGGCGGGAGGGACATGGCCGTGACGTTCGGGCTGTCCGCGGAGCAGGCCGACACGAAGGCCCTGGCCAGGGATTTCGCCGAGCGGGAGATCATCCCCCACGCGGCGGCGTGGGACCGCGCCGAGGCCGTGGACCGGGCGATCGTCAAGAAGCTCGGCGCGGTCGGCTTCCTCGGCCTGACCATCGGCGAGGAGTACGGCGGTTCGGGCGGCGACCACCTGGCGTACTGCCTGGTCACCGAGGAGCTGGGGCGCGCGGACTCGTCCGTGCGGGGCATCGTGTCCGTCTCCCTCGGGCTCGTCGCCAAGTCCGTCGCGCACTGGGGGAGCCGGGCGCAGAAGGAGCAGTGGCTGCCCCGGCTCACCTCGGGCGACGCGATCGGCTGCTTCGGCCTCACCGAGCCCGGCACGGGCTCCGACGCGGCGAACCTGACCACCCGCGCCGTCCGGGACGGCGACGGCTACGTCATCACCGGCGCCAAGACGTTCATCACCAACGGCACCTGGGCCGACGTCGTCCTGCTCTTCGCCCGCACCGGCACCCCCGCCGACGGCCACCGCGGGGTGAGCGCCTTCCTGGTGCCGGCGGACACAAAGGGGCTGACCCGCCGGGAGATCCACGGCAAGCTCGGGCTGCGCGGCCAGGCGACCGCGGAGATCACGCTCGACGCTGTCCGCGTCCCCGCGGGCGCGCTGCTCGGGCCCGAGGGCAAGGGCTTCTCGGTCGCGATGTCGGCGCTGGCCAAGGGGCGGATGTCGGTCGCGGCGGGCTGCGTCGGCATCGCCCAGGCGTGCCTGGACGCGGCGGTCGGCTACGCGGGGCAGCGCGAGCAGTTCGGCGCGCCGATCGCGGGCCGCCAGCTCGTGCAGGAGCTGCTCGCCGACATCGCCGTGGACGTGTCGGCCGCGCGCCTGCTGACGTGGCAGGTCGCCGACCTCATCGACCGCGGGCAGCCCTTCGCGACCGAGTCGTCCGTCGCCAAGCTGCACGCGAGCGAGGCCGCGGTGCGCTGCGCGAACAACGCGCTCCAGGTCTTCGGCGGCTACGGCTACATCGACGAGTACCCGGTGGGCAAGCTGCTGCGCGACGCCCGCGTCATGACGCTGTACGAGGGCACGAGCCAGATCCACAAGCTGCTGATAGGCCGCTCCCTGACGGGGGTGTCCGCCTTCTGAGACCCGCCGGCACCGCTAAGCGCTTGCTCACCCGCCCGGGTAGGGTGTGACCCTGACAACCTGATGGCCGGCCCGGCCGGCGGGACGGGACACGGCGGACGGCCGTGCGGACAGGTCCGAGGAGCGTGCGAGCGATGAGTGCGGAGGCGGCAACCGGCGAGGCGTGGGAGGACGTCACCCCCGACGCCGCCAGGCGGCTGGTGATCGCCGCGGTGCAGGCGTTCGCCGAGCGCGGCTACCACGCGACGACCACCCGGGACATCGCCGGGCGGGCCGGGATGAGCCCCGCGGCGCTCTACATCCACTACAGGACCAAGGAAGAGCTGCTCTACCAGATCAGCAAGGTCGGCCACCTGCGCTCGCTCGCGATGCTGGGCCAGGCGCGCGACAGCGGCGGCAGCGCCGCCGACCGGCTCGCGTCGGCCGTCCACGCCTTCGTGCGCTGGCACGCCGAGCACCACACCACCGGGCGCGTCGTGCAGTACGAGCTGGGCGCGCTCGCCGAGGACCACTACGCCGAGATCGTCGTGCTGCGGCGGCAGAGCGAGGAGGCGATCCGCGCGATCATCGCCGACGGCGTGGCCGCCGGGGAGTTCGACGTGCCCGAGGTGCCGGGCACGACCCTCGCCGTGCTGTCGCTGTGCATCGACGTGGCCCGCTGGTTCAACCCCGCCGGGCGCCGCACGCCCGACGAGGTCGGCGCGCTGTACGCCGACCTCGTGCTGCGGATGGTGCGGGCGGACGGCCCGGAGCCGGCTCAGAGGTAGAAGCGCGCCACCGTCTCGGCCACGCACACCGGCTTCTCCCCGCCCTCGCGCTCGATCGTCACCCGGGTGACGACCTGGAAGCCGCCGCCGGCCTCCGAGACGTCGGCGATCACCGCTGTCGCGCGCAGCCGCGAGCCGACCGGCACGGGTGCCGGGAAACGCACCTTGTTCACGCCGTAGTTGACGCCCATGCGCACGCCCTCGACCCGGAAGAGCTGCGGCGTCAGCGACGGGATGAGCGAGAGCGTCAGGAAGCCGTGCGCGATGGTGCCGCCGAAGGGACCCTGCGCCGCCCGCCCGGGGTCGACGTGGATCCACTGGTGGTCGCCGGTGGCCTCGGCGAAGGCGTCGACGCGCTTCTGCTCGATCTCCAGCCAGTCCGTCCAGCCGAGCTGCTCACCGACGGCGGCCCGCAGCTCGTCGGGCGAGGCGAAGACGCGGGGCTGCTGGGACATGGGCGGGGCCTCCGGGCGGTGACGGGTGGTCGGGCTGGACGCTGGTGTGCCGCGGGTTTCCAAGCGCTTGCTCAGCATGGTTGCGGTGTACCGGGCTGTCAACGCCGCGCGCCACCCGGCGCGTCCGGTACGGCGACCACGGGCGGGTCGGCGGGGACCGAGGCGTCGAGCGCCGGGCGCAGCGCCGCGAGCCCTTCCAGCTGGCCCGGCAGCGCGGCCATGTCCGGCACCGCCGGGCGCAGCACCAGATGCCGCGCCCCCTGCGCGACGTAGCGGCCGAGCGTGTCCACGACGGCCTCGGGCGTGCCCGCCGCCAGGGCCTGGATCGACGCCATCTGCGCGAGCGGCAGCCCGTAGGTGGCCCGCGCGTACGCCTCCAGGGCCGCCTGCCCGCCGTCCGCCGCCCCGGTGAGCAGGACGTTCACGAACAGCGCCGGGCTGAAGGGCGCCGCCCCGCGCCCCGCCCGCGCCGCGGAGGCGCGGACGGCGGCGAGGCCCGCGCCGTAGTCCGCGGGATCGGGCGGGTAGGGCAGCCAGCCGTCGTAGAGGCGTCCCGTGCGGGCCAGCGCGGCGGGGGTGGCGCCGCCCAGCCAGACGGGCGGGCCGCCCGGCCGGAAGGTGCGGGTGCCGGGCGCGACGTCGTCGAACCGCAGCACCTCGCCGTGGTAGGTGACCGGGCCGTCGCCCGCCCACAGCCGCCGCCACAGCTCCACCGTCTCGTCCAGCCGCCGGAAGCGGCGCGGCCACGGCGTGCCGGCCATCGCGTAGACGGGCTGCCCGAAGCGTCCCGGGAAGCCCGCGCCGACGCCCAGCACCAGGCGTCCGCCCGACAGCAGGTCCACCGAGGCGATCGTCTGCGCGGCCTGCACGGGCGTGCGCAGCGCGGGCAGCAGCGCCCCCGTGCCGAGGGTGACGCGTTCCGTCACCGCGGCGAGCGCGGCGAGCGTGCTGAGGGCTTCGAGCCGCGGGGTGAGCAGCGAGTCGGTGACCCACAGCGAGTCGAAGCCGGCCCGCTCGGCCCGCACGCCGAAGGCGAGGACCTCCCGCGGGTCGGTCCCGGGGCCCCACTGCGCGGCGGTGCTGGGTACGAAGACGCCGAGCCGTACGGGCTCGGTGCGCGCCCCCTGCGGGCCGGGCACGGGGCCGGGCCCGTGGCCCGCTGCCCCCTCCGGTGGGCGGGACGCGGTGCTCGGAGCGGTTCCGGGGCTGCCGGGGGCGGGGTTCTCGCCGGTGGATACGCGTGTCATGCCGCCGATCGTCGGCAGCCGGGGCCTCTGCCCTCAATTCCCGGCAGGGAATGGCCGGTGCGACCGGGGCAGGGCTAGAAAGGACCTGTGGACAGCCCCTCACGACACCCTCTCCCCGCCGCCGCGGGCTCCCGGAAGCCGCTCTCCCGCGGCCGCGGAACGCCCCCCGGAGCGGCGGTCCCCGCGGCGGCCCGGCCGCCGCGGGCGCGCACGCCCTTCCGCGTACCGCCGCTCCGGCCGGGCCGCGCCACCCCGCGGGCGGCCGCCGGGAGGCGGCCGTGACCGCCGCGCCGGGCACCGGCACCGTCGGACGTGCGGGCGGCCGCCCGCGGGGTGGCGCGGCCCTCCCCTCCGCCGGCCTGACCTTCTCCGAGGCGCTGCGCGCCAGCCGCACCCGGCGGCGGCTGAGCCAGCTGGAGCTGGCGCTGCGCGCCGGGACCACACAGCGCCACATCAGCTTCATCGAGAACGGCCGCTCCACGCCGGGGCGCGCGCTCGTCGCCCGGATCGCCGACTCGCTCGCGCTGCCGCTGCGCGAGCGCAACGGGCTGCTGCTCGCCGCCGGTTACGCGCCCGTGCACCCGCAGCGCGACCTCGCCGACCCCGCGCTCGCCCCGGCCCTGGAGGCGCTGGACCACATCCTGACCGGCCACCTGCCCTACCCCGCCATCGTCGTCGACCGCTACGGTGACCTGGTCGGCTCCAACTCCGCCTTCGGCGTGATGACGGAGGGCTCGGACCCCGCGCTCCTCGGCCCGCGGGCCAACATCCTGCGGCTGGCGCTGCATCCGGCGGGCATGGCCCCGCGCATCCGCAACTTCCCGCAGTGGGCCCGGCACGTCATCGAGGCCCTGCGCGAGGAGCAGCGGCGCAATCCCGACGACCGGCTCGCGGCGCTGTACGACGAGCTGGCCGGGTACGTACCCGCGCCCGGTGAGGGGGCCGACGCCGCGCTCGGCTTCACGGTGCCCATGGAGCTGGACTCCGCCTCGCGCGGGCCACTGCGCCTCATGACGACCGTCGCGGTCTTCGCCACCGCCGCCGACGTCACCATCGCGGAGCTGAAACTGGAGGCCTTCCTGCCGGCCGACCGCGCCACCGCCGACGCCTTGCGGCAGGATTCCTGACGGGCCCGGCGAGCCGCGCCGGGCCCGTCACGCGACGCGAGACGCACGAGACCGAGGACCGAGGAACCGCATGAGCCTGCGCCATCACGAGATCGCCGAGTCCCGGCACCGCATCCTCAATCCGATCACCGAGGAGAAGCTGATGCTGCTCGGTGACGTCTGCCGGCTCGGCAAGGGGCAGCGGCAGCTCGATCTGGCCTGCGGCAAGGGCGAGATGCTGGTCCGCTGGGCGCAGCGGTACGGCACGAGCGGCACCGGCGTCGATCTCAGCGAGGTGTTCCTGACCGCGGCCCGCGAGCGGGCGGCCGAGCTCGGCGTCGCGGACGCGGTGGAGTTCGTCCGCGCGGACGCGGGCGCCTACCGGGCGGAGCCCGGCGCCTACGACGTCGTGTCGTGCGTCGGCGCGACGTGGATCGGCGGCGGTCTGGCCGGCACGATCGACCTGCTGCGGCCCGCGCTGCGGCCCGGCGGCCTGATGCTGATCGGCGAGCCGTACTGGAACGACCCCGCGCCCGCGGGCGCCCTGGAGGCGAACGGCGTGGCGCCGGACGACTTCACCTCGCTCGTCGGCACGCTGGACCGCTTCGAGTCCGCGGGCATGGAGCTGCTGGAGATGGTGCTGGCCGACGGCGACAGCTGGGACCGCTACGCCGCCGAGCAGTGGTTCGCGATCTCGGACTGGCTGCGCGAGCACCCGTCCGACCACCCCGACGCCGCCGACATGCGCGCGTTCCTCGCCCACGCCCGCCGCACCCACCTGGAGTGGAACCGCCGCTACCTGGGCTGGGGCGTCTTCGTGCTGCGCGCGGCCGGCTGAGGCCCGCACCGCACGTCCTGCGGCGGCGAGTTGTGCGGAAGTCGAAAAGCTGACGCATGTTCATCTTCCGGGTCGGGATAACCGGCGGTAACCTCCGCCCACCGGCTTCCGGAAGGAGCAGACATGCCGCTACGGACCCCACGACGGACCGGCAGCAAAGGCGTGCTCAGAACGGCCGCCGCGGGCGCCCTCCTGGCGCTCGCGGCGACCCTCGTGGCCCCCGCGCCGCCGTCCGCGCACGCCGCCGGCTCCGGCGACTACTGCGCGGGCCAGTGCGCCGACATCCTGCCGCCCGGCGAGAACGGCAACGCCACGCTCGCCGACATCCTCGCCAACAAGACGCTCGGCACCCGCCCCGCGCACACCGCCGACCAGCTCGGCCCGTACGCCGCCCTCGCCGACGGCTACCCCGCCCTCACCGACGCGACGATCACCAGGTTCTTCAACGACGCCTCCTTCGGTGTCCCCGCGAGCCAGGTGGCCTCGGTCAGCAGCCCGCGCTCCGACGTCACGATCACCCGCGACAGGGCCACCGGCGTCCCGCACATCAAGGGCACCACGCGCGCGGGCACCGAGTTCGGCGCCGGGTACGCGGCCGCGCAGGACCGGCTCTGGCTCATGGACCTCTTCCGGCACGTCGGGCGCGGCGAGCTGTCGTCCTTCGCCGGCGGGGCCGCCGCCAACCGCGGCCTGGAGCAGGAGTTCTGGCGCCAGGCCCCGTACACCGAGGCCGACCTCCAGGCGCAGATCGACTGGCTCTCCGCCAACGGCGGCACCCGCGGGCAGCAGGCGCTCGCCGACGCGCAGGCGTACGTCGACGGCATCAACGCCTACGTCACCGCCGCGAAGAACGGCCGCTACTTCCCCGGCGAGTACGTGCTGACCGGGCACGTCGACGCCCTCACCAACGCCGGCACCATCGAGCCCTTCCGGCTCACCGACCTCATCGCGCTGGCCTCCGTGGTCGGCGCGCTGTTCGGCACCGGGGGCGGCGGCGAGGTGCAGTCGGCGCTGTCGCTGCTGGCCGCGCAGCAGAAGTACGGCGTCACGGAGGGGACGAAGGTCTGGGAGTCCTTCCGCGAGCGCGACGACCCCGAGGCCACCTCGACCGTCCACGACGGCACCAGCTTCCCCTACGCGGGCAGGCCCGCCACCGCGCAGGGCGAAGCGCTGCCCGACCCCGGCTCCGTCACCGCGGAACCGCTCGTCCACGACGCGACCGGCGGCGCCCAGCTCACCACCACCGCGAGCCCGGGCGTGCTGCCCGGCACCCTCTTCTCCACCAGGAAGGGCATGTCCAACGCCCTCGTCGTGAGCGGCGCGCACACCGCGAGCGGCCACCCGGTGGCCGTCTTCGGCCCCCAGACCGGCTACTTCGCACCGCAGCTGCTCATGCTCCAGGAACTCCAGGGCCCCGGCATCAGCGCCCGCGGCGCCTCCTTCGCGGGCCTGGGCATGTACGTCGAGCTGGGCCGCGGCCAGGACTACGCCTGGAGCGCGACCTCCGCGTCCCAGGACGTCACCGACACCTACGCCGTCGAGCTGTGCCAGGACGCGACGCACTACCTCTTCCACGGCCAGTGCACCGCCATGGAGAAGCTGGAGCGCACCAACTCCTGGAAGCCCACGCTCGCCGACTCCACGGCGGCCGGCTCCTACCGCATGGAGATCTGGCGCACCGCCTACGGCCCGGTCGAATACCGCGCCACGGTGGGCGGCAAGCCCGTCGCCTACACGCAGCTGCGCAGCTCCTACCGCCACGAGGCCGACTCGATCATCGGTTTCCAGGAGCTGAACGACCCGGGGTTCGTCCACGACCCGGCGTCCTTCCAGGCCGCCGCGCAGGACATCAACTACACCTTCAACTGGTTCTACGCCGACTCGCAGCACACCGCGTACTACAACAGCGGCACCAACCCGGTGCGCGCCGCCGGTGTCGACGCGTCCTTCCCGGTGTGGGCGCAGGCCGCGTACGACTGGCGCGGCTGGGACGCGGCGGCCAACACCGCCTCCTACACCCCGCCCGCCCAGCACCCGCAGTCCGTCGACCAGGACTACTTCATCTCCTGGAACAACAAGCAGGCCCCGGGATACACCTCCGCGGGCTTCGGCAACGGCTCCGTGCACCGCGCCGACCTGCTGGAGGACCGCGTCAAGGCGCTCACCCGGGCCGGCGGGGTGACCCGGTCGGCGCTGGCCGCGGCGATGGACGACGCGGCGCTCACCGACCTGCGCGGCGAGGACGTGCTGCCCGACCTGCTCCAGGTCATCGCGGCCGCGCCCGTCACCGACCCGCAGGAGGCCGCGGCCGTACAGCAGCTGACGGCGTGGCAGGCGGCGGGTACCAGGCGGCACGAGTCCTCGCCGGGCTCGCACACGTACGCCGACGCGGACGCCGTACGGGTCATGGACGCGTGGTGGCCGCTGCTCGTGCAGGGCGAGTTCCAGCCCGGCCTCGGCAGTGACCTCTACACCGCGCTGACCGCCGACCTCACCGTCGACGAGTCGCCCTCCGCCGGGCACGGGCCGACGGGCTCGCACGCCGGAAGCGCCTTCCAGTACGGCTGGTGGAGCTATGTCGACAAGGACCTGCGCAGGGTGCTGGGGCAGCCGGTCGCCGGGCCGCTGGCGCAGTCCTACTGCGGCGGCGGACAGCTCGCCGCCTGCCGCGACATGCTGCTGAGCACCCTCAAGCAGGCCGCGGCGGTGCCGGCCACCACCGTCTACCCGGGCGACGACGGGTGCCCGGCGGGCGACCAGTGGTGCGCGGACTCCATCGTCCAGCGGCCGCTGGGCGGTGTCACCGACGACCGCATCAGCTGGCAGAACCGCCCGACCTACCAGCAGGTCGTGGAATTCCCCGCGCACCGCTGAACCGCAGCCGTACCGCGGCTGCGCCGTGGGGCCGGTCCTCCCGGGCCGGCCCCACCCGGCGGGCGCGCCCCGGCTACGCGATGAGCGCGCCCGCCCGCAGCACCAGGCGGGCCAGCTCCGGGTGGCAGATGTCGCTGTGGGCGCCGCACGGCGGGCCGCCGTGGCACACCGCCGCCGAGGCGTCGACGCTCACGCAGCCCGCGGGCGGGAAACCCTTGCCGAGGGCCGCCGCCAGGGGCAGCGCGGGGGAGGCCGGAAGGCCGTGGAAGCCGTCGTGGCCCAGCGCGCCCCAGCGCCCGTCGCCCAGCAGGGAGCGGTCGTCCCCGGACAGCCGGGAAGCCAGCGGGTAGAGGACGCCCAGCGCGGAGTCATGGCGGGAGTGCCCGGCCACCACCGGCCCGTGCACCCGGTGCTGCATCCCGTCGAGCGCGCCGCCGGGGGAGAAGGCGGAGTGCGAGAAGGCGCCCTGGAGCAGCGTGACCGAGGCGACGTTGTGCGCCGTGGCCGGCAGTCCGGCCAGGGCGAAGGCGACCAGCCGGGCGCCGAAGCTGTGCCCCACCAGATGCACCCGCGTCCAGGGCGCGCACTCCGCCAGCTGCCCGAGGAACGGCCCGAGCCCCGCCCTGCCGACCCTGCCGGCCCGGCCCTTCATCGCGAAGTACGTGGCCTGGCGCAGCATCTCGCGCGCCCCGGCCCAGATCTTCTTCCCCACGCCGCCCAGCAGGGCCTCCGCGTCGTCCTCGGGCCCGACCGTGGCGGCCAGCGCGTCGGCCAGCTCGCGGCACACCGCGTCCGGCTTGCCGGTGAAGAGCGCGGGCAGCGCGCCGCCCCCGGCGCCGCCGAAGTCCTGGGCCAGGGCCGCGGACACGGGCCCCGCGCCGGTCAGCGTGCGCACCAGCCCGGCGAACTCCTCCAGGGCCTCCGGCTCGTCGGGCTGCCGCCGCAGCAGCTCCGCGATCCGGTCGGCCTCCGCGTCGTGACCGGGCAGCACCCGTTTGAGGACCGCGATGTCGGCGCCGGAACCGGGCACGGTGACGTCGGCGATGCGCGGGAAGTCCGCGATCGGCTCGTCCGAGAAGCGCATGGAGGGCCAGTGCACCCCGGCGTACGCCGGACGCACGGCCGGGTAGGCGGCGAGCAGCCCGGGGAAGGGTGCGTAGAAGCGGTCGTAGAGGCGGCAGGCGCTGGACAGGTCGTTGTTCCAGCCGTGGGAGAAGAGCACCAGGTCGGTGTGGCCGGCGGCGTGTGCGAGGAGCGCGTCGCGCTGCTCCGGATCGGGATCACCTTCCGCGTCGAACGTCAGGTCCCAGTAGGGCTGCACGCTTTTCACGGTCATGGCTCGGCTCCCCCTCGCCCGTCCCGGATCACGGAAAGATCCGTGATTGTCCGCTCTGCGCCCATCATCCCGACATCCTGCCCGCCGCGTCCATCCCTCGGCCGGGTGAAACCCGGTCAATCCGGCGTGTCCTCCCAGGTCCTGGCCGTGGGTGTGCGGGTGGCCGCAGTGCGGGACGGCCGGGCCGGCGGGCGGCCCCGTCCGCCGCCGCCCCTTCCGCATTCAGTGACCGACCGCTTAGTATGCGCACGGGGGAGAGGCCGGGCGTCGAGTCGAGGGAGACACGATGGTGGTGGAAGCACTGCGCGGTGCGCGGGTGGTCGTCACGGGCGCGGGGGGCGGCATCGGTGCCGCGCTGGCGCGCGCCTTCGCGGCCGAGGGCGCCCGCGTGGCCGTCAACGACCTCGACGCGGACGCGGCCCGCGCGGTCGCCGGCGAGATCGGCGCCGCCGTCGTCGCCGGGGACGCCTCCGGGATCGTGCCCGCCGCCCGTACCGCCCTCGGCGGCGGCGTCGACGTCTTCTGCGCCAACGCCGGCGTCGCCACCGGCGGCGGTCCCGAGGCGGACGACGCCGCCTGGGAGCTGGCCTGGGACGTCAACGTGATGAGCCATGTCCGCGCCGCCCGCGCGCTGCTGCCGGAGTGGCTGGAGCGCGGCGGCGGGCGCTTCGTGTCGACCGTTTCGGCCGCCGGCCTGCTGACGATGATCGGCGCGGCCCCGTACTCGGTGACCAAGCACGGCGCCCTGGCCTTCGCCGAGTGGCTCTCGCTCACCTACCGCCACCGCGGCGTCCGGGTGCACGCCGTCTGCCCGCAGGGTGTGCGCACCGCGATGCTGGACGCCGCCGGGCCCGCCGGGGAGCTGGTGCTCGCGCCCACCGCCATCGAGCCGGAGGACGTCGCGCGCGCGGTGCTGGCCGGCATCGCCGAGGAGCGGTTCCTGATCCTTCCGCACCCCGAGGTCGCCGGCTACCACGCCGCGCGCGCCGCGGAACCGGAACGCTGGCTCCGCGGGATGAACCGGCTCCAGCGCGAGTACGAGGCGGCAACGGCGGCCCGCCCCGGGAAGGAGCGGAAGGCATGACCGGATACGCCGACCAGCCCTGGCTGCGGTTCTTCACCGACGAGCAGCGCGAGGACCGCGACTTCCCGCCGTCCGTGCTGCACGGCTTCCTCGCCCGCGCCGCCGAGCACCCCGGGCGGCGGGCGGTGGCGTACTTCGACGGCGCCCTGACCTACGGCGAGCTGGACGCCCTCTCCGACGGCCTGGCCCGCCACCTCGCCGGCCGCGGCTTCGCCCCCGGCGACCGGCTCGCCCTCCTGCTGCAGAATGTGCCGCAGTTCGTGGTGGCGCTGCTCGCGGCGTGGAAGGCGGGCGGCACGGCCGTGCCCGTCAACCCGATGTACAAGCGCGGGGAGCTGGCGCACATCCTCGACGACGCGGGCGCCGCCGCCCTGGTCTGCTCCGAACGCGCCTGGGCCGAGTACGTACGGGAGACCGTCGCGCAGTCGCCCGTGCGCATCGTGCTGACGGCCTGCGAGCGCGACCTCCAGACGCGGGACGACCCGCGCGTGCTCACCGCCCCCCGGATACCCGCCGACGACGCCCGGGACGTGCTCGACGCGGCCCGCGCCGCCGCCGGGCCGCGCCCGCACCTTCCCCTCCCGGCCGCCGCCGGCACCGCCCTGATCAGCTACACCTCGGGCACCAGCGGCCGGCCCAAGGGCGCGCTCAACACGCACGGCAACCTCTCCTTCAACGCCCACCGCCAGGTGCGCGTCCAGGCGCTGCCCGCCGACTCCGCGGTCTTCGCGCTGGCCCCGCTCTTCCACATCACCGGCATGGTGTGCGAGCTGTCCGCGGCGCTGGCCGGCGGCCACACCCTCGTGCTGGCCCACCGCTTCGAGCCCGGTGTCGTCCTCGACGCCTTCCGCGAGCACCGCCCCGCCTACACCGTCGGCCCCGCCACGGCCTACATGGCGCTGCTGGCCCGTCCCGACGCCACCGCGGAGGACTTCGCGTCCTTCCGCCTGATCTCCTCCGGCGGGGCCCCGCTGCCGCCCGCCGTCGTCGAGGCCTTCCGGGCCCGGGCCGGCGGCCTCTACCTCGCCAACGGCTACGGCCTGACCGAGTGCTCCGCCCCCTGCGCCAGCGTCCCGCCCGGCTACGAGGCCCCGGTGGACGCCGCGTCCGGCACACTCGCCGTCGGCGTGCCCGGCCCGGGCACCATGGTGCGGATCCTCGACGACGACGGCGCCGAGCTGCCCTTCGGCGAGCCGGGCGAGATCGCCGTCAGCGGCCCGATGGTCGTCCCCGGCTACTGGAACCAGCCGGAGGCCTCCCGCGCCGCCCTCCCCGGCGGCGAGCTGCGTACCGGCGACATCGGCTTCATGGACGCCGAGGGCTGGCTCTACGTCGTCGACCGCAAGAAGGACATGATCAACGCGTCCGGCTTCAAGGTGTGGCCGCGCGAGGTCGAGGACGTCCTCTACACCCACCCGGCGGTGCGCGAGGCCGCGGTCGTCGGCGTCCCCGATTCCTACCGCGGGGAGAGCGTCAAGGCGTACGTGAGCCTGCGTCCCGGCGCCGTCGCCGAGCCGTCCGAGATCGTCGCCCACTGCCGCGAGCGGCTGGCGGCCTACAAGTACCCGCGCGAGGTCGAGGTGCTGCCCGAGCTGCCGAAGACCGCCACGGGCAAGATCCTGCGCCGCGAGCTGAAGGCCGCGTCCGGATGAGCCCTTGACGGCCGGATAAGGTCCGTAGCGGCCGGAACGGCTCGACGGGGAGTACGAGGAAGGGGCAGGCGATGGCACGCGGGACCACGGGGGAAGGCGGCGGCACGGGGCGCTCGGAGGGCGGCCAGGCCGCGGCGGCGGTGCCCGAGCGGCTGCTCGCCGAGGCCACCCGGCTGTTCGCCGAGCGCGGCTACGACCGCACCTCCGTGCAGGAGATCGTGGAGGCCGCGGGCGTCACCAAGGGCGCGCTCTACCACTACTTCGGCTCCAAGGACGATCTGCTGCACGAGGTCTACGCCCGTGTGCTGCGGCTGCAGACCGAGCGGCTCGACGCCATCGCCTCCCGCGGCACCCCGGTGCCCGAGCGGCTCGCGGAGGCCGCGGCCGACGTCGTCGTCACCAGCATCGAGAACCTGGACGACACCAAGATCTTCTTCCGGTCGATGCACCAGCTGAGCCCGGAGAAGCAGAAGGCGGTACGGGCCGAACGCCGCCGCTACCACGAGCGCTTCCGCTCGCTCGTCGAGGAGGGACAGCGCGACGGCCACTTCCGGCCCGAGCTGCGGCCGGACCTGGTCGTCGACTTCTTCTTCGGCTCCGTGCACCACCTCGGCACCTGGTACCACGCGGACGGGCCGCTGTCCGCGCAGCAGGTGGCCGGCGAATTCTCCGACCTGCTGCTGCACTCGGTGCGGCGGTCCTGACCCCGACGGGAGCACCCGCGTGAAGGCATGGCGCGTCCACGGCAACGGCGAACCGCGCGAGGTGATGCGCCTCGACGACGTCCCGCAGCCCGAACCCGGCCCCGGCGAGGTGCGCCTGCGGGTGCGCGCCGCGGGTGTCAACTTCCCCGACGCGCTGCTGTGCCGGGGCCAGTACCAGATCCGCCCGCCGCTGCCCTTCACCCCCGGCGTGGAGATGTGCGGCGAGATCACGGCGCTCGGCCCGGGCGTCACGGGCCTTTCCGAGGGCGACCGCGTCATCAGCACCGCGGCCCTGCCCGGCGGCGCCTTCGCCGAACACGCCGTGGTGCCCGCGGCGGGCGTGCTGCCCGCGCCCGCGGCGCTGGACGACCCGGCCGCCGCGGTACTGCACATCGGCTACCAGACCGGCTGGTTCGGCCTGCACCGCCGCGCCGCCCTCCGCCCCGGCGAGACCCTGCTCGTGCACGCCGCTGCCGGGGGCGTCGGCAGCGCCGCCGTCCAGCTCGGCAAGGCCGCGGGCGCGTTCGTGATCGGCGTCGTCGGCGGGGCGGACAAGGCGGAGGCCGCCCGCGGGCTGGGCGCCGACCTGGTGGTCGACCGGCACACCGAGGACTTCGTGGCCGCCGTCAAGGAGGCCACCGGCGGCCGCGGCGCCGACGTCGTCTACGACCCGGTCGGCGGCGACGCCTACGCCCGTTCCACCAAGTGCGTCGCCTTCGAGGGCCGCATCGTCGTGGTGGGCTTCGCCGGAGGCACCGTCCAGGCCCCCGCCCTCAGCCACGCCCTGGTCAAGAACTACTCGATCCTGGGCCTGCACTGGGGCCTGTACGCCGCCCGCGACCCGGAGTCCGTGCGCGCCGCCCACGCGGAGCTCACCGCCCTCGCCGCGGCCGGCACCGTCCGCCCCCTCGTCGCCTCCCGCCCCCTGTCCGACGCCCCGGAGGCGGTGCAGTCCGTGGCGGACGGCCGTACGGTGGGCCGGCTGGCGCTGGTGCCGTAGCGCGCCCGGAACCGCGTGCGTGCCCCGGCCCGCTGCCGGGGCACGCACGTACGGCCCGTCAGGTGTGGCGGGCCAGCTCGCGGCGGGCCAGCGAGCGGCGGTGGACCTCGTCGGGCCCGTCCGCCAGGCGGAGGCTCCGGGCGCCGGCCCACAGGCGGGCGAGCGGGGAGTCCTGGGAGACGCCTGCGGCGCCGTGGGCCTGGATCGCGCGGTCGACGATCCGCTGGACCGTGCCGGGGGTGGCGATCTTGATGGCCTGGATCTCGGTGTGCGCGCCCTTGTTGCCCACGGTGTCCATCAGCCACGCCGTCTTGAGCACCAGCAGCCGCAGCTGCTCGATCTCGACGCGCGACTCGGCGATCCACTCCTGCACCACACCCTGCGCGGCCAGCGGCTTGCCGAAGGCGACCCGCCCGGCGACGCGGCGGCACATCAGCTCCAGGGCGCGCTCGGCCATGCCGATCAGCCGCATGCAGTGGTGGATCCGGCCGGGCCCCAACCGCGCCTGGGCGATGGCGAAACCGCCGCCCTCCTCGCCGATGAGGTTCGCCGCGGGCACCCGTACGTCGCGGAAGACGACCTCGGCATGGCCGCCGTGGTCGGCGTCGTCGTAGCCGAAGAGCCGCATGCCGCGGCGGATCTCCACACCGGGGGTGTCGCGGGGGACGAGGATCTGGCTCTGCTGGCGGTGCCGTTCGGCGGCCGGGTCCGTCTTGCCCATGACGATGAGGACGGCGCAGTCCGGGTTCATCGCCCCGGAGATGTACCACTTGCGGCCGTTGACGACGTAGCTGTCGCCGTCCCGCTCGATGCGGGTCTCGACGTTGGTCGCGTCCGACGAGGCGACGTCCGGCTCGGTCATGGCGAAGGCGGAGCGGATGTCGCCGGACAGCAGCGGCTCCAGCCACTCCTTGCGCTGCTCGGGGGTGCCGAACTCGGCGAGCACCTCCATGTTGCCGGTGTCCGGCGCGGCGCAGTTGAGGGCGGCCGGGGCCAGGAAGGGGCTGCGGCCGGTGAGTTCGGCCAGCGGGGCGTACTGCAGGTTGGTCAGGCCCGCGCCCAGGTCACCGGGCAGGAACAGGTTCCACAGGCCCTGCCGCCTCGCCTCGGCCTTCAGCTCCGCCACGACCGGCGGGACGCTCCAGTGCGCGTCCGGTGCCGCCTGCTCGTGCTGCGCGGCGAAGACGGCCTCGGCGGGGTACACGTGCTCGTCGAGGAAGGCGCCGAGCTTCGCGCGCAGCTCCTCGGTGCGGGCGTCGAAGGCGAAGTCCATCGTGCTCAGTCCTCCTGGTGCGTGGCGGTGGTCTGCGCCGCGGCCCGGGGGCGGCGGCGGATGGTACGCAGTCCGCGTTCGATGAAGAGCGGGACGACGGTGCCGATGCTGTCGAAGCCGGCGCCGAGGGTCTGGCCGAGCGTCCAGCGGTAGTGGATGCCTTCGAGGATGACCGCGAGTTTGAAGTACGCGAACGCGGTGTACCAGTCGACGTCCGACACGTCCCGTCCCGAGCGCCGCGCGTACCGCTCCACGACCTCGGCGGCGTCCGGGTGGCCGGGGGCGCCGGAGGCGGTGGGGACGGGGAAGCCGGGGATGTCGTGCTGCTCGCCGTACATCACCAGCAGGCCGAGGTCGGTGAGCGGGTCGCCGAGCGTCGACATCTCCCAGTCCAGGACGGCGGTGAGGCGGTCGCCGGCGTCGAAGAGGACGTTGTCGAGGCGGTAGTCGCCGTGCACGACGGCGGGTGCGGGGGAGTGCGGGAGCGAGCGGCCGAGCGCGCCGCGCAGCTCGTCGATGCCGGCCAGCTCGCGGCTGCGCGAGGCCTCCAGCTGCTTGCCCCAGCGGCGCAGCTGCCGGTCGAGGAAGCCCTCGGGTCGCCCGAAGTCCGCCAGGCCCACCGCGCCGGGCTCCACCGCGTGCAGGTCGACGAGGGTGTCGACGAGGGTCAGGGCCACGGCCCTGGTGCGCTCGGGCCCGAGCGCGGTCAGCTGGTCCTCGGTGCGGTAGGGGGTGCCGGGGACGAAGTCCATGACGTAGAAGGGCGCCCCGACGACCTCGGCGTCCTCGCACATCAGCACCGTGCCGGGCACCGGGACCGGGGTCGGGGCGAGCGCGCTGATCACCCGGTGCTCGCGGCCCATGTCGTGCGCCGTGGCCAGGACGTGGCCGAGCGGCGGGCGGCGGACGACCCAGGTGCCGGCTCCGTCGGTGACCCGGTAGGTGAGGTTGGAGCGGCCGCCCTGCACCAGCTCGGCCCGCAGGGGACCGGTCACGAGGCCGGGGCGGTGCTCGTCGAGGTGGCGGCGCAGCCGGTCGAGGTCCAGCCCGCGGGGGTGGTCGGTGTCGGTCGTACGGGTCATGAGCGAATCGTACCGACTGGTCGGTATGGGGTCCAGTTCCCGGGCGGGACGGGCACCGGGCGGTGCGTGCGCCGGACTCGCGCCGTGCTCCCGCCCGCGTTGACGGCTCACGCGCGGCCCGCATAAGCTGCGGATTCATGGGTGAACGTGATTCATATATACAGACTGCGGGTCCTGCCGGGCCCTCCACCGCGTTCACGATCGCCGAGGTGCGCCTGACCCCCATCCTCATCGCCGATCCGCCGCTGCTCAACACCCACGGCGTCCACCAGCCCCACACGCCCCGCCTCGTCGTCGAGATCGTCACCGCCGACGGTACGTCCGGCATCGGCGAGACCTACGGCGACACCCGCTACCTGAACCTCGCCGCCCCCCTCGCCGCCGCCCTGCCGGGCCACTCCGTCACCGACCTGAACGGCCTGTTCACGCTCGCCGAGCAGGTCTGCGGCGACGTCACCGGGACCTCCGACTCCGTGGCCGCCGGCGGCCTGCGCGGCGTCCAGACCGCCGACAAGCTGCGCCTGTCGGTCATCTCCGGCTTCGAGGTCGCCTGCCTCGACGCGCTCGGCAAGATCGTCGGCCTGCCCGTCCACGCCCTGCTCGGCGGCAAGGTCCGCGACACCGTCGACTACAGCGCCTACCTCTTCTACAAGCTCGACGGCCACCCGCAGGGCCAGGGCGAGCCCGACGACTGGGGCGCCGCCCTCGACCCGGCCGGCGTCGTCGCGCAGGCCCGCCGATTCGCCGCCACCCACGGCTTCGGCTCCTTCAAGCTCAAGGGCGGCGTCTTCCCGCCCGAGCAGGAGATCGCCGCGATCCGCGCGCTGGCCGACGCCTTCCCCGGCAGGCCGCTGCGCCTGGATCCCAACGGCGCCTGGTCGGCCGCGACCTCCCTGCACGTCGCCCGCGAACTCGCCGGCGTGCTGGAGTACCTGGAGGACCCGGCGGGCAGCACCGCCGAGATGGCCGAGGTGGCGCAGGGCACGGACGTGCCGCTCGCCACCAACATGTGCGTGACGACCTTCCAGGAGATCAAGGAGGCCTTCGCGCGCGACGCCGTCCAGGTGGTGCTGTCCGACCACCACTACTGGGGCGGGCTGCGCAACACCCAGCAGCTCGCGGCCGTCTGCCGCACCTTCGGGGTGGGCCTGTCCATGCACTCCAACACCCACCTGGGCATCAGCCTTGCCGCCATGACGCACGTCGCGGCCACCGTGCCCAACCTGGACTACGCGTGCGACTCGCACTACCCGTGGCAGACGGAGGACGTCATCACCGAGCGCCACGTCTTCACCGGCGGCGCCCTGACCGTCTCCGACCTGCCCGGCCTCGGCGTCGAACTGGACCGCGACGCCCTCGGGAAGCTGCACCGGCGGTGGCTGGACGACGACGGCACGATGCGCGACCGCGACGACGTCGCCGCGATGCGCAAGGCCGACCCCGCCTGGCGGGCCCCGAGCGTGCCGCGCTGGTGACGCGGCGGCCGCACGCCGTCAACGCCGCCGGGCGGCGGGTGCGGGCGGCGGCGGTCAGCGCGGCAGTACCGCGAGCGCCCGCTCGGTGATCTCCACGGGCCCGCCGTCCAGCGGCACGGCAGCCCCCGGCTCGTCGGCGTCCAGCGGCTCCAGCGCCCCGAACTGCGACCCGAGCAGCCCCGCGGGCATGAAGTGCCCCGTCCGCGCGGCCAGCCGGGCCGCGATCAGCTCCGGCGAGCCGTCCAGGTGCAGGAAGAAGACCCCGGACCCGGCGGCCCGCAGCCGGTCCCGGTAACGGCGGCGCAGCGCCGAGCAGCTCACGACCCCGCCCCGGTCGCCGCGCCCGGCGATCCACTCCGCTATCGCGTCCAGCCACGGCGCCCGGTCGGCGTCGTCCAGCGGCTGCCCCGCCGCCATCTTGGCGACGTTCGCGGCCGGGTGGAAGTCGTCGGCCTCCGCGTACTCCACGCCCAGCCGCTCCGCGAGCAGGCCCCCCACGGTCGACTTCCCGGAACCCGACACCCCCATGACCACGATCACCGTGCCCGCCGCGGCTCCAGCCACCATCGCCCGTGCCTCCCTCAGCCACCGATACGCCCACGGGCCGAACGCCACGCCCGGCCCCAGGCCCCGCGGCGTCCCGGCACCGGGCCACCCACGGATACTACGCACTCCCGTGCGCGGCCCTCACCACACCACCACGGCACCGAAGAGCGCGAGGGCGAGCATGCACGCCGCGACCGCCAGGGCGGTGGCGTGCGGGAGCAGCCGCGGGCGGGGGGCGACCAGCCGCTGGATGCGGTGGTGGGCGAGCCGGAGGAAGGCCAGGAAGACCAGGCCGGCGAGGCCCACGGTGAGGGTGACGTACCCGGCGCCGCCGTGCAGCGCCTGGCGCCCCGCCAGCACCGCGACGACCGCGCAGCTCAGCGTGGTGCGCCGCCACGCCAGGCGGGTGCGCTCCGGCTGGAGCCCGGGATCGCGGTCGGTCTCGACCGGCAGCCGCCGGGACGTCATCCGGCCCAGCCCGCGACCACCACACCGACCATCACCAGCGCGATCACCCCTATGAGCACCGCCAGCACCGCGGGGAAGCGGGAGACCGGCAGATCGGCGCCGCGGCGCATGGCCCGCTCGCACCGCACCCAGTGGTTGACCGCCCGCAGCGTGCACGCGACACCCCCGGCGAGCAGGGCCAGCGCGAAGGTCACCCGGGCCCCGTGCGTCAGGTGGTCGGTGAGGAACTGGTCGACGGCGAAACCGCCGCCGATCAGCGCGAGCGCGGTACGGATCCAGGCCAGGAAGGTCCGCTCGTTGGCGAGCGAGAACCGGTAGTCCGGGGTCTCGCCCTCCTCCTGGACCCGGGCCGGTGCGAACCACAGCCGGACCGCGTCACGCGCCCCGTCCAGCCGGTCGAATACGCTCACCCGTCCACACTAAGCGGTGCCGCCGCGGCCCACCCGCGGGCCCCGCCCCCGGCCGCCGTCGGCCCCGGTCACCTGCGGCGACGCTGCACCGCCGCGTACACCAGCACCACCAGGGCGACGACGAGCACGACCGACACCACGACGACCGCGGTGTGGTCGCCGCCACCCGAATCCCGGCGGGGGGCGATGTCGGCGAGCAGGACGGCGGCGGTGCTGGTCGTGGTCATGCGGTGCCTCCGGCGGCAGCGGTCGTAGTGGTCGGGGCGAGGCCGGGAGCGGCCTTCGGGCCCATGCCGAGGACGAGCATCAGCAGGACCGGGAATTCCAGGTAGGCGTGGTAGCTCGCGAGCGCCGAGTAGACCGAGGTGCCCTGGTCGTAGTCGCTCACGAACAGCGCGGCGAGCGCGGCGCCCGCGCCCAGGCCGAGCGCCCACGCCCGGCGGGCGCCGAGCACCGGCACCCGCTGCTCGAAGGCCGCGGTCGCGTCGGGTGCGTAGCGCGGCATGAACCACACCCACACCAGGTAGTGCATCAGCGCCATGAAGGCGAAGACGGTGACGAAGCGCAGCTCGGCGCCGCTGTGCAGCCACGCGGGCGGGGTGTACGCCGCCGACAGCCGCGCGGTCCAGCCCGAGCCGGCGCCCATCAGCGGGTCGAAGGCGCCGGCCAGGACGAGCGCCGGGATCACCAGCACCCAGCCCGTCTGCACCGCGCGGAAGAGCCGCCGGCCGCGGCCCATGCCGCGCGACCACTCCCACAGGAAGACCAGCGGCACCACGTTGTGCAGGTGCGTGAGGACCACGAAGTGGTAGGCGGGGAAACTCAGCGACGCCGTCGCCGCCGCGGCGATCAGCGCACCGGCCGCCGCCAGCACCCGCGGCCGGTGCCGCAGCGCGTGCGCGCACGCCACCGCGAGCAGCCCGTACGCGAGCAGGATCTCGCCGTCGCGGGTGGCGGCCGAGGCGGGCAGCACCCGGCACAGCACGATGCCGGTGATCAGCGCGGCCAGCAGCCGCAGGAAGGCTCCGTGCAGCACCTGCTCGAAGCGGCCCGCCATGTAGCGCAGCTCCAGCACGTTGTGCAGGATGCCCAGGCCCGCCAGCCCCACCACAGCGGTGCCCGCGGGCATCCGCAGCGAGACCGCCAGGACGGCCACCGTCAGCAGCGCGAACCCGGCGACCGGTCCGCCGCCCACCACGCGCGTCCCGTCGCTCCCGCGGATCCGGCCGCGGCCGGGCAGACCGCCCGCCGCCACCCCCGCACCGACCGCACTGGCCATGGCTTCCCTCCCCGTGACACGATCCCGCCGTGTCCTATCCCGCGGCCCTCGCCCTCACCGTGGCGACCGAGGTGCCCGTCTACGCGGCCGCGCTGACCGCCGCGTCCCGGACCCCACCAGGGCGTACGGCGGCCGCCGCCGTGATCGTCAACTGTGTGACGCACCCGCTGCTGTGGTGGTTCCTCCGCGGTGTGCCGTCCGGTGCCTACTGGCCCGCCCTCGCAGCGGCCGAGACCGCGGTGGTGCTGGCCGAGGGGTGGCTGGCGGCGCGTCTGCTGCGGCTGCGGGGGCCCGAGCCGTACGCGGCCTCGACGGCGGCGAACGCGGTGTCGGTACTGGCGGGCCTGCTGCTGCTCTGAGGGGCGGGAAGACCCCGAGCCCGAGCCCGAGCCCGCCGTCCGCGCCCGGCGCCCGCTGCCCGAGCCCGCCGTCCGCGCCCGCCGCTCGCAGTCCGCCGCCCGCGCCCGCTGCCCGAGCCCGCAGCCCGCTGCCCGAGCCCGCCGCTCGCAGTCCGCCGCTCGCTGCCCGAGCCCGCTGCCCGCGCCCGCTGCCCGAGCCCGCTGCCCGCGCCCGCCGCTCGCCGCTCGCCGGAGCCGCCGGGCGCACGACGTGCGGGCCCGCGCCCGTCCGCCGGCGCCGCTCCGGCCGCTGCTCAGTCCCGTCCGGGGTGCTCCGCGCGCCAGGCCTGCAGCCGGCGCCAGGCCTCCAGGCCGTCCGGCACCCACTGCCACTCCGTGAGGCGCCTTTCCAGCTCCTCGCGCGTCAGGAAGCCGTGCCAGGCGACCTCCTCGGGCTGCGGCGCCACCGGCAGGTCGCAGCGCACCTGGTAGACGGCGGACCACCAGCTGTGCGCGCCGTCCTCGTAGAGGAAGCGGAAGAGCGGCTCGGGCCGCGGCAGCCCGCTGACGCCGAGCTCCTCCTCGGCCTCGCGGTGCGCGGCGTCGTCGTAGGACTCGCCCGTGCCCAGCACACCGCCCACGAACAGGTCGTGGAGAGAGGGGAAGACCAGCTTCTGCGCGGTGCGGCGGTGCACGAACACCCGCCCGGCGCCGTCCGTCACCAGCACGAAGGCGGCCCGGTGCCGCAGGCCGCGGGCGTACGCCTCCGCGCGCCGCGCCCGGCCGACGACCACGTCGTGCTCGTCGACGATGTCGATGACCTCGTCCGCGGACAGCCCGCCCGCGCCCCCGCCCCCCTGCATGCCTTCGTCCATGCGGCGATTCAACCACCCGCTCCCGCGCCCGGGCGGGCGGCCCGGTGCATGATCGGCGTATGAGCAACCTCGACGTGAAGCCCGCCCCCACCGTCTGCGGCGGCCGCCAGGACGTCTCCGCCGCCCCCGTCCACGAACTGCTCACCGCCCGCACCGTGCCGCTCGGCGAGAGCACGCAGGTGCGCAGGCTGCTGCCGAACCTGGGCCGCCGCATGGTCGGCGCCTGGTGCTTCGTCGACCACTACGGGCCCGACGACATCGCCCAGGAGCCCGGCATGCAGGTGCCGCCGCACCCGCACACCGGCCTGCAGACCGTCAGCTGGCTGCACGAGGGCGAGGTGCTGCACCGCGACAGCCTCGGCAGCAAGCAGACAGTACGCCCGCGCGAGCTGGGCCTGATGACCTCCGGCCGCGGCATCTCCCACTCCGAGGAGTCCCCGCGCGACCACGCCCGCTACCTGCACGGCGCCCAGCTGTGGGTCGCCCTCCCCGGCACCCGCCTGGACATCCCGCCCGCCTTCGAGCACCACCCGGAGCTGCCCGCCGTCACCGGCGGCGGCTTGCACGCCACCGTCATCCTCGGCGAACTCGACGGCACCGTCTCGCCCGGCACCACCCACACCCCGATCGTCGGCGCCGACCTCACCCTCCCCGAGGGCACCCGGGCCCGCCTCCCCCTCCAGCCCGACTTCGAGTACGCCGTCCTCGCCATGTCCGGCTCCGCCGACGTCGACGGCGTCCGCGTGACCCCCGGCTCGATGCTCTACCTCGGCGCGGGCCGCACCGAACTCCCCCTCCACGCCGCCACCGACAGCTCCCTGATGCTCCTGGGCGGCGAGCCCTTCGCCGAACGCATCGTCATGTTCTGGAACTTCGTCGGCAGGTCAGGTGAGGACATCGTAGAGGCCCGCGAGGCCTGGCGCACCGGCACCCGCTTCGGCGAGGTCCACGGCTACGCGGGCCCCCGCCTGGAGGCCCCCGCCCTGCCGACGACGCCCTTGAAGCCGCGGGGGCGGGTGCGCTGAGCTGGGCGTCTGCCAGCCCCGCGCGGTTGCCGCCGGGGGGCCGGCCCGATGCTCCGGGCCCCCGGGAAGGCTGCCCTGGGCCAGCGCCACCGCCGGCGCGGGCCGGGTTCGGAGGGCTTCGGCGACGCCCTTGCGTGACGGGCTCTGACCAGGTGTTCCAGGATCGACTTCTGGGGGGGGCAGCGTTTCTCCGTCAGGTTGAGCAGCAGTCGTTGATCTTCCGGCTTCGAGATGTTCGCGAGTTCTGACAGCACTCGGCGCGTCGTCGTTCCCTCGGGAGGCTTTAGACCGTGTCCTATGTGGTGAGGCGGAGGAGGCGTTTGTAGCAGCAGAGGGCGGCGGCGAGTCCGAGGAAGGCCAGGTAGTTACGGGGATGGCGC
>NZ_JBIRRA010000020.1:0-113359 GCF_044333485.1 Streptomyces sp. NPDC020983 | reverse complement strand
CACCCCTGCCAGACCTCCCCCAGCCCGTCCCCGTCGGAGTCCACCGGCACCGCCACCCCCTCCCCGTCGGAGTCCACCGGCACCGCGACCCCCTCGCCGTCGGAGTCCACCGGCACCGCCAGCCCCTCGCCGAGCGTGAGTGACACCACCTCCCCCTCGCCCACGGCCACCGCCACCGCGACCGGGCCCACCTCCACCACCGCCCCCACCGGCACCCCCTCCGTGCCCCCCGCCACCGGCAACACCAACGGCAACGGCACCGGCAACCTCGCCGAGACCGGCAGCAACAGCTCCCAGAACACCGCCCTCATCGCCGGCGCAGCAGCCCTCCTCGCCATCGGCGGCGGAGCGGTCTACTTCACCCGCCGCCGCAAGACCGGCAACCACAGCTAACACGCACCACCACGCACCACCCAGCACCACCCAGCACCACGACAGCGGCCGCCCGCACCGGACCACCGGAACGGGCGGCCGCCGCCGTACCCACCCCCGCACACACACCACAGACATTCACCCGGTGGCGCACCGGGCGATGAATTCCGCGGCGGCCGCCGGTCTACCCCCCGAACCGGAGAACCGGGAGAGACGACCACGCGGGAGCACGCCATGGGGCGCATCCAGATCGAACTGTTCACGACCCTCGACCTCGTCGCGCAGGCGCCCGGCGGGCCCGAGGAGGACCCCTCGGCGGGCTTCCCGTTCGGCGGCTGGCAGGCGCCGCTGATCGACGAGACGGAGGGGGCGCAGATCGCCGCCGCCTACGAGGGGACGGACGCGCTGCTGCTGGGGCGGCGCACGTACGACATCTTCGCCTCCTTCTGGCCGCACCAGGAGGACGGCCCGGACGGCGGCTTCGCGACGCTCTTCAACAGCATCCCGAAGTACGTCGCCTCCCGCGGTACGCCCGACCTGTCGTGGGCCGGGTCCGCGCAGCTCGGCCCCGACCTGCCCGCCGCGGTGCGGGAGATCCGCGAGCGGCACGAGCACGTCGCGGTCGTCGGCAGCCTGGACCTGGTGCAGACGCTGCTGCGGGAGAGGCTCTTCGACCGGCTCGACCTGTGGGTCCACCCGATCGTGCTCGGCGTCGGGAAGAAGGTCTTCGAGGACGGCGCCGTGCCGGCGAACCTCACCCTCCTGGAGCCGCCCGCCGCCACCCCGAAGGGCACGGTGCTCCTCCGGTACGGGCTCGCCGAAGGCGCCCCGCGCACCGGTGACATGAGCAAGCCCGGCCGCGGCCTCGGCGACGGCGCCTGAGGCCACCGGCTCAGTCGCCCCGGGCCGCCCGGTGGGCCAGCCCCTGCATCAGGGCGTCCCGCACACCGCCCGGGAGGTGGCGGGCCCAGGGTGGCGGAGTGGGCTCGGCGCGCGCGACGGCCCAGCACGCGAGGGCGTAGCCGAACTCCGCGGGGCCCAGATAGCCCATCTGGTGCATGTCGTAGCGGCGGGCGGTCAGCAGGCGGTCGGTGAGGTCGCCGACCGCCGTCACGGAGAAGCCGGCTGCCCGGTCGTAGTCCTCGGCGGCGCGCGCCGTCAGGACGCCCGTGCCGAGGTGCACGGTCGCCAGGTCGGTGAGCCGTTCCTCCCCCCCCGCCGACAGCCCCAGCCCGGCCACGCGCCCCTCGCCCGCCAGCCGGGCGTGCGCCAGCTCGTGCGCGACGAGCCCCGCGAAGGAGTCGGGCCGGGCCGCGACCCGGGTGTCCAGCTCGATCACCGCCCGGCCGAGCACCTTGCGGTACCGGCCGACCTGGTGGCGCCGGTGCTGCTCGCGCTCCGGGGACTCCAGCAGCAGCACGCGGATGCCGGAGACGTCCGCGCCCATCACCGCGCCGATCCGCCGCACCAGTTCCTCGGCCTGCTCCTGCGTACCGGTGAAATCCACGGGCGCGAACCCCGGCACGGGCACCTCGCCGCGCGGTGCCGCGGGCCCGAACTGCGCCGCGCACCAGCTCAGCCAGCGCTCCGTCCACTCCCGCTGCCGCTCCGGCACCGGACACGCCCCCGGCACTCGCGTCCGCACCCACGGCTTCGGGCCGTCCGGGGTGATCCCGCGCGGCCGCCGGTCCTCCCCGCGCAGCCACGCGCGGACCTGGTCCCACGCCCGCTCGTCCATCGCGTCCCGCCCTCCGTCCCGTGGGAAGACGTACGGGGGCGGCGCGGCAGTTGCGGGCCGGGGACGCGGCCGTGCGGCGGTCGCGTCCCCGGGGGCCCGGCGCCCGAGGCCGTCAGAGGCGGGCGAGGACGGCGTCGACCGCGCCGCGCACCGCGGCGCGGGCCTCCCCGGAGTGGTCGGGGGTCTCGAAGCCGTGCACGGCCGAGGGGACGTCGATCAAGTGGACGTCCACCCCGGCGGTACCGGCCGCGGCGCGGAAGTCCTCGACCGTCGCGGCGAATTCGGGGCGCTCGCGGCCCACACGGGTGAGCACGACGGGCAGCCGGCCCGCCCCCCGCACGGCCGCGGCGGGACGGAAGCGCGGGCCGGACACGCCCCAGGCGGGCAGCGGCGCGAGCAGCGGGTAGGTCAGGGCGAGGCAGCGCAGCCACGGGGGCGGGGCGGCGAGCCAGTCCGCGGACAGCAGCCCGCCCACGGAGAAGAACCACAGCGCGATCCGGTCGGCGTCCACCCGGGGATCGGCCCGTACGGCCGCGACCGCCTCCGCGACGTCCCCCGCCGCGCGGTCGAAGTCGCCGAGCCCGTGCAGCCGGTGGTCCACGACGGCCCCGACGGCGCCGCGTCCCGCGAGGAGCCGAGCGTAGCCGACGAAGCCCGGCCACTCGCGCGGGGTCGGCTCGGCGCCCTCCGGGACGGGGCCGCCGTGCACGAGGACCACCGCCGGGTGGGGCCCGTCGCCCTCCGGCAGGTGGAAATCCACCCGGCCCCGCCGCTCGCGCGGGCGCCCGGGCACGTCGAGCAGGAACGGCCGCAGGTGCGCGGGCGGTCCGGCCTCCTCCGGGCGCCCCGGGACGGCACCCTCACCCGCGGCCGCGCGCAGCAGCACCCCGGCCGTCGCGTCCGGCTCGGAGAGCATCGGCCAGTGCCCGGTGGCCATTTCGAGGTAGCTCAGGTGCGGGGCGGCGAGATAGGCGAAGCGGGGGTCGCCGAGCGCGAGCGCCCCCTCGACCGTCGCCAGGCTCGATCCGTTCCCGGCGCACAGCACGCCGGTCACGGGCACGCCGCCGTCCGCCCCGGCGTTGCCGCCCAGCCCCAGCGGCCGGGCGAGCGTCCCCCACGGCTGCGCCACCCCGCGCCGGACGAGCCGCTCCCGCTCCTCGTCGCCGAGCCCGGCGAGGCTGCCGAGCGCCGCCCACTCCTGCGCGGAGGCGGGCGCGGGGACGGCGGCGGGCGCCGGGCCGTCCGCCGCGATCCGGTCCAGCAGGCCCTCGCGCAGGGCCTGGTCGGGGACGAGGGCGGCCGCCGGGTCGCCGTCCCGGGGCATCGGGGTGTCGAGGAGGACGATGCGCGCGACGCGGTCCGGGAGGCGGTCCGCGGCGCCGAGCACCGGGTGGACGCCGTAGCAGTGTCCGACCAGGACGACGCGCTCGGCGTCCGTCCCGCGCACCGCCCGCAGCACGTCCGCGACGTGGGTGCCGAGGTCGGCGCCCTCCCCCTCCCCCTTCCCGTCCATGCCGCTCAGCGTCAGCGGATACGCCCGCGCGCCCGAGGCGCGCAGCCGCTCCGCCACCTCCTGCCAGATCCAGCCGCCCGTGTGCAGCCCCGGCACCAGGACGAACGCCGTCTGCGTCGCCGTCTGCTCCCCCACCGCCATCACCGTCTCCTCCCGCTCACGTACGCGTCGGTCGCGTCCACGGGCCCCGCGGCCGTCCGCGGGGCCCGGCGGTACCGTAGGAACTCCCCCTGAGGGAGGTTCAAGCCATGGCGTCCGACGAGTGGTGGACCATCGGCGTCCTGGCCGGCCGGGCGGGCGTGACCGTCAAGGCCGTGCGCTTCTACTCCGACCGCGGGCTGCTGCCCGAGGCGGGGCGCAGCGCGGGCGGGCACCGGCGGTACGGACCGCAGGACCTGGAGCGGCTGCGGACGATCCGCTCGCTGCGCGCGCTCGGGATGGGCCTGGACGAGATCGCCCGCGTCGTGCGCGAGGAGGGCGGCGAGGGGCTGCGGCCCGGGGGCGTGCTGGAGGACGCCGTCGCCGGGCGGCTGCGCGACGTCGGCCCGCGGCTGGCCGCGCTGCGCTGGCAGGAGACGGCGCTGCGGCTGCTCCAGGACTGCGCGCCCGGGGAGCGGGCCGAGCGGCTGCGGCTGCTCGGCGCCGTGTGCGCGAGCGACTCACCGCCCAGCACCGCCGCGATGGCCCGCTTCTGGCGGCGCTGGCTGCCGCCGCGGATGCCGGCCCGCACGGTCGCGCGCGTCCTCGAACTGTCCGTGCCGCAGCCGCCGGACGACCCGACGCCCGAACAGGCGCTCGCCTTCGCGCGCCTGCACGCCTTCGTCTCCGCCGACTGCGCGGGCCGCAGCGGCAGCGGCCAGCCCGCCGCGCACCGCGCGGACACCGGCCACCGGCCTGCCGTGCTCTACCAGGGCCTGGAGGAGGCCTACGCGCTCGCCGCCCCGCACCTGCGGGCCGGGCGCGCCCCGCACGCGGGCGAGGCGCTGGACTGCTTCGTCGCCGCGTACGCGGCATCGCAGCAGGTGCGGGACACGCCCGCCTTCCGGCGCGGGCTCGGCACCGTCCTGGCGGCCGACCCGCGGATCGACCACTACTGGGAGCTGGTCGCCCGTGTCACCGGCCCCGGCCGGCCGACCCCGGGCGCCGCCCACGCCTGGCTCACCACCGCCCTCACCTGACCGCCCGCGGCCGATTCCGCCCATGCCGGACCAGCCCGGCCGGGAAATACCGGAAAGCATTCCCGCGGGCCTCGAACTCGCTTTTAACAGCTGGTAATTGCTGTGCTCGCGACCTCCCCCGGTGTAGCATCCTTTCGGCCGTCCCGCGCATTCCGCACCGGTGGGAATTCCCTTCGGCCTACCCGCAGGACCGGCCTTCCGCACCATCCTGACCTGCGTCGAGCGATACCGCGGGGAGACCTGTTCGGTGCGAGAGAACCTCCCGAGGAGAGACGATGTCCGTAAAGCTTGGCAATTGCGTCCGCGTGCTGTTCCAGGGCGACAGCATCACGGACGCGGGCCGGGACCGCGGTGACGATTCCAGCCTGGGCAACGGCTATGTCAGCCTCGTCGCCGAAAAGCTGACGGCCGCCAATCCCGCCCGGCGGGTCCTCAACCGCGGGATCGCCGGCAACCGCGTCGCCGACCTGCGGGCGCGCTGGCAGCAGGACACGCTCGACGCCGGGCCCGACCTGCTGTCGGTGATGGTCGGCATCAACGACACCTGGCGCCGCTACGACGAGGGCGCCGTCACGACCGCCGAGGAGTACGAGCGGGACTACCGCGCGATCCTCGGCCAGGCCCGTGACGCCGGGGCGCGGCTGGTGCTCGTCGAGCCCTTCCTCGTACCGCTCGACGCCAACCAGTGGGCGTGGCGCGAGGACCTGGACCCGCGGATCCACGCCGTGCGCCGCCTCGCCGCCGAATTCGACGCGGCGCTGCTCGCGGCGGACGGGCTGCTCAACCAGGCGGCCCGGGAGGCCGGGGACCCGGCCGCGATCGCCCGGGACGGCGTGCACCTGACGCCCGCGGGCCACGCGTGCCTGGCCGCGGCGTGGCTGCGGCTGCTCGGCGCGGACACCGGCGCGGCCGCGGGCGTCTGACCTCCGCGCGTCCGGCCCCGGCGCCGTGCTGCGCCGCCGGGGCCGGACGTGACCGGACGGGCCGGGGAGCCGACGCCCCGGCCCGTCCGGGGGCGCCCGCCGACAGGCGCCCGTCTCCACGGGGGCGGCCGGCGCGCCCCCGCACCGCGGGCCGTCCCCGCGGGGTCCGTGCGGCTCAGCCGGCCGCCTGTTCCTGCGCCGCCAGGTACTCCGTCAGCCCGGCGCCGGTGAGCGGGTAGTAGTCGGACAGCCGCCCGCCCTCGTCGAGCCGGCGGCGCGCGAAGGCCTCGCGGTCCTGGTGGGCCAGGGAGTCCTCGCTCAGCGGCACGGCCTGCTCCTGGGGCACCACCACGGCCCCGTCCTCGTCGGCCACGATGAGGTCGCCCGGCGTCACCAGGACGCCGCCGACGCCCACCGGCACGTTGAACGCGGACGGGAAGAGCTCCGTCTGCGAGGCGTAGTGCGGGGTCACGCCGGTGCACCACACGGGCACGCCGAGCGCGCGGATGCGCGCCGCGTCCCGCACCCGGCCGTCGACGACGATGCCGGCGCCGCCGCGCAGCTTGAAGTAGCGCACCAGCATGTCGCCGAGGCAGCCGGTGAAGTGGCTGCCGAACGCGGACACGACCAGCACGTCACCGGGCCGGATCGACTCCAGCACGCCCCACAGCGCCGTCTTGCGCTCGGCGTCCTCCTGCGCGGCGCCGGAGAAGACGTCCTCGCGCTGCGGCAGGAACTGCAGCGTCACCGCGCCGCCCACGACCGAGACGTCCGGCTCGCGGTGCAGCGGCACGGGCCCGTCGATGAAGGTCCGGGTGATGCCGGACTGGTGCAGCTTGGCGCAGGCGGTCGCGGCGCTCACCCCCTGGAGCGCCGTCAGCATGCGCTCCGTCGGCCGCACGTAGGAAGCCGTGTGGACCGGCGCCCGCATCGACTCGTACGTGTGCATGTCCCCCGCCGCCGGCGCTCCCTGATCCCCTGTCGGGCTCATCCGCCACGCCTTTCCGCGCACACCTCGGCACGCAACCCTCAGTGACATTATCGCCTATCGATGGTAGATAACAGCCGACCGGCAACAGCTGTCAACCACGGCAGGAGACTTCAGTGCCCACGGCACCCATCGAGTGGTTCAAGGCCGCGCGCTTCGGACTGTTCGTCCATTTCGGGCTCTACAGCCTCGCGGCACGGCACGAGTGGGTGCGCAGCCGCGAGGCCATGTCCCAGCAGGACTACGACCGCTACCTGGAGCGTTTCGACCCCGACCTCTTCGACGCCGGGCAGCTCGCCCGGGCCGCGCGCGAGGCCGGGATGCGCTACGCCGTCCTGACGGCCAAGCACCACGACGGCTTCTGCCTCTTCGGCTCCGCGCTCACCGGCTACACCTCGGTCAGGGCCGCCGGGCGCGACCTGGTGGCCGAGTTCGCCGAGGCGATGCGCGCGGAGGGGCTGCGGGTCGGGCTCTACTACTCGCTGCTCGACTGGCACCACCCGGACTTCCCCGTCGACCGCCACCACCCGCTGCGCGGCACCGCCGCCGAGCGCGAGCCGCGCGACCCGGCCCGCTACCGCGCCTACCTGCACGGGCAGGTGCGCGAGCTGCTCACCGGCTACGGGCGGATCGACGACCTCTTCTTCGACTTCACCTATCCCGGCATGGGCCCGGCCGAGTGGGGCGCCGAGGAACTGCTGCGCACCGTGCGCGAACTGCAGCCCGGCATCGTCGTCAACGACCGGCTCGGCATCCCCGGCGACTACGTGACGCCCGAGCAGTACCAGCCGGACGAGCCGCTGGAGCGCGACGGCGTAGCGGTCATGTGGGAGGCCTGCCACACCCTCAACGGCTCATGGGGCTACGACCGCGACAACCACGACTACAAGGACCCCGGCCTGCTGGTGCGGATGCTGGTCCAGTCGGTGGCCTGCGGCGGCAACATGCTGCTCAACGTGGGTCCGACCGGCCGCGGCGCGCTCGACCCGCGGGCCCGCGCCACGCTCGCGGCGATCGGCGGCTGGATGGAGCCGCACGCCCGCGCCGTGCACGGCGCCGGGCCGAGCGCCCACCGCGCCCCGGCCAACTGCCTCTACACGCAGGCCGGCAACCGCCTCTACCTGCACCTGCCGGTCTGGCCGCTCAAGCACGTCCACCTGCCCGGACTCGCGGGGAAGGTCCGCTACGCGCAGTTCCTGCACGACGGCTCCGAGATCCGCTTCCGGCAGCTGGACGGCACGCAGCACGAGCACAACAATCTCGCGCCCCCCGGCCGCAGCGCCGACACCCTCACCCTCACCGTGCCGGTGGCACGGCCCGACGTGCTGCTCCCCGTCGTCGAGCTCTTCCTCGACGAGCCCGGCGCACCCGGCGCATCCGGCGCACCCGGCGAGCCCGGCGGGGAGGGCTGACCGCCGTGCCCGGCCCCCTGACCGCGCGCCTCGCCCCCGCACTGGAGGCGCTCACCACGCTGCCGCCCGGTGCGCCCTGCGCCATCCCCGACGTGACCGCGCGCGACGTGTGGGACGCGGTGCCCGAGGCCGTACGCGGCGACGTCCTCGACCGCGCCGCCGCCGAACTGGCCCGCCCCGCACCGCCGCTGCTCGCCTCCGACTGGGCCAGGACCTTCCGCGACGGCGAGCGCGGCAGCTACGAGGGGCGGGTCCGCGCGCTGCGGGAGCGGGTGACCCTGCTGGTGCTGGCCGCCGTGCTCACCGGCGAGGTGGCCGCCGCCGACGAGCCCGCCGGATGCCCGCACCTGGACGCCGCCGCGGACGGACTGGTCGCCCTCGCCGAGGCGAGCACCTGGTGCTGGGCCCCGCACGACCGCCGCACCGCCGGGCGCGGCGAGCTGCTGCCCGACCCGGACGACCCCTTCCTCGACCTGGGCGCGGCCGAGGTGGCCGCACTCTTCGCGTGGGCGGACCGCGCGCTCGGCCCGCACCTCGACGCACGGCTGCCCGGCCTGCGCCGCCGGCTGCGCCGCGAGGTGGACGTGCGGGTGCTCACCCCGTACGAGCGCGTACGCGACTGGCACTGGATCGGCGCGGACGGCACCGCCAACAACTGGAACCCGTGGATCACCCAGGCCGTCGTCGCCTGCGCGCTGCTGCTGTGCGGCGACGGCGCCCGGCGCGCCCGGCTCGTCGTCCGGGCCGTCCGCGACCTCGACCACTACCTCGCCGTACTGCCCGACGACGGCGGTGTCGACGAGGGCATCGCCTACTGGTTCGCGGGCGCCGGCCGCGTGCTGGAGCTGCTGGACCAGCTCGCCGACGCCGGCGGCCCCGCGCTCGACGCCCGCGACCTGCCCGTGCTGGCCGAACTGCTGCGCTACCCGCAGCGCATGCACCTGGGCGGCGACCACTACGTCAACGTCGGCGACGCGCCCGCCCGGCTGGGGGGCGGGCGGCCCTGGCAGGTGGTCCACCGCTGGGGCGCCCTGCTCGGGCAGCCGGAGACCGCCGCGCACGCGGTGGCCGCGGCCCGCGGGGCGGGCCCGGTCGCGGACGCCGGGGGCCTCGGCCGGTCGCTGGCCGCCCTCGCGGACGGGGCGTGGTGCCGGGCCGTCACCGGACCGCCGCCCTCCCGGCCGCAGGCCCCGTGGCTGGCCCGCGAGAGCTGGCTGCCGCGGCTGCAGATCCTGGTGGCGCGGGAGGCGGCGGGCAGCACCCGCGGGCTCACGCTCGCGGTGAAGGCCGGGCACAACGGCGAGCACCACAACCACCTGGACGTCGGCTCGTACTGGGTCGCGGTGGACGGCCGGCCGCTCGTCGTGGACGCCGGCCGGCCCGCGTACACCGCGCGGACCTTCGGCCCCGACCGCTACGCGGCCTGGCCCTTCCGCAGCTCCTGGCACAACGTGCCCGAGCCCGGGGCCGGGCAGGAGCCCGGCCCCGCGTACGGGGCGCGCGCGGTGGACGTCGTGCTCGGCGGGCCGGTCAGCGTGCTGCGCGCCGAGCTGGGCGGCGCCTACCCGCCGGGGACGGTGGCCCGCTGGGCGCGGGAGGTGCGGCTGGAGCGCGCCGCGGGGGGCGGGGCGGGCGCCGCGGTGGTCGTCGAGGACCGCTGGGAGGGGCGGCGGGGCGGGCCGGTGCTGCTGCGCCACGTGCTGGCCGGGCGCGTCGCGTCGGGCCCGGGGTGGGCGACCGTGACGGCGGCCGGGGGTGCCGGGCTGCGCATGGAGTGGGACGCGTCCGCCGCGGAGGCGGACGTCGAGGTGCGCGAGCTGGACGACGCGCTGCTGCGGCAGAGCTGGGGCGGGCGGCTCACCCGGCTGACGCTGACGGCCGCGGAGCCCGCCGACTCCGGGCGGATCACCGTGCGTTGGAGCCGCTCGCACTGAACGCAAGGGCTTCGCGCACGGCTCTTGAACATGCGCGGCGGCACACCTAGCATCATTAATCGATAGACGATAATTCTTGGAGGTGAACGGTACGTGACACCCCTGGGACAGCGGACCGTCACCCCGCGGCCCGCCACGGCCCGGTTACGGCAGGCGGTCCTCCCCCCGTCGCGGTGACCCCGCACCAGCCGCCACCGCCCCGCACCCCGGCAGGGCGGTGGCCGCACGGGAGCCGTCGAGCAAGCGGTTTCCGCGAGCGGCTCGGGCCGACGACGCAACCCCACCCACGCAGTCGGGTCGACCTGGGCCGTCTGTGTTCACGACTACGCAACGGAGCGTGTCCCGAATGAGAAAGACCTGGCGCCGCACCTGCGCTCTTGCCGCGGCCCCCCTGGTAATGGCATCGGCCGCGGCGTGCGGCGGCGACGACTCCGGGAGTTCCGCCGGGGGCGGCAGCACGACCCTGCGTGTCATCGTCAACATCACGCCGAATCTGACCGAGCAGTACTGGAACACCCTCTTCGACCGGTACGAGAAGGCGCACCCGGGCACCACGGTCAAGCTGGAGCTGACGGGGACGATCTCCGCGAACGCCAAGCTCACACAGGACCTGGCCGCGGGCGACCCGCCGGACGTCGCGCAGCAGATCACCCCGACCGAGGACACGGTGGACCTCTTCGCCGACCTCACCGACCAGGCCTGGACGGCGAAGACCCCGCTGGCCGACCAGTACGCGATCGACGGCAAGCGCTATCTGGTGGGTGTGGGCGAGCAGATCCAGTCGCTCGTCTTCTACAACAAGGAAGCCTTCACCAAGGCCGGCCTCGACGCCGCGAGCATCAGGACGATGGCGCAGTTCACCGACGCCATGGGCAAGCTCAAGGCCGCCGGGTACACCCCGCTCCAGACGGCCGGCCAGTGGGTGACGGGCGGCCAGTTCTCGATGATGGCCGACGCCGGCGTCATGACCGCCGACCCGGACTGGACGCTCAAGCGCAAGGACGGCAAGGTCTCCTTCGCCGACAGCGGCTACGCCTCCTACCTCCAGGCCTACAAGGACTGGATCGACAAGGGCTACCTCAAGAAGAGCGCGCTCGGCCTGACGTACGCGGACGGCCAGACGGACTTCCTGAACGGCAAGTCGGCGATGTACATCATGGGCTCCTTCTTCGTGCCCTCCGCCGACCAGGCCAAGAAGAGCGACGGCATCGGCGTCTTCACGATGCCGACCGACGGCGCCTACCCCTCGGGCCAGTTCGGCAACATCGCCGACCCGTACGTCGTCGTCAGCCGCTCCAAGCACCGGGCCGCGGCCATCGACTTCGTGAAGTGGCTGGTCACGGATCCGGAGGCGGTCAAGAGCCAGCTCGCCGCGGACGGCAACCTGCGGCAGGGCTTCAGCTACCCGATGTCGAGCCTGGGCACCCAGGTCCAGCAGATCCTGGACAAGGCGCCCTCGGTGATCGTCAAGGCCGGCCCGCGCCAGCCGATCGCGGGCTACAGCGACCAGCTCAACACGACGGTCCAGTCGCTGTTCTCGGGCACGTCCGCGAAGAGCGCGGCGTCCGGATTGGACAAGTGGTGGAACTCGCAGAGCTGACACGGCGGGGGCCGCGCGCCGGCGCGGCCCCCGGCCCGGCGGCCCGTCCCGCGCCGGGCCGCCGGGCCGTCCGGATCCGGGAGGGCGCGGTCGCGCTGGCCATGGTGGGCCCGGCGGTGGCGCTGTACACGGTGCTGACGGTCGTGCCCGTCGGCGTCGCCGTCTACCTGAGCCTGACCGACTGGAACGGCTTCTCGTCCGTCGACTTCATCGGCCTGGACAACTACCGGCACCTCTTCGACGACCCCAGCTCCACCGACTCGTGGTACGTGACGGCGCTCATCGCCGTCCTCGGCACGGTCTTCGAGGTGGGACTCGGCCTGGTGTACGCGCTGATCCTCAAGGGGCGCTCGCGCAGCAACTCGTTCTTCCGGGCCGTGGCGTACTTCCCGCACGTCATCAGCGCGCTGGTGCTCGGCTACCTGTGGGCGGCGATCCTCGGCACCAACGGCGCCGTCAACAACACCCTCGCCAAGTTCGGCGCCGGCCCGGTGGGCTTCCTCTTCGACGAGAACATGGCGCTCTACTCGCTGATCGGCGTCATCGTGTGGGCCGGCTTCGGCTTCAACGTGGTGCTGTTCGTGGCGGCGCTGCAGACCGTGCCGGCCGAGCTGCTGGAGGCCGCCGCGATCGACGGCGCCAGCAGGCGGCAGACGAACCTCAAGGTCGTCATCCCGATGATCGCGCCGGTGGTGACCATCGCGACGGTGCTGAACCTCGTCGGGCTGATCCGCGCCTACGACATCATCGTGAGCCTCACCGGCGGCGGTCCCGCCGGTTCCACGCAGACCTTCTCGTACCTCATCCTGGCCCGCTCCTTCGAGGGCACCAAGGTCGGCTACGCCACCGCGCAGGCGGTGTTCCTGATGGTCGTGTCCGCCGTCCTGGCACTCGCGGTGACCGCACTGCGCAACCGCCAGGACCGAGCAGCGACGAGCTAGACGAGTGAGGAGGCGGTGATGGCCGTAACGGCGGCGGAGCCCCAGAAGAAGACGAAGACCCCGGCCGCCACGGGAGGCGGCAGGGTGCCCGGGAAGCGGCGGGAGACGGGCGGGCCGGTGCGCCTGCTGCTGCTCGGCGTGCTGTTCGTGGTCATGGTCGTGCCGATGTACCTGCTGCTGGTCAACAGCTTCAAGTCGCAGGAGGACATCTCCGGCAACCCGTTCTCGCTGGTACCGGGCCGGCTGACGTTCGCGCACCTGTCGGCCGCGATCCACAGCCCGCAGTACAACGTCATCGGCGGCTACGGCTTCACGTTCTTCCTCGTCGTGGCCGTCGACGTGCTGTGCATCGCGCTCGCGGGCCCGGCGGCGTACGTGATCGCGCGCAGCATGAAGCGGCGCACCCAGCTGGTGATGCTGTACTTCCTGGCGGGGACGTTCATCCCCGGCGCGGCGGTCATCATCCCGGTGATCTACGTGCTGCGCGACCTGGGCCTCGCGAACACCGTGACCGGCCTGGTCGCGCACGACGTGGCCTCCACCCTGCCGGTGAGCATCTTCCTGTTCACCGGCTTCATCCGGACGATCCCGGTCGACATCGACCACGCGGCGACCATCGACGGAGCCGGCCGCTACCGGACGTTCTGGACGATCGTCTTCCCGCTGATGCGCCCGGCGGTGGTGACGGTGCTGATCCTCAACTCCATCGGCATCTGGAACGACTTCATCAGCCCGCAGATCCTGCTGAGCCCGTCCTCCGGGCACTACACCGTGACGACGGCGATCTACGCCGGCATCAGCCAGTACTCCACGGACCTCACGAAGGTCTTCCCGAACCTGCTGCTGGCCGTGGCGCCCGTCGTCATCTTCTTCATCTACATGCAGCGCCACATCATCAGCGGTCTCACCGTCGGCGCGGTCAAGGGATGACCCCGCGCCGACGGTCCTCATTTCCCCTGGTCAGGAGAGAGGAAACGTGAAATGCCCAGCATGCTGAAAAGATCGCGGGCCCGCACCGGGCGGGGGCTGCTGACCGCGGCCACCGCCGCCGTCGCGGTCCTGTCCGTGGTCGCGGCCGCGCCCCCCGGGAGCGCCCACAAGTACAAGCACCGGGCCGACGTGGCCCGGACGTTCTACGTGTCGCCGGCCGGCAAGGACGCCTTCGACGGGCTCACCACCGGCCAGCCCTTCCAGCACATACAGAAGTGCGCGGACGTGATGGTCGCGGGCGACACCTGCGAGATCATGTCCGGCACCTACCCGGAGACCGTCGTCCCGGCGCACTCGGGCAGCCAGGGCCTGCCGATCACCTACCGGGCCGCCCCGGGGGCGGAGGTGACGATCAGCGGCGCCTCGCCCGTCACCGGCTGGTCGCAGGTGACCGGCGCCGACGTCACGGCGATCGGCGCGAGCGACCCCTACGCACCGGACTCGCCGTTCAGCGACGCGGTGGCCGCGGGGCACGTGTGGAGCACCGGCGTCGACCTGGGCGACGACCCGGGCACGGTGCAGGTCTTCACGGACAAGGCCATGGACATCGAGGCCCAGTGGCCCTACCCGGGCCTTGACCTGCTCGACCCGGCGATCGAGCACGCCGGTCCGGGCAGCGCGGACGCCACGATCGCGGACGCCTCCCTGACCCGGCCCGCGGGCTACTGGGACGGCGCCCGCGCGCTGACCGGCTACTGGTACGTGTCGGCCACGACCACCGTCGCGTCCTCGGCGCCCGGTTCGGTGACGCTGGCGGCGGCGCCCCCGTGCGTGCACAAGGTCGTCCCGACCGACACGCGCTACTCCCTCTCCGGCAAGATCGGCGAACTCGCCAACCCCGGGGAGTGGTTCTACGACGCGGCCGCGCACAGGCTGTACGTCTACAGCACCGACAGCCCGGCGCTGCACACCGTCGAGGCCAAGCGGCGGCAGCTGGCCTTCGACCTCACGGACGCCTCGTACACCTCGGTCGTCGGCCTCGGCCTCTTCGCCGCGACGATCACCATGGGCCCGTCCAGCACCCACAACACCCTGGACACGCTCACGGGCACCTACCTGTCGCACTACAGCGACATCACCCGGGGCGCCACCGACTGCGGCTCCAGCGTGACGCGCGGCGTCTCCGACACCGGCATCGTGGTCAACGGGACGTACAACACGGTCGTGGGCAGCGACCTGTCGCTGAGCGCGGGCAACGGCATCGCGCTGGCCGGGCAGAACAACACGGCCACCGACAACATCATCCACGACGTGGACTACCTGGGCACCTACGCGGCGGGCATCGCCGTCATGGGCAACTCCCAGACGGTCATGAACAACACGATCTACCGTGTCGGCCGCAGCGGCATCAACCTCCAGTGGGGGACGACCACGGGCCTGACGCCGGGCCCGGACCGGATCGCGTACAACGACATCTCGCAGTACGCCCGGCTCAGCCTGGACACCGCGGCGGTCTACACGTGCTGCGGCGCGGACATGATGGGCACCTCCGTCGACCACAACCTCCTGCACGACGGGACGCCGACGCCGGGGGTCACCTCCTTCGCGGTGGCCGGTGTCTACGCCGACAACGGGCAGAGCGACCTGGTGATCGCGAACAACGTGGGCTGGAACAACCTCCAGGGCACGGTCATGCTCAACGGCCTGGGGACGGGCTCGCACAACAACGGTGTCTACAACAACACCGGCGGGATGACGCTCTTCTACGTCAAGGGCGCGGACCAGTCGACGGGCACGAAGATCTACAACAACATCGGCCGGATCGTGGGCTCCGACGGGGCCACGGACGGCGGCCTGGTGATGTCCGCCAACCTGGACCCGGCCGTCGACCCGCTGTTCGTGGACGCCGCGCACCACGACTACCGGCTCACCGAGGCGTCGCCCGCCCGCAACGCGGCGATCCCGCTGCCGGGCGTCAACGACGGCTCGACGGACGCCGTCCCGAGCCTGGGCGCCTACCAGTACGGGGCGCCGAAGTGGACGGCCGGCGCGCGCCGGTGACCCTGCGGCCGAACGCCGCGTGCCCGGACCGGATCCCCGGTCCGGGCACGCGGCGCGCGCCGCGGCCGCCGTACGGGCGTCAGCCCTGCTTCTTCGCCGCCTTCTCGGCCGGCTTCCTCGCCGCCCGCGCGTCGGGGACGGGACCGCGGCCCGCGGCGTGGTCGGCGAAGGCCTCGGCGGCCTGCTCGGCGTCGCCGGAGCGCAGCAGGCTCACCAGGCGGCCGTGCTCGTCGGCCATCGCGTGCCAGTCGCCCTGGAACAGCGGGTCGGCGATGGCCCGGAGGGTGCGCAGGGAGGGCTCGATGACCTCCCACATGCGCTCCAGGAACGGATTGCCCGCGCTCTGGCTGATGAGGGTGTGGAATTCGATGTCGGCGTCGCGGAAGCGGCTGACGTCGTTGGTGGCGACGGCGTCGTGCATGTGCTCGACGAGGTGGTCGAGCATCTCCAGCTGCTCCTCGGTGATGTTCTCGGTCGCGAGCCGGGCGGCGAGCCGCTCCAGCGGTTCGCGGACCTGGCGGGCGTACTCGGCGTCCTGGGAGGAGATCTCGACGACGAAGTGGCCGCGGCGCGGGATGTGCATGAGCAGGCCCTCGCGGGCGAGCTGCTTGACCGCCTCGCGCACCGGCGCCTGGCTCACCCCCAGGCGGCGGGCGATCTCCGACTCGACCACCCGGTCGTTGGGGCCGAGCTCGCCCTCGACGATCGATTGGCGCAGGAGGCCGTAGACCTGGTCCGAGATCAGCGTCTTACGGAACCGGTCCTTGTTGGTGGCCAGCGTGGAGACGAACTCCGCCGACGGGTTCGATGCCATGACTCCCAATCCTGCCGTGGGGGGGTGGTCCCCCCCATGATACGCACTTTTATCGTCTATCGATAGCTGACCGGGCCCATTCGGACATCCCGCACCCCGTCACCGCCCCCGCAGCCGGTAGACGCGGACGGCCGAGGTGTCCGTCACCTTGCGCCGCTCCGCCGCCGGCAGCGCGGCGATCCCCGACCCCGCGACCGCCAGCGAGCGCGCACGGCTTCCGCGCGGCAGGCAGATCGGCCAGTCGGAGCCGATGAGGCACCGGTCCGGGCCGAAGGTGCCCACCACCTCCCGCACCAGCGCCGCGACCCGGTCGTCCGGGACGCCGTGCTGCTGGGTGAGCAGACCGGAGATTTTCATGTTCACGTTCGGCAGTCTGGCGGCAGTCTCCATGTCCCTGCGCCAGCTTTCCGGGTTTTCCCGGAGGTTCGGCGGGTTGCCGAGGTGGTCGACGACGACGGTGAGGGCGGGATGGCGGGCGGCGGCCTCGGCCGCGGCGCGCAGCGCGCCGCCGTACAGGTTGAGTTCGAGCGCGGTGCCGGTCTCCGCGAGCACGGGCACCAGGGCACGGGCGGCCCGCGGGGTGTCCGCCCACTCCGCGCCGCCCAGGCGCATGCCGTTCGGGCGGGTGTCGCCCCACTCCTCCAGCAGCGCGGCGAAACGGGCGGGGCCCGCGTCGCCGTGGACGTGGAGGTTGCCGACGTATCCGGCGATGACATCGGGTCTTTGCCGCCGCAGCTCGCGCAGCCGCGCGGTCTCCCCCGCGTCGCCGCGGGAGGCCTCGACCAGAACCGTACCGGTGACGCCCGTGCCCTCGCCGGCCGCCGCGAGGTCGTCGGCGGTGAAGGCGCGGTGGTGCGGCGAACCGGGCCGTATCCAGGGGAAACCCTCACCCGGGTCCCACAGGTGGGCATGGCAGTCGATCACGGCGGACTCCCCCTTCCCGGGCTGCCGCGCACCTGTCCCCAGGGTGTGGACGGCTCTTGACACGGCTGTCGGCACCCTGAAGGCTAGCAATCGGCTATCGATGGGCGATAAAGAAGGGTCGGGTGTGCTCCCGATGCTCGGGGTGGAACGAAGCGACGACAGGCCCGCGGTGAGAGGGGCAGCCCGATGACGCCCACCGGGACGGCCGCGGGGTCAGGACCCGCGGGCCCCGCCACGCCGGGGCCGGAAATGACGGCCACCCGGCGCTTCTCCGAGGCACCGCGGTGGGCCGCGCTGGAGCGCGAGCTGTTCGCCCGCCAGGACGCGGCCTGGCGCGTCTTCGCCGACCGCTACACCGAGGGCGACGGCCGCCTCGTCTTCCGCGACGCGCTCGGCCAGGGCCTGGACGACCGGGACGGCGTGGACGACTTCTACGAGCCGTTCTTCAACTGGCCGACCCTCTACCTGCTCGGCGGCAGCACCGACCTGCTCGCCGCGGCCCGCCGGCACTGGCGCGGGGTGACGCGGCAGCTCACCGAGATGGGCCTGGTCGTGGACGGCATGGAGCGCGGCTACGACTGGTTCCACCAGGGCGAGGGCATGCTGCTCTTCTACGGCCTGTGCCTGGCCGACCCCGGCGACGCCGAACTGCGCGGCCTGGCCACCCGCTTCGCCGACCTCTACCTGCCCGGCGGCCCCAACTACGACCCGGCGCACCGCGTCATCACCGCCCCGCACAACGGCTCGGGCGGCCCCCGCCCCGGATTCAGCGACCACGACACGTACTTCCCGTGGAGCCAGGCCCTGCGCCCGTACGGCCTCCCGCTCGACTGGGGCACCGGCGTCACCTCCTTCGACGAGCTGGCCGGCGACCCCGGGCGGGCGCGGGCGTACGGGCAGGTCATGTGGCAGCGGATGGGCCGCGGCGACACGTTGGTCAACCTCGCCTCCACCACGCTCGCCACCAACGCGTGGCTGCTCGGCGGCGAGCAGCGCCACGCCGACTGGGTCGCGGAGTACACCGGCGCCTGGCGCGAACGGCTCGCCGGGCACGAGGTGCTGCCCGACAACGCCGGGCTCGGCGGTGCGGTCGGCGAGTACCTGGAAGGCCGCTGGTACGGCGGCCACTACGGCTGGTCCTGGCCGCACGGGCTGTCGTCCGTCGCCTCGGCCGCGATCGTCGGCGCCGTCAACGCGAGCCTGGTGACCGGCGACCAGGGCTTCCTGGACCTCGCCCGCAACCCGCTGGACGCGGTGCTCGCGCGCGCCGAGCAGCGCACGGCCGACCGGATGGGCACCCTCGGCCGGCGGTGGCGCCCGCACCTGGCCACCATCCCGGGGATGCCGACGCTGATGGTGCCGCAGCGGCACAACGACTCCGGCTGGTTCGACTGGACCGTCATGCCGACGCAGCTCCCCCTCGCCCTGTGGCACTTCAGCCGGGACGAGGCCGACGCCGAACGCGTGGAGCGGCTGCGCGCGGGCTCGCGGTGGGACTGGACGCAGGTGCACCTCCAGCGCACCAAGGACGAGTGCGGCCACGAGGAGCCGTGGCACGAATTCCTGCACGGCCGCAACGACGGCTTCCCCGAGCGCATGCTCGCCGGCGCGCTCGACGTGTGCGCCGAGCGGCTCGCGGCGATCGAGGCCGACACCACCGACCCGGCCACCGGGCCCGACGCCCTGGGCATCCACCACTGGCAGAACCTGAACCCGGTCGTCACCGAGGCCCTGCTCCAGCTCACCACCGGCTCCCCGCAGGTCCTCTACAACGGCGGCCTGGCGCAGCTGCACGTCCGCTACCACGACGCCGCCGCGCGGCGGCCCGGCCTGCCCCCGGACGTGGCGGCGCTGGTCCGCGACATCCGCCCCGAGCACACGGTGGTGGAGCTGGTGAACCTCGGCCCGGCCCCGCGCACGGTCCTCGTCCAGGCGGGCTCGTTCGCCGAGCACGTCCTGCACACCGTGCGCGCCGACGACGGCGCCCCGCAGCCGGTCGAGGGCCGCTACTGCACGGTCGCGCTGCCCGGCGGGACGCGCGTACGGCTGACACTGACGATGACGCTGCGCGGCGCGCAGCCCGCCCGGCACACCCCGTGGGAGGCCCCCCGATGACCTTCGCCCCGCAGGGCCGGACGCCCTCCCGGCTGCCCTTCGCGCTGCCCCCGCTGGGGATCGGCACCGCACCGCTCGGCGGTCTCTTCGAGGAGGTCACCGAACAGGACGCGGCCGCCACGCTCCGGGCCGCCGCCCGCGCCGGCGTCCGCTACTTCGACACCGCCCCGCGCTACGGGCACGGCCAGGCCGAGGAGCGGCTGGGCCGCCTCCTGGAGCCGGCCGGGATCACCGATCCGGTGATCTCGACGAAGACCGGCTGGCTGCTGCGTCCGCGCGCGGACGGCTCCGGCACCGACGTCGTCACCGACTGGACCGAGCGCGGCATCCGCGCCTCCCTCGAATCCAGCCTGGAGCGGCTCGGCCGCTCGTCCGTCGACATCCTCTACCTGCACGACGCCGACGACTACGCCGACGAGGTGCGGGCGACGGCCTACGAGGCGGTGCGGCGGCTGCGGGACGAGGGCCTGGTCCGGGCGATCGGCTTCGGGATGAACCACAGCGCGCCGCTCGCCGCGTACGTCGCGGCGTACGAGGTGGACGTCGTGCTGATCGCGGGCCGCTTCTCGCTGCTGGACCACGACGCGATGGGCACGCTGCTGCCGCTGTGCGCGGAGCGCGGCACCGCGGTGGTGGTGGGCGGCGTCTTCAACACCGGCCTGCTCGCGGACCCTTCGGACGGCGCGATGTTCCACTACCGTCCCGTCCCGGCGGTGGCGCTGGCGCGGGCCCGGCGCTGCCAGGAGCTGTGCGCGGAGTACGACGTGCCGCTCCCGGCGGCGGCGGTGCAGTTCCCGTTCCTGCACCCGGCCGTCACGTCGGTCGTGCTCGGCTGCCGGTCGGCGGCCGAGGTGACGGCGAACGCGGCGGCGGCCCGGCTGCCGGTCCCCGCGGAGCTGTGGGCGCGGCTGGCGGCGGAGGGGTTCGTGCCGGAGGAGCTGCTGGGGGCGGCCGGCTGAGCCGGCGCCCGGGGTGCGCTACCGTCTACCAGGATGTGCAACCGCCTTGCACATCCTGGATGACGGATAGCGGGTACGGTCCCGCGGCCGGACGGGAGGACCATGGCAGCCGAATCCGGCGCGGGCACGCAGGCCGTCGAGCGCGCGCTGTCGCTGCTGACCTGCTTCACCGACGAGCACAGCGAGCTGCGCGTCAGCGAGCTGTGCGAGCGGACGGGCCTCGGGCAGTCCACCGTCTCCCGGATGATGTCGACGCTCGACCGCCTCGGCTTCGTCGTGCCCGACGCCCGCACCGGCCTCTACCGCCTGGGCCCGGCAGCCGTGACCCTCGGCTCGGTGGCCCTCAACAGCTCGCCCCTCTACCGCGCCGGCCGCCCGGTGGCCCAGGGCCTCGCCCAGGCCACCGGCCTCGGCGTCAACCTCGCGGAATTCCGCGACGACCGCCTCTTCTACCTCTGCAACTTCGAGGGCGCCCGCTCCGCCAAGTCCTTCACCATGGCCGGCCGCGCCGCGCCGCTGCACGCCACCGGCATGGGCAAGGCCGTCCTCGCCGCCCAGCCCGCCGCATACGTCCGCACCTACTTCGCCGCGGGCCCCGCCCACGCCTACACCCCCCGCACGCTCACCACCCCCGCCGCGATGGAGCCCGCCCTCGCCGAGATCCGCAGCCGCGGCTACGCCACCGAGGTCGAGGAACTCGCCTTCGGCCGCGCGTGCGTGGCCGCCCCCATCCGCACCCGCGGCGGCGCGGTCGCGGCCGCCCTCTCCCTGAGCGGCCCCCTCTCCGACCTCGACCTCCCCAGGCGTCAGCAGGAGCTGGCGCTGACGGTGATCGAGGCCGCCGACGAGCTGTCCGTCGCCCTCGGCTACACCGTGCCCCTGGCGCCCCCGCCGCGGAAGTGACCGCACCGGCGCGGTCCGGGGGCGCGAGCACCGAGCGCGGCCCGGCCGCGCACGCGGCCGCGAGCCTCGGCCGCCCGCGGCGGGCACCGGTGGCCGCGGAGGCGCCGCCGGTGCGGCCGGAACCCGGACCACGGACGCGGACCGCGCGTCGTGCCGGGCCGGCCGGCGCCGCCGCGCCGCGGGCTCCGGGCCGTCTCCGGCCGCCGGTGCGCGGCTCAGCCCGCCGCCGGGTCGGGGGTGTCGTCGTAGAGCCTCGCGCGCAGGTCGGGGCGGAGGAAAGCGGCGGGGGAGGCGATGGACAGGCCGCCGTCGACGGGGAGGACGACTCCGGTGACGAAGGGGGCGGAGGAGAGGAAGAGGACGGCGCCGGCGACGTCGGCGGGGGTGCCGACGCGGCCGAGGGGGTAGCCCTCGGTGACGTGCGGGAGGTGGTCGCTGCCGATCATGGCGGGGGCCACGGCGTTGGCGCGGACGCCGCGCGGGCCGTAGTCGAGGGCGAGCTGGCGGATCAGGCCCTCCACGCCGGACTTGGCCGCCGAGTAGCCGGGGAGCCAGGGGGCGGCGAGGGTGGCGTTGACGGAGCTGACGGCGACGATGCTGCCGCCGCGGGGCAGCACGGGGAGGGCGGCGCGGGCCGGGAAGTAGGCGGCGTGCAGGGTGCTGCCGATCGCGCGGTGCCAGTCGTCCGGGCTCGCCCGGTGGGCCGGGGCGGGCGCCATGGCGGCGGCCGCGAGCACCAGGACGTCGATGCCGCCGAGCCGCTCCACCGTACGGGCCACGGCCTCGTCCGCGCCCTGCGCCGTACCGGCGTCGAGGGTGAGGTCGGCGGTGAGGGCGGGGTGGGCGGCGCCGCCGACCGAGACGCCCATGACGCGGTCGCCCGCGGCGGCGAAGGCCTCGGTGATCGCGTGGCCGATGGGCGAGGTGCTGCCGACCAGCAGCACGGCGCGGCTCATGCGGGCACCGTCGTGGCGATGGGCAGCTCGGTGAGGATCTCGTCCAGCGCCCTCGCCGTCAGCGGGTCCAGTTCCTGCGCGGGCAGCCGCACCGCGGCGGACGCGATGACGCCGCGCCTGCGCAGCACCTCCTTGTGCACCGCCCACGCCTGCCCGGGCCGCATGCCGATCTGGATGAGCGGCAGCAGCCGCCCGAACGCCTCCCGGGCCTGCGCCCGGCGTCCCGCCGCCAGGTCGTCCAGGACGCCCCGCAGCAGGTCGGCGAATTCGCACGCGGGCATCGTGCCGACGGCGCCGTTGTCGTACTCCTCGATGACGGCCACGGCGTTCTGCCCGCCGAGCACGGCGAAGGACCCGGGGACGGCGGCGGTCACCGCCGCGACCTTCAGCGGTGTCGGGGGCGCCTCGACCTTCACCGACGTGACGCCGGGCGCCTGCGCGGCGAGTGCCGCGACGGCCGCCGGGTCGATCGCGACGCCCGTGGCGCCGGGCGCGTCCTGGACCATGACGGGCGCCTCGCCGCTCGCCGCCACCTCGGCGTAGAAGTCGATCGTCTGCTGCCGGCTGGGCTTGGCGAGGAAGGGCGGCAGCACCATGAGCTGGGAGGCGCCGCCCGCCGCCGCCTGCCGGGCCTGCTCGACGGCCAGGACGGTGCTGGTGCCGTTGACGCCCGCGACGACGGGGAGGTCCGGGCCCGCGACGTCCCGGACCTCGCGCAGGATCGTGGCCCGCTCGCCGGCCGTCAGCGCGAAGCCCTCACTCGCCATGCCGAAGACGGCGAGGCCGTCGACGCCGCAGCCGAGCTGGAACTCGACGAGGGAGCGCAGGGAGGGGACGTCGAGGCGGCCGTCGCCGGTGAAGGGCGTGGCGAGGATGGGGATCAGGCCGGTGGGCGTGTCGTTGCGGGGCATGGTCAGCTCTCCTTCGCCAGGGCTTCTACGGTGTCGCGGTCGACCTCGACGCCCAGGCCCGGGCCCTCCGGCAGCGTGAAGCCGGCCGGCCCGGCGTCCAGGGGCTCACGCAGGATGCGCTGGGCGTAGGGCACGGTCGTGGGCTGGAACTCGAAGAAGGGGCTGTCGCGCACGGCCGCCGACACGTGCAGGCCCGCGGCCGTCGCCACGCCGAGCCCCACCGAGTGGTGGCAGGCGACGGGCACGTGGTGGGCCTCGGCGAGCGCCGCGATCGTCATCGCCTCGGTGATGCCGGTACGGGCGACGTCCGGCTGCGCCAGGCCGAGCGCGCGGCGGGCGAGCCAGTCGCGGAATTCGTAGCGGTTGCGCAGGGACTCGCCCACCGCGACCGGGGTGGTGATGCGCGAGGCCAGGTCGCGGTGCCCCTCGGTGTCCTCCGGGGCGAGCGGCGCCTCGAAGAACAGGGCCCGGCGGCGGTCGAGTCCGCGTCCCAGCTCCAGGGCTTCGGCCAGGCCGTACGCCCAGTGCGCGTCCACCGCGATCCGCACGCCGGGGGCGGCCGCGGCCACCGCGTCGTACGTCGCGAGATCGGCCTCCACCCCTTTTCCGGCGGCGAGCTTGACGGTCGTCGCCCCCTTCGCCGCCCACTCGGCGGCGAGCCGCGCCCGGCCCTCGTCGGTGGGTTCGGGCAGGCCGGAGACGTACACCGGGATGTGCGTGCGGTAGGCGCCGCCGAGCAGCCGGGCGACGGGGAGGCCCGCGATCCTTCCGGCCAGGTCCCACAGGGCGGTGTCGAGGGCGGCGAGCGCGTCCGCCTGGTGGCCCACGAGGTGGCCGCGCTCGCGCATGAGGTCGCGCATGCCGTCCCACAGCGGGCGTACGGCACGCGGGTCGCGGCCCAGCAGCCAGGGGCCGAGCATGCGGTCGACGACGGCCGCGACCACCTCGGGCCCGACCGGCGCCAGCGCCTCGCCCCAGCCCTCCGCGCCCTCGTCGGTCACGACACGGACGAGCAGGGTCTCCATGCGGGCGGAGTAGAGGCTGCGCCAGGGGGGCCGGACGAAGTAGCCGTCCTCGGGGCGGGGGGCGGTGCCGTCGTCGAGCCTGCCGAGGTAGGCCGACTCCGCCGGCTGCTTGATGACGTAGGTCGTCACCTGGGTGATCCGCACGCGGGCTCTCTCTCCTCGGAACGGGGATCTTCGCCTTGCTTGGTGCATGTCGTTTGCGCATTCTGGATGCTCCATCCACACTAGCGGATGCCCTCCCCCCGATCCCGCCGCCCCTCACCCCGGAGGTCCCGTGAACGTGCTGGAAGAGCTGACCCGGCGCCGGCTGCTCGCCGTCGTCCGCGCGGACGGGCCCGGGCGCGCGCTGGCCTGCGTCCGCGCGCTGGCCGGCGCCGGTGTCACGGCACTTGAGGTCTCGCTGACGACGCCGGGCGCGCTGGAGGCCGTCGCGCGGGCGCGGGCCGAGCTCCCCGGCACGGTGCTGATCGGGGCCGGGACCGTCCGCACCGCCGCGGACGCGGACGCCGCCGCCGGGGCCGGGGCGGACTTCGTCGTCACCCCGGCGCTCACCCCCGGTGCGCTGCGCAGCGTCGCCAACGGGGTGCCGCTGCTGTGCGGGGCCCTGACACCCACGGAGGTCGCGACCGCGCTCGACCTCGGGGCGACCGCGGTCAAGGTCTTCCCCGCCGGCCTCCACGGCCCCGGCTACCTGCGGGCGCTGCTCGCACCGCTGCCGGACGCGCCGCTCGTGGCGGTGGGCGGCATCGGCGCGGACACCGCGGCCGCGTACCTGGCCGCGGGCGCACGGGCGGTGGGCGTCGGCGCGCCGCTGCTCGGCGACGCGGGGACGGGCGGCTCGCCCGCCGCCCTGGCCGCGCGGGCGGCCGAGCTGCTGGATGCGGTGTCCGCACCCGGGCGGGCGGCCGGGCCCGGCCCCGCACCCGGCGGGCGGCCGCACGAGGCCGCACCGGCGGAGGGCGGGCCCCGGCGGGACCCGCGCGACCGGCCGGGCGCACCCGCGCCCGCACCGGCGGACGGCGGCTCCGGGGCCGTACCCGGCGGGAGCCCGCACGCGCCCGTACCGCACGACCGGCCCACCGCGTGACCCACCGCCCGGCAGGAGCAGCCCCCGTGACCGAAGTCCTCACCTTCGGCGAGGCCATGGCCTCCCTCCGCACGCCCGGGCCGCTGCGGCTCGGCGGGGCGGCGCAGCTGTCGGTCGCGGGCTCGGAGAGCAACGTGGCCATCGGCCTGGCCCGCCTCGGCCACGACGTCGCCTGGGCCGGGGTGGTGGGCGACGACGAACCCGGCGCCCTCGTCCGCCGGACGCTGCGCGCGGAGGGCGTCGGCACCCGCTTCGTCCGCACCGCCGCGGGCGCCTTCACCGGCTTCGTCGCCTTCGACCGGCCCGCGTACGACATCACCCGCGTCAGCTACCACCGCGCCGGTTCGGCCGGCTCCACCCTCACCGCGGACGAGTGCGTCGCCGCGCTGACCGCCGCCGCACCCGCGCTGCTGCACCTCACCGGCATCACCCCCGCCCTCTCCCCCACCGCCCGGGAGGCCACCCTGACCGCCGCCCGCACCGCCCGGGCGGCGGGCGTACGTGTCACGTTCGACGTGAACCACCGCGCACGCCTGTGGTCCCGCGCCCAGGCGGAGCCGGTGCTGCGCGAGCTGATCGCCTCCGTCGACACCGTCTTCGCCTCCGAGGACGAACTCCCCCTGCTCTCCCCGTCCGCCGACCCCGCCGCCGACCTCCTCGCCCGCGGTGTCGCGGAGGTCGTCGTCACCGCGGGTGCCGCGGGCGCCCGTTGCCACACCCCGGACGGCACCGTCTCCCGGCCCGCCCTCCCCGTCACGGTGGTGGACAGCGTCGGCGCGGGCGACGCCTTCGTCTCCGGCTACCTCTCCGCCGTCCTCGACGCCCTCCCCCCGCAGGACCGCCTCACCCGCGCCACGGCGTCGGGCGCCTTCTGCGTGGGCGGCCGCGGCGACTGGGAGTCGCTCCCCACCCGCGACGACCTGGCGCTCCTCGCCCGGGGACCGGGGCACGCGGCGCGGTGACCCCTACCGGACGGGGCCGGGCAGGGCGGATCGGTGTCGGCACGCCAAGGCCCGCGGCCCCCGCCGTGCCGGAACGCCGCGGCCGGATCAGGGCGTTCGGGATGACGGGGTGCCCCGTGTGTGCTGGGCTGGGGTGGTGAGGGCCCACCGGCCCGGGGATGTCGCTCGGTGTCGCGGGAGGGGAGCTGTGGGAGAGAAGCGTGGGCGTGGCAGGTCACGGCCCTCGGTGAGCGCGGGTGACGGCGGGACGGCCGTGGGCGGGGACATGGACGTCAGCGCGTCGGGGGGCGCGCTGGCGGCGGGCCGAATCGAGGGCGACGTCCACTTCCACGCGCCGCCGCGTCAGCCGGTGCGGCTGCCGCATCAGGTGGGTGTGGTGCCGTCCCGGGCGCAGTCGTTCCAGGCCCGTGCGGAGGCTGGGCGGTTGCGCGAGGCGGCCGGCGGCGGGGAGGCGGTCCTGTGCCAGGTGCTGACGGGGATGGGCGGGGTCGGCAAGACCCAGCTCGCGGCGGACTTCGCGCACCGGGAATGGGACGAGCGGCGGGTGGAGGTGCTGGTGTGGGTGGCCGCGGTCTCCCGCAGCGCGGTCCTGGCCGCGTACGCGCAGGCCGCGGAGGAGTTGTGCGGGGCCGACCCCTTCGACCCGGAACGGGCGGCGGCGGTGTTCCTGGCGTGGCTGCGCGCGAAGCCGCACCGGTGGCTGGTGGTCCTCGACGACGTCGCCGACCCCGGGGACCTGAGGGACCTGTGGCCGCCGGACAGCCCGGTCGGCCGCATCCTGGTCACGACCCGGCGCAGGGACGCGGCACTGACCGGCAGGGGCCGCCGCATCGACGTCGGCCTGTTCTCCACCCGGGAGGCCGCCGCCTACCTGTCCGGTGTGCTGGATACGCACGGCCGCACCGAGCCGGACGAGCAGCTCGCCGCCCTCGCGGACGACCTGGGGTGCCTGCCGCTGGCGCTGTCGCAGGCCGCGGCGTACCTCGTCGACCAGGCCCTCGGCGTCGGCGAGTACCGGGCGCGGCTCGCCGACCGCACCCGCGCGCTCGACCAGGCCCTGCCTGCACCCGGCGTCCTTCCCGACGACCAGCGCGCACCGGTCGCTGCCACCTGGTCGCTGTCGGTGGAGCTCGCCGACCGCCAGGATCCGCGCGGCATCGCCCGCCCCCTGCTCGAACTGGCCGCCCTCCTGGACCCCCACGGCATCCCCGCCGCGGTGCTGACCTCCCTGCCCGCCCGCGTGTGGTGCGTCGTCGGCCGCAGGCGGAACACCCGGTGGTGGCGCCGCAGGGGAGACACGGCGTCAGTGGTGACCGGTGAGCGGATCCATGAGGCGCTGCGGGTCCTTCATCGCCTGAGCCTGATCGACCACGCCCCCGGCACCCCGCACCAGGCCGTCCGCGTCCACGCCCTGATCCAGCGCACCACCGCCGACACCCTCACCCCCGACCGACTCGCCGCCTGCGCCCGCGCGGCCGCCGACGCGCTGCTGCCCGCCTGGCCCGAGATCGAGCGGGACACCGACCTCGCCCGGGCCCTGCGCGCCAACGCAGCCGTCCTGGCCGACCGCGCCGAACCCTCCGGGTGCCTCTACCGGCCCGACGCCCACGCCGTGCTCTTCCGCGCCGGCCGCAGCCTGGGCGAAGCCGGCCAGGCCGCCGACGCCCGCGACCACTTCCGGCATCTGGCCGCCACCGCCGCCGCCCGCCTCGGCCCCGACCACCCCGACACCCTGACCAGCCGCCACAACCTCGCCTCCCTGCGGGGGCACGCGGGGGACGCGGCAGGGGCAGCGGCAGCCTTCGCCGAACTGCTCCAGGACAGGCTGCGGGTACTCGGCCCCGACCGCCCCGACCATCCCGACATCCTGGCCAGCCGCCACAACCTCGCCTTCTGGCGCGGTCAGGCAGGGGACGCGGCAGGCGCGGCGGCGGCCTTCGCCGAACTGCTGAACGACCAGTCCCGGGTGCTGGGCGCCGACCACCCCCACACGCTGACCACCCGCGGAAACCTCGCCTACTGGCGGGGCGTGGCGGGGGACGCGGCGGGGGCGGCGGCGGCCTTCGCCGAACTGCTCCAGGACCGCCTGCGGGTACTCGGCCCCGACCATCCCGGCACCCTCGCCACCCGCGGCAACCTCGCCCGGTGGCGGGGGGAGGCCGGGGACGCGGCGGGCGCCGCAGCGGCCTCGGCGGAACTGCTCCAGGACCAATTGCGGGTGCTCGGCCCCGACCACCCCGACACCCTCTCCACCCGCGGCAACCTCGCCTACTGCCGGGGTACCGCGGGGGACACGGCGGGCGCCGCGGCAACCTTCGCCGAACTGCTCCAGGACAGGCTGCGCGTGCTGGGCCCCGACCACCCCGACACCCTCGCCACCCGCCACAACCTCGCCTACTGGCGGGGACAGGCGGGCGACGGCGCGGCGTTCGCCGAACTGCTGGAGGACCTGCTGCGGGTACTGGGCCCCGACCACCCCCACACCCTGACCACCCGCCACAACCTCGCTCACATGCGGGGGCGGGCGGGGGACGCGGCCGGGGCGGCGGCGGCCTTCGCCGAACTGCTCCAGGACCGCCTGCGGGTGCTCGGCCCCGACCATCCCGGCACCCTCTCCACCCGCGGAAACCTCGCCCGGTGGCGGGGGGAGGCCGGGGACGCGGCCGGTGCCGCAGCCGCGTTCGCGGAGCTGCTGGAAAACAGGCTGCGCGTGCTGGGCCCCGACCACCCCGACACCCTCACCGCCCGCCACAACCTCGCCTACTGGCGGGGACAGGCGGGCGCCACGGGCAACACGGGCTGATGCCGCCCGCGGGTCCCGGTGGGAACCAGGGACCCGCGGGGAAGCAGTCGCCCCGCATCAACGGCCCTGTCGCTGTACGGTTTCGGGTGTCCGGTTGGAGCTCTTCCAGCGCGGCGGCCGCGAACCCGGTATGCAGGAAGTGGCGCACCCGGAGGACGAGAACGCCCTCGCCGGCAACCCCGGCACCACCGCCTCGCGCAACGAGTCCCGCGGGCACGCCATCGCCGGGCGCTTCTGCTCCGGCCCGCGGAGGCGCTCACCGGCGGATCCCTCCGCGGCAGGCTGGTGCGGGAAGGCGTCAGGTGAGGGTCTCGCCGCCGTCGAGGGTGAGGATCTGGCCGGTCATGTAGTTGTTGGCCATCAGGAAGAGGGCCGCGGACGCGGCTTCCTCGGCGGTGCCGAAGCGGCCGAGGGGGTGGGTGGCGCCGGCGGTGGTGACGGCTTCGGGGGAGTCCATGCCGGGGAAGGTGCGCCAGAGGGGGGTGTCGATGCGGCCGAAGCGGACGGCGTTGACGCGGCGCCGGGTGGGGGCGAGTTCGACGGCGAGGGCCCTGGTGAGGGTTTCGACGGCACCGGCGGCGGAGAGGGGGGCGGTCATGCCGGGGGCCGGGCGGGTCACGAGGATGCCCGAGCTGTAGGTGAGGGAGCCGCCCGCGGGGAGGCGGGCCGCGGCCAGGCGGGCCACGGCGAAGGCGGACTGGAGGCGGGAGTCGAGGGTGGCGCGGATGCCGTCAGGGGTGAGGGCGGCCAGCGGGCCGGCGCCCGTGACGCCGCCCGCGGTGACGAGGACGTGGCCGACCTCGCCCGCCCGGTCGAAGGCCTCGGTGAGCACCCGCTCGTCCCCGCCGTCCCCCGGGACCTCCACGACGGGGTCCTCCGCCGGGTGCGGGGCCGGGCCCGGAACGGCCCGTAGGCGGTCCGCGGCCGCCCGCAGCCGTTCGGGGTCGCGGGCGACCAGCACCACCCGCGCCCCGACCGTGCGCAGCAGGACGCCCGCCGCCAGCCCGATGCCCGAACTGCCGCCGACGAGCACGGCGGTCGTGCCCGCGAGGGCACTGGGCAGCGGTGTCCGCACCGGCACGGGCGCGGGGGCGTCGTCGGGCGCGGTGGAGGGAGCGGGGACGAAGGCAGTGGTGGGAGTGCTCACGGGCGAGCCTTTCGGAAAAGAATAAACCATCCGGTTGTTTTACTGCCCTGCCGATACTGCCCTCCCCGGCGGCACCGAGTCAACCGGATGGTTTAATCCGTTCATGGCCTATGACGCGGAAGACACCAGACGACGGATCTTCGCCGCCGCCGCCGCGGAGTTCGCCGAGCACGGCCTCGCCGGGGCGCGGGTCAACCGGATCGCCGCGGCCGCGCGCGCCAACAAGCAGGCCATCTACCTCTACTACGGCAGCAAGGAGGAGCTGTTCGCCGCCGTCCTGCGGGCCAAGCTGGAGGAGGTACGGCTCTCCCTCGCACTCGACCCGGACGCGGTCGCGGAATCCGTCGGGCAGCTCTTCGACTGGTACCACGAGCACCCCGAGCTGATCCGGCTGCTGCTCTGGGAGGCCCTGGAGGGGCCGGACGAGGAGGAGGGCGGGCGGCGGGAGGCCTTCCGGGAGAAGGTGCACCAGCTGGCGGGCGGCGCCGCGGACGACGAGCGGCTGCGCCCCGTCCAGGACCTGCTGTTCACCCTCATGGGACTCGTCGCCTGGAATTTCGCCGTGCCCCGGATGTGCCGCATGGTGCTGGACGAGGAGACCGACCGGGCCGCCCTCGCCCGGCGCCGCGAGACGGTCGTCGCGACCGCCCGCGTCCTCGCGGCCACCGCGGCCTGAGCGGGGTTCAGGGCCTGACCATCGCGTCCTGCTCCACCAGCGGGGTGCCGGCGTGCCAGTCCAGCGGCTTGCCGAAGCGGACCAGCTCGCCGTACAGCTCCGGGTCGGCGCCCTCGGCGAGGACGAGGGCGAGGACGGCCTCGGCGGCGGCCGCGGGCGTCTGGGCGTGGCTGTAGTCGCTGAACCAGGGGCGGGAGGTGGCGGTGTCGACCATACCGGGGCACACCGAGGCGATCAGCGTGCCGGCGGCGAGGTCGCGCTCGCGCCGCTCGGCGGCGACCGCGCGGACGGCCGCGACCTGGGCGACCTTCGAGGGGACGTTCAGCCACACCGGCCAGCCCGCCTCCCGCGCCGTCCCGTCGTGGATGGCGGTGCGCCAGGACTCCACGGCGTATTCGACCTGCTCCAGCGTCGCGCCGTCGAAGAGGTGGTGCAGCCGCGGTTCGAGGTGGCCGAGGGTGCCGAGGCTGCTGGCGACCACGAGCAGCCGGCCGCCCGGGCGCAGGACGGCGCCGAAGGAGCGCAGGACGGCGTGGGTGGCGGTGTTGGAGACGTCGATGACCTCGTCCGCCCGCTCGGCCTGCGAGTCCTCGGGCAGCATGCGGGTGACGGCGTTGGAGATGACGATGTCGACGCCGCCGTGCGCGGCCCGCAGCTCCTCGGCGAGCCGGGCGATGGCCTCGGCGTCGCTGACGTCCAGGACCCGGCCCTCGACGCGGGCGCGGCTGCCGGGCAGCGCGCCGACCTCGGCGGCCGCCGTCCCGACGCGGGTGCGGTCGCGGCCGGTGAGGAGGACGAGGTCGCCGGGTTCCAGACGGGCGGCGAGCCCTTCGGCGAGCGCGCGGCCGAGTCCCTGGTTGGCGCCCGTGACGAGGGCGATGCGTGAAGTGCTCATGCCTCCACGCTAGGAACGCACGTTCCATGAGTCCAACGATTCTTCGGCACGGTTAGTATGCGTGATCGTCATGGACTTCAGGGATGTGTCACTCACCGCGCTGCGCGTCCTGCGGGCCGTCGCCGAGCAGGGGACCTTCACGGCGGCCGGGGCCGCGCTCGGCTACACGCAGTCGGCGGTGTCCCGTCAGATCGCCGCGATCGAACGGGCCGCGGGCGCCGAGCTGCTGGAACGGCGGCGCGACGGCGTACGGCTCACGGCCGCCGGACGGGTCGTCATGCGCCGCGCCACGACCGTCCTCGACGAGATCGACGCGGCCGCGCGCGAGCTGTCGGGGCTGGACGAGCAGGCCGCGACCGTACGGCTGGGGTGGTACCCGAGCGCGGGGGCCGCGCTGGTGCCGCGCGCGCTCGCCGCCCTGCGCCGCACCGACCCGGGCCTGCGCGTACTGGGCCGGGAGGGCGCCAGCACGCCGGCGCTGGTCCGCGCGCTGCGCGCGGGCAGCCTGGACCTCGCGGTGCTCGCCTCGGCGCCGCCCTTCCGGCCGCCGGACGCGGAGTCGCCGCCGCTGGTGCTGCGGACGCTCGCCGAGCGGGCCCTGTGCCTGGCCGTGCCCGCCGCCCACCCGCTGGCCCGCGGTGACTTCGTCGACGTCGCCGACCTGCGCGGGCAGCGCTGGATCGCCGGGTCCTCGGCGGGCGAGGACCACCTGATGGGCGTGTGGCCCGGCCTGGACGAGCGGCCCGACATCGCGCACGTCGCCCGCGACTGGCTCGCCAAGCTCCAACTCGTCGCCGCCGGCTGCGGCCTGACCACCGTGCCGGCCGCGCTCGCCGCCGCCGCGCCGCCGGGCGTGCGCGTCCTGCCCGTGCGCGGCGGCCCGCAGGAGCAGCGCCGGCTGCTGCTGGCCCGGCTGCCGCACCCGCCGCCGAGCGACGCGGTGCTCCGCGTGGGAGCCGCGCTGCGGGCCGCGGCCGTGGAGGGCGGCGACCGGCAGCCGCCGGGGAGCACGTCCTGACACCCGCCTGGCGGCGGGGGCCGCGCTGCCGGTACGGACCCGCGCCCGCGCCAGGCCGCCCCCGCACGGGGGAGCGCACCGCCAGTACGGACCCGCGCCCGCGCCAGACCGCCGGGGAGCACGTCCTGACGCCCGCCTGGCGCCGGGGGCCGCACTGCCGGTACGGACCCGCGCCCGCGCCAGGCCGCCCCCGCACGGGGGAGCGCACCGCCGGTACGGACCCGCGCCGCACCAGGCCGCCGGGGAGCACGTCCTGACACCCGCCTACGCCGGGGGCCGCACCGCCGGTACGGACCCGCGCCCGCGCCAGGCCGCCGGGGAGCACGTCCTGACACCCGCCCGCGGCGGGGGCCCCACCGGTGCGAGGCCGCGGCACGGCGTCGGGGCGGCGCGGTGAGGGCCCGCGTACGGCGTCCGGAGCGGCGACACTGGCCCCATGGCCGAGATCAGACGCAGCGCGGGCCTGCTCCTCTTCCGCCGTACGCCCACCGGGCCGGAGGTGCTGCTCGGGCACATGGGCGGCCCCTTCTGGGCCCGCAGGGACGCCGGGGCGTGGAGCGTGCCGAAGGGCGAGTACGCCGGGGACGAGCCGCCCTGGGACGCCGCCCGGCGTGAATTCCGGGAGGAGCTGGGGCTGCCCGCCCCGGAGGGCGAGCCGCTGCCGCTCGGCGAGGTGGTGCAGTCGGGCGGCAAGCACGTGACGGTGTGGGCGGTGGAGGGCGACCTCGACCCGGCGGACGTGGTGCCCGGCACCTTCACGATGGAGTGGCCGCGCGGTTCCGGCCGCACGGCGGCGTTCCCCGAGCTGGACCGGGTGGCGTGGTTCGCCCTGGACCCCGCCCGCGCGCTCGTGGTCAAGGCCCAGGCGGCCTTCCTGGACCGGCTGGCGGACCTGCTCTGACGGCCGGTCAGTCCGCAGGCGCGCCCGCGCCGCCCGCCCGCGCAGGTGGCGGCGGCGCCGTACCCGTCGCGGCCGGTGACCGGCGGGACGCGACGCCGGGGGAGGTGGCCGCGGGCTGGAGGCTGCCGCCCTGCCGTGTGCCGGGGCCGGTCGCGGGCTGCGGGAGCACCGGCGCAGGCCGCCGGCCGTCAGACGCTGATCGCGAGCTTGCCCTGCACGCCGCCCGCCGCCAGCAGGGCGTGCGCATCGGAGAGCTTTTCCAGCGGGAAGGCCTGCTGCACGTGCACCTTCAGCCGCCCCGCCTCCACCAGTGCGGTCAGCTCCGCCAGCCCCGCCGCGTCCGGCTCGACCCCGACCGCCGCGAAGCGCACCCCGGCGGCGGCCGCCAGCTGCGGCAGCGTCGTGCTGAGCCGCTCCACCGCGGTGACCAGCAGCCCGCCGGGCCGCAGCACCCCGAACGAGCGCTCGGCGTTGCCGCCGCCCAGCGTCTCCAGCACCACGTCGACGGGCTCGTCCCGCAGCACCTGTGCGTAGTCCTCGGTGCGGTAGTCGATGAGCCGGTCGGCGCCGAGCCCGCGCAGGAAGGCGTGCTTGCCCGCGCTCGCCGTGCCGACGACCTCGGCGCCCAGGTGCTTGGCGATCTGCACAGCCACATGCCCGAGCCCGCCGCCCGCGCCGTGGACCAGGACCCGCTGCCCGGGCTGTACCTGCGCGATCTCGGCCAGCGCGTGCCACGCGGTCAGGCCCACCAGCGGCAGTGCCGCGGCCTCCTCGTGGCTGATCCCCGCGGGCTTGCGGGCGAGCTGGCGCGCGGGGGCGACGACGTACTCGGCGTTCGCGCCCGCGGCGGCCGGGAAGTACGGCAGTCCGTAGACCTCGTCGCCGACGGCGAAGCGGTGCACGCCCGGATCGGCCTCCTCGACGACCCCCGAGACGTCCCAGCCCAGGACGAACGGCGGCTCGCCGAGCAGCGGGAAGGCGCCGGAACGGACGAACAGCTCCACCGGGTTGACGCTGGTCGCCCGCACCCGGACCAGCACCTGCGTGGGACCGGGAACGGGCCGCGGGGCGTCGCCGGTGAGCTCCAGCACCTCGGGGCCGCCGAAGGTCTTCTGGGTGATCGCGCGCATGGTCGTGCACTCCTGTCGGATGGTTCGGCAATCCCCCGCCGGGGTCCCGCGGGGTCGTCCCCATCCTCGGCAGGGCCGGTACCCGTTGAACAGAAGGCACTTGAAAGGTATATAGGTACCTCATGGGTACTACCGACGGCCTGCGCTTCCGAGGCGGCGCGGACGCCTACCTCGCCGCCTGCCCCTCCCGGCAGATTCTCGACGTCCTCGCCAACAAGTGGACCATGCTGGTCATGGGCGCCCTGTCCGGCGGCCCGCTGCGCTTCGGCGAACTGCGCCGCAGACTGGACGGCGTCACGCAGAAGATGCTCACCCAGACCCTGCGCACCCTGGAGCGCGACGGCCTGGTCACCCGCACCGTCTTCCCGACCATCCCGCCGCGCGTCGACTACGCGGCGACCCCGCTCGGCGAGAGCGTCACCGCCCTCATGCGCGCGATCCGCGCGTGGTCCGAGGACAACATCGACGCCGTCCTCGACGCCCGCGACGCGTACGACGCACGCGCCGCCGAGGACGTCCAGCCGCTCCCGGCCTGACCGCCGCCCACCGCGCGGGCACGCGGAAGCCGCCGTCCCCCGGGGGGACGGCCCGATCGGCCCCTTCCGCCGCTGGACCCGCCAGTTCTGCCCCCCGGACGCGGCGGCCGTCCCCGCCCCGCAGTCCGGGCCGCGCCCGGAGAGCGAGGTGACGGCGTGGGCCCCGGGGAGGCGGCGGGCCGGGCGTACGCCGTGCGCGCGGCGACGGACCGCCGCCCGCGGACCGGGCTCAGACGTGGCAGTGCACGTTGACCAGGAGGGTGTCGGCGGGGAGGTCCCGCAGGTAGGCGTCGGCGTGTTCCTGGCCTGCGGGGATGCCGGGGGTGTGCGGGCAGGTCGCGGGGCCGTGGCACAGGCTGTGGATGCCGGGGCCGCCGTCCTCGTGCCACCAGCCGTCGAGGGTGAGGACGTTGCGGGTGTTCAGGGCCGAGAAGAGGGTCCGGGCGAGGAATTCCTCCAGGGTCGCGGAGCCGACGTCGGCGACCGGGTCCACGGAGCGGAGGAAGTCCCACCGGTAGCGCTCGGTGGGGAGCTTCTCCAGGTATGCCTCGAAGGCTGCCAGGAGGGGCTGGCCGTGGTAGTCGGCGCCGGCCTGCTCCCGTGAGTAGCCGGGCTCCGTACGGCGGCGGGCGGTGAAGGTCCCGCGCGGCAGGGGCTCGGGCAGTTCCCCTGCCAGCTCGTGCCAGCGCCGCCACGCCGCCTCGGCCAGCGCCCCCGCCTCCTCAACGGACGCGGAGAAGTCGAGGAGGCCGCGGGGGCCGCCCGCGCACCAGCCGAATTCGTTGGGGGTCGCCTCGGCGCCGGGCCGCCACCACCGGCCGGGGATCTCGTGGATCAGCCGGGGGTCCCGCTCGTGGCCGGGGAGGACGTTGAAGCCGCTGCCGTGGACGGTGCCGCCGCTGACGTACCAGGAATCCCAGACATCGCGTTCGGGGCTGCCCGAGCCATCGCTCTCGAAGGGCGCCATCGCCTGCGCCACGGCCTCCTCCACGTCGTCGGCGGCGCCCGCGGGCAGACACACGGTGATGCTCATCCCGGCCATGAAGGCATCACACCACTCCGCGGGCCCCTCCCGTGGGCGGATACGCAGAACCGCCCGCCCCCGCCGGAAGCGGAAGGGTATCCGCCGGGTCAAGGCCCGGCCGTCCGGGTTGACGGGCCCGCCCGAATCCCTCCATTGGGCGGCATGGGGGCCAATACGGACGTATCGCGACGGCTGAACGCCGTCGGTGTGCTGGTCGCGGTCTACGCCGCGGGGATGGCCGGGACGGTCGTGACGCTGGGGATCCTCGCCGCCGCCGCGCCCGGGCAGGCGACGCGGGAGGCGTGGGGGCACGCGGTGATCGTCACCGTGCTGGCGTTCCTGCTCCTGCTGCGGCTGCGGTCGGCGCGGGCGGGAAGCGTGCGGGCGGTGCGGGCGCTCGGGGTCGTCGCCGGGGTGCTGCTCGTCGCCAACGCGGTGGAGGCCTCGCTGCCGGGGACCTTCCCGGGGTGGATGCGGGTGGAGATGGCCGCCGTCGCGCTGCTGATGGCCGCGCTGCTGGGCGTCATGTGGCGGCAGCGGGTGTTCGGCGCCGGGGCGCAGGTCCCCGCCGACGTCTGAGCCGTCGGCCGGTCAGAACTCCCCACCGGCGTCCGGGCCGTCGTCCCGCGGGTCGGCGTCCGGGCGGCGCAGCGTCAGCGACTGGAAGCGGCGGCCGCCCCCGACGTCGGCGGAGTGGAAGTCGGCGACGTCGAAGCTCGCCGTGGCGAAGCCGAGCAGCAGGCCGTCCGTACGCCGGGAGAAGAAGCGCGGCGGTACGTGCTCGTCGCCCTCGATCGGGCCCTCCACGCTCTCGGCCCCGCCGTACACGCCGACGAAGAACAGCCCGCCGGGGCGCAGGACCCCGCGGACCGCCGCGAGGGCCGCGGGCAGTTCGCGGTTGGGGACGTGGAGCAGGCAGTTCATCGTGAACACCGCGTCGAAGGAGGCCGCCGGGAGGTCCAGGTGCAGGATGTCCATGACGTGGGCGTCGACGCCCTTGGCGCGGCAGCGCTCGACCATCGCGGGCGACAGGTCGGCCGCGACGACGTCGAAGCCCTCGTCCTGGAAGTAGGCGCTGTCCTGGCCGGTGCCGGCGCCGATCTCCAGCAGCCGGGCGCCCGGGGCGAGCCGGTCGCGGAAGGCCTGCCGTTCGGCGAGCTTCCAGGGCTCCTTGGCGAGCCCGTCGCGCCAGGCGGCGCGCGCGTCGTACGCCTCGCGCAGCGGGCCGATCACCTCGTCGTATCGCACGCTCATACCCGGCATTGTCGAGGTGGGCGACCGCGGGGGTCCACCGGTCGGTGGACGGGAGGTTCCACCGGGCGATGCTGATGTCCGCACCGGTCGCGAGGCCAGCATCGAGGCATGGGAAATCTTCCGGTACACATGGCTCGTTGGAGCGCCCGCCACCCCTGGCGGGCCATCGTCGGCTGGTTCGTCTTCGTCGTCCTGTGCCTGGGCGCGGGTGCGGCCCTCGGCGGGCACGCCGCCACCGCCGACGACTTCCGGGTGGGCGAGGCCGGGCGCGCGGAGGCCGTCGCGGCCTCGGGCGGGCTGGAGCAGAAGGCCGTCGAGAAGGTGCTGATCACCGCGCGGAGCGGTGCGCTGGACGGCGGGGCCGCCGGCGCCGCCGCGCGGGACGTCGTGGCGAGGATGCGGGGGCTGGCCGAAGTCGCCGACGTCGCGGACCCGCTGTACAACACCGGGCGTACGGCGGTACGGGTGGACGTCACCCTCAAGGGCGCGGAGCTGGACGGCAAGAACCACGTCGACCCGGTGCTCGCGCAGACCGCCCTGGTCGCGAAGGCGTATCCGGCGCTGCGGGTGGAGGAGAGCGGCGGGGCGTCCATCAGCAAGGACGTGCAGGGACAACGCGGCGACGACCTGTCGCGCACCGAACTCGTCGCGCTGCCGGTCACGTTGCTGACGCTGCTGCTGGTCTTCCGGTCGGTGGCGGTGGCGACCGTACCGCTGCTGCTCGCGCTGACGTCGATCGCGGCGGCCGTCGGCCTGTCGATGGTCGCCTCGCACGCCTTCCCGGACGCCGGCGTCGGCACCAACGTCATCCTGCTCATCGGGCTCGCGGTCGGCGTCGACTACACGCTCTTCTACCTCAAACGCGAACGCGAGGAACGGGCCGCGGCGGGCGGCAGGCTGGGCTCGCGGGAACTGGTGGAGCTGGCGGCGGCCACGTCCGGGCGGGCCGTGGTGGTCTCCGGACTCGCCGTGGCCGCGTCCAGCGCGACGCTCTACCTCGCGGACGACGTGATCTTCTCGTCGCTGGCGACCGGCGCGATCGTCGTCGCCCTCGCCGCCGTCGTCAGCTCGATGACGGTCCTGCCCGCGGTGCTGGTCAAGCTGGGTGTACGGGCGGAGCGGCGCGCGGAGCGCCGGGCCCGCAAGGGCCGCACGGTCAAGAGCCCGTCCCGGCAGGGCGGCGGGCGGCTCGTCGGCGCCGTGCTGCGCGGCACCGCCAGGCGCCCCGCGGCCACGCTCGCGGTGGGAGTGCTCGCCCTGCTCGCGCTGGCCGCGCCGCTGGGCGGGCTGAAGCTCACCGACATCGGGCGCGAGACGTACAGCCGCGGCCTGCCGGCGATGCAGGCCTGGGACCGAACCAACCAGGCCTTCCCGGAGCAGACGTCGATGAACCAGGTGCTGGTGAGGGCCGATCCGGGCCAGGCGGGCGCGGTCGCCGCGGCACTGCGGGACGTCGCGGCCCGCGCGAAGGCCGACCCCGTCTTCGCCGGCACCTCCGCACTGCGCACCTCCGCCGACCACCGGGTCAGCATGCTGGAGCTGGGCGTCCCGGCGTACGTCAGCTCCGACCGGGCGCACACCTCGCTCGCGCACCTGCGGAAGGACTACCTGCCCGCGGCCTTCGGCGCGTTGCCGGGCGCGGAGGTCGCGGTCACCGGCGACATCGCGCGCTTCGCGGACTACCCCGCGCACGAGAAGACGAAGATGCCGCTCGTCATCGGGGCGCTGCTGCTGGTCACCTTCGCCCTCACCGTGTGGGCGTTCGGCTCGCTGGTCATCGGCCTGCTCGGCGTGCTGCTCAACCTGCTGTCGGCGGGCGCGGCGCTCGGCGTGCTCACCCTGGTCTTCCAGGGCAGCTGGGCGGAGGGGGCGCTGGGCTTCACCTCCACCGGGTCGATCGGCTCGCGCGTGCCGCTCTTCCTCTTCGTGATCCTCTTCGGGCTGTCGATGGACTACCAGGTGTTCGTGATCAGCCGGATCCGGGAGGCGGTGCTGCGCGGGGAGACCACGCGCAAGGCGGTGCTGGACGGCATCGGCCGCTCGGCGAGCGTCGTGACGAGCGCGGCCTTCGTGATGGTGACGGTCTTCGCGAGCTTCGTCGGGCTGCACCTGATCGAGATGAAGCAGATCGGCTTCAGCCTCGCGGTCGCGGTGCTGCTGGACGCGTTCGTCATCCGCATCGTGGTGCTGCCCGCGGCGCTGCTGCTGCTCGGCGAGCGCAGCTGGTACCCGTCGCGGGCGGCCCGCCGGGCGCGGGCGGCCGCGGCCGCCGGCCGGCAGCCTGCCGCAGACGCCGTAAACGTAGGCTGAGCTGCATGACTCCCTGGTTGCGGCCCGCAGGGCAGGTGCGTGCGTGGTCCCTGCACCGCTGGTACGTCCTCGGCTGGCTGCTCCTCGGGCTGCTGCCCCTGGTGCTGGCCGGCCGGGACGACCCGGGTCCGGCGCGCTACGCGGCGGTGGGGCTCCCGGTCGCGGTGGGGGCCTACTACCTGCTGACGCTCGCCTTCCCGGGGCGTGCGGTCTCGCGTCCGCGCACGGTGGTCTGGGTGCTGATCGCGGGGCTCGGCGGCATGGCGTACCTGCGCGAGGGCGGGGCGTCGGTGTACGTCGCGACGCTGCCGCACTTCTGGTACCTGGCCGGTGCGCCGGGCCCGGCCGTCTCCTCCAGCGGGATCGCGGCCGCCGTGACCGTGCTGGGCGGCGACGCCCCCCAGGGGCTGAGCCCGAACGTCTTCACCGGCAACGCGGTCGCGACGCTCGCGGCCTTCGCGGTGAGCGTCGCGGCCGGGCTGGCGGCGGTGCGGCTGATCGAGCAGAACGACGAGCGGGTCCGGCAGCTCAACGCCGAACTGGAGGGCGCCCGGATCCGGTTGGTGGAGGCCTACCAGCAGCAGGGCGCCACCGAGGAGCGCGAGCGGCTCGCCCGCGAGATCCACGACACGCTCGCGCAGGGCTTCGCGTCGATCATCGCATTGGCGGAGGCGGCCCGTTCGGGCATCGCGGACGAACCCCAGCGTTCCGCACAGCAGTTGCGGTCGATCGAGCGCACCGCGCGGGAGAACCTGGCCGAGGCGCGGGCCCTGGTGCGGGCCGCGCCGACCGGCGGGGACGGGCAGGGGCCGGTGACGGCGACGCTGCGCCGCGTCCTGGAGCGCTTCGCGGAGGACACCGGCCTCGCCACGGACGCCGAGCTGGCCGAGGTGGAGTGCGACCAGCAGACCCGTATCGCGCTGCTGCGCTGCACGCAGGAGTCGCTGGCCAACGTCCGCAAGCACGCGGGCGCCTCGACCGTCGGCCTGGTCCTCACCGCGTACGGGGACCGGGTCGAGCTGGAGATCACCGACGACGGGCGCGGCTTCGCCGTCGGCACCTCGCAGGGCTTCGGCCTGGACGGGATGCGCCGCCGGATGGCCGAGCTGGGCGGCGAGTTGAACGTCACCAGCTCGGTCGGCGACGGCACGCGCGTCCTCGCCGTCATCCCCACCGCCAGGAAGGGCGAACAGTGAACGAGCAGCGGGAGAGCGGTCGGTTGCGGGTCGTCCTCGCCGACGACCACGTGGTGATGCGCGCCGGGGTGGCCGCGCTGGTGTCCGGGGACGCGACGATCGACGTCGTCGGGGAGGCGGGCGACGGGCGCGAGGCGGTCGCGCTGGTCGCGGAGCTGGCGCCGGATCTCGCGCTGCTGGACCTGCGGATGCCGGTGCTGGACGGGGTGGCCGCGACCGCGGAGATCGTGCGCCGCCACCCCGGCACCCGGGTGCTGATCCTGACCACCTACGACACCGACGAGGAGATCGAGCGGGCGGTCGAGGCGGGCGCGATCGGCTACCTGCTCAAGGACGCCACGCGCGAGCAGCTCGTCGCCGCGATCCACGCCGCCGCGCGCGGCGAGACCGTCCTCGCGCCGCGCGTCGCACAGAAGCTGGTCTCGCGCATGCGCCGCCCCGCTCCCGTCGTGCTGACGGCGCGCGAGCAGCAGGTGCTGGACGCCGTCGCCGACGGGCTGTCGAACGTGGAGATCGGCCGCCGCCTCGTCATCGCGGAGGCGACCGTCAAGACGCACCTGCTGCGGGTGTTCGCCAAGCTGGACGTCAGCGACCGCACGCACGCCGTGGTGACCGCGATCGAGCGCGGGCTCATCACCCGGCGGCCGGACCGCCGTTGAGGTGCTGCGCGCTGCGGGTGGTCAGATCGGCATCGGTGATCTCGCGCAGCACCCGGCAGGGGGTGCCGACCGCGACGGTCATCGGCGGGATGTCGCGGCTGACGACGCTGCCCGCGCCGATGACCGATCCGTAGCCGATCCGCACCCCCGGCAGGACGACGGCGTTGCTGCCGATCCACACCTTGTCCTCGATCACGATCGGCTCGGAGAAGCGCCCGAAGTCCGCCCGGCGGGCGGGGTGGACGGGATGTCCGGTCGTCGTCAGGGTCACGCTCGGGGCGATCATGACATCGCTGCCGATGCGGATCTCGACGTCGTCGACGCACGTGAGGTTCACGTTGCCGAAGAAGTCGTCGCCGATGTGGACGTTGCTGCCGAAGGCGGCGTGGAAGGGCGGGAGCAGTACGGTGCGCTCGCCGACCGAGCCGAGGATCGCGGTGAGCAGCTCGCGGCGGCGGCGCTCGTCGCCCGGCGGTGTGTGGTTGTAGGCGAAGATCTCGTCCGCCCGGCGCAGCCGGGCCTGGAAGGACGCCTCCGACTCGGTGTAGACGAGGCCCTTCGCTATCTTGGCCAGGACGTGCTCTTCGTGCGTGTGCGTCACGGCGCGCCGCTCCTCCCTCGGGTCCTTCCGGGGAGCCTACGGGGAAGGCGCCGGGCGGCGGCGGGCGCGTACGGCCACACGCGGGGCGAGCAGCGACTCGGGGCGGCGGTCCAGCGACAGCACCCCGAAGAACGCGGACGCGACCAGCGGATCGGTGTTGGCGGCGGCCAGCACCCTTGCCATGTAGCCCTGCTGGAACCTGCCGAGCAGGCCCGGGGCCGGGCCGTCCGTGTCCGGGTAGCGGCCGTCCTCGCCCGTCGCGATCGCCCACGCCCCACGCACGCACCGGGCCACCGCCCTCTGCACCTCGCGCGTACGGGCGGCGAGGGCGGGGCCGGCCGTGCCCGCCGCGTACCCGGCGACCACCCGCGCCTGGAGCGCGGCCACCGACATGCCGTGGCCGTAGACGGGGTTGAAGCGGCACAGCGCGTCCCCGACGACGAGGAGGCGGCCGGGGACCTCCGCCGAACGCTCGTAGTGCGTCCACTCGTTGGCCGTCGCGCGGAAGGCCACCGCGCCGGAGAGCGGCTCGGCGTGGGTGAGGGCGTCCGCCAGCTCGGTGGAGCGCAGCGAGGCGGCGAAGTCGAGCCAGGCCCGCTCCTCGACGGGCGGCCGGTGGGCGCCCTGGCCGATGAGGGTGACGAGCCAGCGGTCGCCGTCGATGGGCACGATGACGCCGCTGCGCGGCAGGTCCTGGTTGCCCTGCACGTACATCGCCTTCCAGCCGCCCGCCGCCTGCGGGGACGCCGGGCGCCGGTAGTAGCGGGAGGAGTAGCCGAGGTGCGCGTCGATCCGCTCGGTCGGGGGCGGCGGGCAGCCGAGCTGCCCCAGCCACTCCGTGAGGCGCGCGCCGCGCCCGGTGGCGACGGCCACGAGCCCGGCGGGCAGTGCGAACTGCCGCCCGCTGCCGCCGCGTTCGCGGAGCGTCACGCCCGCCACCGTCCGCCGGCCGGGCCCGGCCACGAGGGCCGTCGCCTCGTGCCGGTCCAAGGCGGTGACCGCGCCGCCGTCCAGGACGCGGCGCCGCAGCACCGCCTCCAGCACCTCCCGGGAGACGGACAGGTAGCGCGCGCCGCGCACACCGGTGAACCACGCCGCGGGCGAGAGCCAGCGCATCTGCTCGGGCGCGTGCACGATCTCGCCGCCCGCCGCGGCCAGTTCGGCGACGACTCCGGGCAGCAGCGCGTCCATCTCCGTCAGCCCGCGGTTCCACAGGATGTGGACGTGCCGGGACTGCGGGACACCGGCCCGGAAGCGGGCTTCGCCGGTGGCCGGCGCGTCCCGCTCGACGAGCGTGACCCGCGCGAAGCCGCGCGCGAGGGCGTGCGCCGTGAGCAGACCGGACAGCCCGGCCCCGACGACCACGGCGTGATCGTCCCCGGGTGACCCGTCCGCCGCCGTGCCCTCCCCCGCCGCGGTACCGTCCGCCGCTCCCTGTGCCGCCACCCGCGGATCCCCTCTCGTACGGTGCGCCCCGACGCCTCGCCGATCCTCCCGCGCACCCGCCGTGAGCGGCAGGGCGCACAGGGGCGCGGCGGGGCGCTCCCCGGCGGGCGCGGGGGCGTCACGCCCAGAGGGCCTGGGCCAGGGCGGCGCCCGTGAAGGCCGCGCCGAGCCCCGCCGCCACGCTCGCCACCGCGTTGGCCGCGGCCAGGAAGCGGAAGCCGCCGGTGGTGAGCCGCAGTGTCTCGTAGGAGAACGTCGAATACGTGGTGAGCGCCCCGCACAGGCCCGTACCGGCGAGCAGCTGCACGGAGTGCGGGGCGGCGCCGTAGCCCACCGCGCCCGTCAGCACACCGAGGACGAGGCAGCCGGAGACGTTCACGGCGAAGGTGCCCCACGGGAAGACCGTGTCGTGCCGGGCCTGGACGGCGCGGTCGGTCAGGTAGCGCAGCGGGGCGCCCACCATCGCGCCCGCCACCACCAGCAGCCAGTTCACCGCGCCCTCCCCGCCATGAGCCCGCGGGTCGCCGCCGCCGCCAGCCACACCGCGCAGAGCGCGGCGAGCAGGGTGGTGGCCAGGTAGGCCAGCGCGGTACGGGCGTGGCCGTGCTGGACGAGCTGCTGGATGTCGACGGCGTAGGTGGAGAACGTCGTGAAGCCGCCGAGGACGCCCGTGCCGAAGAAGGGGCGCACGAGGCGGTGCACCGTCCACACCTCGGTGATCAGCACCATGAAGACGCCGATCACGGCGCAGCCGGCGGCGTTGACGAACAGCGTCGTCCACGGGAAGGAGCCGCTGGGCGTGGGCCACAGCAGGCCCGCCCCGTAGCGGGCCGAGGCACCGATCGCGCCGCCCAGCGCGACGGCCGCCACCACGGGCGCCTGGCCCTGCCCCGGCGCGCGGGACGGGACGGGGGTGTCCGGGCTGCGCGGTCCGGCGCTCGGCTCGCGGGGCGTGGTCGTCATCGGTCGCGTCTCCTACTCGTGCCGCGCCCGGGCACGCGGGCGCGCGTCGTCACAAGTAGGGACCGTTGGCGGCACACGTGCCGCGGTTCGGGTACGGCGAGCCCCACCGCCGCGCGGCGGCCGTCACCGGCCCGCCGCTCGCGGCCAGTTTACCGGGCCGCGCTCCGGCCCGAAAATCCCTGCCGGGCCCGGACGGCCGCACTGCCCGTCCCCCCGGAACGCCCGCTCCGGGGGGACGCGGTCGGCTCCGGGGCCCTGCGGTCCGGCTGCCCGGTGGGAGTGCGGACCGCGGGCGTCCGCGACGGGGCCGGCGCCGGGGCGGACGTCGCCGCGGGCGGCGCGAGCGGGGGCGCCGGGGCACCCGTGTCCGGCACGGGCCACAGCGTGGCGGCGGCACCGACGACCACGGCCGTCACACCGCCCGCCACCGCGGCCCGCGCCCACCGGCGCCGGGCGGCGCGCCGCCGGATGCGGCGGAAGGCGCCGGGCGGCGGGGCCAGTTCGGCCGTTCCCTCGCGCAGCAGCGCCGCCAGATCCGCGTCGTAGGGCTCGTCCCACGGCTCAACGGGTGTGATCAAGGCGTTCCCCCAGTCCGGCGCGCAGATACTCCCGGGCGGCGTGCAGATCGGCCCGGATCGTGCCTTCCTTGCGCTTCGTCAGCAGAGCGATCTCCCGGACCGGAAGGTCGGCGTAGTAGTACAGCAGCACAGCCGTCCGCAGCCGCTCCGGCAGCGACTGCACGAGCATCCGCACCGGGACGGCCGACTCCGCGCCCGCCTGCGCCCGCCGCTGCCCGTCCAGCGCGGCCTCCGTCCCCGCCCGCCGTACGGCCCTGCGCTCGCGGTCCAGTCTGCGCCAGTGGTCGCGCACGAGGTTGGCCGCGGTCACGTACACGAAACCGCGCGGCTCCGTCACCGACGACCAGCGCGCCCACAGGCGGGTGAACGCCTCGGACGCGATCTCGTGGGCGGTGCCGTCGTCGTCGACGAGACGGCGGCACCACCCGGCGAGACCGGGATAGAGATCGGCGAACAGCTCCGCGGCTGCCCGGCCCTCGGACGGGGTCACCGTGCTCCAGGGTCAGGGGCGGCCGGCGCGGTCACACCGCACCGGCGCCGTCGAACGACGCGAAAACGACCACGTTGTCGCGGTACCCGCTCCCCGTCCGCGGGCCGCCGCACGTGATCAGCCGCAGCTCGGGACGGGCCGTGTCACCGTAGACGTCCCGCGTCGGGAAACGGTCCTTGGCGACCGTACGCACGGCGTACACGGTGAACACCGCGGCGGTGCCGTCCGCCCGCCGCACGGTGACGCGGGCCCCCGGCTCCAGCGCCGAGAGCCGCACGAACACGCCGTCGCCGAACTTCCCCACCGTCACGTGCCCGAGGAGCACCGCGGGCCCGGGCTCCCCCGGCGTCGGCGAACCGCGGTACCACCCCGCGGGCGCGTGCGCGGCCACCGGCGGCACCGCGACGGTGCCGTCGGCCCGCAGGCCGAGCCCGGTGAGCGGCGTGTCCACACCGATGGAGGGGATCACCAGACGGGTCGGCACGGACGCCGCGAGCGGCGCCGCCCGCGCCGTCACCGGCGCCGTGGCCACCACCGGGCGGACCGCCGCCCCGCGGGCCGCGCCGGGGGCGCAACCCGCGAGCAGCAGACCCGCGAGGCACAGCGCGGCGCCCGGCCGCACCGCGGACAAGCTCAGCCCCGCGCCGCGAGCTGCCGGCGGCGGACGGCGAACACGCCCGCCCCGAGAACCAGCACACCCCCGGCCACACCCGCGGCCGTCCCCCCGGCGGAGGAGCCGGACCCGCTCGCGACAGGCGGCACACCGGTGTCCGCCGCACCCCGCGGCACGGCGTGCACCTGACCGCCGTCCGCTCCGGTGCGGCTGCCGCTCCCCACCGCCGGGGACGCGGTCGGGTGGGGCCGCGCGGTGGGCCGGGCCACCGAGCCCGTCGACGGCCGCGGGGCGGGCTTCGCCCCGCTGTCGGCGGACGCCGTTCCCGCCCCGGCGAGAGCGAGCGCCGCGGCGCAACCGAGGGCGGCGAGGACGGACCGTGCACGCATGAGCTGTCTCCTGTCGATTCGGCCCGAACACCCCCTGAGCGGGGCGCCGGGCGGCAACTTCCTGTCCGGAAGCGAACGGAGAGACGTGGGGCCGGGAGGGCCTGCTGTAAAGAGCAGGCAAAGTCCTCTGGCCCGCGCGCGGCCCGCCGCCCCCGCCGGGTCACCTCCCGGTGGGGTGCCTCCTCCCGGGGCCGCGCCCCGCAGACCCCTCCGCGGGGGGTGCCTCGGGCGGTGCCCGCCTGCGGTGGGGCTTGCGGCTGCCCCGCCGCGGGGGCCCGCGCCTGGGGGCGCCGCGCTCGGGCGGTGCCCGCTTGGGGTGGGGCTTGCGGCTGCCCGCCGCGGGGGGTGCCGCGCCTGGGGGCGCCGCGCTCGGGCGGTGCCCGCCTGGGGTGGGACTTGCGGCTGCCCCGCCGCGGGGGACGCTTCGGGCGGTGCCCGCCCAGGGTGGGTTGGCGGCTTGCCCGCCGCGGGGGTGCCCGCGCCTGGCGGCGCGGGGTGTTCCCACCCCCACCACCCGTGCAGATTCGACGTCGGCTGACGGCCTTCTTGTGGGGGTGCGCCGCCGTCGGGGGCGAACCGCAGTCGCTGAAGGACTTCACCCCCACCGGCAGGCAGCCGCCACACCGGCGCGGGAGGGGGACGATCCGGGGGTGCCCCCGCAGGAATGCGCACCCCCTCCCTCAACGCCTACGTCATGACGTCAGACGCGCATTCCGAGGAGGTACCCCCGGAGTGGCACCCGACCCCAACCCCCGAGCAAGGGCGCGATGCCCCGCCGGGCAACCCAGGGGCGCGAGGAACTGCGCGAGCAACCCACCACCGGCAGAAAGGCGAACCCCCACCGCAAGTGGCACCCCCTCAGGGGCGCGAGGAACGGCGCGACCAGCCCCCACCGGCGGAACCGCGAACCGCCACCGCAAGCCGCACCTCCTCAGGGGCGCGAGGAACTGCGCGACCAGCCCCCACCGGCCGAACCGCGAACCGCCAACCGCAAGTGGCACCCCCTCGGGGGTGCGGGGAACGGCGCGAGCGATCCCCCACCGGGCGGTGGGCCGGCGGGCGAGGCCACTCGGCCCCAGGGCGGGGGACGACCCCGCCCGGGCAGGGCTACGCGCAGAGGGACAGCGTCGTCTCCACCGCCGTCTCGAAGACGGGGCGGGCCGCGCGGCGGGGCGTCGCGGGGAGGAGGGAGAGGACCGTGTGCCGGCCGGCCTGGACCTCGGGCGAGAGACGGAGCGCGGCGGCGCAGCTGCCGCGCGGCCCCGCTTCGAGGAAGACACGCGGCGGCGCGGGCGCCAGGAGCGGGGAGACCGCGGGCCAGAAGAGGACGGGGCGGGCCATCTGGGCGGCCCAGAAGGAGGGGGTCACGGCCTCCTCGGGGGTGACGAGGCGCGCGGTGGAGGTGGAGCGGATGGGGAGGGAGGGCGCGGCCAGGGGGACAGCCCCGAGGAGCTCCGCGAAGCGCTGCGCGGCGTCCTCGCACAGCGGGCTGTGGAAGGGCTGCCGGGCGCGTACCGGGCGGCACGCGACAACGGCCGCGGTCAACGCCTTCTCCGCCAGGGAGAGTTCGGCGGTCGCGCCGGAAAGGACGGTCTGGAAGGGGCTGTTGACCGCGGCCACCGCGACGCCCCGCGCCGCGAGGTCCGCGCCGAGGACCTCCCGGATGCGTTCCGGCCCGGCGGCAACCGCGAGCATCCCGCCCGGCACCGTAGCCGCCATGGCGGCGGTACGCGCCGCCATGACGCGCCCGCCGTCGGCGACGCCGAAGACCCCGGCGATGGCCGCGGCGGCCAGTTCCCCGACGCTGTGCCCGACGAGCACCCCCGGCCGCAGTCCCCGCGCGAGCACCGCCGCGCCCAGTGCCGCCCCGACGGCGAAGAGCAGCGGCTGCGCGCGGCGGCAGTCGTCGAAGTCGGGCCCGGGGTGCTCGGCGAGCCAGTCGGTGCGCAGCGCCGGGCCGTCGTCGCCGGCCGCGGCGAAGAACTCGTCCATCACGGCCGTGAAGACGGCCTCGGCGCCGTACAGGTCGGCGCCCATGCGCGGCTGCTGCGCGCCCTGGCCGGGAAGAACCAGAACAACCTCGTACGGAATGTCGGTGGGGTTCACTGTTCGCCGCCTCCTTGGCAGTGCCGATGAGCGCCGGGACTGATGGGACTGACGGAGCCGGCCCGGCACGGCACGCCCCGCCACGGCTCGGCCACGGTTCGCCGTGGGCCGGGCCCCGAGACGGTCCGCCACGGGCCCGGCCGCCACCGCCCGGCACAGCACCGCACGGCACGGCACGGCCGCGGTTCGCCATGGGATCGGCCCGGAAACGCGCCGCCACGGGCCCGGCCACCAGCACCGCCCCGCCACGGCACGGCCACGGTCCGCCATGGGCCGGGTCCGGAAACGCACCGCCCGGGCCCGTCCGCCCCGCCCGGCGCGGCCCGGCACGGCACCGCACGGCACGGCACGGCCCGCCACGGCACGGCACGGTCCGCCATGGGCCGGGTCCGGAAACGCGCCGCCACGGGCCCGGCCGCCCCGCCCGGCACGCCCCGCCCCGCCCGGCACGCGCCCGGCCCCGCCACGCGCCCGGTACGCCCCCGCCTCGGCCCGGCGCCCCCGCCACGCGCCCGCCGCCCCCGCCACGGGCCCGGCGGCCCCGCCACGGGCCCGGCGGCCGCGCCGGGGGTCACCGCGGCTCGGTGAGCCGGAGGGTGCCGCTCGCGACCCGCACACCGCCCTGGTCGATGGCGACGTTCGCCGCGATCTCCGGCCCGGTCCGTCCGGTTACGGACACCACGCACTCCGCGGGGACGTCGATCTCGACGAAGATGCCGAAGTCCAGTTCCGCGCCGGTGAGCAGGGCCTCGCCGGTGCGCAGGCCCGCCTCGGCGGCGGTGTGCAGTGCCGCCTGCCGCATGCCCTCGATGAGCAGGGAGGCGGGGATGTGGTCGTAGTCGCGGTCGAAGAAGGACGGGTGCGTGCGGTCGACGAGCAGCGGGAAGCGGCCGGGGCGGTCGGCGGGTGCGGGGGCGATGACGACGTTGGCGGGGTCGCGCCGCCCGACCGCCCCGGGCTCGAACGGCTTGTCCGGGACCGCCGCGGGCCTGCCCGCGGCGTCGGTGAAGCGCCGGGTGCGCTGGTAGGCGCGGATCTCGCGGTAGGACTCGCGGGGGAAGAGGACGCTGTCGAAGGAGAGCGTCATGGCGGGCACGCCGTCCACGGCGAAGGTGCCCGCGATGTCGTAGGCGGCCTCGCTCCTGGTGACGCGGACGGTCACGACGCCTTGGAGCGGCGCGGCGCCGTCCGCCCGGAAGGCGTCCGGCTCCGGTACGGCCAGCGTGAGGTGCTGGACGGCGGACGGGGTGCCGCGGCGCACGTCGAGGTAGCCGTGCCGGACGACGACGAAGGCCTGGCGGAAGGCCTCGATGATCGCGACGGGGTCGTGCGCGGGTGCCGTCCGGTCCGACCACAGGGGGTGGCCGGGTTCGACGCGTACGGCGACCGCGTATGTCTCCGGGCCGACCTGCGTGTGGTCGGTGACGAACACCTCCAGCGCGGAGCGGCGGTTGACGGTCGCGGGCGGCACGAACGTGTCGAAGCTCAGGGAAGCGGCGGCGTCGTGGGGCATCGGAACCTCCGGGGGCGGGGCGTCAGCGCTCGTCGAGGAGTCGCGCCAGTGAGCGGATGGTGGGGTGGTCGAAGATGTCCGCGAGGCTGATCCGGGCGTCGGTCAGCGCCTGGAGGCGCCCGCGCAGTTCCACCGCGGAGAGGGAGTTGAGCCCGTGCGCGGTGATGTCGTCGTCGAGGCCGAGGGTGCCGTGCTCTCCGAGGACGTCGCCGAGCGCGGCCCGGACGGTCTCGGTGCTGTCGCCGGCGCGGCCGGGCGGCGCGGCGGCCGCCGTCCGCGGTGGGACGGTTGGGCCGGCCGCCGTCCGCGGCGGGGTGGTTGGGCCGGCCGCCGGCTCGGGCCAGTGGCGCTGCCGGGCGAAGGGATATGTGGGCAGGGCGATCCGGCGGGCGCCCGTGCCGGCGAAGACCGGGGCCCAGTCGACCGTGCCGCCCGCGGCGAAGCGTTCGGCCTGTGCGCGCAGCGCGGTTCCGCCCACGACCGTGCCGGGTGCCGGGGCGGCGGCCAAGGTCCGCAGCGCCGCGAGGAGTTCGGCGGCGCCGGTGCCGAGGACGACGGCCCGGTGGGCGAAGCGGGCACGGTGCAGGAGGGTGAAGCCGACGTCCACGGGGTCGGCGTCCGCGCCGTCGAGCGCCGCGAGCAGCCGCCGGGCCTGGGCGGCGAGTGCTTCCGGGGTCTTCGCCGAGAGCATCCAGGGCACGGCGGGCGGTGTGCTGCGCGCCGGCTCGTCGGCGGGCGGGGCCTGTTCGAGGACGACGTGCGCGTTGGTGCCGGAGATGCCGAAGGCCGAGACCGCCGCGCGGCGCGGCCGGCCGGTGACCGGCCAGCCCTGCGCGCCGGTCGCGAGCCGCACCGCGCCGGACGTCCAGTCGACGTGCGGGCTCGGCGCGTCGACGTGCAGGGTGGCGGGCACGACGCCGTACCGCATCGCCGCGACCGTCTTGATGACGCCCGCGACGCCCGCGGCGGCCTGCGTGTGGCCGATGTTGGACTTGAGCGAGCCCAGGACGAGCGGCCGGCCGGCGGGCCGCCCCTGCCCGTACGTGGCGAGCAGCGCCTGCGCCTCGACGGGGTCGCCGAGGGGGGTGCCGGTGCCGTGCGCCTCGACCACGTCGACGTCGCCGGGCGACAGGCCCGCGTCGGCGAGGGCGGCGCGGATCACCCGTTGCTGGGCGGGGCCGTTGGGGGCGGTGAGGCCGTTGGAGGCGCCGTCCTGGTTGACGGCGCTGCCGCGGACGAGCGCGAGGACGCGGTGGCCGTGGCGGCGGGCGTCCGCGAGCCGTTCCAGGACGAGGACCCCGACGCCCTCCGCCCAGGCCGTGCCGTCCGCGGCGGCCGCGAAGGACTTGCAGCGGCCGTCGGGGGCGAGGCCGTGCTGGCGGGCCATGTCCACGAAGCCGCGCGGGGTGGCCATGACGGTGGCGCCGCCCGCGAGGACGAGGTCGGTCTCGCCCGCGCGCAGGGACCGGCACGCCAGGTGGACGGCGACGAGCGACGACGAGCAGGCGGTGTCGAGGGTGAGCGCCGGGCCTTCGAGGCCGAGCGCGTACGCCACCCGGCCGGAGGCGAGGCTGCCCGCCGTGCCCGTCAGCCGGTAGCCCTCGGTGCCGGCTTCGGTGATGTCGTGGCCGTATTCCTGCGCCATGTGGCCGACGAGGACGCCGGTCGCGCTGCCCGCGAGCGTGTGCGGGTCGATCCCGGCGTCCTCCAGCGCCTCCCAGGCGACTTCGAGCAGCAGCCGCTGCTGCGGGTCCGTCGCGACCGCCTCGCCGCGGCCGATGCCGAAGAAGGCCGCGTCGAAGTCGGCGGCGCCGGGCAGGAATCCGCCCTCGCGGACGTAGGTCGTGCCGGGGCGGTCGGGGTCGGGGTGGTAGAGGGCGTCGAGGTCCCAGCCGCGGTCGTCCGGGAAGCCGGTGATGGCGTCGCGGCCGTTCGCGACGACGTCCCACAGTCCCGCCGCCGAGTCGGCGCCGCCGGGGAAGCGGCAGCCGATGCCGACGATCGCGATCCGGTCCTCACGGCTGCCGCCGGCCCGGCCGCGCAGCCACTCGATCTCCTTGAGCGACTCGCGCAGCGCCTGGACGAGCCGTGCCTCGGTGTACTCGCTCATCGCGGGTCCCCCCGCCCGAGGTCGCGGGGGAGGTAGGGGTCGAACCACTCGTCGAACCAGTCGTCCGGCCAGTCGAGGGGCTCGAACGTGTCGTCCTGGACGGGCAGTTGCGGTACGAACGCCGCGCCCATCGAGACGAGGACGCTCCACAGGGCGAAGGCCCAGTCCCGGCGGTAGAGGGCGGGGTCGACGCGGGGGCGCGCGGACGGCCCGCGGGTGGCGCGCCCGGCGGCGCGGGGGTCCTTCGGTTCGCCTGCCCCCGGTGTGCGGCGGCCGGTCATCGCGGACCACCCTCGCCCAGCGCGTCCGCGATGAGCGCTTCGACGTCCATGGTCTCGATCAACTCCCTACGGCTCGGCTCCGCGTCCGGTTCGCTCTCCGGCGGGAGGAGGATGTGGTGGATGTGGTCGGTGAGCGCCGCGGGCGTCGGGTGGTCGAACACCGCGGTCGCCGGCAGCGGGGTGCCGGTCAGGGGCGCCAGGGCGTTGCGGAGCTCGACCGCCTGGAGCGAATCGACGCCCAGTTCACGGAAGTTGCGGTCCGGGTCGAGGGGCTGGTCCGCGGCGAGGCCCAGGACCGCGGCGAGCGTGCGGCCCATCAGGTCCAGCAGCCGGGCGTGCCGGGCGTCGCGGTCGAGGGCGGCGAGTTCGCCGCGCAGGCGGGCGGCCTCGTCGTCCGTGCCGTGCGCCGGCGGGGCAGCGGGCGTGGTGAGGGCGACGGCGGCGACCTGGGCGCGCGGCGCGGTCAGGGCCGCGTCGAACATCGCGAGTCCGGCCGCCTCGGGGATCGGCGCAAGGCCGCGGGCGCGCAGCCGCGCGAGGTCGGCGGCGCCCAGCCCGGAGGTCATCCCGCGGCCGTGCGCCCACAGGCCCCATGCGACGGACACGGCGGGCAGGCCCGCGGCCCGGCGCCGCGCGGCGAGCCCGTCGAGGAAGGCGTTCGCGGCGGCGTAGTTGGCCTGGCCCGGCGAGCCGAGGGTGCCCGCGACGGAGGAGAAGAGGACGAAGGCGGTGAGGCCGGGCAGTTCGCGGGTGGCCTCGTGCAGGTACCAGGCGGCGTCCGCCTTCGCGGCGAGCACTGCGGCCAGCCGCTCCGGGGTGAGCGTCCCGAGCACGCCGTCGTCGAGCACGCCCGCCGCGTGCACGACGCCCGTGAGGTCCGGCGTGACGAGCGCGGCCACCGCCGCCGGGTCCGACAGGTCGCAGGCCACGATCTCGGCGTCGGCGCCCAGGGCCGCGAGCTGCGCCCGCAGTTCGGCCGCACCGGGAGCCGCGGCGCCGCGCCGCCCGGCCAGCACCAGCCGCCGGACCCCGTACGCCGTGACCAGATGCCGGGCGAAGAGCCGGCCGAGGCCGCCGGTGCCGCCGGTGAGGAGGACGTACGAGCCGGGCCCGAAGGGCGGCTCCCCCTGCGCCCGCGCATCCTCCGCCGGGAGCGGGGTGAGGCGGGGCGTGTGGGGGACGCCCGCCCGGACGGCGACCTCCGGCTCGCCGAGGTCCAGTACGGCCCGCGCGTCCAGCTCCGCCTCCCCGTCCGGGTCCTCGTCGACGAGCACGTACCGCCCCGGCTGCTCCGCCTGCGCGGCCCGCACCATCCCCCACACCGCGGCCCCGGCGGGATCGGTGACCCCGCCCCCGCCCGCGGCGACGGCCCCGCGGGTGACGACCACGACCCTCCCCGGCCCGGCCTCCCCGAGCCCGGCCAGCACCCCGCGGGTGAGGGCGTGCAGCGAGGCGACGGCGTCCGCACCGGGCGCGGAGACGGCCCGGAGGACGGCCGGGCCGGACCCGGGCGGGGTGAGCGTGACGGGCCCGGGAAGGCGGGCGGGAGCGGGGGCGGCCGCGCCGCGTTCCGGCACGCCGGCGAGCGCCGCGCCGAAGCCGGAGGCTGTCGCCGGGGCGGGGGTCACCGGGGCGGGGGTCACCGGGGCGGGGGCGTGTCCCGGGCCGGCCACCCGGCCGGACGCGCGTGACGCGCCCGCGGTCACCCGGCCGCCGGCCGGGCGCACCGGAGGGACCGTCCGGACCAGCGCGGCGCCGAAGCCCGATGCCAGGGCGGGGGCGGGGGCGGGGGCGGCGAGCAGGCCGGGCACCCCCGGCAGCGGCTCCCACGCCAGTTCGCGCAGCGGGGGCGCGGCCGGTGCCACGGGCCGCAGGCGGACGGCCGCGGCCGTCAGGACGGGGTGGCCCGCGGGGTCGCAGGCGGTCAGGGTGAGGGCGTCCGGGCCGCACGGGGCCAGGCGGGCGCGGAGGGTGGTGGCGCCGGGGCGGTGCAGGGTCACGCGCTCCCAGGCGAAGGGGACGTCCGTGCCGCCGCGGGCGGTGCCGGCGAGCCAGGCGTGCAGGGCGGCGTCCAGCAGCGCCGGGTGCACGCCGTAGCCCGCGGTGTCGAGTTCCGGTGCGATCTCGGCGAGCACGTCGTCGCCGTCCCTCCACAGCGCGCGCACACCGCGGAAGGACGGGCCGTAGCCGTACCCCTGCTCGGCCAGCCGCTCGTACGCGCCCTCCACGTCGACGGCGACGGCTCCGGCGGGGGGCCACGCGGTGAGGCGGGCGGGCGCGGGGGCGGGCTCGCCGAGTGCCGCCCGTGCGTGGACGGTCCAGGGCGCGCCGGGTGTCTCCGGGCGGGCGGACAGGACGACCTCGCCGGACGGGCGGGCGACCGCCTGGAGCGTCACCCGGCCCTCCGCCGGGAGCGGCAGCGGGGCCTGGACGAGCAGTTCGCGCAGTGCGGGCGGGGCTCCCACGGCGGTGGCCGCGTGCAGGGCGAGCTCGGCGAACAGGGCGGCGGGGACGAGCACGTCACCGCCCACCGCGTGGTCGCCGAGCCAGCCGGGCGCGGTGCGGGACACCGTGCCGGTGAGGACGGCCGTGCCGTCCGCGGGCAGGTCCATGCGGGCGGTGAGCACGGGGTGCCCGGCGTCGGTGAGGCCCGGTCCGGCGGTGACGGGCGGCGCGGACCGCAGCCAGTAGCGCCGCCGGTCGAAGGCGTAGGTGGGCAGTTCGGGCAGCGGCCCGGCGGGGGGCTGCCCGAATACGGCCCGCCAGTCCACCGGCAGCCCCTCGGCGGTGAGTTCGGCCAGCGCCTGCACGAGCGTGGCGGCCTCGGGCCGGTCGCGGCGCAGCAGCGGGATGCCGGTCACGGGGGTCGGGATGCTCTGCGCGGTGAGCGTGGTGAGGGCCCGGCCGGGACCGATCTCGACGAAGGTGCGTGCGCCCGCCTCGGCCAGGGCGGTCACGCACGGCAGGAACCGTACGGCGCCGCGCGCGTGCCGCATCCAGTAGTCGGCGGACCGCAGGTCGTCCGCCGTGGCGGGCGCGCCGGTGACGTTCGACATCAACGGGATCGCCGGCCGGTGGTAGGTGATCTCCGCGGCGACGGCCGCGTATTCGCCGAGCCGGCCGTCGAGTTCGGCGGAGTGGAAGGCGTGCCGGTTGCGCAGCCTGACGGAGCGGCGGCCGCGCTCCCGCCAGGCGGCGACGACCCGCTCGACGGCCTCCGCGGTGCCGGAGACCACGGTCGCCGCCGGGGCGTTGACGGCGGCGATGGACACGCCGGGCTCCAGCGTGGGCTCGATCTCGTCCACGCCGGCCTGGATCTGCACCATCACGCCGGGCGGCAGCGCCGCCATCGACCGCCCGCGCGCGGTGATGAGCCGGGCGGCGTCGGGCAGCGTGAGGATACCCGCGACGTGCGCGGCGGCCAGCTCGCCGAAGGAGTGGCCGAGGAGGTGGTCGGGCCGCAGCCCGAAGGACTCGACGAGCCGGTAGAGCGCGACCTCGACGGCGAAGAGGGCGGGCTGCGTGAATTCCGTCCGGTCCTGGAGGACGGCCGCCTCGGGCGTGCCCTTCGGGGCGAACAGCAGCTCAGCCAGGGGCCGTTCGAGATTGGCGTCGAGGGCGTCGACGACCTCGTCGAGGGCCGAGGCGAAGACCGGGAACGCCGCGTGCAGGCTCGCGCCCATCCCCGCGTACTGGCTGCCGTGGCCGGGGAAGAGGAAGACGAGGGGACCGCTGCCGGTGCGCTGCGCGGGCGGCTCGCTCGCGCCGAACGCCACGAGTTCGCTGAGGAGTTCGTCCCGGTCGGCGCCGGTGAGGACGGCGCGGTGCGGGAGCTGGGCGCGGGTGGCGACGAGGGAGGCGGCAACGGCCGCGGGGTCGAGCCCGTCGCGCTCCCGTACGTACGCGAGCAGGCGCGCGGCCTGGCCGCGCAGGGCGCGCTCGCTGCGGGCGGACAGCACCCACGGGACGACGGGCCAGCCGGGCCGCCCGGCCCCGGCGCTCGCCGCCACGGGCCCCTGCCCGCCCCCGGGGCCGGGTGCCGCCCCGGCTCCGGCCGGTGCGGGCACGGACGGCCGTGCGTCCTGCGCCGCCCACGCCGGGGCCTGTTCGAGGATCACGTGGGCGTTCGTGCCGGAGATCCCGAACGCCGAGACGCCGGCCCGGCGGGGGCGCCCGGTGGACGGCCAGGGCGTACGGGTGGTCGCCAGGGCCACCGCGCCCGCCGACCAGTCGACGGCGGGCGTCGGCGGGTCGGCGTGCAGGGTCGGCGGGATCTCGCCCTGCGCCATGGCGGCGACCATCTTGATCACGCCCGCCATGCCCGCCGCCGCCTGCGTGTGGCCGAGGTTGGACTTCACCGAGCCGAGCAGCAGGGGCCGTTCGGCGGGCCGGTCCCGGCCGTACGTCGCGAGCAGCGCCTCCGCCTCGATCGGGTCGCCGAGCACCGTGCCGGTGCCGTGCGCCTCGACGGCGTCCACGTCGGCCGCCGCGAGGCCCGCGTCGGCCAGGGCGGCGCGGATGACGCGCTGCTGGGAGGGGCCGTTGGGGGCGGTCAGGCCGTTGGACGCGCCGTCCTGGTTGACCGCGCTGCCGCGCAGCACCGCCAGCACGCGGTGGCCGGACTCCCGTGCCCGTGAGGCGCGTTCGAGCACCAGGACGCCCGCGCCCTCGCTCCAGCCGGTGCCGTCCGCGCCCGCGCCGAAGGACTTGCAGCGGCCGTCCGCGCCGAGGCCGCCCTGTTTGGCGAAGTCCACGAAGACCCGCGGTGTGGCCATCACGGTCGCGGCACCGGCGAGCGCGAGGTCGCACTCCCCCGACGCGAGCGAGCGGGCCGCGAGGTGCAGGGCGACCAGGGAGGACGAGCACGCCGTGTCGACGGTGACGGCGGGACCCTCCAGGCCGAGGGCGTAGGCGACCCGGCCGGAGGCCACACTGCCCTGGCTGCCGATGAGCCGGTAGCCCTCGACGCCGGCGGCCGCGTCGTCCGCGCCCGTGCCGTACTCCTGGGCCATGATCCCGGCGAAGACGCCGGTGCGGCTGCCCGCGAGGGTGTCCGGGGCGATGCCCGCGCGCTCGACCGCCTCCCAGCTGACCTCCAGCAGCAGCCGCTGCTGCGGGTCCATGGCCGCGGCCTCGTGCGCGTTGATGCCGAAGAAGCCGGCGTCGAAGGCGCCGGCATCGGCGAGGAAGCCGCCCTGCTCGGCGGGGACGCGGGCGGTGTCCCAGCCGCGGTCGGCGGGGAGCCGGCCGATCACGTCGCGGCCGGCGGCGACGGCTTCCCACAGCTGCTCCGGCGAGTCGATGCCGCCGGGGAAGCGGCAGCTCATGCCCACGACGACGACGGGGTCCGCGTCCGTGTCCGCGGCGGGGGCGGGCCGCCCGGCGGCGTCCGGGACGCCGTGCCCGGCCGTGCGCTCGCGCAGGTGGTGCGCGAGTGCGGCCGGGGTCGGGTAGTCGAAGACCACGCCCGCGGGCAGCGGTATGCCGGTGGCCGCCTTGAGCCGGTTGCGCAGCTCGACGGAGAGCAGCGAGTCGAAGCCGAGGTCGCGGAAGTTGCGCTCCGGGTCGATCTGTCCTGCCCCGCCGTCCCGTCCCAGTAGCCGGGCGGCCTCGGTGCGGGTGAGGGCGAGCAGGTCGGTGGCGGGCGCGCCGGTGGCGGGCACGGGGCGCGAGGGCGCGAGGCCCCGCAGGGCGGCGGGGAGCTCGCCCCCCTCGGCGGCGGCCCGGAGCGTGGCGCGGTCGGCCACGAGGGCGGCCACGTAGGGGTGGTGCTGCGCGAGGGCGGCGTCGAAGAGCGACAGGCCCTCCTCGACGGGGAGTTCACCGAGCCCCCGGCGCCGCAGCCGCGCGAGGTCCGCGTCCCGCAGCTGCCCCGTCATCCCGGCCCCGCGGTCCCACGGCCCCCATCCGATCGCGAGCGTGGGCAGCCCGTGCCCGTGCCGGAGGGCGGCGAGCGCGTCGAGGAAGGCGTTGGCGGCCGAGTAGTTGGCCTGCCCTGGGCCGCCGGTGACACCGAGCACGGAGGAGAAGAGGACGAGAGCGGCGCCCGTGCGGGCGGTGGCCTCGTGCAGGTGCCAGGCGGCGTCCGCCTTGGGCCGCAGCACGGCGTCCAGCCGGCCGGGCGTCATGGCGCCGAGCACGCCGTCGTCGAGCACACCCGCGGTGTGCACGACCATCGCCACGTCGGGCGTCACCAGCGCGTCGGCGGCCGCCGCGTCGGAGACGTCGCACGCCACGATGCGCGCCTCACCGCCCAGGGCGGCCAGCTCGGCGCGGAGTTCGGCGGCGCCGGGCGCGTCCGCTCCCCGCCGGGAGGCGAGCACGAGCCGCCGCACACCGTGCCGGCCGACCAGGTGCCGCGCGAGCGCGGCCCCGAGTCCGCCGGTCCCGCCGGTGATGAGCACGGCACCGCGGTGGGGGCCGGCGGGGAGCGCGCCCGGCCGCGGTTCGCCGGTGGCCGTGTCCGGCGCGGGCCCGGGGAGCAGTGCGGCGAGACCGCCGGTGGCGGGTGCGTCCGGGAGCGGGGCCAGGCGGGGGACGTGCAGCGCGCCCGCACGCACGTGGATCTCCGGTTCGCCCGCCGCCAGCAGCGAGGCCGCGTCGAGGGCGGCGTCCTCCTCGGCGGTGGCCAGGACGATGCGGCCGGGGGCCTCCGCCTGGGCCGCGCGGACGAGACCGTGGACGGCGGCGGTCGCCGGGTCGGGGACCAGGGAGGCGGCGCGGGTGGTGACGATGAGGGTGCAGGCGGCCGTGCGGTCGTCGGCGAGCCAGGACCGGAGGGCGGCCAGGACCCGGCGGGTCGCGGCGCGGGTGGCGGGGAGGACGGCGGGGCCGGGCGCGTACGGTGCGGGGGTCGCGTCGAGGACCACGGCGTCCGGGAGCGGGACCGTACGGTCCAGGCCGTCCCACGCCCCGACCGACACGGGTACGGCGCGCGGCCGGTCGAGTACGGGCCACGTCAGCTCCAGCAGGCGGTGCGCGGCGCGGCGCCCGGCGCGCGACACCGCGGCCTGCTGCTCGGGCGTGAGGCGGCGCAGCACGAGGGACCCGGCGGTGAGGACGGGGCGCCCGGCGGGGTCGTACGCCGCGAGCGCGACCTCGTCCGGGCCCTCACCCGGCGTGAGGCGGACGCGCAGCGTGCTCGCGCCCGTCGCGTGCAGCCGCACCCCGGTCCAGGAGAAGGGCAGGGCGAGCCCGTCGCCGGCGTGCGTGAGCAGCACGGCGTGCAGGGCGGCGTCCAGCAGGGCCGGGTGCAGCCCGAAGCCGCCCTCGGCGCCGTCGGGGAGGGCGGCCTCCGCGAAGACCTCCTCGCCGAGCCGCCACACGCCGCGCAGGCCGCGGAAGGCGGGCCCGTAGCCGTAGCCGCGGGCGGCGAGCCGCTCGTAGGCGTCCGCGAGGCCGAGCGGGCGGGCCCCGTCGGGGGGCCAGGCGGCGGGGGGCGGGGGCGCGGTGAACACCTCGTCCTGCGGGGCCAGTTCACCGCGGGCGTGCGTCACCCAGTCGCCGTCGGCGGCCCGCGAGTGCACGGTCACCGCGCCCTCCTCCACGGTGACGCGGACGGCGGCCGCGCCCTCGGCCGGGAGGACGAGCGGGGCCTGCACCACCAGGTCGGCCACGCCCGGGCGGGAGGTCTGCGCGGCCGCGCGCAGGGCCAGTTCGAGGAAGGCGGTCGCGGGGAGGAGGGGGGCGCCGGACACCGCGTGGTCGGCCAGCCAGGGGTGGGTGGACAGCGAGACGCGTCCGGTCAGGAGCACCGCGCCGGAGGTGGGGACCTCGGCCACGGCCGCGACCAGCGGGTGGTCCGCGGCCGTGAGCCCGAGCCCGGCCGCGTCGAGCGCGGGGCGCGGCTCCAGCCAGTACCGCTTGTGCTCGAAGGCGTAGGTGGGCAGGGGGACGTGGCGGCCAGCGGTGCCGAACGCCGCGTCCCACGTCACCGTGCCGCCGCGCACGTACCGCTCGGCCGCGGAGGCCAGCAGGCGCGCGGGGCCGCCGTCGCCGCGGCGCAGCGAACCGGTCACCGTGACCGTGCGGGAGGCCTGTTCGGCGGTCTGCTCGATGTGCGTCGTCAGCGACGGGTGCGGGGAGCACTCGACGAAGTGCGTGAAGCCGTCCGCGAGCAGCGCCTCCACGGAACGCCGGAAGGCCACCGGCTCGCGGCAGTTGCGGTACCAGTACGCGGCCGTCAGCTCCTCGCCCGCGGCGACCGCGCCCGTCACCGACGAGTACAGCGGCACCGTCCCGGCGGTGGGCCGTACGAACCCCAGCAGTTCGGCGAAGCGCGGCTCCAGCGGTGCGACGAGGGGCGAGTGCGAGGCGATCGACGCGACCTTCCGCGCGGGCACGCCCGCGGCCCGGAGCTCCGCGACGAAGGACGCCAGCGCGTCCGCGGGCCCGGCGACGGTCGTCCCCCGCGGGCCGTTGACGCCCGCGATCGTCAGGCCCGGCCCGAGCCGCCGGGCCACCTCCTCCGCCGGCGCGCCGACCGAGGCGATCGCCCCGGTGAGCCCGTCGGCGAGCAGCCGCGAACGCGTCACGACGAGCCGTCCGGCGTCCTCCAGCGACAGCGCCCCGGCGACGTACGCGGCGGCGATCTCCCCCTGCGACGACCCGACGACGGCGTCCGGCCGCACCCCGAGCGAACGCCACAGTTCGGCGAGCGACACCATCACCGCGAACAGCGCGGGCGGTACGGCGTCGGCCCGCTCCAGCAGGCCGCCGTCCGCGGCGCCCCGGACGGCGTCCAGCAGCGACCAGTCCACCAGCGGGTCGACGACACGCGCGCACCGCGCCATGTGCGCGGCGAACACCGGCTCGCAGTCGAGCAGTCCGGCGGCCATGCCGAGCCACTGGCCGCCCTGCCCGGGAAAGACGAAGGCCGTCTTCCCCGGGTCCTCGTCCGCCTCCCCGTACGTCACGTTGCCGGCCGGGAGCCCCGCGGCGACGGCGGAGAGGCCCGCGGTCAGCTCGGCGGAGTCCGCGCCGACGACGACCGCGCGGTGCGCGAAGCGCGACCGGGTGCCGGCGAGGGAACGGCCGACGTCCGCGGCGGCCGGGGCGTCGCCGCCCGCGCCGGGGCGCGACACGTGGGCCAGCAGGCGGGCGGCCTGGGCGCGCAGCGCCCCGGGGGACTTCGCCGACAGGACCCACGGCAGCGCGGGCCAGGGCGGCCGGGCCTCGGCGGGGCGCTCCGCCACCGGGGCGGCCGGGGGCTGTTCGAGGACCACGTGGGCGTTCGTGCCGGAGATGCCGAAGGACGAGACGGCCGCGCGGCGGGCGCGGCCCGTGTCGGGCCAGGGCTGGGCGCGGGTGGCGAGGCGGACGGCGCCGGAGGACCAGTTGACGTGCGGGCTCGGGGCGTCCACGTGCAGGGTCGGCGGCACCACGCCGTGCCGCATCGCCTCGACCATCTTGATCACGCCCGCCAGGCCGGCGGCGGCCTGCGCGTGGCCGATGTTGGACTTCAGGGAGCCGAACAGCAGCGCCCTGCCGCGCGGGCGGTCCTGGCCGTACGCCGCCAGGAGGGCGTGGGCCTCGATCGGGTCGCCGAGGGCGGTGCCGGTGCCGTGCGCCTCGACGACGTCGACGTCGGACGGGGACAGCGCGGCGTCCGCGAGCGCGGCGCGGATGACGCGCTGCTGGGCGGGGCCGTTGGGGGCGGTGAGGCCGTTGGACGCGCCGTCCTGGTTGACGGCGGTGCCGCGTACCAGGGCCAGCACGGGGTGGCCGTTGCGGCGGGCGTCGGCCAGGCGTTCCAGGACGACGACGCCGACACCTTCGGCCCAGGCCGTGCCGTCCGCGGCGGCCGCGAAGGACTTGCAGCGGGCGTCCGGCGACAGGCCGCGCAGGCGGGCGAACTCGAGGAAGACGCGCGGGGTGGACATGACGGTCGCGCCGCCCGCGAGGACGAGGTCGGTCTCGCCCGCGCGCAGCGACCGGCAGGCGAGGTGCAGGGCGACGAGCGAGGACGAGCAGGCGGTGTCGAGCGTCACCGCGGGGCCCTCCAGCCCGAGCGTGTACGCGAGCCGTCCGGAGGCGACCGCCGACAGGCCGCCCGTGATGCGGTAGCCCTCGACGGAGTCGGCGGAGTCCCAGCCGTACATCCCGACGAAGGCACCGGTACGGCTCCCGGCGAGCGTGTGCGGGTCCACGCCGGCGTTCTCCAGCGCCTCCCACGTCACTTCGAGCAGCAGCCGCTGCTGCGGGTCCATCGCGAGGGCCTCGCTCGGGCTGATCCCGAAGAAGCCGGCGTCGAAGCCCGCGACGTCGTCGAGGAAGCCGCCCTCGCGGACGTACGTGGTCCCGGCGCGGTCGGGGTCCGGGTCGTGGAGCCGGGCGAGGTCCCAGCCGCGGTCGGCGGGGAAGCGTGAGATGACGTCCCGCCCGCCCGCGGCGACCTCCCACAGATCGGCGGCCGAGGCGATCCCGCCGGGGTAGCGGCACCCGATGCCGACGACGGCGACGGCGTCGTCGTCCTCCGCCTCGCGGCCGCGCCGGGCCCGGGGCTCCGGACCCGGCTGCGCGGCGGGCCCGCCCGCGGCCGCCCGGCGCGCGCGGCCCGCGCTCTCCTCGGCGGTCTCCTCCGCGGTCTCCGCCAGCCGCGCCGCGAGCGCAGCGGGCGTCGGGTGGTCGAAGGCCTCCGTCGCGTCGACCTGGCGCCCGAGCGATTCCGTGAGCCGCTCGGCGAGTTCGACGATCGCGAGAGACCCGAAGCCGAGGTCCCTGAAGCTCTGCTCCCGCGGCACCGCTGCGGCGTCCGCGTGCCCCAGCTGGGCGGCGACCGCGGCCCGTACGACGGCGAGCAGCGCGTCGCCGGACACGGGGGGCGCGGGCCGCGGTGCGTCCGGCGGCGGGCGGTCGCCCTCGCCGGACCGCCCGTCGGCCTCGCCCGCCGGGCGGGCGGCCGCAGGCGTGCCGGCACCGTCGTGCCCGCCCCCGTCCCGGGACGCCGTGCCCCTCGCCGCGGGGCCGTCCCCCGCCGACGAGCCGTCCCCCGCCGCGGGGCCGGGCGTGCCGGTCCGGGCGCCACCGGCGCCTTCCCCCGCGGCGGGAGCGGGTGTCCCGCCGCCGGACGGCATCCCGTAGGCCTTCCGCTCGAACGCGTACGTCGGCAGCTCCACCGCCCGCGCGCCCGTGCCCGCGAAGACGGCGGCCCAGTCCGTGTCGGCGCCGGCCACGAAGCCGGCCGCCGGGAGCGCGGGAGTCCCCCGCCCGTACACCCCGGACGGGTCCTCCGCGGCGGCCAGCTCCTCCAGGCCCGCGGCCAGTTCGGCGGCGTCCCGCCCGAGCACCACCGCCCGGACGGGGAAGGCCGTGCGGGTCACCGCGAGGGAGTAGGCGGTGTCCAGCGGGTCGTGCGGGGGCGCGGCGAGCAGGCGGCGGGCCTGGGCGCGCAGGGCGGCGGGCGACTTCGCCGAGAGCACCCACGGGATCACGCCGGGGCGCGGCAGGACCGGCGACGGGACGGGAGACGGGACGGGCGGGGCCGTCAGGACGACGTGGCAGTTCGTCCCGCCGAGTCCGAAGGAGCTGACGCCCGCGAGGGCGGGGCCGCCGGCCGGCCAGGGGCGGGGGGCGGCGTTGACGCGGAGGTTGAGGCCCGTGAAGTCGATCGCCGGGTTGGGCTCGGCGAAGTGGAGGCTCGCGGGCAGCTCGCGGTGCTGGAGGCTGAGGACGGTCTTGAGCAGGCCCGCAATGCCGGCTGCGGTGTCGAGGTGGCCGATGTTGGTCTTGACCGAGCCGACGAGCAGCGGTGCGGTGCGGGTCGGGGCGGTGCCGAGCGCACCGCCGAGCGCGGCGGCCTCGACGGGGTCGCCGACCGCCGTTCCCGTGCCGTGGAGTTCGACGTAGTGGACGGCCCCGGGGTCGATCCCGGCCTGCCGGTAGGCGCGGCTGAGCAGTTCCTGCTGGGCGGCGGCGCTGGGCGCCGTGAGCCCGCTGGTGCGGCCGTCGTTGTTGACGGCGCTGCCCGCGATGACGGCGGCGATGCGGTCGCCGTCCGCGAGGGCGTCCGCCAGCCGCTTGAGGACGACCAGGCCCCCGCCCTCACCGCGGACGAAGCCGTTGGCGCGGCGGTCGAAGACGTGGCAGCGGGCGTCGGGCGAGAGCACGCCCATCTCGGCGAGGCCCACGTGGTCGTCGGGCGCGAGCATGAGTGCGACGCCGCCCGCGACGGCGAGGTCGCACTCGCCGCTGCGCAGTGACTGCACCGCGAGGTGCACCGCGACGAGCGACGAGGACTGCCCGGTGTCCACGGTGAGGCTCGGGCCGTGCAGGCCGAGCGCGTACGACAGCCGGTTGGCGGTCATGCTGCGCTGGCGGCCGGTGAAGGTGTAGTGGTCGGGCGCGGTGGCGGGCGCGGACTCGGCCGGTGCGGACACGAACACCCCGGTGTGCGTGCCGGCCAGCCGCTCCGCGGTGAGCCCGGCCCGCTCCAGTGCCTCCCAGCCCAGTTCCAGGACGAGCCGCTGGTGCGGGTCCATGGCGGCGGCCTCCCGCGGGAAGATCCCGAAGAAGCCGGCGTCGAAGGCGTGGATCGCGGGGATCGCGGCGGCTGCCGGCGTGCCGCCGCCTCCCGGGGACGCGGGGCCCCCGGCGGCCCCCGCGTCCCCGGGGACGTCGTCGAGGAAGGCGCCGCGCCGGGTGGCCGTGCGGCCCGGCGGCGGGTCGGTGACCGCGTCGCCGCCCGAGCGCAGCAGCCGCCACAGCCCGGCGGGTCCGTCCGCCCGGGGCAGCCGGGCGGCCAGTCCGATGATCGCGAAGGCGTCAGTCATGGTGCATCTCCTCGACGAGATCCCGGGATGGGGACGCGGGGACCGGCCGGCAACCGGCCGGCTGCCGGCCGGCCGGCGGTCAGGAACCGGCGGTCGCCCGGCGGAAGGCGGAGGTGTCCGGCGGCGCGATCTGGCCCAGCTGGATCATCAGGACGTGCAGGTCGTTGCAGGCCCAGTGGTCGCTGACCCTGCCGTCGCGGACCTTCGCGATGTGGATCTCGTTCCAGCTGATGACCCGGCCGGTCGGCTCCGCGCCGAAGACCAGGCCCTTGTGGGTGCCGGTGAGCTTGACGTGCTGGATGACGTATTCGCCGTCCTCGAAGTCGCGGATGATCTCGGCCTTGAGGTCGGGGAAGCCCTGCCGCTCGATCTTGATGACGGACTTGACGCCCTCGCGGCTGGTGTCCATTCCGGGAGGCGCGTTGTGGTTGACGAAGTCCTCGGTCATCAGTTCGTCGAGGACGTCGGTGTCGCCCTTGGAGAACGCCTCAGTGAGAATGCGGCGGATGTTGACCTTGTCGGACACGGTGTACTCCTTCGAATGGCTTGCCGGTCGTCTCGGCAAGGGCTACCTGGATGTTCACGAGGGTTCGTTCGGGTTCGAGCCAGCCCGCCGCCGGGCCCGGGTCGAATTGCGCCCAGACCGTTTCCGCGGGCAGGTCCTCGGCGTGCGCCAGCCGCGCGGCGGCCAGCACCCGGTCGAAGTAGTCGGCGAGGTCGTGCAGGACGCCGGGCCCGGCGGGGCCGCCGTGCCCGGGCACGACGGCCGCGGGCTCCAGCGCGATGAGCCGGTCGAGGGCCGCACGCCAGCGGCCGACGCGGCCGTGCACCGCGAGCGGGGTGACCCCGGCGAAGCACAGGTCGCCGCTGACCAGCACCTTCTGTGCCGGCAGCCACACCGCGAGATCGGCCGCCGAGTGGGTGTCGGTGAATTCCAGCACCTTCGCCCCCGAGGGCAGGGCGCGTTCGATGCCGTCCGGCGGCACGGGCTCGGCGGCGACGCTGTCCCAGTCGGCGAGCCGCGTCGCGAAGCCGGGCATGACCTTCGCGAGCAGCGCGGGCAGGCCGCGTTCGCCGATCATCCTGCGCATGCCGGCCACCGTGCGCGGGTGGGCGACGATGGGGGCGTCGTCGAAGAGCAGGTTGCCGCCGATGTGGTCGGTGTGGATGTGGGTGTTGACGACGAGCCCGGCGCGGCGGCCGCGGCGCTCCAGCGCGGCCGGGATGGCGGCGGCCATCTCCGGCAGCAGCATGGTGTCGACGACGGTGACCGGCTCGCCGAGCAGCAGCACGCTGTTGGACTGGCCCGCGCCGCCGTCGCCGTTGACGAGCGCGACCACGCCGTCGGCGACCTCGACCTCCCGGACCTCCGGGACGGCCTCCAGCGAGGCCCCCGGCACGCCGCCCGGCACGGCCGTCACGCCTTCCCGGACGCGCCGGCCCCGGCGGCCCCGGCCGCGTGCAGCTGCTGGATCTGCTGGATGAGGCCGGTGCGGTCGAGCATGGCGTGCCAGGACACGATGCGGCCCGCGTCGGCGCGGATGACCTCGATGACGTTCCACGTCAGCCGGGTGCCGGTGCCCTTGGGGATACCGGTGAGCGTCAGCTCGACGGCGAGCGCGGTGCCGTCACCGGACTCCACGATGCTGTCGACCCTGTGCTCCAGCTCGTCGTAGAGGCCGCGCTGCTGGGCGAACATGTCGCCGAGCCGCTTGGCGCCCCTGGTCTCCTGGCTGGCGGTGCGGATCTCCACCTCGCCGTCGCACAGCTCGTACAGCAGGAAGCCGTTGACCTCCTCGACGGCCCGGTAGACGGCCTCCCACAGCTCGCGTGCGGTCTTCATGGTCGTCATTTCCCTTCGCCGGACATGATCCAGTCGACCTCGTAGACGTGGACGTCCACGTTGTCGGCGTACTTGTGCAGCTCGGTGATGAGCGCGCGGCCGGCCTCGCTGCGGATGTGCTCCTGGAAGGCGGCGAGGGTGCTCCACTGGGCGTAGTTGGTGACCCGGGTGCCGTCGACGGAGCAGTGCACGTTCGCGGAGACGAAGCCGGGCATGTGCCGGACGATGTCCTCGGTCTCCCTGCGGATGGCGGCGGACAGGTCCTGTTGCTTGTCCGGCGTGCAGTGGAAGACGTTGATGTACGTCATGAGCCGGTCCTCGGCGGAGATCGTGCTCACGGCCGCACCCCCGTCGTGACCGCCCCCGCCGTCCCCGCCGTCTCGGCGACCACCGTGTAGCTGCGGAACTCCGGGTCGGAGTAGCAGGCGCGCATCGGCCGGACCAGCTCCTTGTGCTCCTCGGACTTCTCCCAGGCGAAGAAGTCGGCCAGCGACGTCCACTCGCTGACGATGAGCCAGCTGGCCGGGTCGTCCGGCGCCTGGCAGATCTGGTCGCGGATGTGGCCCCTGGTGGCGGCGACACTGAAGCGGACCTTCTCGTACGCGGCGAGGAAGTCCTCGCGCCGGTTCTCGGCCACCTTCATCCCGAACAGCACCCGGGCGGTCCCCGCCGCGCCGTCCCGCGTCCCGGCCCCCTCCTCCCCGAGCACCTCGGTGTCGATGTGGGCCAGCGACGGGTCCGGGGCGAGCGGGCCGATGTGGTAGACGGTCAGCGACTCGGTGGTGCCGACGTTCCGCAGCCGGTGCCGCTTTCCGATGGGGACGTAGATTCCCTCGCCGGCGCCCACCGCCCATTTCTCGCCCTCGACCTCCAGGACGAGATCCCCGGTGACGTTGTAGAGGAATTCCTCGCCGTAGGGGTGGAAATGCTCCACCACGTGCTCGCCGGGCCGGAGGATCGCAGTTCCCATGTAGCCGGACCTGCTCCCCACCGAACCCGGGTGGAGCACCATGCGCAACTGGCCGCCGCGCGCCCGATAGGGCTCTATTTCCTCGGCGCGGATCCGGCCTACCCGTGAATCACTCATAAGGAAATACTCGCCGCCCGCCCGCGCCGCCCGCATCGGAATTCTGCCGCGAATATCCTGCGGTAATTCCGCGGCCGGGCTGCGGGAAACCCGCGGCGCGGGGCCGCGGGCGCGGGTCCGCCCCGGGGCCGGCGCGCGTGGCGCCGGCCGCCGGGGCGGACCGGGTCACCCGGTGCCGGGGCGGCCCGGTCAGGGCACCGCCGCGTGCGCCCGGAAACCGTGCGTACAGGCGTACACCGCGAGCTGCGTGCGGTCGCGCAGGTCCAGCGCCCGCAGCAGCGAGGAGATGTGCGTCTTCACGGTGGGCCGGCCCAGCTGGAGCTGGTCGGCGATCTCGACGTTGGTCAGCCCGTGGCCGATCAGGCCGAGGATCTGCCGCTGCCGCGGGGTGAGCTTGACCGTGTCGCCCGGACCGGCCGGGGTCTCGTTGGGGACGTTGTAGCGCAGGGTGCTGACCAGTTCGCCGGCCACCTGCGGATCGAGCGCGACACCGCCGCGGTCCACGGCCCGTATCGCGTCGACCAGGACCTGCACGGGGGTGTCCTTGTGCAGGAAGCCCTGGGCACCGCCCAGCAGCACCTTGATCGCGGTGCCCGCGTCCAGGCTCGCGGACAGCGCGAGGACCTTGACGCCCATCTGGTCGGTCTGGCTGACCAGATGGCGGGAGAGCAGGTCCTCGGTGTCGAAGCCGTCCAGGTCCATCAGCAGCACGCGCGGCCGATGGTCCCGCAACAGCCTGGGACTGTAACTCTCGGTGTCGAATTCGACGACGACGTCGATACCCGGGATACCGCACAGAACCGCCATCATTCCGGCCCTGTACACGCCGGGACCGCCACAAACTGCGACAGGCAACAAATCGTCTAAACCACGTACAATGTCCATCGAGACCCCCGCAGAGTGATAAACCATCTGTGGATTTGTGGGACTGACAGCACCGCCATCCGCAGGTGGCTCCCCTTCGGCGCACGCGCGTAACCTGTGAGTGGGATCTCGGCGTACTCCGCGGCAAGTGGCTGCACCGAATATCGGTACCGCCTGTCCCGGGTCTCCGGTGTCGGCTCACGCCCCCCTGGCGGCGGGGTCGTCCGCGCCGTGCGGCGGGAGGGCGCGCAGCACCAGCGCGCTGTTGAAGCCGCCCTGGCCGCGCGCGGTGACCAGCACCGCCCGCAGCGGGCGTTCGCGCGGTGTGCGGACGAGGTCGAGGCCGTACGCCGGGTCCGGGTCGTCGAGGTTGCCGGACGGCGGGATCACGCCGGCCCGCATCGCCAGCAGCGCGGTGGCGGCGTTGAGCGCGGAGCCGCCCGCGAGCAGCCGCCCGGTCAGGCCCTGCGGGGCGGTGACGGGCACGCCGTACGGTCCGAACACCGCGCGCAGCGCGCTCGCCTCGGCGGCGTCGGCGTCCGGGCGGCCCGCCCCGTCGGCGAGCACCATGTCGATGTCGGACGGGACCAGACCGGCGCGCTGCACGGCGAGTTCGATCGCGCGGGCGTACTGCCGGCCGTCCGGTGCGGAGTCCCGGTAGTGGTGGGCGTCGTGGGTGGCGGCGTAGCCGGCGACGGTGCCGTAGCCGGCCGGCCCGGACCTGGCGCGTACCGCCGCCTCGTCCTCGACCAGCAGCACCGCGCCGCCCTCGCCCGGGACATGGCCGCCGGCCGCGCGGTCGAAGGGCTTGTAGCCGGCCCGGGGGTCGGTCGCGGTGGACAGCTTGCCGCCGGCCATCTGGGCGGTCAGCGCGTAGGGGGCGAGGGGCGCCTCGGTGCCCCCCGCGAGCACGGCGCCGGTGCCGCGGCGGATCGCGCGGTCCGCCCAGCCGAGGCTGTCGAGACCGGACGCGGCGTCCGCGACCAGCACCCCGCAGGGGCCCTTCGTGCCGTGGTGGATGGCCAGTTGGCCGGTGCTGGCGGCGTAGAACCAGGCGATCGACTGGTAGACCCCGACCGCCTTGCGGCCCCGGCTCCACAGCGCCTGGATCTCGCGCTGCCCGAACTCGTTGCCGCCCGAACCGCTGCCGAGGATCACGGAGGTGGCGTACGGGTCGTGCGCGGCCGGGTCGTAGCCGGCGTCGTCGAGGGCCATGCCGGCCGCGGCGAAGGCGAGCCACGTCCAGCGGTCGGTCTGGACCGCGAGCCGGCCCGGCACGTGGGCCTCCACGTCGAAGCCGGTGATCTGGCCGGCGAGCGTGGTGGCGTAACCGCCGGTGTCGAAGGCCTCGATGGGGCGCACGGCGAGCTCGCCCGCGAGGGTGGCGCGCCAGTGCTCGCCGGCGCCGGTGCCGGTCGGCGCCACGACGCCGATCCCGGTGATCACGGCGGTCACCGGTCCACCGCCGTCAGGACGATGGCGGACTGGAAGCCGCCGAAGCCGCTGCCGACCGACAGCGCGGCGTCCACACGGTGGTCGCGCGCGGTGTTGGGCACGTAGTCGAGGTCGCACAGCGGGTCGGGCTCGGCGTAGTTGGCCGTCGGCGGCACCACGTCGTGCTCGATCGCCAGCGCGGTCGCGGCCACCTCGATGGAGCCGATCGCGCCGAGCGAGTGCCCGACCATGGACTTGATGGAGCTGACCGGCACCCGGTAGGCGTGCTCGCCGAGGCCGGCCTTGAAGGCGGCGGTCTCGTGCCGGTCGTTCTGCTTGGTGCCCGAGCCGTGCGCGTTGACGTAGTCCAGCGCGGTGGGGTCCAGCCGGGCCTGGTCCAGCGCGCTGCGGATGGCGACGGCCATCTCGGCGCCGTCCGGGCGCAGTCCGGTCATGTGGAAGGCGTTGCAGCGGTTGGCGTAGCCGCGGATCTCGGCGTAGACGTGCGCGTCGCGCCGCCGTGCGTGCTCGTACTCCTCCAGGACGAGCACCGCGGAGCCCTCGCCCATCACGAAGCCGTCGCGCGTGGCGTCGAAGGGGCGGGAGGCGTGCGCGGGATCGTCGTTGCGGGTGCTGGTGGCGCCGATCGCGTCGAAGCAGGCCATGGAGATGGGGGTGATGGGCGCGTCGCTCGCGCCGGCGATCACCAGGTCGGCCATGTCGTCCTGGATGAGCTGGTACGCCTGGCCGAGCGCGTCGATGCCCGAGGTGCAGCCGGTGGAGACCACCGACGCCGGGCCGTGGGCCGCGAAGCGGTGGGCGACCTCGGCCGCGAGGCTGCTGGGGATCCACGCCTGGTAGAGGAAATCGGAGGCGAAGCGCGGGTCGACGAGCCAGCTGCGGCCGCCGTCGCTGGCGACCACGTACTCGTCCTCCAGGCGGGTGCTCGCGCCGACCGCGCTGCCCAGGCACACCGCCATCCGGTCGTGGTCGACGCCGGCCGGGCCCTCCGCGTCCAGCTCCAGGCCGGAGTCGGCCACCGCCTCGTCGGCGGCGACCAGCGCGAACTGCACGGAGCGGTCGTTGCGGAACACCTCCTGCCGGGTGAGGCCGGCGGCCAGCGGGTCGAAGTCCACCTCCGCCGCCAGCTGGGAGCGGAACTGCGCGGGGTTGAACAACGAGATCCGCCGGGTGGCGGTGCGCCCGTCCGTGAGCATCTGCCAGAAGGCCTTGCGGGTGGGGCCGCCGGGGGCGACCACCCCGATCCCGGTCACCACGACACGGCGCCCGCCGCCCGCCGGACCACTGCCGCGGGGGCCGCTCAGCGGGCCGCTCATCGTGCCCGCTCGCTCAGTCCCTCGTTGACCAGCGCCACCAGCTCGCCGAAGGTCGCGTGGGCGTGCTCGTCCTCCAGCGCGACCCCGTAGCGGTCCTCGATCTCGGCCCTGACCTGGAGTTGCGCCAGCGAGTCGAGGTCGACGTCGCCGAGCGTGGCCCCGGGGTCGGCGGTCACGGCGGACCTGGGCAGCCCGGTTTTGACGACCAGGATCTCCATCAGCTCGTCAATTGTGAATGTCGGCACAGCGAATCCCCTTTCACATTTCCAGCAACGGAACCCGGCGACTCAGGTTACGCAATATCCAGCCGGATTATCTTCAGCCCAGAGAACTAAATCGGCTCATACCCGAGAACGAGGCCCGCCCATCCCCGGGGACGAAGCTTTGCCGACCGGGGGAATTATTGACGCAATTTCCCGGCCGGTGCTTCACTGGCGTCAATTGATTTCCCGAATGCGAGGAGACGGTAATGGACTCGTCAGCAGCGCCCTCCGTGCCCGCGGCCCCGGCGGCTCCCGCGGGGGCGCCGGCCGGCGCCGGGGTCACCTCGGTGGCGGTGGCGATGGCCCGGGCGCTGGAATCCGCCCGCGCCGACCGGATGTTCGACGACCCCTGGGCGCAGGGGTTCGTGGACGCGGCCAGGGAGGTGCTGGAGCCGGACGAGTGGCCCTCGCTGGAGGCCTGGGTCGACCTGTTCTACTCCCGCGGGGTCGTCCGCACCCGCTTCATCGACGACTACGTGTGCGAGGCCGTCGCCGGCGGCTGCCGCCAGGTGGTCATCCTCGGCGCCGGGCTCGACGCGCGCGCCTTCCGGCTGCCCGTGCCGGACGCGGACGTGTACGAGGTCGACACCCCGTCCGTCTTCGGCTTCAAGGACGCCGTGCTCGCCGCCGCGGGCGCGAAGCCGACCGCCCGCTCGCGCACCGCGGTGCACGCCGACCTGCGCGAGGACTTCGCCGCCCGGCTGGCCGGCCGGTCCTTCGACCCCGCGCGGCCGACCGCGTGGGTCGCCGAGGGGGTGCTGCCGTACCTCACCGGCGAGCAGGCGCGGAAGGTCGTCGGCGACGTCGGGCGGCTGTCCGCGCCGGGCAGCAAGCTGGTCTTCGAGCACTCCGACAAGGCCGGCCCCGACCCGCGGGCGAAGAACGCCGCCCTCAGCACCCCGGGCGCCGACCGGATCAGCGCCATGGTGCGCGGCGGCCTCGGCCCGGAGGGGCGGGACTGGGTCGCGGGGCAGGGCTGGAGCCTGCACGTGACCGACCGCGGGGAGCTGGGCGCGCGCTACGGGCGGCCCGACGGACGGCTGCCGGGCGGCCAGTTCGTCACCGCGACCCGCCTCTGACGCGACCGGCGAAGGATTGACTGCCATGGAATCGAACCGCGCGCAGACCGAACTTTCCGAACCGACGCAGGAGCGCATTCAGGCGGGCGCCGAGTCCTATCGGCGCCCCATGCTCGCCGCGTACGACCTCTTCGTGCTCGGCATGATGAGCCGCTTCATGTGGCGCTGCCCGCGCGGCAGAATGCTGGCACATTACAACCGGCACGCCGGGGCCGCGCATCTCGATATCGGTCCGGGCACCGGATGGTTCATGGACAAATGCAGATTTCCGGTGGAATCCCCGTCGATCACCCTGCTCGACCTCAACGAGGTCGTCCTCCGGACCGCCGCGCACCGCATCCGCCGCTACCGCCCCGACGTCCGCACCGGGGACGCCTTCCGGCCCTTCGACAGCCTGGGCGGCGCGCGCTTTGACTCGGTCGGCATGAACTTCCTGCTGCACTGCCTGCCGGGCACGATGGCGCACAAGGCCGTGGTCTTCGACCACGTCAGGCCCCATCTGCGGCCCGGCGCCCGGGTGTTCGGCGCCACCGTGCTGGGCCTCGGCCCGCACCACAGCAAGCGCTCCGGCACACTGCTGGCCAAGCTCAACCGCAGCGAGGTCTTCAGCAACCTCGACGACCGGATCGACGACCTCGCCGAGCAGCTGCGCGCGCGCTTCACCGATGTCGAGACCGTCCGCTCGGGGACGGTCTGCCTCTTCTCCGCGCGCCACCCGGGGGCGTGATGAGCGGCGAACCGTCCCCCCTGGCACAGCAGTTGCACGACGGGGTGCTCCAGAGCCTGGCCGTCGCCCGGATCCGGCTGGGCCGGGCGCTCGCCGGGCCCGGCCCGCTGCCCCGGGAAGTCGGCGAGGAGTTACGGGAGTTGCTGGACGGCGAGATCGCGGGGCTGCGCCGCCTCATCGCGGGGGCCGGGGACGCGATCCCCGCGGAACCGGCCGCCGAGCCGGACGTGCCGCCGCAGCAGGACCTCCCGAGCGCCCTGGCCGCCACCGCCGCGCACCTCCAGTCGGCCACCGGCGTGCGGATACGCGTCGACGACCGCACGGCCCGGACCGGCGGCTGGTCGGGCAACGACCTGGTCGCGTACCGGATCGTCCGCGAGGCCCTGCACAACACCGCCCGGCACAGCGGCGCCGCGCACGCGTGGGTGACCCTCGCGTCGTCCCGGAGCCGGCTGGTGTGCGTCGTGTCGGACGACGGCCACGGCTTCCTGCCCGCGCGGACGGCCGGGCCGCGCGCGCACTTCGGGCTCGGCGCGAGCTACGCCCGCGCCCGTGCGGCGGGCGGCTACCTCGCCGTACGGTCCGGCGGCGACGGCACCTCCCTCACCCTCTCCCTGCCCAGGCAGCCGCGCACACCGCCCGACGGGGGGACCCGGCGATGACGCGTCCCGGCCGCGGGGCCGGCCCCGCCCCGAGCGTCCTCATCAGCGACGACCACCCGGTCGTCCGCTACGGCATCCGCACCCTGCTGGACGGCGAGCGCTACCGCATCGCCGGCGAGGCCGCCGACCTGCCCGGCACCGTCGCGCAGGTCCGCCGGCACCGCCCCGACGTGCTGCTGCTCGACCTGAGCTTCCTCGGCACCCCCAGCCTCCCCGTCCTGCCGACCGTCCGGGCGCTGTCCCCGGCCACCCGGGTGCTCATCCTGACCATGCGCAACGACCTGGACTCCGCACGCGACGCGCTCGCCGCCGGGGCCCACGGCTTCCTGCCCAAGGACGCCGCCGCCGAGGAGCTGGTCGCCGCCGTCGACGCGCTCGCGGCCGGCGGCCGCTACCTGCAACCCGCCCTCGGCGCGGCCCTGCTGGACCGCCCCGCGGGCCCGGACGGCCCGCTCAGCCGCCGCGAGCGCGAGGTGCTGGGCCTGATCGCCGACGGCCTCACCCACCCGCAGATCGCCGACGAGCTGGGCCTGTCCGTCCGCACCGTCGAGGCCCAGCGGGCGTCGATCAAGGTCAAGCTCGGCGTCAGCCGCCGGGCCGAACTGATCAGCCACGCACGGCGGTTGCGGCTGACCACGACAGGAGGAGAGCGCTGATGCAGACGGGCCGGCCCAGCCGCACCGCGATGAGTTCGGCGCACGCCCGCGCCGCCCACCAGACCGCGGACTCGCCACGGGTCTTCGCCGACCCGCTGGCGGCCCGCATCCTGCCGGCCTCCGCCGGCCCGGACCGGCCCGCGGGCGGCACACCGCACGGGATGCCCGCCGAGGTGCGGCTGTTCATGGCGCTGCGCCACCGGGTCGCCGAGGACGCCCTGCTCGCCGCGTCCCGCACCCGGCAGGTGGTCATCCTCGGCGCGGGACTCGACACCTTCGCGTACCGCAACCGCGACCCCGGGCTGCGGGTCTTCGAGGTGGACCTGCCCGCCACCCAGGCATGGAAGCGCGAGCGGCTCGCCGCGGCGGGCATCGACGTCCCCGACACGGTCGTCTTCTGCCCCGCCGACTTCGCCGAGCAGACCGCGGAACAGGCGCTCGTGGCCGCCGGGTTCGACCGCACCGCGCCGGCGTTCTTCCTGCTGCTCGGGGTGGCGCCGTACCTGGAACGGGAGGCGCTGCTGGACACCGCCCGCTTCGTCGCGGGCCTGCCCGCGCCCGCCGAGCTGGTCTTCGACTACAACCAGCCCGCCGCCGCGCTCCCCCCGCACCGCAGGCCCGCGCTCGCCGCGCAGGCCGAGGCGATGGCCCGCATGGGCGAGCCGTGGCGGTCCTTCTTCACCCCGCCGGAGATCGCCGCGGAGCTGGCCGACGCGGGCTTCGGCAGCATCGTCGACGTCGGCTGGCGGGACTGCGTGACGCGGTACGACCTCGACCCGGCGCTGCCCGACCTGTTCGGCGGCCGCATCGTGCACGCCCGCACCACCCACGACGAGAGGAGCCAGTGATGCACGCCCTGGTCATCGGCGGCGGGGTGGCCGGCCCGGCCACCGCCGTCGCGCTGCGCTCGATCGGCGCGCAGGTCACGATCTGCGAGGCCCGCCCCGCGCAGGACAAGGACGCCGGGCTGTGGGTCATGCTCGCCCCCAACGGCCTCGCCGCGCTGGAGGTGCTGGGCCTGAAGGACGCGGTGCTGCGCGAGTCGCTCGCGGGCGCCGCGGGACCCTCCGGTTTCGCGCCGATCCGCCGGGCCGGCCTCTACCGGGTGCTGCGCGAGGCCGCGGTCGCGGCCGGGGCCCGTATCCTGCACGACCGCAAGCTCGTCGCCGCGGACACCTTCGCGGACGGCGTGGTCGCGCGCTTCGCCGAGGGCCCGGCGCTCTCCGGCGACCTGCTCGTCGGCTGCGACGGCATCCACTCCCGCACCCGCACCCTCATCGACCCGGACGCCCCGCGGACCCGCTACGTACCCCTGCTCAACCTCGGCGGCTTCGCCTCCGGCGTGGACGCCCCGGGCGAGCCGGCGCAGCTCCAGTTCGTCCCCTCCCCCAAGGGCTTCTTCGGCTACACCGTCTCCGGCAGCCGTGAGGTGTGGTGGTTCGCCAACCTCCCGTGGGGCGCCGAGCCCACCCGCGCCGAACTCGCCGCGATGGACCGCGCCGCACTCACCGCCCGCCTCCTCGACACCTTCGCCTCCGCCCCGTCCTTCGTCCGCGACGTCATCCGCGCGACGTGGACGGACCTCTACGCACTCGCCACCCACGACCTGCCCACCGTCCCCGTCTGGAGCCGCGACCGCCTCGTCCTCCTCGGCGACGCCGCCCACGCCACCACCCCCACCTCCGGCCAGGGCTCCTCCATGGCCCTGGAGGACGCCGTGGTGCTCGCCCAGTGCCTGCGCGACCTCCCCTGGTCCCAGGCACCCGCCCGCTACGAGGAGCTGCGCCGCACGCGGGTCGAATCCGTCGTCGCCCTGGGGGCCCGCGCGTCCGCGGCCAAGCTCAGGTCCGGCATCCCGGACAACTCCCTGGACTGGGTGCTCGATCACCGCATCGACTGGTCCTCGCGCGTCTGACGGTCCTCGCGCGTCCGAGCGGCCCGGTACGAAGGTGAGGGGCGCGGCGAACCCGCCGCGCCCCTCCCGCCTGCCCGCCTCCCGTCAGGCCACCAGGCGCTCCCGCAGCGCGGCCAGGGTCGCGTCCGTCACGCCGCAGCGCGCGGTGAGGTAGTCCTCGATCGAGCCGTGACGCGCCCGCAGGACGGCAAGGGTGGACTCCATCGCGTGGCGGGGGGCGCCGAAGACGGCGTGGTAGCGGGATTCGTCGAGGCCCAGGCGGCGCAGCCGGGGCAGCATCTCCGCGAGGCGCAGCTCGCTGTAGTGGCGGCGGCTGAGGGTGTAGTCGTCGAGGATCACGGAATCGGGGACGCCGAGGGCGGCGAGCAGGAGCGCCGCCGCCATACCGGTGCGGTCCTTGCCCGCGGTGCAGTGGACGAGGGCCGGGGCGCCGCCCGGGGCGCCGAGCGCGGTGAGGACACGGCCGAAGACGGAGGCGTCCTGCTCGGCCATGTCGAGGTAGACGCGGTGCAGGAAGTCGTCGGGCAGCGCGTCGAGGCGGCCGGTGCGGAAGAGGTCGCCGAGCAGGCTCGTCCGGGCGGCGTCGCCGCCGATGTCGTACGGCTCGCGGCGGACGGCCGCCGGCAGCACGGAAGGGGCCTTCGCGCGCTCGTCCGGGGTGCGCAGGTCGTAGGCCACACGCAGGCCGAGCGGGGCGAGGGCCTCGAGGTCGGCGGCGGTGAGGCGGTCGGGGGCGTCGGCGCGGAAGACCAGGCCCCAGCGGGTGCGGCGGCCGTCCCGCACGGGGTAGCCGCCGAGGTCGCGGAAGTTGCCGGCCCCTTCGAGCGGCAGCACGCGCTCGGCGGCGAGCACGGCGGGCCCGCCGCCCGCGGGGCCGACCCGCACGTAGTGGCGCCCGGGCCCCAGCCCGTCGAGGGCGACCCGGCGGGCGGCGCCGTCCGCGACACGGGCGACGGGCGGGCCGCTGCCGGCCGCGTCGGGCGTCGGCCCGACCGCCACCTCCACGGCACCCGGCCCCGCCGCCTCCCACGTCACGTCGAGCCCTCCGGTGGCGCCGCGCACGACGTCGACCGCCAACACGACCGTTTGCATGTGCTCCTCCGCTCGTTGCCGGGTCCTTTACGTACGGCCTTCCGGCCAGGGCAGCTCTCCCGCGTCGATCTCGGCCGCGACGCGGTCGAGCCAGGCCAGCTCGGCGACACGCAGCGCCTGGGCGTAGTCGGCCTCCAGCGTCACGACCCGCGGCAGATCCGCGGTGTCGGCGTCCAGCTGGGCCGCGACCCGGTCGTACTCGGCCCGGATCGCGGCACGCCGCTCCCGCAGCAGGCCGGCCGCGGTGGCCGGATCGAGGTCGAGGATGTGGGCGAGGCCCGTGACGAAGACCGGGAAGTCCTGGGCGGGCGTGCGCAGGTAGTCCCGCACGAGCGCGTCCGCGACGGCGCGGCCCTCGTCCGTGATCGCGTACACCGTCCGCTCCGGCCGCGCCCCCGCCCGCTCCGACGCCACCGTGGTCACGAGCCCGGCCTCGGCCAGCCGCCGGATCGCGTCGTAGAGCGACCCGCCCCGCATCCTCACGACCTGGTCGACGTGCCGTTCCCGCACGAGGGCCTGGATCTCGTACGGATGCCGAGGCCGGTCCCTGAGCAGGCTCAGGACCGCCAGTGTGAGCGGTGAGCGCACCGCACGCGCCGCCATGGTGGCGCCCCCCTCCTGGGATGACCGAGTTCGATTACCCGACTTCGACTATAGCGTGGGCGGGGGGCTTGCGGGGCCCGTCCCCGGGGGGCTTCTGCGGGGGCTGGCCGCGGGGGCCGTCCGCGGGGGGGGCTGGCCGCGGGGGGGGGCCGCGCTTCCGCGGGGGTCTTCTGCGGGGGTCCGCGCCGGGGTTCCGCAGGGGGTCCGCGGGGGCCTTCCGCGGGGGTCTTCTGCGGGGGTCCGCGCCGGGGGTCCGCGGGCGGGCTCCGCGGGGGCCCGCCGGGGCCTGGGCGGAGGCGTCCGGAATGCCGCTTACGTCGCCCTGTGCGACGGTGAGGGTGGGACGGGGAAGTGGCGGGGGGAGCGGCGGGGCGGCGAGGAGGCTGGGCGATGAGGGCACTGGAGACGATCGGGTTCTCGGTCGCGGTGATCGCGATCTGCGTCGGGACGCTGCTGGTGTTCATCGGCGGCACGAAGTACCAGCACAAGGACTGAGCCGGGGCGGTTGCCGGCGCTCGCTCGCCCCGCGCCCCGAGGGGGTGCCGTTTGCGGCGGGCGGTTCGCCGTTCGCATGGTGGGGGCTGAGCGCGCCGTTCCTCGCGCCCCCGAGGGGTGCCACTTGCGGTGGCCGCTCGCCGTTCCGCCGGTGGGTGGTTGCTCGCGCAGTTCCCCGCGCCCCTGAGGGGGTGCCACTTGCGGTGGGGGTTCGCCGTTCTGCCGGTGGGTGGTTGCTCGCGCAGTTCCTCGCGCCCCTGGGTTGCCCGGCGGGGCATCGCGCCCTTGCTCGGGGGTTGGGGTCGGGTGCCACTCCGGGGGTACCTCCTCGGAATGCGCGTCTGACGTCATGACGTAGGTGGCGGGGAGGGGGTGCGCATTCCTGCGGGGGCACCCCCGGATCGTCCCCCTCCCGGGCCGGTGTGGCGGCTGCCTGCCGGTGGGGGTGAGGTTGTCCGGGGACTGCGGTTCGCCCCCGACGGCGGCGCACCCCCACGAGAAGGCCGTCAGCCGACGTCATATCCCGCACGGATGGTGGGGGTGGGAACACCCCGCGCCGCCAGGCGCGGGAAACCCCCACGGCGGGACACCCGCCCACGTACCGGCAACCGGGCACCGCCTGACGCGGACCCGGCGGCGGGCAGCCGCAAGCCCCACCGCAAGCGGGCACCGCCCGAAGCGGCGCAGACGGGCCGCGGGGCCGGGCGCGAGGGGGGTGGCGCCCGGCGGGGTGCGGGGCGGGGTGCGGGGCGGGGCGCGCCGGTTCGTACCGGCCCGTGCGGCCCCCACCCCCGGCGCATGGAAGTTTTCTTCCAAGCGCCTTGTGCGGAGCGAAAGTTACCTTCACTCTTGGCTTGGACGACGCCGTCCCCCCACCCCCACCCGGCACTCCCCTTCCTGTCCGGAGGACTTCATGAATTGGCATGCCCCTGTCACCTCCCGCGGGCTCGTCGCCTGCGCGGCGGTGGCCTGTGCCGCCCTCGGTGCCACCGCGATACCGGCCGCGGCCGCCCCCTCCCACAGCGCCAAGAACCCGATCACCCACCCCGAGCTTGACTGGGCGGGCTCCCAGGCCGCCAAGCACCAGTCCGCCGCGGACGCGGGCACCCTCACGCTCACGCCGAACGTCGCGGGCACGCCCGGCCTCGACGTCAGCAGCTACCAGGGCAACGTCAACTGGTCCTCGGTCGCGGCGAACGGTGCGCGTTTCGCGTACGTGAAGGCGACGGAGTCCACGTCGTACACGAACCCGTACTTCACCCAGCAGTACAACGGCTCGTACAACGCGGGCCTGATCCGCGGCTCCTACCACTTCGCGACGCCCAACACGTCGTCGGGCGCCGCGCAGGCGGACTACTTCGTCGCCCACGGCGGCGGGTGGTCGAAGGACGGCAAGACGCTGCCCGGCATGCTGGACATCGAGTGGAATCCGTACGGGGCGAGCTGCTACGGCCTGTCGGCGTCCTCGATGGTCAGCTGGATCCTGTCGTTCAGCAACGAATACCACGCCAAGACGTCCCGGTGGCCGGTGATCTACACGGCGACGAGCTGGTGGAGCCAGTGCACCGGCAACAGGGGCGACTTCTCGTCCACCAACCCGCTGGCGCTGGCCAACTACAACGGCAGCCCCGGCACGATGCCGTACAACTGGCCCTACCAGACGATCTGGCAGTACGCCGACAGCGGCATCTTCCCCGGCGACCAGGACGCCTTCAACGGCGACTTCAGCCGGGTGCAGGCCCTGGCCAACGGCTGAGCCGGCGGCGACAGAGCTGCCGGCGGAGACCGGAGCCCCCGTCCGCTACGCGCGTAGCGGGCGGGGGGTCCTCCGTGCGGGCCGGTAAGGGGCGCAGCCCGGCACACCACTTTCACAAGGGCACTTTCGCACCGTCCGTGGGCAGCGGTACCCACTCGTGGTGTTCCGTTAGCATGTTCGAGCCTATGACGATTGTCCTTCGTCGCCCGTTCACCGGAAAGCCCCGCATTACGGCATGAATAACGCGATAACCACTTCCGTTACGACAGACCGGTCAGTCCGTTGACGCAGATCTCCTCGCGAATACGGGCCCGAATACCCCGGCAGTCCCGGTCGTCCCGGCACCCGGACCGTTCCACCGACGCAGCGCTCGCCACGGGCGCGGCCACGCCGGTGAAGCCGATCCGGGTGCCGGGATGGCTGTGGGGCGTGGCCGGGGTGGTGACCGCCGCCTTCATGGCCGGGATGGAGATCGCCGCCCGGCACTACGACCTGCCGGGGCCGGTCACCAACCAGGTGCGGGAGGTCGTGTTCGCGCCGAAGTCGGGCTTCCTGCTCTACGCGAGCATGGCGCTGATGATGGTGGTGCTCACATGGCGCGAGCGGGCGGTCGCGCTGGGCGCGGCGGTCGGCGTCGACGTCGTCTTCCTGCTCGTCCGCTGGGCGGCGGGGGCGAAGCCGACCTTCGGCAACGGGGCGCTGTGGGTGATCATCGGCTGCGTCGTGATCGCGCTGACCCGCCGCACCGGGCGGGAGCGGACCCTGCTGCTCAAGGGGGTGGGGCTGGGGCTGCTGCTGGTGACCGGGCGCAAGGTCGGTGACACGTGGCTGCTCATCACGTCGAAGGCCCGCCCCTCGGTGCTCGACCCGTACGCCGAGACCGCCGACCGGGCGCTCGGCAACCCGTCGTGGCTGGTCGGGCGGATGGTGCACGCCACCGGGCCGGTCGGCGAGCACCTGCTGGACTACGTCTACATCCAGCTCGCCGTGGCCGCCGTCGCCGTCGCCTTCTACCAGCTGCGGCACGTCGCGTCCGAGCGCCGCTTCCCGCGGCACCACCTGGTGCGCACGTTCCTGGTCATCGGCCTGGTCGGGCCGGGCATCTACATGCTCTTCCCGACCGTGGGCCCGGTCTTCGCGTACGGCGGCGACGGCGGGCACTGGGCGCTCGCGAACCTGTGGCCGCACACCCCGCCCGCGCTCACCACCCCGCACCCGATGCCCTTCGACGAGGTCACCCCGCGCAACTGCATGCCCAGCCTGCACACCGCGTGGGCCACCGCGATCTTCGTCCACTCGCGCCGCGGCCCGCGCGCCCTGCGCTACGCCGGGGCCTTCTGGCTCGTCGCCACCCTCCTGGCGACCCTCGGCTTCGGCTACCACTACGGTGTCGACCTCGTCGCGGGCGCCGTCTTCTCCCTCACGATCGAGGCCGCCCTGCGCACCCTCGACCGCGGTCTCGACCGCCGCGGCCTCGCTCTGGTCGCCTACGGCACGGCCGTCTTCGCCGCGCTGCTGCTCGCGTACCGCTACCTCCCGGTGCAGATGGCCCACCACCCCTGGCTCGCCGGCCCCCTGCTGGTCCTGGCCCTCCTGTCGGTGATCACCGCCTACGTCCGCACGACCCGCCCGTGGTCCCCTCCGCTCACCCGGGAACCGGCCGCGGAACCGGCGGCCGTGCTGGTCTGAGCCGGGGCCGGGCGCATCCCCCGCGTGACGGGCGCGCCCTCGCACCCGGGCACGTCGTGCCGGGGCGGTGCGGCCTCGGGGGCGAGCGCGGCTCGTACGGCGAGGGATCTGCGGGTGCGGCTCGGTAGGGTCGTGCGGTGCACCCTGACGAGAGCGGCCCGGTCGATCCGGCACCCGTCCTGAACTGGCAGGACGGCTCCACGTTGCGGTGGACCGACCGGCCCGGGGAGGTCGATGCCGCGTTCGGCCGGGGCGAGCCGCTCGTAGGGGTGGCTGTGATCGCGCTCGCTCTCAACCATGCGGACGCGGAGGCGATCCTGCCCCGGGTTGCCAGGGCGCTGGAGGCGGACGACCCGGAGGTCCGCCGCCAGGGTGTCATCGCCCTGGCCCACGTCGCCCGGCTGCACGGGACCGTTGACCGGCGGTGCCTGGACCTCCTGCGCGGCTGCCCGCGCGGAAACGAGGCCGATGACGACCTCTGGTCCTTCGTCGCCCACCGGCGGCTTCCGTGGTGGCTGTGGCGGCACCACGTCAGGGAGCGGCTGACCTGGTGGTTCCGCGACAGGGGGCGGGACTGACGCTGCCGCCGGCTCCCGCGGGAACGGGCGGCGCGGACTCGCCGCCCGACCGGGAAGTGCGGCCGGAGGGCTACACGGATGGTCCGGCGGGCGGGGTGAGGACCGCGCCGGTCAGGGGTCCGTACGCCGTCCAGCCCAGGTGCTCGTAGAGGGCGCGGCCCTCGACCGTCGCGCCCAGGACGGCGGCCGGGCATCCGGCGGCGGCCGCCGCGTTGCACAGGGTGCGCACGACGAGGCTGCCGAGGCCGTGGCGGCGGTGGTCCGGTGACGTCTCTATCTGGTCGATCACGGCGGCGGCGCCGGGCGCGGGGACCGCGATCTGGCCGCGGGCGGCGAAGGCGTGGCCGGCGGTGGTGACGAGCGCGCGGGTGAGGCCGCCGCGGGTCCAGGTGCGCAGCCGGTAGCCGTCGGGGCAACGGGGCTCGGGCACCGGGGCGAGGCGGGTCGCCATCAGGAAGCCGGGGCTGTCGAGCTCCCAGCCCGGGGCGAGCCAGGGCTCGACGGTCTCCGGCTCCAGGAAGCACTTGATCCAGGTCCCGGGCGCGGTGACGGTCCGCATGAAGTGGCGGACGAGCGCCTCGTCCGCGTCCGGCAGCACGTACCGGCGCACCTGCTGCACCAGCCCCACGTCGACGGTGAAGCCCCACGGCTCCTCGACCGGAGGCGCGGCCGCCCGGGAGACCACCCACCCCTCGACCCACGCGCGCTTCAGGCCCGCGCGTCCGGGGCCGCCGGGTCCGTCCGTGCTGCCGACCTCCGAGGAGGTAATAGTCTCAGTCACATAGTGAACCTTACACATGCCCGCCCGGCGCGTCAGCCCCTGCGGTGGGCCAGGCCGGCGAGGTGGTCGGCCAGCAGGGCGCGGGCGCGGGCCGGGGTCAGACGGGCGGGGCGGGCGAGGAGCTGGAGGACGAGGCCGTCGAGGAGGGCGTGCAGACGGGCGCTCTCGGCGGCGAGGGCGCGGCCCTCGCCGAGGCCGCCCAGTTCCGCCAGCGCGGCGACCGCGCTCTCGACGGAGTCCCGGATCAGGTCGTCGACCTCGGTGCGGCGCTCGGCGGCCGCGGGGTCGCGGTGGGCGAGGACGACGAGCGCGAACCACGCCTCGGACTCCAGCCGCCGCTCGTCGTCCAGCGGCAGCAACTGCTCCAGATGCGCCTGCACGAACTCCGGCGAGAGCGCGCCCGCGGCGGCGTTGGCCGCGGCGACCCGCTCCCGCACCGCCTGCACGGCGTGGTCGACGGCGAAGAGCACCATGGCCGTCTTGTCGGCGAAGTAGTGCCGCAGCGCCCCCGCCGACCAGCCGGCCTCCTTCGCGACGGAGCGGACGCTCACCGCGTCGAAGCCCTCCCGCAGCGCGACGCGCCACAGCGCGACGGCCAGCTCCGCGCGGCGCTCCTCGTGGTCGACCATCTTCGGCATCCGGCCATTATCACACGCCTGTGTTATCTTGGAAGTGACACAGCCGTGCTAAAAAGGGGGTACGGGCATGCGCCGTTTCGACAGGACCTCGTGGCGGACGTTCGCCGCCGTCACGATCGTCCTCAACATCGCCCGCCAGGTAGCCTTCCCGCCCTCCGAGGTCGGCTCCGCCGCGACGATCGGCCTGGCCCTCGTGGTCGTGGCCGTAGCCTTCGCCCTCACCGCGGTCCTCCGGACGCTCTTCCACCCGGACGACGACTGAGGAGGACGGCACCCGGACGCCCGCCGGGGCGCGACCGGGCAGGCTCCCCCCGCCCGGCAGGACGCGGACCGGCCCGACGTCCCCGCGGTACGGCTCCGCGCCACGAAGGAGGCCCCCATCTACCGGATCGCGCCGGCGGCACGGCCCCGGGCGACGCGCGGACGCGGCCGCCGGAGCACGCGTGCCGGTGCGGAGGGCGGGGCCTCCGCACCGGCGCGCGTGCGGGGGTCAGCCGCGGGAGCCGGGCTCCGCGGGTTCGTCCGCCCGGCGGGGGGACTTCGCGGGCGGCGGGACCTCGACGCCCGCGCTCGCCAGGACGCTCGCGCGCGGGAGGAGGGGGCCCGCCAGGGCGGTGGTCACGAGGGCCATGATGACCATCATCGTGAACATCTGGCTGTCCAGGACACCCAGTTGGACGGCCACGTTGAGGATGATCAGCTCGGTCAGGCCGCGGGTGTTCATCAGCAGGCCGAGCGCGCGCGACTCCGTCCAGGACAGGCCGAAGACGCGGGCCGGGCCGATGGCGCCGAGGAGCTTGCCGAGGCAGGCGACGGCGACGATGGCCAGCAGCTCGACGTACTGGCGGCCGCCGAGGCCGTTGATGTCCACGCCGAGGCCGGTGACGATGAAGAAGACGGGCAGCAGCACCGTGCTGACGTTGTCCAGCGGCTTGCGCAGGTGCTCCGTCAGTTCACGGGCGGGCTCGCGCGGCATGACGAAGCCGAAGAGGAACGCGCCGAAGATCGCGTGGATGCCGATCCAGGTCGTCGCGTAGGCGGACAGGAACGCGCCCGAGGCGAGCATCACCAGCAGTTCGCGCCACTTGCGGCGGCCGGCGAAGAAGCTCACCGTGCGGGCCAGCGCGGGCTTGACGACGAGGAACATCAGCGCGACGTACGCGGCGCTCAGCGACAGCACCTGGGCGAGGTCGCGCGGGCTGCCGGACGTCACGAGCGCCGAGACGTACGCGAGCATGCACCACGCGAGGATGTCGTCCACGGCGGCGCTCGCCAGTGCCAGCGTGCCCACCCGGGTGTGGCCGAGACGGCGGTCGGTGATGATGCGGGCGAGCACCGGAAAGGCCGTCACGGACATCGCGGCGCCCATGAAGGTGGAGAAGGTCGTGAAGGAGATGTGGTGCCCGGCCACCGTGTTGTGGTGCGGGTAGAGGAAGACGGCGACGAGCACGCCGAGCCCGAAGGCACACGCGATCGACGACATCGACACGGCCGCGGCGAGTCCGCGGTGCGGCCGCAGGATGCGCTTCTCGAACTCCCACCCCACCATGAACATGAACAGGGCGAGGCCGACCTGCGACACCGCGGAAAGCATCGGTCTCGAATCGACGGGAAAGAGTTTGTGCGTCAGATCGCCCGGGAACTGCCCGAGCACGCTCGGCCCGAGGACGATACCGGCGAGCACCTCGGCCATGACCACCGGCTGCCGGAATCGCGGGGCGATACCGCCGAGAACCAGGCCGACGAGCAGCACGAAGGCGATACCGGCCATCATGACGGCGATTTGTAAGTCGGAGTGCGGGGCGAGCGAATGCAGCGCGGAGGTCGTCATGTGTGCGGGTCTCCTCGGGAGGGACGCCGGGCCGCGGAGGGCCCGGCGGGCGCGTGCACAATGATCGGAGCGGCCGACGGGCGTGACGGCGGGGCCGGTTCGGCCCAGGTGGTGAGGTGGTCGGCGCGTCGCGCCGGGGGTCGGCGGTGCACCGTGCAGGGGTCGCGCGCGGAACGGAAGGTGGCACGTCGGGCAATAGGCGACCTGGACTGTCTCCGGAGGAATCCGGAGGTCAGCGAGTGTAATTGGCCGGGCGGACGGGCGTCTACGACTGCCGGTACGCGAGAAATCCACCCGGTGGACGGTGGATTGACGCGAAGGCGGACACCGCAGGCCGGACCCGGTGCGTGTGAGAAGTTTTCACGCGATTCATGAATTCCTCACAGTGGCACGTGAATCCATCATGCCGCCCGGTGAATGCGTCACGTCCGGCGGGTGAGGACCCCCGCTCCGGCAGGCGGCCGGCCCGCAGGGTCAGGCGGTGGTCCAGCCGGGGAGGCCGGGGAGGAGGGCTTCGGCGACGTGCAGCAGGGTCGCGTCGTCCGGGGGGAAGGCGCCGTCCGTGCGCCAGAGGCTGATGTCGAAGGATGTGCCCGTGTCCTTCGGGGACATCGACACCGAGAGGACCCTGGCCGGGGCGCCGTGGCCGCTGCTGGAGCTCCCCGAGCCGGGCTTGAAGCGGATCTCCATGGTGCGGTCGGCGTAGGCCAGCGCGGGGTGGCCGAGGACGCTGCGCCGCTGGGCGTCGGCGCCGAAGATGCTCAGCCCCGCGGAGACGGTGAAGTTGCCGTACGAGGCGGCCAGGTTGACGGTGTAGGTCGGGAACGAGACCTGCGCGTAGGGGCCGGACAGGCCCTTGCCGTCGGTGGGCGGGGTGCTGCCGCTGGTCGTGGTGGACTTCGCCTTCTCCCCGGGCGTGCCCAGCAGTCCGGCGAGATCCGGGCGGAACAGCAGGTCGCACAGCTGCTCGCCGGAGAGGTAGGGGGAATCCGCCGCGGGCTTCGCGTGCCCGTCGTGCGAGCACGTCGTGCCCCGCCCGTCGTCCGCCGGGCCCTCGTCGGCGTGCGTGTGCTGGTAGAAGAGCAGGGCGGCGCCGAGGGCCCCGATCAGGGCCACCGCCGTCACGACCTGGCCCACGGCGCCCGGGCCTTTCGGCTGGGCCTGGTTCTCGTTCCCCCCGGACATGTCCCCCGCCTGCGGTGATCCTCGGTATGCGGCTCGGGGAACGTATCCCGGGACCGGCGGGCGCACAAGCGGAAAGCCGTACGGACGTACGAAGACGGGGGCGGGGGGTGCGGCGGGGACGGGAGTTGGCAGACTCACCGTCATGGAGCTGATCGCGAGGGGCCGCGAGGCGGACGTGTACGCCGTGGGCGAAGGGTGGGTGCTGCGGCGCCTCCGCGACGCGGACCGTTCCACGGCGCAGGAGGCGCGGACCCTGCGCTGGCTGGCCGCCGCGGGCTACCCCGTACCCGCCGTGCACGCCTCGGACGGGCCCGACCTGGTCATGCAGCGCCTGCACGGCCCGACCATGGCCGAGGCGCTGCGCCGCAGTCCGTGGCGGGCCGCGGAGTACGGGGCGGTCCTCGGCCGGCTGCACCGGGAGCTGCACGAGCTGCGCGCGCCCGAGTGGCTGCCGCCCCTCGCGGACGCCGGCCGGGCGGGCGACGCGCGGGTGCTGCACCTCGACCTGCACCCGGAGAACGTGCTGCTCACCGCGGACGGCCCGCGTGTCGTCGACTGGACCAACGCACGGGCCGGGGCGCCCGAGGTGGATGTCGCCATGACGTCGGTGATCCTGCGCTGCGTCGAACTCCCCCTTCCCACGAAGCTGTTGCTGCGGGTGCTGCTGCGCTCGGCCAACCGCGCCGCCGGCGCCGACGTGCGCGCCGGCATGCCCGCCGCGACCCGCCACCGGCTGGCCAACCCGACCCTCGGTCCCGGCGAGATCCGCCTGGTGCAGGCGCTGCAACGGCGCCACGGGTGAGGGGCGGTGGGGCGCGGCCCGTTCAGGCCTCCTCGTCCTCCTCGTCGCCGTCCTCCGCCGCGTACGGGTGGACGAAGAGGCCGGCCGACAGCTGGGTGAACCAGTCGGCGACGGGGACCGTTTCCGCGCTCGCGTCCAGCTCCGACGCGAAGGCGCGGAAGGCGGTGCGGACCTCGGCGTCCAGCAGGCCGTAGAGGTCGGCGGTGGCCTCGGCGCGGTCCAGCAGCAGCCGCATCAGCAGCCGTTCGGCGGGGCACGCCGGGGGCGCGGGGCGCGGCTGGGCCAGGCGGCCGGTCATCGTCACCGCGGTCGTGACCAGGCGGCGGACGAAGAGCACGTCGTAGTGGCCGGCGTACTCCGCCGGGAGGTCGTCCAGGACGAGGAAGGCCTCGCCGCGCCCGGTGTGCTTCGGGCCCGAGGGCTCCAGCCGCCCGAGGTCGGCGAACAGCTCGTCGACGAGCAGGTGGATGCCGTAGACGAGGGCCCCGGCCGCGATCTCCCGGGCGGCGCCCGCGAGGTGCGGGAAGGCGCGCAGCTGCGGTGCCATCGCGCGCAGCCGCCGCCGCATCGCGTCGGTCTCCGCGCCGCCCGGCGCGGCGGGCCTGCCCGCCAGGTGCTCGTGCGCGGCGTGCCGCCGGGCCCGCTCGGCGATATCGGACGGCGGGGCGTCCGGGCCGTCCGCGGCGTCCAGGCATTCCTGGGCGATGCCGTCGTGCAGCTGCACCTCGCACCGGGTGACCACCCAGTGTGCGAGCAGCCCGCTGCGGGCGAGCAGTTCCGTCATGGCGGCGTGCACCGCGTCCTCGGCGGACTCCAGCCCCGGGGCGTCCACGACGACCTTGAGCAGCGCGCCGCGCGGGTGCCCGGCGATCACCCGGTCGAGGAGGGTGACCCCCGGACTGCCGGACTCCAGCACGTCGAAGTGCCGCTCCAGCAGGCTGACCGCGCCCTCGCACTGCAACGCGTCCAGCGCGGGAGCACCCGCGGGGATCTCCGCGTCGACCGTCACCGCGTACGTCATGACGCCGCATCGTTCCCTATGCGCGCGCCTCGGCACGCCGGAACGTCTCAACTGGTGGACGCCCACGGGGGAGTCTGGTAGTGCGCCGCGCCGGGCTGCTCGGCCGGCCCGGACCGGGCCCCGACGCGTCCCCGCCGCGTGCCGGACCCCGGCCGTCGCGGCGCGGGACTCCCGCGGCCGGAGGGCCGCGCACGCCGCCCCGGCGCGCGCGGGCACCACCCGCACCACGGGCCCCCGCAGCCGACACGCGCACGTCGAGGCACGTCACGGCCGCGCCGGCGGAGCACCCGCCGCGAAGAACGGTGCCGGTTTCAACCGGGGGTTCACCCGTGGGCGGTGCGGAGTTCACCGGCGGGGGTCACCTTCGGGGCATGACTTCACGATCCCTCCGCACGCGCCGGCGTATGCGCGTCGCGACGGCCATCGGCCTGGTCGTCGCCGTCGCGGGCGCGGGCACCGCGGCCGCCCAGGGCGCCGGGTGGCTCTCCCCGTCGCACGACTTCCACGCGAACGCGGACGCGTACTCCGGGCACGGCACCGTCACCGGTGACGTGCTGCGCAACGACCCGGGCGCGACCGCGGTCGTCCGGCACACCGCCCCCACGCACGGCGCGCTGACGATCGGCGCCGACGGCGGCTTCACCTACGAGCCGCAGGCCGGCTTCAAGGGCACCGACACCTTCACGTACACCACCACCGACGCGGTGGAGCTGTTCGGGGACACCGGCGCCAAGGGCACCCCGCTGGCGCCGCTGGCGCAGGTCAAGGGGCCGGACGGCACCACGACGCAGCTCTCCGGCGAGGGCTACGGCTCGTCGCTGACACCCGTCCCGCACCGGCCGGGCCACTTCTACGGCCTCACCGACCGCGGCCCGAACGCGGACGCCCCGGACGGCAACAAGTCCGAGATGCTGCTCGGCTTCACCCCGCAGATCGGCGAGTTCCGGCTCGTGGACGGCAAGGCCGAACTGGTCAGGCAGGTCACGCTGAAGGGACCGAAGAGCCTGGGCGGGGTCGCGTACAGCGGGCGGCCGCCGCACGACACCGCGGAGGTCATCGACGACGTCGCCGCCACCAACGCGAACGGCGGCACGCCCGTCCCGGTCGCGCGCGACGCGTACGGCTACGACTCCGAGGGCCTGGTCGCGCTGCCGGACGGCACCTTCTGGGTGTCGGACGAGTACGGCCCCTACATCACGCACTTCGACGCCGACGGCTACGAGCTGGGCCGCCTGACGCCCTACCGCGACAGCGTCGACAACGCCCAACACAAGATCCTCGGCCACCTGCCCGCCGAACTGGCCGACCGCGCCACCAACAAGGGCATGGAGGGCCTGACCGTCACCCCGGACGGCCGCACCCTCGTCGGCATCATGCAGTCCGCGCTCCAGCAGCCCGACCTGGGCGGCACCAAGGCCAAGAACGTGGCGCCGACCCGTATCGTCACGGTCGACCTGCGCACCTTCCGGACCGCCCAGTACCTGTACCTGCTGGACGACCCGGGCACCACCGGCGACGCCGCCAGCGAGATCACCGCGCTGTCCGGCACCACCTTCCTCGTCGACGAACGGGACGGGAACTACGAGCCCTTCGCCAGGAAGACCCTCTACACCGTCGACATCAACGGCGCGACCGACGTCTCCGGCCTGACCGTCGGCGGCAGGTCGCCCGAGGCCTTCGTCGGCAAGGACGGCACCGACGCCGCGCTCACCGCGCTCACCGCCGCGGGCGTCAACGTCGCGCAGAAGCAGCGGACGCTGGACGTCGGCACGCTGGTCAGCCAGCTCGACCCGTCCGGCGGCTTCTTCGCGCACGACAAGGTCGAGGGCGTCGCGACCGCGGACGGCGGAAGGACGCTCTACCTGTCCAACGACGACGACTTCGGCATCGACACCGTCGCCGTCGACCCGGACGGCACGTGGACGGTCCACCAGAAGGTGCTGCCGTCGACGGGCGCCCAGGACAGCGGCGAGATCCTCAAGGTGGACACGGCCAAGCTGCCCGCCGTGCTGAAGACCGTCACCGTCACGATCACCGTGCGCTGACCCGCGCACCGGGCCCGCCTCCCGCTCCGGGGGCGGGTCCGGCCGCCCCGGCCGGACATCCCCCGCCCGGACGCCGGCGTGCGGCCTCCCGCGGGCAGGGGCGGGCCTACCGGCCGCCGGGGAACGGCGGGGCGACCTCGGCGAGGGTGCCGTCCGGCTGGAGCCCGTAGAAACGCGGCGGGGGCATCGACTCGACCAGCCGCCGGATCTCCGCCGCACGCTCCTGCGGGGTCGGGCCCGCCGGGTCGCGCAGGGTGAAGCCGCGCAGGGGCACGGCCCGCCGGTCGACGTCGGCGGGACGGGGCAGCCCCTCCAGGGCGAAGCCGAAGAGGACGCGCAGCGCGTCCTCGCCGAATTCCAGGGGGTGGAAGGGCAGCGGGTAGGCCTCGTCCTCCTCGCCGGGCCACGGCTCGATCTCCGCGGGGCGCTCACCGGCCCAGTAGGGGCGCTCGAAGGGCAGCGGCTCTCCGATGTCCTCGGTGATCCCGTCCTCCGGGGAGATGCTCAGGGAGCGCACGAGCCGGCCGTCCTCCCACACCGCGAAGGCGAGCCAGTCGACGGCGCTGTGCATGGCGTGCAGCACCAGCCGCCGCCCGCGGCTCGCCTCGACCAGCCGGGCGGGCAGCTGGGAGGGGTAGTCCACCATCACGCCCTTGTCGCACACCAGGTCCAGGCCGGGCCAGCTCCCCGCGAAGGCCGCGCCGTTGGCGGGGTAGGTGTCGTCGAGGGTGCCGTCGGCGGCGGGCGTGACCTCCCACCCCGGGTAGAGCCGCCGCATCACGGCACACGTCCGCTCCGCGTCCGGCTCCCCCGCCACGCGGCGCAGCGCGTCCGGCACGGGGCCCTCGGCGTACCCGAGCAATCCGGTCTTGGCTCCCACGATGTCCCCCTATGTGCTGTGTGCGCTGTGCGCTGCGTGCTCCTGCCGCGGGTGCGCCCGTACCGTGTGTACCCGTACCGCGCGTGTTCGACCCCGGGCCCGCACCGTATCCGGCCGCACTGTCAGCGCCCGAATCCGCCGGTGGAAGGGGGTGGTCGAGCGGCGCGGCGCCTCACGGCCGCTCAGGCGGGTGCGGGTCCCGCGGCCGCGGCGGCGGACGGGGACGACGGCGCGGGCGACGGGCGGCGCGACCAGCGGGTGGCGATCACCGCGCAGACGGCCAGCTGCATCTGGTGGAAGAGCATCAGCGGGAGGATCGCCAGGCCCGCGCGGCCGCCGAACAGCGCCGCCGCCATGGGCAGGCCCGTGGCCAGGCTCTTCTTCGAGCCGCAGAAGACGATCGCGATGCGGTCCTCCTCGGGGAAGCCGAGGCGGCGGGCGGCCAGGGAGGTCGTGGCGAGGGCCACCGCCAGCATCGCCGCCTCCACGAGCAGGAGCGCGGCCAGGCGCGGGAGGGTCACCTGGTGCCAGATGCCCTCGGACATGCCCTTGCTGAAGGCCGTGTAGACGACCAGCAGGATGGAGACGCGGTCGAGCCGGCCGAGGACGCGTTTGTGGCGGGTGACGAAGCCGCCCGTCCAGCGGCGCAGGAGCTGGCCCGCGAGGAACGGGGCGACGAGCTGCACGCCGAGGGTGGTGAGTCCGTCCGCGGAGAAGCGGACGGTGGAGCCGATGAGCCAGGCCGCGAGCAGCGGGGTGAGCACCATGCCGAGCAGGCTGCTGTACGTGCCCGCGCAGATCGCCGCCGCGACGTTGCCGCGGGCGGTGGAGGTGAAGGCGATCGACGACTGCACGGTGGACGGCACGACGCACAGGAAGAGCAGCCCCGTCGCGAGCTGCGGGCTCAGCAGCGCGGGTGTGGCGGCGGCGCCCACCGCGAGGCCGAGCAGCGGGAAGAGCACGAACGTCGCCGCCACGACGACCGAGTGCAGCCGCCAGCCGCGCAGGCCCTCGACCGCCTCGCGGGCGGAGAGCCTGCTGCCGTAGAGGAAGAAGAGCAGGCCGATCGCGACGTCCGCCGCGTCACCCGCGACGACCGCCGCACCGCCCTCGGCCGGCAGCACCGCGGCGAGCGCGACCGTACCGGCGAGGGCGGCCACGTACGGGTCGACCGCGCGGCGCACCGCGCGGAGGGCCCGCGCCGCCGGGGACGCACCGCCGGGGGCGCCCCGGTCCGGCGCCCCGCGCGGGGGCCGGGACCCGGGTGCGGGCAGGCCCCGGCCGCCGGGCGCGCGGGGACCCGGTGCCGCCATGTTCGGGCGGGGGGCCGGGTCGTGCGGACCCGCGTGCGGTGAGCCGGGGTCGGGGCTCGGGTCCGGCGGCCGGGGCGGTACGGGCACGTCAGTCGTCTCCTTCCGGTTCCTCGGGCGGCGTCGCGGATGGCGCGCCGGCGCCTTCGGGGGGGTCGTGGCGGACGTCGACGTCGCCGCCGTCGCCGTCGTGGTCGCTGCCCGCCGTGCCCTGGCTGTGCAGCATCGTGTTGAGGGTCCGGTCGACCTCCAGCCAGGAGTCGGCGTTGGAGTTGTCGATGACCACGAGTCCGTTGTTGTCGCCGTGCGTCTGCTCGGGCTGCTCGGGCCCGTCGTCGTCACGGCAGCACGGGGGCGTCTGCGGCGCCGCGCTGGCGTCCACCGGGGCCGTACCCGCGGCCGCGGAGGCCTGCGTCCAGCCGGCGCCCGCGGCCAGCAGGCCCGCCGCCAGCAGGCCCGCGGCGCCGGCCCGGCGGACGGCTGTGCGCCGGACGCCCGCGTGCCTGCCGCTCATCGCGCGCCGCCCGTTCAGACGCCGACCGGCGCGCCGACCGGCGTGCGGTCGTGCGGGACGCCCGAGGAGCCGTGGTGGCGGCTGATGTTGCGTTCGAGCAGCTGGGTGGAGCCGGCCACGCCGACCGCGCCCGCGCCGCGCACCTCGGGCAGCCGGCCGTCGGCCTCCTTCAGTCCGGTCATCGCGCTCTCGATCGCGGTGTGCGCGGCGAAGAGGCAGGGGGTGCTGTAAATGGCGACGTCGACGCCGAGTCCGGTCAGCTCGCTCAGGGACAGCCGCGGCGACTTGCCGCCGCCGATCTGGTTGAAGAGCAGCGGCTTGTCGCCGATGACCGCGCGGATGCGGTGGATCCACTCGACGCTGCGCACGCCGTCGACGAGCACGACGTCCGCGTCCGTCTCCGCGAGCGCGGCGGCCCGGCGCAGGATCTCGGACTCCTCGGTGGCGTCGGTGCGGGCGACGACCAGCAGGTCGGTCCGGCTGGCGAGCACCAGCTCCAGCTTCTCCAGGTATTCCTCCAGCGGCAGCGTGAGCTTGCCGTCCGCGTGCCCGCAGCGGCGCGGCCGCTTCTGGTCCTCCAGGATGACGCCGGACGCGCCCGCCCGCTCCAGCCGCTGGACGACGTGGCAGGCCACCTCCGGGTCGACGTAGCCGTCGTCGATGTCCACGAGGAGGTGGTGCCGGGGGAAGGCCAGCCGCAGCCGCTCGGCGAAGGCGACCATGTCCGGCCAGGCGATGAAGCCGATGTCGGGCAGGCCGTAGTACGACGCGGCGAAGCCGAATCCGGAGACGAAGAGGCCGTTGTAGTGCTGGGCGGCGATGGAGGCGGAATACATGTCGTAGACCCCGATGAGCGGGGTGGTCCCGGCGGAGGCGATCTCGTTCCGCAGGACGGTTCCGTAACTCACGCGTTCTCCCTGGCTGGTGATGGGCACGGCACAAGGCATGGGCAACGGAAGGCCGCGCGCCACGCGCAGGGCATGGACGCGCGGCATATGCGCATGCCGAAAACTTTGCCCAGCTTTGCCGAACTTTGGCCTCCCTGCCAAGCTCTGATGGGATTTGGGGCCCTATCGGGCTATTCCTCGACGCACGCGGTGGACTCGGTTGCGATCATCACAACGGCGTCATGCCACCGAGAGCGAGTGCAGCAGCCCGTACGAGGCGCCGACGATCGCCGTAAGCCGGTCGTGCCGGGTCGCGAACCCGGCGACGGCGGTACGGGTCGCGGGGTGGAAGCCCAGGAAGCACTGCTGCCCGAAGGTCGCGCCCGCGTGGAAGAGCAACGGGCCCCCGCGGCCCGGGTGCTGGAACCACGTCAGGGTGTGGACCTCGCGGCGGTGCCGTGGCGTGCGGCGGCGCAGCTGCGGGACCTGGACGTCGCGCAGCGCCGCCGCCCGCGGGTCGAGCAGCGCCTCGGCGTACGTGAGCAGGTCCGCGGGAGTGGCGAGCAGGCCGCCCGCGGGCCCGAAGGCGGCCATGTCGACCGCGGGCACCGGGGTGCGGCCGTCGCCGCGGTGGCCCGTCGCCGGGGTGGCCCCGCCGGGGCCGAGGGTGGTGCCGTCCAGGCCGAGCGGGCGCAGGACGCGGCGGGTGAGGAGTTCGGCGTAGGGGGCGCCCCCGGCGTGTTCGAGGACGGGGCCGAGCAGGGCGATGCCGAGGTTGGAGTAGTGCCAGCGGGTGCCGGGGGCGTGCCGCGGGCGGGCGGCGGCGAGGGCGGCGAGCAGGCGCTCGCGGGTGTAGCCGGCGTAGCCGTTGGTCTGCGGGTGCAGCACCGCCGGGACCAGCAGGTCGCGGGGGACGCGGGGCAGGCCCGAGGTGTGCGTCGCGAGGTGGCGCAGGGTGATGCGGCCGGCGGCCGCGCCGTACGTGCCCGGCAGGTGGGCGGTGAGCGGGTCGTCGAGGGCGAGGGCGCCCGCGCGGGCGAGGTCGGCGAGGAGCAGGACGGTGAAGGTCTTCGTGAGCGAGCCGAGGCCGTACGCCAGGTGCTCGCGCCCGGCGGCCCCCGCGCCCGGCCCGGCGGGAGCGTGCGCGCCCGCACCCGTACCGCCGAAGGCGTACGTGCGGTGGCCCGCGCGGCTGACGGCGAGGACGACGTCGGGGGCCCGCACGCGCGCCAGCGCGGCCTCCAGCAGCGGGGCCTCGGGGGCCGCCCGCACGTGCGTGGGCGGCGGGGGGAGGGTCGCCGTCACGCCGCCACGTCCGCGGACAGCGCGCGCGAGGTGGCCATCGCGGACGCGAACGCCGCGACCAGCGTGGGGTGGTGGACCTCGTCGAAGACCGTCGCCGGGTCGCCCTCGGGCAGCTTGCCCTGCACCGGCACGGCGCCGTCCGGCCCCTGCGCGGCCGCGTACCGCCCCCACACGTCCGCGTCCAGCGTGGGACGCGGCAGGCACGCGTCGACCACCAGCAACTCCCCGACGAGGTCCCAGTGCTCGAGTTCGGCCCAGTCCTCCAGCCAGGCGGGCAGGTAGCGCGCGAGGTAGTCGGCGACGGCGGGCGGGATGCCGTCCGGGTCGGCGCCCCAGTCGGTGAGATGGAAGACGGTGTGCGTGATGTGGTAGGCGATGTGCAGCTGCACGGTCCAGGGTTCGGGCAGGCGGCCGAGCCAGGTCGCCGCGAGGGCCTGCTCCCGGTCGCCGCTGGGCATGAGCCCGATCTTGCGCTCGGCGTTGAGCACGCCGAGCCGGCGGTTGGGCATCATCTCCAGCGCCTGCCAGCTGACCGTCGTCCGGGCCAGGTTGATGGCCGCCTCCAGGCCGGGGTGGCGGTGGCCCAGCTCGTACAGGCTCGCGTAGATCTCCAGCGGGACGGGCGACATGGGCTCCTGGCGCTGGAGTTCGGCGAGCAGGTTGCCGCCGTCGAGCAGGTCGCGCCACGCGAAGTCCAGCAGCCGCGTCGAGGCCTCGTGCTGCCGCGAGCCCGCGACGCCCTCGCGCGAGAGCACGCGCATGTTGACCGCCAGCTCGCCCACCGGCTTGAGGCGCTCCACGATCCCGCGGCCGGTGGCACGGTCCTCGTCGGTGAGCCGGAAGTGCTCGCGGTTCGCGTCCAGCCAGGCCAGCGCCCGGTCGCCGACGGCGTGCAGCAGCGCGGGGGGTGCGGCGCTCGCGGTCACGGTGTCGCCTCGCTTTCCGTGGATGCTCGGGCAAGCGTGGCCGCGAAGGCGGCCACGAGGGTGGAGTGGTAGCAGGCGAGGAAGACCTCGTGCGGCGTGGCGCCCGGCGGCGGCGGGTCGCCGCTCTCCGGCAGGGCGCCGTCCGGGGTGCGGGCGGCGGCCAGCCGGGCCCAGTGCCCGGCGTCCGGGCGGCCGCCCGGCAGGCACGCGGCCACCGCCAGGAATTCGCCCGTCAGGTCCCACAGCCGCTCCTCCGACCAGACCTGCGTCCAGGCGGGAAGCCACAGCCGCAGGTACGCCGCGAGGTCCGCGGGCAGCCGCTCGGGCGCCCGGCCCCAGTCGGTGGTGTGGAAGACGTCGTGCGTGATGCCGTACGCGCCCTTGCGGTCCAGTGCCCACGGCTCGGGGCGGATGCCGAGGCCGGTGCGGGCGAGGACGTCCGCGAAGTCCGCGTGCGGCGGCAGTCCGATGCGGCGCTCGGCGTTGAGGACGCCGAGCGTGCGGGTGCGGTCCTCGCGCTCGACCCGCCACCGCCGCAGGGCGGTCGTCGCGGCGATCAGCTCCTCGGCCCCCGGGTGGCGCAGGCCCGCGCCGGCGAAGATCCCGTACAGCTCCACCGGGTACGTCGCCGCGGGCTCGCCGTGCACGAGCTCCGCGAAGAGCTCGCCGCCGCGGGTCTCCTTCCACGTGAAGGCGAAGAGGTCGGCGGCGGCGTCCCGCACGGCGGGGAGCGGGTGGAGGGCGACGACGACGCGCATCAGCTCGGCCAGCTCGCCGAGCGGCTTGAGCGTGAGGTTGGGGTCGGCGTCGGTGGTGACGTCGGCGGGCAGCCGGAAGCACGGGCGCATCGCGTCGAGCCGGTGCAGCGCCCCCGCGGCGACGTCGTCGAGGAGGTCGCGCAGCCCGTCGCCGCCGGCCCCCGCCGCCGGGCTCACCGGGGGCCGCCGCCGGGGAAGCGGCGGGCGGCGGTGGTGTGCAGGGCCACCCGGGGGTCGCCGCAGCTCATCCGGTGCACGTAGATCAGGCCCGCGTCGAGCCCGAGCGTGGCGGGGACGTCCGGGGCCCGTACCAGCCAGCGCCCCACGCCCGCCGCCTGGAGCCAGTCCCGCCGCCGCACCGCCCGGACGAAGCCGCGCGCGAGGTCGCCGGTCCGCCCGGCCACGCCCGCCGCGAGCGCGGGGGCCAGGCCCGGCAGCGAGAGGGCGGCGAGCTGGGCGGCGCGGTGCGAGAGCCGCGGCCACGGATCGGTGCGCACCCATGCGTCGTCCCCGCCGCCCGCGGCGCCGGCCGCCGGCACCTCCGCCGCCGCGGGCAGGTACGCCCGGGACGCCTCGGCCAGGCCGCGGTAGCTCCACCACGACACGTCGGAGGCGTCCGCACCCGGCGGGTAGGCGGCCAGCGCGTCCCGTACGAGCTGCGCGTCCGGCGCGCCGCCCGCGGGGTCCGGCGCCAGCGCGTACGGCGCGAGCACGTCCGCGCCCAGCACCCGGATCGCGGCGAGCGCCACCCGGTCGTCCTGCGCGAGAAGGGCCGACAGCGCGTAGGAGCCGCCCTCGCCGTCAAGGGCGAGGGCGACTCCGTTGGCGACATCGGCCACCGCAGCGCTCAGGGGAGAGTTCTCCTGCGCCTGCTCGGCCAATGGTCTCCCCTTGCCGTCAGCGGTCGTCCGTCTTCACGGGCCGGGGGGTCGGGGGCGACACGAGCAGCAGTCCTGCGAGGAGCAGGCCGCCGAAGCACTCGCGGCTGTCGCGGTAGATGCCTTCCGGTTCTGCGGAATCCAGCAGTCCTTCGACCTCAGCGGCAAGCGCTGCCGTCTCGACCGGGGCTGTCAGCTCCGTAGCCATGGGACCATCTCCTTCTTTCCGGTGGATCTCCAGACTGACATCCCGGGCATATGCCCGCAAACCGGACAGCGCGACGGCCGGGGCACCTCAGAGGACGGCCACCCGGTCCCGGCGGGGCGGCAGCATCTGGCCGAGGACGATCAGCGCGAGGCCGGCGAGCAGGACGGCGTTCCCGCCGAGGAAGCGCTCCTGCCACGGGAGGCCCGGCAGGACACCGAGGCCGAAGAGCGCCTGCCCGGTGACCGACGCCCCCGCCACCAGCGCGCCGGCCGCGTGGAGTTGGGGCCTCCCGGCATGGCGGCGCGCGAGGGGCGGCAGCCACCCGGTCCGGAGCGTCGCCCACCCCGACGCGATCACCAGCAGCCCCACGACCGCGCCCGGTCCCGCCACCCAGATCATGTCCACTCCCCCGTTCTCCGGCCGGAGAAGCCCGCAGCGTGGGTCACGCCGGGGCCGGCCCCCCTGGATCCTCGCCGGACACCGCCGCCCCCGGCCAGACCGGGATCCGGCAGTCCGCGCACGTCACGGCTGCCGTACCCGTGCAGCACGCCCCCCGCGTCCGCGCGCCCCGCGCTCCTCACGTCCGCACGACGGAGAAGCACATGATCCCCGACGGGGTCGGGCTCTCGGGTACGGGACCTTCGGCCTGGGCGGCGAGAAGGCGCTCGACGCGGTCGGCCTCGGGGATGCGCCACTGGACGCGGTAGGACTCGGCCGCCTGCCGCCAGGCGGCACGGGCGGCGGCGGCCCGGCCCAGGTGCGCCTGGGCGTAGCCGAGTTGTTCGAGGACGTCGGCCTCGAAGTAGACGTTGCGGCGCTTGCGGTGGATGAGCACCGCGTGCTCGTAGTGCTCCAGGGCGGCAGCCGGGTCGCCGGTGCGCTGGGCGACGAAGCCCAGGTTGACGGACGCCTCCGCCTCGGCGTCGGTCTGGTCGTGGGAGCGGGCCAGGACGTACGCGGCCTGCGCGTGGGCGCGGGCCTCGGTGTAGGCGCCGACGTGGGTGGCGGCGCGGGCCGCGGCGTTGAGGGACAGGCCGATCCACACCGGGTCGCCGATCGTGCGGAAGACGGACAGGGCGCGGGTGGCGTCCGCCAGGGACTGGCGGCCGTCTCCGGCGTAGTGGTGGCCCGCGGCGAGGTGGAAGTGCGCCTCGGCCCGGCAGAAGACGTCGCCGGCCGCCTCCGCGAGCGCCCTCGCGCGCCGCAGGTGGGGCAGCCCCTCGGCGTGGCGGCCGGCCCGCACGCAGGCGCCGCCGTAGCCGCAGCGCACCATGTACGCCGCCTCGGGATGGCCGGACAGGTGCGGCAGGGCGGCCAGCGCGTCCCGCCACGACACCAGGTCGTCGCGCATCCTGCCGCGGCGGATCCGGTACGTCATCAGGGCCCACGCGATCTTCCAGACCACCTCGTGGCGGTGCTGCGCGACGGCGTCCTCACGCAGCACCGCGAGGTTCGCGTATTCGGTGTCGAGCCAGGCCAGCGCCTGCGCGAGCCCCTCGAAGCGGAGCGGCTCGGCGCCGGCGACGGGCTCGGGCAGCGCGATCGCCGCCCGCTGCGGGTAGAGCCGGCGCTCGGCCCGGAAGAGGGAGTGCAGGTAGAAGTCGTCCAGCCGGGCGCGGGCCGCCGCGACGTGCTCCGGCCCGGCCGCCCGGCCCCGCTCGGCCGCGTACAGCCGCACCAGGTCGTGCGTGCGGTAGCGGCCGGGGGCCGGCTGCGCCACCAGGTGCGCGTCGTCCAGCTCGCGCAGCAGCGCCGCCGCCCGCTGCGGCGGCCGCCCCGCCAGGCTCGCGGCCGCCTCCGTGCCGATCTCCGCGTACGGCACCGACCCCAGCAGCGCGAAGAGCTCCGCGGCCGGCTCGGACAGCGCCCGGTAGGACGACTCCAGCGCCGCCCGCAGCCCGACGAGCGAGCCCTCGACCTCCAGCGCGTCCAGCCGCGCGCTCTCGTCCCGCAGTTCGGCCGCCAGATCCGCCAGCGGGAAGCCGTCCCTGGCCCCCCAGCGGGCCGCCGCGATCGTCAGCGCCAGCGGCAGGCCGCCGCAGCGGTCGAGGATCTCCGCGGCGGCCTCGGGCTCCGCGGCCACCCGGCGCAGCCCGAGGCGCCGGCCGAGCAGTTCCCGTGCCTCGGCGGCGGGCAGCGGGTCGAGCCGGATGCGGCGCGCGTCGTGCGTCGTGGCCAGCCCGTCGAGCCGCCGCCGGCTGGTGACCAGCACGGGCGCCGAGCCGCCGCCCGGCAGCAGCGGCACCACCTGCCGGGTGTCGGCCGCGTCGTCCAGCACCACCAGCATCCGGCGGCCGGCCACCATGCTGCGGTAGAGGGCCGCCTGCGCGTCGAGCGCGGGCGGGATCGCCTCCTGCGGCAGCCCCAGGGCCAGCAGGAAGCCCTGCAGGGCGGTGGCCGGGTCGACGGGCGGCCCGCCCGGGTCGAATCCGCGGAGGTTGACGTAGAGCTGGCCGTCGGGGAAGGCGGCGGCGTGCCGGCGCGCCCACTCCAGGACGAGGCTGGTCTTGCCCATACCGCCGCCGCCGCAGACGGTGGTGACGACGGGGGACACGGGGTGGGCGCCGGGCTCACCCGGGGGCGGCGGGCCCGCGCGTGAGCTGTCACCGCCCGGCAGCAACTGCGCCGATAAGCGGTGCAGTTCCTCCTCGCGGCCGGTGAAGTGCCGTGTCCCGGCGGGGAGCTGGCGGGGCGTCGGCACACCGGCCGGGGCGCGGGGCGGTGGCGCGGGCTGCGTCTGCGCCGGGCGGGCGGCCCCGCGGGGCGTACCGGCCACCACGTTGCGCCACTGCTCCCGCCACGCGGCCGGATCACCGCCGCAGGCCTCGACGTAGGCCAGTGCGACGTCCAGGGTCGGCAGGGTGCTGCCGTCGGCGGCCCGGGCCAGGGTGGAGGCGGAGTAGTGTGCCGCGCGCGCCATCGCCCGGTAGGACGGCGCTCCCGCGGACTGCCGCAGGGCGCGTAACTGCGCCGCGAATTCGGCCACCGGGCCGGCAGCGGCGTCCACGGCTCGTTCCGGGCGTCCCACCAGCCTCCCCCAGACCACTAGCCCGTCTTTGTCTCATCTCCCGCGACAATTCTGCCGGACAAATCACGGGACGGACATGCTGGGACGGGAACCCGCCACCCAGGTGTCGCCGACACGACCGGTCCGCGACGCGCGGAGCCGCAGGGTACTGACGGGGCGACGAATCGTGGGGAGTTGCGATGTCGGAGAACCAGAAGGTGTCGGACATCAGGCAGGCGCGCGAGGGCAGGGAGAGGCGGCAGGACCCGGAGAGCCGGCAGGAACCGGCCGGACCGCGACCGACCGGAAAACGACCCACCGGACCGGAGAGCCGGCCGGTGCCGGTGGCACAGAAGATGCCGCCGCCCCGGCTGGTGCGCCTCGTCGAACGGCTGCGGGAAGGCGTGTTCCGCCTGCACCAGAGGATGATGCCGCCCCCCGTGACCATGCTGGAGATGATCACCGCCGGGATGGTGAGCCAGGCGGTCCAGGTCGCCGCCACCCTCGGCATAGCCGACGTGCTCGCCGAGGGCCCGCTCACCCCGGAGGAGATCGCCCGGCAGGTCGGCGCGGACGCGGACGGCGTCCGCCGGCTGCTGCGCGCCCTCGCGAGCCAGGGCGTCTTCCGCGCCGACCGCTCCGGCCGCTTCGCCCTCACCCCGCTCGCGAGCACCCTTCGCTCGGACGCGGAGATGCCGATGCGCTCGATCGCGATCTTCACCAACGCGCCCGAGCAGCGCGAGCACTGGTCCCACCTGCTGGACGCCGTACGCACCGGCGAGCCGGTCATGGAGAAGGTCCGGGGGGTCGACGTCTGGACGTTCTTCGAGAAGAACGAGGAGCTGGCCGACGTCTTCAACGACGCGATGACCGACTTCTCCAACTTCACGCTGGCGCCGGTGACGGCCGCCTACGACTTCCGCCCCTTCACCTCCGTCGTCGACGTCGGCGGCGGCCAGGGCGCGATGCTCGCGGCGATCCTGGCGCGGGCGCCGCGCGCGGAGGGCGTCGTCTTCGACCTGTCCTCGGCGGTGGCGGGCGCCGCCGACACGCTGCGGAACGCGGGCCTGGCCGACCGCGCCCGCGTCGAGGCCGGGTCCTTCCTGGAGCGGGTGCCCGAGGGGGGCGACTGCTACCTGCTGAAGAACGTCCTCCACAACTGGCCCGACGAGGAGGTGGCGCTGATCCTGCGCAACGTGCGCCGCGCCATCGCCCCCGGGGGACGGCTGCTGATCATCGAGCTCATCATCCCGGAGGGCAACGGCTCCCACCCCGGCAAGCTCTCCGACCTCGACATGCTCCTCCTGGTCGGCGGCCGCGAGCGCACCGAGGCCGAGTCGCGCACCCTGCTGGCGAACGCCGGCTTCCGCCTGGACCGGGTGATCCAGACCGCCTCCCCGCTGTCCGTCCTGGAGGCGACACCGGTCTGAGGACGGAGGCGAAACACAACGGGCCGCCTGCCCCGGGGAGTTGGGGGGCAGACGGCCCGACGTGCGGGAGGGGACCTCAGCTGCCGATGCGCGGCAGACCGGAGAACGGGCCCGGCAGCGGCGTGCTGGTCTGCTGGGCGCGCGCCAGCGCGAGGACCGCGCCGACCGCGGCCAGGATCAGGCTGATCCAGAAGCCGAAGGCGTGGCTGACGACGTCACCGAAGTCGTCGTGCGCGAAGATCGCGATGACGTAGAGCACGAAGCTCACCACGAAGCCCACGAACGTGAGCATCCGCGGGGCGGCCGGCAGCGAGACGGTCGGCGCGAAAAGGCTCAGCGCCAGTACGCCGGCGGAGACGACGCCTATCGCCATCGCGAACCAGGCGATGAAGAAGCCGTGGTCGAAGTTCCAGGCGTTCCAGTCCTGGCTGTAGTGGGCGCCCATGATGTTCGCGGACGCCGACTCGTAGGCGAAGAAGGAGAAGATGAAGAGAAGGGCCCCGACACCGAGAATCGCCCAGTCGAGGCGATTGACGGAGTTGGGGTCGAACGAGCCCCCGGGCCGGCCGCCCGCGGGCGGCGGCGGAGCCGGCGGACCGGGGGGCGGCGGCACCTCGTACGTCATGGCGTGTTGTCTCCCTGCGCGTATGAACTGTTTGTCAGTCGGCCGCTGAGACTAGCGCGTGACGTGTCCCACGTCAGCCCGTTGCGCAGCGTTGTGAGCGGTGACCCGAATGAGCGTGGAGCAACACCGGAAACGGCTGGGGCGTAAGTGCCGGTGACGTATCCACGGGAATCAGCGGCAACTTCCGCATTTGCCCCCGGTGAATCCGAGCGGGCGTTCGGATGGGCCGGGTGGAGAGTCAACTCGCCGTGATCACGGTGCAATTGGGATGTAAAGCGTACTCGTGGGAGAGGAGGGGCTCGGTTTGTCACCGCGGTGTGCAGATTGCCGCAGCAAAGTCGCGTGCGCTGCCGCGGCGTCCGGATCGTTACGTAAGCGTGCCGATTTCCGGGGGCGCCACCCCGCCGCGTCCGCCGCCCCCGCCGGACGGCGCTAGGCGCCGCCTTCCGCGCGCTCCCACTCCCCGGCCGTCACAGCCCTGAGGGCGCCCTCCGCCGCGGTCAGGGTCCCGCCCTCGCGCACGGGACCGGCGTCGCCCTCGAACGCGGCGTGGCTCAGGCGCAGTTCCTCCGCGCCCTGCGCCTTCAGCGCCGCCATCGCCCACCGGTCCGCCCCCTCCCCGGCGGGCGGCACCGCCAGGTGGACCAGCACCTCCCCCCTGTCCTCGCGGCCGTCCCACCGCACGGACGGCGCCGAGTAGAACACCGCCCGCAGCCGGGCCCCCGGCGGGACATCCCCCGGCACGGCGGGCGGCTCCGGGGCCGACTCCGGCAGCAGCGCGGCCAGTTCGGGGCGGTGGCGCACCATCCGCAGCGCCTCCCGGAAGACGGGCACCATCTCCGAACCGCCGCGCCGGAACCACTCCTCGACCAGCTCCCGGTACGCCGCGTCCCTGCGCCGCCACGAGAGGTGCGCACCCGCCGCGATCACGTCCGAACCCGCACCGGCGAAGGTGCGGTGCAGGGCGGCGAGCGGCGGCTCGTGGGCGGAGGAGGAGAAGCGCACCCGGCGGACGGTGACCATGGCCCAGCGCATCACGGCGGCGGCCGTGTCGACGTTGCGGCCCACGATCACGTACGGCGGGCGGCGGGCGCCCGGGCGGCGGAAGCGGCGGTCGGGCGGCAGCACCGCGTCGGCACGGCGGCCCGACGGGGACAGGTGCCACCAGGTGTCGTCCACGTGGATGTCCGCGGACGCGGCCCGCAGGGTGCCGCGGGCGCCGAGTTCCAGGGCCCAGCCGCCGTTCTCCGCGCGCACGCTGAGCCCCCGGGCGTCGGTGACGTCCAGGTCCGCGCCGGTGACGCCCTGCAGGAAGAAGCCGAGGGAGGCGACACTGTCCGGCTTGGCGCCGGGCGCCGGGTAGCGGCGGGGGACGCTCACGGAGACACGGGCGTCCAGCCGGTCGCCGCTGCGCTCGGCGCCGAAGCCGCGCAGCTCGGCCGCGCCCAGCTCGTAGTCGCCGGGCAGTCCCCCGGCGATCTGGGGCGTCAGCGGCCCGTACGGCGCGCTGACCCTTCCCTCGTAGTCGCGGTACAGCTCCCCGGACCTCTGCCGGGGCAGCCGGAAGGGCACGCGCAGCCCCGCGGCGGCGGCGCGGTCCCGTATCCACTCCTGGCGCTCCTCGCCGAGGTCGGCCATCCACCGCAGTGCCGTCCGCGCGTGGAACTCCCGCGTCCAGGACGTGGCGGACTCCGCGGCGCGGAAGAACGGGACGGTGTTGTTGTCCCACACGTCCGCGGTGTCCGCGAGCAGTCGCCGGTCGAAGCGGCGGGCGTCGGCGCACACACCGACGAACTCCCACGACTGGTCGGCCAGCGCTCCGAGCACCGCGAGAGCCGATCCCTTGCGCAGCGCCGGGGCGGGAGGTGAATCGGGCGTCATGCGGCGATGGTGACACGGAGCGGCGGCCTCCGCGCCGGGCGCGGGCGAACCGCGCCCGGCGCGCGGTGCGGCGGGTGCCCGCCCTGTCCGGCGCGGCGCACGGGGCCGGCCGGCCCGCGGGGCGCGCCGTTCCCCTCAGCGCGTCCCCACCCGCTCCCGGGGGCGGCGTGCGGAGTAGCGGGCCCGGGCCTCGTCGGCGGTCAGCGTCACCGGCTCCGCGGGCGGCCGCGCCGCGAAGTGCTCCCGCAGGACGTGCCCGCAGGCCGGGGCGATGGACGTGGTCAGGGGGACGGCCAGGGCGGGGCGGGCGGTCAGGCGCATCGCCTGGCGCAGCAGCGGGCGGGCGAGCCGCACGGCGGCGGCGGTCGCGCGCGGGCGGGGGAAGCCGGTGACGCGCCAGAACCAGTCGGGCATGGCCGCGACGGTCAGGGCGGCGGTCACGCGTGAGACCGCGCCCAGCCGCGGGCCGACGCTGCCCAGCGGCGGCCACAGCAGGTAGCGCATCCCGTCGTTGGCCCGCTCGGACGTGCACAGGGACGGCCGCAGTGCGGCGTAGTAGGCGACGGCCTCGGCACGCGAGCGGGGTACGCCGGCGGGCGGGCAGGTCTGGAGCCCGGCGGCGGTCGCGCATTCCGCCCAGTAGCGGCGGTCCTCCGCGTCGCTCAACCGCCCCGGCCCGTAGGCCTCGTAGCACGCCTGCGCGGACTCCCACGCGACGACGTGCACCCACAGCTGCGAGGCGGGGCTGTTGGCGCCGTAGCGGCGGCCGGTGACCGGGTCGGTGCCGGTGACGCGTGCGTGGACACCGGTGACGGCCTCGGCGGTGCGCACGGCGGTGCGGGCGTCGCCGAGCGCGATGGTGAGCAGGTAGCCGAAGGTCCGGTCGAAGCGGCCGTGCGGGTCGCGGTACATGCCGCCGCTGTCGGCGGCCGCCGCGGCGAGCAGCGGGTCGAGGTGCTCCAGGACGATGGCGCGCTGGAAGCCGACCAGCGCCGTCGGCGCCGACCACACCCTCCAGCTGACGGAGTCCGGCCCGAACAGGCCGTGGTCCAGGGCGCGCAGCGGTCCGCGCTGCTCGGTGCCGGGGGCGGCGGGGACGGCGGGGACGGGGACGGGGACGGGTCGCATGACGGGCTCCGGACTCGGCGGGGACGGGGGGCGGCGGGACGGCAGGTCTTCGGCGGGGGTCACCACGGACCCTGCGCGGGGCGGTCCGGCCCGGAGCGTGCGACGTCGCCGTCGGTGTCGGCGTAGTGGCTCCAGAACTGGTTCCGGAAGGTGGACTCCGGGTCGAGCTTGGCCTTGTGGCGGAAGAAGTCGTCGACCGCCGGATACGCCCGGCGCAGCTGCTCCGGCGTGGCGTAGCGGTGGTAGCTGAGGTAGTACGTCCCGCCGGCGGCGAGCGCGCAGTCCAGCAGTGCGCGCATGACGCGCACGGTGCGCCCGATGGCGGCCTGGTCGAGCGGCTGGCGGAAGTAGACGACGGCGGCGACGCGGTCCTCGGTGGCGTAGGACAGGAAGGCGTCGGTGTTGCGGGGCACGAACCGCATCGTCGTGTTGAGCAGCTGGAACCTTTCCGCACGCAGCACCGCCCGTCCCGCGTCGAGGAATTCGGTGATGCGGTGCGCGGGCAGGAAGAACTCCTGGAGCCAGTAGCCGGACCGCTTCCGCGGGATGCTCAGGGCCTGGATCGACTCCTTGGCGACGTTGTTGCGCCGCACGGTCTCCATCCGCGCCCGGTGCTGGACCTCCCACCCGAAGCGGCGCTCCCGCATCCACGAGCTGTAGGTGCAGCCGAGGAAGAGCCCGCGCTGCTTGAGCAGGTCGATCCGGCTGAGCGGTTCGCTGCGCACGGGTTCGCGGCTGCGCCCGCCGGGGGTGAGGCGGTAGTCGACGCACAGCAGCTTCTCCCACAGCTCGGACGGGGTGACGGCGAGCCGTGCGTAGTGGAAGTGCACGGGGCCCTCCGCCGGTTCGGCGCCGGCCGAGGCGGTGACCTCGCGCAGCGTCCTCGGGTACTCGCCGGTCGGCATCACCGCGACACGGGACTTGCGGTATTCGTGGTTCCCGGTGAGTTCGATCGTGACGTCCAGCAGCACGCCGATCAGGCCCAGCCCGCCGAGGACGAGACGGAAGACGTCGGGGTCGCGCTCGCGGTCGGCGGTGACGAGCTCGCCGTCCGCGAGCATGACGCGCAGGCTCACGACCGTCGCGGCGAGCACGCCGGTGTCGATGTTGCGGCCGTGGGCGTTGATGCTGACCGAGCCGCCGACGGTGAAGACGCCGTAGCTCTGCGTCACGCGGGGCGACAGTCCCAGCGGGTCGAGCGCCTCGCGCAGCGCGTCCCAGGTCACGCCCGCCTGGACGCGGGCGGTGCGGCCCGCGACGTCGATGTCGAGGATGCGGTCGAGGGCGCCGGTGTCGATCTGCACGGCGCCGTCGGCGAGGTTGAGACCGCCCTGGTTCCAGCCGCCGCCCCGGATGCACACCCCCGTGCCGGTCCGGCGGGCGCGGGCGAGCACGTCGCGGACCTCGCGGGCGTCACGCGGGCGGGCGAGACCCGCGGCCTCGGCGGCGTACGTGCGGCTGCCGTCGGTGATCAGCGTGCTCATGGTGGCGGGGCTCCCGGAACGTGTCGGCGGATTCGGAACGGCGAAACGGCGCAGCAGTGGCCGCCCGGACGCGGAATGCGGCGGTCGCGGGCCGCGCCGGCGAGTAAGGCGCGGTGGCGTCGCGGAGCGGACGGCCGCGGTGAACGCGCGCCCCCGGCCCCGCCGTCGACCCCAGCCAAGCGCAATCGGCCCCCCGCAAGCGGGCGGTTTCGGCCCCGGCGCCGTCAATTCACTCAACTGCCGGACGCATCCCCACAATGCGGTCGGTATCGTCCGCCGGAGCGAACGGAAGACCCCTCCCCGGCCCGACCAGCAGGACAGGACGATCAGGTGGACGCACTTCGCAGCAAGGACGCAGCCGGACCCCCGCACCCCGCGGACGGTTCCCCGAGACACACAGGAGGCGGCGGGCAGCACCCCGCGCGCACCCCCGGCGTCAGCTCCGACTGCGCCGTACCTTTCCTGGCGGGCGACGGCACACCGCTCAGCCTGGTCAACGTCCGCGGCCGGCACGCCCCCACCCGCGGCCCCGTCCTGCTCGTGCACGGCGCCGGGGTGCGCGCGGCGACCTTCCGGCCGCCCACCGGCCACACGATCGTCGACGCCCTGCTCGCCGCCGGATTCGACGTGTGGCTGGAGAACTGGCGGGCCGGAGCCGACCGGCCGCCCGCCCCCTGGACCCTCGACGACGCGGCCGCGTACGACCACCCGGCGGCCGTCGCCGCGGTGCTGCGGCACACCGGCGCCGACCGGCTGCCCGTCGTGGCGCACTGCCAGGGCTCGACGAGCTTCGTGATGGCGCTCATCGCCGGGCTGGTGCCGCAGGTCGACACCTTCGTCTCCAGCGCGGTGTCCCTGCACCCGGTCGTGCCGCGCGCCGCCGCCCGCAAACTCCGCTTCCTCACACCGCCCTTCGCCGCCGCCTCCCGCTTCGTCGACGCGCAGTGGGGCGCCCGGCCGCGCGGCCTCGTCCCGCGCCTGACGTACGCGGCGGCGTGCGCGCTGCACCGCGAGTGCGCCGACGGTGTCTGCCGCATGGCCAGCTTCATGTTCGGCGCGGGCCACCCCACGCTGTGGCGGCACGAGAACCTCGACGACGCCACCCACACATGGCTGCGGGACGAACTCGGCTGGGTCCCCCTCGACTTCTTCCGCCAGATGGCCCGCTGCGTACGCCGCGGCAGCCTCGTCCCCGTCACAAGGAACCCGCTGCTGCCCGACGACTTCGCCACCGCCGACCCCCGTACGGACGCGCGCTGCGTCTTCCTCACCGGCACGGCCAACGCCTGCTTCGCACCGGAGAGCCAGCTGCGCAGCCACGAGCACTTCACCGCCCGGCGGCCGCGCGAGGCGCACACCCTGCACCTCGTCGAGGGCTACGGCCACCAGGACGTCTTCATCGGCAGGAACGCCGCCCGCGACGTCTTCCCGCTCGTCGTCGCCGAACTGACCGGCCGCCCGCCCGTACCCGCGCCTCAGGCGGCCGTACGGGCGCGCGGCGGGGCGAACGTCCCCGCGTAGGGCAGGCCGCTCAGCTCCCGGACGGCGTCCATCACCGTGGCGGTGAAGTCCCGCGCGTGGCGCGGCGACGGGCCGTCCGGGGCGGGCGGCGGGACGAGCGGGGCGCCGAAGCGGATCGACACCGCGCCGCGCTCCCACACCGGGAGGCGGCGCCCGATCGGCTGCACCCGGTCGGTGCCGGTGATCCCGACCGGCACCACCGGCACCCCCGCGGCCATCGCCAGATGCGCCACGCCCGTCCGGCCGCGGTAGAGGCGGCCGTCCGGCGAGCGCGTGCCCTCCGGGTAGACGCACACCAGCCCGCCGCCGCGCAGCACCGGCAGCGCGGCCCGCAGCGCGGCCAACGCCTCGCGTCCCCCCGCCCGTTGCACGGGGATCGCGCCCAGTCCGCGCATCAGCAGCCGCATCCCGGCGCCGCGCGCACCCGTCCCGGTGAAGTACTCCTCCTTGGCCCAGAACGTCATCCGCCGCGGCACCGCGGACATCAGGAAGTACTCGTCGCACACGGACAGGTGGTTGGCTGCGACGATCGCGCCCGTCCCGCGCGGCACATGGTGCGCACCGCTGATGTCGAGGTCCCACAGCGCGCGCAGCGGGCGGCTGCCCAGCAGCCGGAAGGTGTCGTAGAGGTAGGCCATGGCGCCTCGTCTACCGGCGCGCCCGCCTCCGTACGGCCCGACGCCCGGCGTTCCGGGCCGAATTCACCGCTTTGCCACAGTGCGTCGCGATCGGCGCGGGCCCGCCGCACGGCTTGACTGGGCCACGGATCCCCGCCGGGGCCCTCCCCGCCGCGGGCCGGACACCCGGCCCGCTCCGCCGCGGCGCCCCGCGACCGGAGCGGGCCCGGTACGCCGCGCGGCCGGGCCACGGGACCCCCTCACCGCGGCCGTCCCCGCCGCGGACCGGACAGCCAGGAGGCACAAGTGGAAAAACGTATCCGCGTCGTCGTGACCGGACTCGGCGCGACCACCCCGGTGGGCGGCGACAGCACCACCTTCTGGCAGTCCCTGCTGGGCGGCACCAGCGGCGTGCGGGCGCTCACCCAGCCCTGGGCGCGCGAGCTGCCCGTACGCATCGCCGCCCCCGCCGCCCGCGACCCCGCCGGAGTGCTGGACCGGATCGACGCCCGGCGCCTCGACCGCTCCGCGCAATTCGCGCTCGTCGCCGCGCGCGAGGCCTGGGCGGACGCCGGACTCCGCGGACCCGCCGGGCCCGGCTCCCCCGTCGCACCCCGGCGGCTCGCCACCGTCGTCAGCTCCGCCGTCGGCGGCTGGCACACCCTGCTCGGCAGCTGGGACGCCATGGCCGCGGGCGGGGCCCGCGCGGTGCCGCCCCTCACCATCCCCAAACTCATGCCCAACGCGGCAAGCGCCCGCGTCAGCATGGAGTTCGGCGCGCACGGCGGCAGCCACGCCGCCGTCAGCGCCTGCGCCAGCGGCGCCGAAGCCATCGCCTCCGCTTGCGACCTCATCCGCTCCGGGCGCGCCGACATCGTCCTCGCGGGCGGCTGCGACGCCGTCATCCACCCGCTGGCCTTCGCCGCCTTCGCCGCCATGCGCGCCATGTCCCGGCGCAACACCGAACCCGAAGCCGCCTCACGGCCGTTCGACGCCGGACGGGACGGCTTCGTCCTCGGCGAGGGCGCGGCGGTCCTGGTCCTGGAATCCGCCGCGCACGCCGAACGGCGCGGGGCCCGCCCCTACGCCGAGATCGCCGGACACGGCGCCTCCGCCGACGCCCACCACCTCGCCCAGCCCGACCCCGCCGGGCGCGGTGTCGCCGAGGCGCTCTCGGCCGCCCTCGCCGACGCGGGCGCCTCCCCGTACGACGTCGCCCACGTCAGCGCGCACGCCACCGCCACACCCGCGGGAGACCTCGCCGAGGCCCGCGCCCTCGCCGGCGTCCTCGGGCCGGTCGCCGCCCGGCACGCCGCCGTGACCGCCACCAAGTCCATGACCGGCCACATGCTCGGCGCCTCCGGCGCGGTGCAGGCCCTCGCGTGCGTCCTCGCCCTCCACGAACGCGTCGCTCCCCCCGTCCTCAACCTCACCGCGGTCGACCCCGAGATCCGCGACCTCGATCTCGACCTCATCCGCGACAAGCCGCGCGAGCTGCCGTTCGAGGGGCCTCTCACGGCGCTCTCCGACGCGTTCGGCTTCGGCGGCCACAACGTGGTTCTCGTCCTGCGGACGGTCTGAGCCGGGGCCCTGGCGCCGGGGAGGCGCCAGGGCCTTGCCGGCTCGCCGCCGGGGGGCCGGGGGGGCGGCTTGCGGTGGGCCGCGGCCCGCGCCGGTGGGGGCTGGTCGCGGGGGTCCCCGCGGGGGCTTTCGCGCTGCGGGTTCGGTTCGCTGCGCGAGCTGGCGGTGGGTGGGGGTTGCTTGCGGGGGTCCCCGCGGCCTTTTTTTGCGCTGCGGGGTGCGGCTTGGGGTGTGCCGCGCGATCTTCTGCCGGTGGTGGGCTGGTCGCGCCGTTCCCCGCGCCCCCGGGTTGCCCGGCGGGGCATCGCGCTGTCCCTGCGGGGGTGGGGTCGGGTGCCACTCCGGGGGTACCTCCTCGGAATGCGCGTCTGACGTCATGAC
>NZ_JBIRRA010000019.1:0-131948 GCF_044333485.1 Streptomyces sp. NPDC020983 | reverse complement strand
AGACTTCACCCCCACCGGCAGGCAGCCGCCACACCGGCCCGGGAGGGGGACGATCCGGGGGTGCCCCCGCAGGAATGCGCACCCCACCGCCCAACAATCCAGGGAGACGTCAGACGCGCATTCCGAGGAGGTACCCCCGGAGTGGCACCCGACCCCACCCCCGCACCGAGTGCGCGATGCCCCGCCGGGCAACCCAGGGGCGCGAGGAACGGCGCGAGCAACCCACCACCGGCAGAACGGCGAACCCCCACCGCAAGCGGCACCCCCTCAGGGGCGCGAGGAACTGCGCGACCAGCCCACCACCGACAGAAGATCGCGCGGCACACCGCAACAACCACCCCCGCAGCGCAAAAGCCCCCGGCGGGAAAAGCCCCGCGAACACCCCCACCGGCGGAGCGTCACGCCGCCCCCACGGGCCGAAGCCCCGGACGGCCCATCCTCCGCCCCGCCGGAGGGATAAATCGGGCCATAACACTTAGGCTCGGCCCCGATGCCGATCACTCGCCGCTCCGTTCTCCAGCTCAGCGCCACCGGCGCCCTGCTCACCGGCTGCTCGACCGCCGGCGGGCAGGCGCGCCCGGGCGCACCCTCGGCCCCCGCAACCGCAACCGCAACCGCAACCGCGGCGGAGCCGACGAAGCCCCCGTCCCTCCCCGACCAGGTCGAGCACGGCCCCCGTACCCGCCCCCGCCTCGCCCTCACCTTCCACGGCCAGGGCGACCCGGCGGAGGCCGAAGCGGTGCTCGCGGCGGCGGAGAAGGGCGGCGCGCGGGTCACCGTGCTGGCCGTCGGGACCTGGCTGGACGCCTTTCCGCAGCTCGCCGCCCGGGTCCTGCGCGGCGGGCACGAGCTGGGCAACCACACGCAGACGCACGGCGACATCGGGGCGATGGACGAGGCCGCCGCCTCCGCCGAGATCACGCGGTGCGCGGCGCGGCTGCGGCGGCTGACCGGGAGCCAGGGGCGCTGGTTCCGCCCGTCGCAGGCCCGGCTGACGACCCCGCAGGTGGTCGCCCTGGCCCAGCGGGCCGGCTACCCGCACCTGCTGTCGTACGACGTGGACACCTTCGACTACACCGATCCGGGCCCCGCGGCGGTCCGCGCGGCCGTCGCCGAGCAGGCCGGGCCCGGCTCGGTGGTCTCGCTGCACTTCGGGCACGCGGGCACGGTCGCCGCGCTGCCCGGCATCCTCGACGACCTGCACCGCCGCGGCCTGCGCGCGGTCACGACCTCGGAGCTCCTGACGTGATGCGCCCCCGCCCCCACGCAAGCGCGCCCCCCACCAGGGCAGGCGCGACCCCCACCCCCGCAAGCCCGGCCCCCACCGCCACAGCAGCCACGCCCGCGGCAACCTCCACAGCACCGGCCACCCCCGCCCCCGCCGCCACGGGCCCCGCCCACGCCCACGCAAGCGCGCCCCCCACCAGGGCAGGCGCGGCCCCCACCCCCGCAAGCCCGGCCCCCACCAGGACAGGCGCGACCCCCACCCCCGCAAGCGCGCCCCCCACCAGGACAGGCGCGACCCCCACCCCCGCAAGCGCGGCCCCCGGGCGAGGCCCGGCCCGTACCGGGAGCCGCGCCCGGGCGAACCGGCACGCCGCCACCGTGCTCCTCGCGCTCACCGCCCTCCTGGCCGCGGGCTGCGGCGACCGCGGTGACCGGTCGCTCGCGCCTTCGCCCGCGGCGGCGGCGGTGGCCGCCCAGGCCGCTGCCGCCGCCGCGGCGGCGAAGGCGCAGCAGCGGGAGGCGAGGGCGCATCCCGGCCTGCCCGGGATGCCGCCGCTCCTCAGCCGGAGCGACGTCTACGCCGCCGACCGGCCGAACAACCTCTCCCCGGTCGTCCGCGGCATGCCGAGCCTCGTCTACGTCCCGAACACCGAGTCGAACACGGTCTCGGTCATCGACCCGAAGACGTACAAGGTCGTCCGCACGATCCCGGTCGGGCAGCAGCCGCAGCACGTCGTGCCCTCCTGGGACCTGAGGACGCTCTGGGTCAACAACGACGTCGGCAACAGCCTCACGCCCATCGACCCGGCGACGGGCCGGGTGGGCGAGCCCGTCCCCGTGCACGACCCGTACAACCTCTACTTCACGCCGGACGGCAGGTACGCCGTCGTCATGGCGTCGCTCGACCGGCAGCTGGTGTTCCGGGACGCGCACACGATGGCCGTGGTCAGGACCGTCCCGGTGAACTGCTACGGCGTGAACCACGCCGACTTCTCCCCGGACGGCCGCTACTTCATCGTCTCGTGCGAGTTCTCCGGCGAGCTGCTGAAGGTGGACACGGCGGCGATGAGGGTGGTGGCCCAGCAGAAGATCCCGTTCGCCGGCTCGATGCCGCAGGACGTGAAGATCTCGCCGGACGGCCGTACGTGGTACATCGCCGACATGGCCGCGAACGGCGTCTGGACGATGGACGGCGACACCTTCTCCACCCCGAAGCTGCTCCCCACGGGCGCGGGCGCGCACGGCCTCTACGTGTCGCGCGACTCCCGCTTCCTCTACATCTCCAACCGCGGCGAGGGCTCCGTGTCGCTCCTCGACTTCGCCACGGGCAGGCTCAGGGCGAAGTGGCACATCGACGGCGGCGGCTCCCCCGACATGGGCGGCGTCTCCGCGGACGGCAAGGTGCTGTGGCTGACGGGCCGCTACAACGCCGAGGTCTACGCCCTCGACACGACGACGGGCCGCACCCTCGCCAAGATCCCCGTCGGCTCCGGACCCCACGGTCTCGCGGTCTATCCCCAGCCGGGCCGCTACAGCCTCGGCCACACGGGCGTCTTCCGCTGAGCCCTGCCGCGGAAAGCGGTGCGGCCCGCGCTTGACCTGGTGCGCGCTCCAGGTCCGAGCATGGCAGGCATGACCACACACACCGCACCGCAGATCGTCCTCGGCACCATGGACTTCGGCACCCGCGTCGCCGCCGACGACGCCTTCCGCATCCTCGACGCCTTCGTCGACGGCGGCGGGGTCTGGCTCGACACCGCCAACTGCTACTCCTTCTGGTCCGATCCCAGCGGCGTGGGCGGGGCGAGCGAGCGGGTGATCGGGGCGTGGCTGCGGGCCAGGCCGGGGGTGCGGGAGCGGGTGCGGATCGCCACGAAGGTCCGGCAGAATCCGCTCGTCCCGCACGCGTGGCCGCAGAGTGCCGAGGGGCTGTCCGCCGACGCGATAGGCAGCGGCTTCAAGGAGAGCCTGGAGCGGCTCGGGGTGGGGCACGTCGACCTGCTGTGGGCGCACGCCGAGGACCGCACGGTGCCGCTCGCCGAGACGGTCGGGGCCTTCGGGGAGCTGGTCGCGCAGGGGCTCGTCGGCAGGGTGGGCGCGGCGAACCACGCCTCGTGGCGCGTCGAGCGGGCGCGGGCGCTGGCCCGCGCGCAGGGCGTCGAGCCGTGGACGGCACTGCAGTTGCGGCACTCGCTCGTGCTGCCGCGGCCGCTCACCCCCGTCGCGGAGGGCGGGCACCGGATGCTCGTGCCGGACGACCTGGACCTCGCGCGCGAGGAGGGGCTGGCGGTGTGGTCGTACAGCTCGCTGATGTGGGGGGCGTACGTGCGGGCCGACAAGGCGCTGCCGGATACGTATGATCACCCCGGTACGGAGCGGGTGCTCGCGGCGCTGGCAGAGACCGCCGGGGAGCTGGGGGCGACCGCGAACCAGGTCGTGCTGGCGTGGCTGATGGGTCAGGGCATCGACCCGATCGTGGGCGCGAGCCGCGTGGAGCAGGTGCGGGAGGCGCTCGCCGCGGTTCCCGTCCGCCTCGGCGAGGCGCACGTGGAGCGCTTCGCCGCGGCCCGGTGACCGGCCGGAGGGCGCCGGCGGCCGGGCGGACGGGCCTCCTCGGCGGCTGAACAGCTGAACGGCCGCACTGAACGGCTGAACGGCTGAACGGCTGAACGGCCCAGCCGGGGCACGGCGGGGCAGGGCTGAACGAGTGAACGGCGGGAGTGGCACATGACCGGTACGACCCTCACCCCGGCGGGGGCCGCCGACCGGACCGGCGTGTCCCTGGACACCCTGCGCTACTACGAGCGCGAGGGCCTGATCGGGCCGATCGGGCGGACCACGGGCGGGCGGCGGCAGTACACGGAGGACGACGTCTTCTGGATCGGCCTGGTCACGTGCTTCCGCGAGGCCGGGCTCGGCATCGCGGACGTGCGGGCGTTCGTCGGGATCCTGCGGGCCGAGCACCGGCCCGAGGACCGGGTCGCCTTCCTGCGCGAGCGGCGTGCCGGCCTGGAGCAGCGGGTGGCGGCGCTGCGCCGGGCCATCGGCGTCCTCGACGACAAGATCGCGTATTACGGGACGGCCGCCTCCACGGATTCCCGCGGCTGATCCAGCGCCCGCGCCAGGCACTCCGCCGCCCGGGCGCGCGGCCCGCTGCCCTGGGTGTGCCGCACCGGGTGCACGGTGTTGGCCAGCAGGATCAGGAAGGCCCCGGAGTCCGGGTCCAGGACGATGCTCGTGCCCGTGAAGCCGGTGTGGCCGATCGCCCCGCGCCCGGCGAGCGGGCCCATGAACCACGGGCGCGCCGTCTCGAAGCCGAGGCCGGGGTGCAGCGGGAGGGCCCCGGTGAGCAGGGCGTGGGCGAACAGCGCGAGGTCCCACGCGGTGGAGAAGAGCCCGGCGTGGCCCGCGACGCCGTCCATCGCGTAGGCGTTCTCGTCGTGGACGGTGCCGTGCACCATGCCGCGGTCGAGTTTGCCCCACGGGCGGCGCTGGTCCTCGGTCGCGGCGATCCGCGGGCGCCAGTCGGCCGGCGGGGCGAAGCGGGTGGAGGTCATGCCGAGGGGGGTGGTGATGCCGTCGGCGATCAGCCGGTCCAGCGGGCGGCCGGTGACGTGCTCCAGCAGCGCCTGGGTGAGCAGCAGGTTCAGGTCGGAGTACGTGCGCTGCGCGCCGGGCGGCGGCAGCGGCTGCTCCGCGGCGAGCCGGGCGGCTCGCGCCGCGGCGTCCGGCAGTTCGTGGAGGGGCAGCTCCGGGCGCAGCCCGGAGGTGTGGGTGAGCAGGTGCCGCAGTGTGGTGCGCGGGTCGGCGACGAGGCCGGGCGCGTAGGCCACGAGCGGGCGCTCGGGGTCGAGGACGCCCGCCTCGATCTGCTGGACGGCGGCGGTCGCGGTGAAGAGCTTCGTGAGCGAGGCGAGGTCGAAGACGGTGCCGGGCCGCATGGGGACGCGCTCGGCCGCGGGCAGCTCCACCCCGCGGCCGGTGTGCTCGTCGTACGCGCGGTAGCGCACCGCCCAGCCGACGGCCTCGTGCAGCGCGACCACGTCCCCGCGCCCGGCGAGCACCACGGCCCCGGCGCACCACGGGTGACCGTCCGCGGGCCCGGTGGTGTGGTCCGCCGTCGCCGGCGGTTCCGCGCCGGGCACGGGGGCCGGCGGCTCCAGGACGGACCTCAGGCCCGGGACGATCCGGGCGATCTCGGCGGCGTCGAGGCCTGCCTCAGGGCAGGTACCTCTCGACAGCGGCGGCGCCATCTTCCTCCAGTTCTCGGCGGGCCTTCTCCACGCGTTCCGGGGTGCAGTCCCGGCCGGAGGCCATCACCAGGTCCTCCGGGTCGACGGGGGTCTCGGCCCCCGTCCTCAGCGAGCTGTCGGCTGTCTTGAACGCCCACTTGCGTTCGTCCGGATCAGACATCGCTTCCTCCGTACGGGCTCGACGCCTATGGTCCCTCCACGGTACGCCGGGCCGGGACGCAGAGCCCGGCAAAAGCGGCGCAGGCGATGAGTGCGCAGGTCACGATGGTGATCGCCATGGGCACCGCGGTCCCGTCGCCGGCGACGGAGGCGAGCGGCGAGATGAGGGCGCCGACCAGGAAGGACGAGGTGCCGATGAGCGCCGAGGCGGCGCCCGCGTTCCGCTTCGTCAGCAGCAGCGCCTGGGTGTTCGTGGTGGGCAGCACCAGGCCCATCGAGGCCATCATCACGAAGAGCGCCGCGGCGATCGCGAAGAGCGAGGCGTGGCCGAACACGCCGCTGGTGAGCAGCAGCAGCGCCGCGCCGGCGGTGGTGATCAGCGCCAGCCCGACGGCGAGCACGCGGTCGAGGTCGACCCGGCCGACGAGCACCTTGCCGTTGAGCTGGCCCACGGCGACGATGCCGACCGAGTTCACACCGAAGAGCAGGCTGAAGGTCTGCGCCGAGGCGCCGTAGACGTCCTGCACGACGAATGACGACGCGGACACGTAGGTGAAGAGCGCCGCGAAGGCGAAGCTGCCCGCGGCCACGTAGCCGGTGAAGGCGCGGTTGGCGAGCAGGCCGCGGAAGGCGCCGAAGGTGCCGCGCAGCTCGCCGGAGTGGCGCTGCTCCGGCGGCAGGGTCTCGCCGAGCGCGCGCCAGACGACCGCGGTGAGGGCCACGCCGATGACGGTGCAGACGACGAAGACGCCGCGCCAGTCGGTCAGCCGCAGGATCTGGCCGCCGATGACGGGGGCGACGATCGGGGCGACGCCGGAGATCAGCATGAGGGTGGAGAAGAACCGGGCCATCTCCACGCCGTCGTAGAGGTCGCGGACGATCGCCCGGGAGATGACGATGCCCGCGGCGCCCGCGAGGCCCTGCACCAGCCGGAAGCCGACGAGCAGCGGCGCGCTGGGCGCGAGGGCGCAGACGGCGGTGGCGAGGACGTAGACGACCATGCCGGCCAGCAGCGGGCGGCGGCGGCCGAAGCGGTCGCTGAGCGGCCCGACGAGCAGCTGGCCGACGGCCATGCCCGCGAGGCACGCGGTGAGGGTGAACTGCACGGTGGAGGCGGTGCTGTGCAGGGCGTCGGTGACCTGGGGCAGCGCGGGCAGGTACATGTCCATGGACAGCGGCGGCAGCGCGGTGAGGCCGCCGAGTACCAGGGTGACGAGCATGCCGACGCGTGCCTGGCGCCGGACGTGCGGGGTGAGGGAGGGGACGGGGACAGGGGTGGTGGCCTGCGCGGCGGGTCTCGGCCCGGCGTCGTGCACGGGGGCACTCTCCATGGGGGCGTGGCGAGGGGCGGATCAAGTGGTTGAAAGCGTTGCCTATTCTTTCAGTGATCCGGGACGGCGAGACCAGGTTTTCTGGGGCATGGAGGAGTGACGTGGACCGCACTATCCGCTGGGGCGTGCTGGCGACCGGCGGCATCGCCGCGACGTTCACCGAGGCGCTGGCCACCGTGCCGGGCGCCGAGGTGGTCGCCGTGGGCTCGCGCAGCCTGGACAGCGCGCAGAAGTTCGCCGACCGCTTCGGCATACCGCGCGCGTACGGCAGCTGGGCGGAGCTGGCGGCGGACGACGGCGTGGACGTCGTCTACGTGGCCACCCCGCACTCGGCGCACCGCGAGGCCGCGGGGCTCTGCCTGGAGGCGGGCCGGGCGGTGCTGTGCGAGAAGGCGCTGACGCTCAACTCCCGCGAGGCGCAGGAGCTGGTGGAGATCGCCGGGGAGCGCGGGCTGTTCCTCATGGAGGCCATGTGGACGTACTGCAACCCGCTGGTGCGGCACCTCGCGGCGGCTGTCGCGGAGGGTGTGATCGGTGACGTCCGGACGATCCACGCGGACTTCGGCTTCCACGGCGACTTCCCGCCCACCCACCGCATGCGCGACCCGCAGCAGGGCGGCGGGGCGCTGCTGGACCTCGGGGTCTACCCGGTGTCCTTCGCGCACCTGCTGCTCGGCGAGCCGGACAGCGTGGACGCCTGGGCGCATCTGACGCCCGAGCGCGTGGACGACACCACGGGCGTGCTGCTGGGCTGGAACAGCGGCGCGGTCGCCACCCTGACCTGCACCTTCACCGCGGACACCGGCGCGCCCGCGACGATCAGCGGCAGCCGCGGCCGGATCGAGATCCCGGAGGGCTTCTTCAACCCCGAGCGCTACGTCGTGCACCGGCAGGGCGAGACCCCGCTCACGGTGGCCTTCGCGGACGTCACGGACGACGGCCTGGAGCGCGGCACGATGCGCTACGAGGCCATCGAGGTGGGCCGCTGCCTGCGCGAGGGCCTGACGCAGTCGCCGCTCGTGCCGCTCTCGGGCTCGCTCGCGGTGATGCGCACGCTGGACGCGGTGCGCGAGCGTACGGGCGTGCGCTACCCCGGCGTGGACTGACGCCCGCGGGCGCGGGGCCGGTCAGGCGGCTCCGTGCCCTTCCGCGATCGCGGCGATGCGGTCGGCGAGGTCGAAGTCCTTGGCCGTGAGCCGCCCGCCCGCGGCGTGCGTGGTGATCTCCACGCGCAGCGTGTCGTAGCCGAGCGTGAGGTCGGAGTGGTGGTTCAGCTCGGCCTGGATGCCGGCGACGTGCAGCGCGAAGATGGCGGCCGGCAGGTGGTCGAGCCGGTACGTGCGCCGTACGGTGCGGCCGTCCTCGCTCAGCTCCCAGCCGGGCAGCCGCCCGAGCCGGATGTCGATCTCCTCGGCCGGCAGCGCGTCCGCGTAGGGCATGCCGGGCCTCCCTCCGCCGGTCGGGTACTCGTGCCTGTCACCCTCATCGTCCCACCGCGGCCCCGCGGCGTCCCGCCGAAGCGCCGTCGCCGGACTCGTCCGGCGGGGCCGGGGCCTTGGGTGCCCACGGGGTGAAGCGCACCGGCAGGGCGGCGAGCGCGCGGTAGAACGGGCCGGGGCGCCAGCGCAGTTGCCCGGCCGGCACGGTCTGCTCCATGTCGCACAGCCTGCTGGTCAGCTCCTCGATCGCGGTGATCGCGATGAGCAGCGCGGGCTGCCGGGCCGGGCAGCTGTGCGGTCCGGCGCCCCACGCGAGGTGGGCGCTCTCGCTCGCGCCCCACGGGTCGGTCGTCGGGCCGCCGGGCCGCGAGGAGGTGTTGGCGGCGGCGTAGGAGACCAGGACGAGCTGGCCCGCGCGCAGGCCGACCCCGTGGAAGGTCGTGTCGTACCGCACGTAGTAGCCGGTGGAGGTGGCCTGCGGCGGGTTGCGCCACAGCACCTCGTTGATCGCCTCGTGCGCGGTCATGGCGCCCGCGTAGACGGAGCGGTCGTAGCGGGGGTCGGCGATCATGTGCTGGAGGGTGTTGGCGACGAGGTTGGCCGTCAGCTCGTGGCCGCTGCCGAAGGCGACGGCGATCTGCCGTACGGTCTCGGCGTCGTCCAGCCCGGCGGGGTGCTGGAGGAGGTACGACGTGAGGTCGCGCTGCGGGCGGGCGCGGCGGTCGGCGACCAGGTCGCGGATGGCACCGGTGAGGTCCTCGTGCGCGGCGTGCGCGTCCTCGCCCAGGTCGACCATGGCGCTGTGGGTGCGGGCGAGCCGCTCGCCCTCCTCGTAAGGCAGCCCGAACCACTGGCTGAAGACCCGCAGCGGGATCTGCTGGGCGTAGTCGGCGACCAGGTCGGCGCGGCCGGCGCCGGCGAAGCGCCCGATGAGCTCGGCGGCCGCGGTGGAGACCTGCCGCTGGAGCACGTGCGGGCCGACCAGGGCGAGGCTGTCCCCGATGACCTTGCGGTAGCGGGCGTGGGTGTCGCCGTCGGCGAAGGTCACCGCGGGGCGGTAGGCGAGCACCGGGCGCACCGGCGAGTCGGCGGGGACGGTGTCGGGCCAGGGCCGCGGGTCCTTGCCGAAGGTGTGGGTGTCGCGCAGCACGTCGAGCGCGGTCTCGTAGTCGGTGGCCAGCATCGCCTCGACGCCCGGCGCGATCTCCACGCGGGCCAGCGGGCCGGCCTGGCGCAGGGCGGCGTAGTGCCGCTCGGGGTCGGCGGCGAAGTCCTCGCCGTAGAGCGCGGGCAGGGTGCGGGCGGTCATGACGCGTCGTCGTCCTCGTTCTCGTTCTCGTCCTCGTCCGGCAGGCGGGTCAGCACGTGCTCGGCGAGCGCGACGAGGGTGCCGATGCTGTCGCGGCGGTTGCGGGCGTCGCACTGCACGAGCGGGGTGCCGGGGGCCAGGTCGAGGTGGCGGCGCAGCGTCCCGTCGGAGTGGGCGGGCGCGCCCGGGAAGCGGTTGACGGCGACGGCGTAGGGCAGCCCCTGCTCCTCGACCATGTCCATCACCGGGAAGGAGTCGGCGAGCCGCCGGGTGTCGGCCATCACCAGGGCGCCGAGCGCGCCGCGGGCGATGTCCTGCCACAGCGGGAAGAAGCGTTCCTGCCCGGGGGTGCCGAAGAGGTAGAGCACCATGTCGCCGGGTACGGTCAGCCGCCCGAAGTCGACGGCGACCGTGGTCGTGGTCTTCTCCGGCAGGCCGTGGAGATCGTCGTGGCCCACGCTGGAGCGGGTCATGACCTCCTCGGTGTGCAGGGTGGGGATCTCCGACAGGGTGCGGATCAGGGTGGTCTTGCCGACGCCGAAGGGGCCGGTGACGATCAGCTTCATCAGGGTCTGCCCGGTCGCGGGCAGATAGCGCACCTGGCCCGGCGGCGGTTCGGCGACCGGCGGGGCCGCCGTGTCAGGGGAGGGCACGGAGTCCAACGAGCAGCCTCTCGATGAGCGTTCGGTCGATCTCCTCGGCCTTGGGGACCGGGGACCGGGCGAGCAGGTGGCCGCCGCCGACCAGATCGGCGGCCAGGAAGATCGTGGCGCTGACCGGCAGCCCCAGATGGGCCGCGCACTCCACCACCGTCAGCGCCCCCGGCCGCAGCAGCGTCCACAGCCTGCGGTGCTCGGGGCCGAAGTCCGGTTCGGGCGGCGGCTGGTCGGTGGCGACCAGCAGCGTGAGCCGGTCGAAGTCGGCCATGCCGCGCGGGCGTTCCCGGCCTCCGGTGGCCAGGTACGCGGGTATCAGGCGGCGCCCCCGTCCGCCGGGCGGCCCGCCGTCGGGCGAGGCTGCCGCTCCTGAAGTGCCGGGCCGGCCGGGTGTCATGGCCGGCCGGCTGCGTCCGGCTCGCGGGCGGGTGCACTCATCGCCCGGGCGAGGGCGGCCACTTGCACCTGCATCTGGTAGGCGATGTTGCCCAGCTGGGTGTCGGGCGCGGCGAAGACGGCGAGCGAGGTGTTCTTCCCCGCGGGCACCACGATCGCGAAGCCGAGGTCGGACTCCACCACGGTCTGGGCGAGCTGCGGCGACTCCTGGTCGGTGAAGGCGGTGGTGAAGGCGCGTGCCGAGGCGTGCAGGGTGGCGGTCATCGCGGCCACCCGTTCCGCGGCGGCCCGGTCGAGACCGGGTGAGGACCCTTCGAGCAGGCCGTCACCGGTGGCGATCAGCGCGTGCTGGACACCCGGCAGTTCGAGCAGCGGGTCCAGTACCCAGGCCAGGTCCTGTGCCAGGGGTCGGCGGGTGGTCATGACGTGTGGTCTCCTTGCTCGTCACCGGTGACGGCGGTCCCGGCGGCGGTCCTGCCGCTGCGGGTGCCGTCCTGCAGTGCGCCCCACAGCGCGCCTGCCTGCTCTGGTGTGCGGGCCGCGGGTGCCGGCTGGGCCGGCGGGACCGGCGCGACCGGGCGGGCGGCGGCCGTCTTGGGGCTGCGGCGGCGGCGCGAGGGCAGCGGCGTCGCCTCGGTCACCGGGGTGTCCTCCTGCGGTCCTTCGGGCTGCCGCTGCGGCGCCGCCGTCTCCACGGGCGCGGGCACCAGCACCGAGAGCGTGTGCTCGTCGTCCAGGACGGTCAGCAGTTCGGCGGGCACCCGCAGCATCGCGCGGACACCGCCGTAGGGCGAGGACTCGATGTGCACGGAGAAGCCGTACTGCCGCACCAGGCGCCCGATCACGGCGAAACCGGCCTGCGGCGGGTTGCCCAGCTCGGTGAGCAGCAGCGTCTCGGGGCCGTCGAGCAGCCGCCGGGCGCGCGCGAGGGTCTCGTCGTCCATGCCGATGCCGCCGTCGTCGACCACGACGAGCGCGCCGCGCCCACCGCTCTGCTGGATCGTGACGGGCACGGCGGTGTCGGGGTGGGAGTAGGAGGTGGCGTTCGCGAGCAGCTCGGCCACCGCGATGGCGAGCGGTTCGGCGGCCCTCGCGACGACCGCGAGGCGCTGCTCGCGCAGGTGGTTGGCCATCTTGATGCGGGCGTAGCCGGCCACCCGGGACTGCGCGCCCATCACGACCTCGGCGAGCGGCGAGTCGCTGCGGGCCAGACCCGGCCAGGCCTCGCACAGCACGGCGGTGGCCTGGATACGGCGCAGTGCCAGCTCGTTGCGGAAGTCCAGCTCCAGCAGCCGCGGGTCGTCCAGCTCGTGCTGGAGGTCGTGCAGCACACTCTGCGTCTGGTACAGCAGCGACTGCACCTTGGCGGTGGCGCCGCGCATCGCCGAGCGGGCGGCGGCGTCGACCCGGTCCCGCTCGCCGGCCGCGGCGTCGGTGGCCGCCGAGAGCACGTCCCGCATCGCCTTCGCCAGCTGGGCGTTGGCCTCCTGCGGGTGCAGCAGGCCCGGCACGGGGGCGTGTTCGTGGGTGAGCGCGAGGACGGCGGCCGGGATGCGGTCCGCGGCGAGGAAGCGCAGCTCCTCGATGGCGATCCGGAGCTGCTCCTCGGCGTTCTTCGCGCGCACCTCGGCCGTCTGCACGGTCGTGCGCGCCATGCGGACGATCTGGGTGTCCCGCACGTGTCTGAGGGCGGACCAGATGCCGCCGACCACGGCCAGCAGCAGAACTATGACGAAAGCAACGAGCACGACGCGATCCCACCCCGCAACAGTCTTGGAGCGTGATTATGCCGTGGCGAGATCGCGCCACAAGGTTTGGCGACAAAATTCCTTCCAGATTCGCGCACTTCCGAAAGTCTGACAGCGTGTACGGACGCCAGCGACACCCGACGGCCGCCGGCGTGCGGCCGGTCGGGGTGGAGGTCCGGTGTGGATACGGCCGTCCACCTGCGGTGTCGGTGGCCGGCGTGGGCCTGACGAGGCGTCAGGTGGCCGTGTGGCCGAGCGGGTCGTCGAGCAGCGGGGCGAAGGCGAGTTCGGCGGCGCCGACGAGCGGGGCGCGGTAGCCGAGCGCGGAGCGGCGCAGCGCCCAGGGGGCGCGGGCGTGGGAGAGCCCGGTGATGGCGCCGTAGTGCGCGATGCGCTCGGCGGTGACCTCGTGGATGTCCTGGAGCCCGCCGCCGAAGATGACCAGCTCCGGGCTGAGCACGACCGCGAGGTTGCCGAGCCCGATCGCGAGCCAGCGGGCCGCCTCGTCCAGGGCGCGCGCGGCGGGCTCGTCACCGGCCTTGGCCGCCTCGACGACGCCGGTCAGCGCGTGGTCGGGCGGCACGGGCAGCCCGGCGGCCGCGATGATGACATCGGTGCCGATCTCCGTCTCCCAGCAGCCGCGCGCGCCGCAGCGGCAGCGGTGGCCGTCCGGGTTGACGATCATGTGGCCGATCTCCCCCGCGTAGCCGCCCTGCCCGGACACGGGCCGCCCGCCGCAGAAGAGGCCGCCGCCGACGCCGACGTTCGCCGAGAGGTAGACGAAGTCGCGGTAGCCGCGGGCCGCGCCCCGGGCGTGCTCGCCGAGCGCGCCGAGGTCGGCGTCGTTGCCGACAGCGACCGGCAGGCGGTTCCACGGCGGCGCGAGCCGCTCGGTGAGCACCGCGGCGAGCGGCTCGTCGGTCCAGGCGAGGTTCGGCGCGAAGCGCACCAGGCCGTCCGCGCGCCGCACCAGACCGGGTACGGCGATGCCGATACCGGTGACGGTGCCGCCCGCGGTGGTGGGGGTGCCCAGCGACTCGACGAGGCCGGTGAGCCGGGCGACCGTGCCGTCGAAGGTGACCGGCTCGTCCGCGGCGGGCAGCAGCGTGCGCCGCTCCAGCACCTTGCCGCCCAGGCCCACCCGCTCGACCCGGATGCGCTCCACGCCGACCTCCAGCGCGATGGCCTGGGCGCGCTCCGGCACGGGCAGCACCAGCGGCGAGGGGCGGCCCGCCGAGCCGTGGGCGCGCGGGGTCTCCTCGCGCACCAGCCCGGCGTCCGCGAGCGCGGCGACGAGCGCGCCGGTGGTGCTGCGGTTGACACCGGTGGCCCGCGTCAGCTCCGACCGCGACACGCCGCCCGAGAGGTGGACGTGCCGCAGCACCTGCGCCAGGTTGTGCTGCCGCACCTCCGCCTGCGGCGCGGCCTGCTCCGTCCCCGTGTTCCGACCTGCGGACATGGCGGCCTCCTCGACGCGTCGGGCCGATACGGCCCAGCGTACGGCGGGAGCGGCGTACGGGCCGGGCGAGCGCGGGCCCGGACCCGGCGGCGGCCGGACCGGTACGCGTACGGGCACCCGGCCGGCCCGCGTCGCGCCGCGGCACCGGCGCCGTACGCGTACGGGCGCCCGCCGCTCCCGCGCCGGTACGCGTGACGTCAGGCCGGCGGACGGGGGCCCGGCAGGGGCGGGGTGGCGGGGCCCGCGAACTCCGCCCAGGCGAGGGCGCCGGCCGGGCCGAGGAGGCGGCCGTGCGACTGCGCGAGCGCCCCCACCAGGGTGAGGCCGCGCCCGCCGGCGTCCGGTTCGCGCTCCAGCGGCACCCCGCGGGGGCCGCCGTCGGCGACCTCGACGCGCAGGATGCCGCACGGCAGCTGCGACAGGTGCAGGCACACGGCGGGCAGCGCGTGGTTCAGCGCGTTGGTGACCAGCTCGGAGACGACCAGCAGCACGTCGTCCGCGGTCCCGGCGGGCACCCGCCACCGCTCCATCAGTCCTTCCGCGCTGCGGCGCGCCTGCCGCCCGGCCTCCGGGCGGTGCGGCAGCGGCAGGCACCCGGCGACGTGGTGCGGCCCGCCGTCTCGCGGGCCCGCGGACCACGGGGGGCGCGGCTGGTCCCGGCCGGCCCGCCGCGGCGGACGGAGGACCGGGATCGCTGTGTCAGGGCTGAGCATGCGCATGTCGTTACCTGGGCGTCGGAGGTGTCCCGCCTGCCGTACGGCCGGTGGGCTGGGAATGACGCGCCTCGCGTCGGAGCCGGACCGCGCCGCCGCGTGGAGGACGGGCGCGCAAACGCGCGGACGCGGGCCACGGGCTTCGGGTGCGGCACGGGCCGCGGATCCCGGACACCGGATTCACCCGGCCTCCGGACCTGTACGCGCGCACTCCGCGCGCAGCTGCGGCCTATTTGTTGTCGATCACCACAATACGACGATTTGCGGAAAAGGCACCCCTCCGCCTGCCGGAATTTCCGGACACGCGGCCCCAGGGCCGCCGACTCCGCCATCGCAGCAGGTCAGGAGCGTGGTCGGCCCGCGGGATCATCCGCGAGCCGACCGGCGACGTACGGCGCGGGGTGGCCCCGGCGCACCATGCGTGACGGGCTCGTCACCGAGGAGCAGCCGCCCGCCCGGCAAGCACCGCGCCGGGCGCCCTCCCCGGCGAGGGGCGCACGACGGGCGAGCACCGTCCGGCGGGCACCGCACCGCGGACGACCGACGCACCGGAGGCGCGCCGACACACGGCTCGCGGCCGACGCACTGCGGGCGGACGACGCATCGCGACGGCCGACGCCAGCCAACCCACCGCGGGCGAGCCACGCACCACCGCAGCCAACGCGCCGCGGACGAGCGACGCACCACCACAGGCGGGCCGACACACGGTGCGCGGACGACGCACCACCGCAGCCGACACACGCCGCGCGACCGGCGCATCGCAGTCGGGCCGACGACCGCAGCCAACCCACCGCGCGCGGCCCACGCACCACCGCAGCCAACGCACCGCCGGCGAGCCACGCACCACCGCAGGCGGGCCGACACATGGTGCGCGGCTGACGCACTGCGGGCGGGCCGACGCACCACGGCAGCCGACACACCATCGCAGCCAACCCACCGCGGGCGAGCCACGTACCACCACAGGCGGGCCGACACACGGCGCGCGGCCGACGCACCGCGGCGGCCAATCACCGCGGGCGCCCGACGCACCACCGCAGCCGACACACGGCGCGCGGGCGGGCAACGCACCATGGCAGCCACCCACCGCAGGCGAGCCACGCACCACGGCAGTCGGCATACGGGCCCGCGGCCGACACACCGCGGCGGCCCACGCACCACCGCAGCCGACACACGGCGCGCGGCCGACGCACCGCGGCGGCCGACGCACCACCGCAGCCAACCCACCTCGCGCGGCCCGCGCACCACCGCGGCCAACCCACCGCAAGCGGGGGGCCACCTGCCGTTCATGTCGGCACGGTGGCTCCGCGGGCCTGCGCGGGACTACCGTTCCCTCACGGAGAGTTCGGGGGGGGACAGTATGAAGGAGTGGCCCGAAGGGCCCGCCGCAGATCAGGATGCGGCGCGCGAGCGCTACACGGCAGACCGGCGGGCAGCGCAGCAGGCGGTACGCGAGGCGTTGAGGGCGGATCTGCCCGCCGCGCATCTCGGCCTCGCCGTTGTCGCCGTGGCGAGCACGGTGGTCGGTGTCGTCGTGAACGCCCTCGCCGGAGCGGCCGTCGCGGCGGCCTTCGCGGCCCTCTTCCTCGCGACGCTAGCGGTCATGCGCCTGCGCGGCGTGCGCGGCCTGGACGCGGCACGCCGCTCCTACCTCTTCACCTTCGGCTGGGCGAACTGGATCTGACGAGGACGCGGCGCGCCCGCCCGGGGGCAGCGGCGGGACGGCCCCTCGGGGGGCGCGGCCGGCGGCCCCGCCCCTCCCCCGTTAGTGCACGCGGTAGACCCGGCCCGTCTGCGCACCCTCGACGGAGCGCACGTACGCCGTCGCGACGCGTGCGGCCGGGACGGGCTCCATGCCGGCGAAGAACGGCCCGTAAGAGGGCAGGGATTCCTCGGCCACCGTCGGGCTCACGGCGTTGATCCGCTGGGGCGGCAGTTCGACCGCGGCGGCCCGGACGAACGCCTCGACAGCGCCGTTCGCGGCCGAGGCGGCGGCTCCGGCTGCGATCGGCTCCTCCGCGATGATGCCGCTGACCAGCGTGAACGATCCGGATGCGGCCACGTACGGGATGCCCTGGCGGACCAGCTCCACCTGGGCGAGGGCCTTCCCGCGGACGGTTGCGGCGACGTCGTCCGCGGTCAGCTCGGCCAGCGGCTTGAACACGGCGGCACCCGCGGCGACGGCCACCGCGTCCAGCGGGCCCGCCTGGGCGTACATCCGGGCAACGGCCTCGGGGTCGGTGACGTCGCAGACCACGTCCCCGCCCGTGCGGCCCACGCCGACGACCTCGTGCCCGCGCCCCGAGAGCGCCTTGCGCACCGCGGAGCCCAGGGTCCCGCCCGCGCCGACCAGAAGAATCCTCATCACACACATCCACGTCACCGGAAGGAAGCCCCCGAAAAGGACCGGGGGCCCGGGGCGAACCGCCCCGCGTGATCGACGCTACGGACCGCACTCCGCGCCCGGAAATGCCGTGTGGGCAGCGGCTATGCTTGGCGCGCATGGATGTGGAAGTGCGCCATCTCAAGGCGCTGGCCGCCATCGCCGAGGCCGGTACCGTCACTGCCGCGGCCGCGCGGCTGCACATGACGCAGCCCGCCCTGTCCCGCACTCTCGCCCAGCTGGAGGCGCGTGTCGGGGTCCGGCTGGTCGACCGGTCGTCCCGGCATCTCGACCTCACTCCGGCCGGGGCGACCTTCCTCGGGCACGGGCGCGCCATCCTCGCCCACCTCGACGCGGCGCTCGCCGAGACCCGGGCCGTCGACCGGCCGCTGCGGCTCGGCTACACGTGCGCCGTCCTCGGACGGCAGAGCGTCCCGCTGCTGCGCGCATGGCGGCGCAGGCATCCGGACGTGCCGGTCGACGTGGTCCGGCAGGACAACAGCACCGCCGGCCTGGCCACCGGCGACACCGACGTGGCGGTGCTGCGCACCTTCCCCGCGGACCCGCGCATCTGCGCCGAGGCCCTCTACACCGAGGATCTGGTCTGCGCCCTCCCCGACGACCACCGGCTGGCGGACCGCGCCCGGGTGCGCCTGGCCGAGCTCACCGCGGCTCCGGCCCTGCCGCTGGCGCTGTGGCCGGAGATCGGCACGGCCTCCGTGGATCTGTGGCCCCCCGCGCAGCGCCCGGACCGCACGGTCGAGGTGCACAACGTCGACGCGTGGCTGAACCTCGTCGCGTCGGGGGGAGCGTTCGGCATCGGCACGGCCGGGACGGCGGAGAGCCACGGCCACCCGGGGGTGCGCTTCGTCCCGATCGAGGACGCACCCGCCGCCACCGTCTACGCCGCCCGTCCGGCCCATGCCACGCACCCGCGTACGGAGGAGTTCCTGGCCGAGGTGCGCCGGGCGGTCAGCGCCTGACCGCGGCGCCGCCCCGGTGAGCCGTCCCGCCCGGCCGGTCGGGGCCGCCGAGGCGTTGAAGCCCGTCGAGGCGGTCGACAAGTGCCGCCTCCTTCCGCAGCAGCCGCTCGCGCGCGTCGGCGGCAAGCGGTGCCAGCGCGTCGAACAGCGCCTCGCCGGCCGGTACGCGGACCAGGCCGCTCTCGTAGATCCGGCACCCCGGGCACCACACGAGTGCGATGCAGCGCTCGAACGCCGGGAAGCCGGGCGGGTGGAGGCGGTAGCGGTAGGTGCGGACGCTTTCGCCGCACACCGCGCAGCTCCACCCTCCACCGCGGGGCGCCGCCCAGCCGGGGCGCGCGCGGCGCCAGGACGTGCGGCCGGCCGGTGCTCTTCATGTCGTCACACCGGGCATTGTCCGGGTGCGGGGCTCCGGGCGGCAAGGACGTGGCGCGGGGGACGGCGAGAAGGCCCCCGCGGATTCGCGGGGGCCCGGAGATCACCGGCAGGTGTCAGGACTTCCAGTGCTGGTAGTTGCCGCCGTTGCAGCCCAGCGTGTACACGTTCCCGTTCCCGTTGCTGTCCAGGCAGAAGCCGGTGGACACGTTCTTGAACTGCACCGCGCCGCCGCCCACGCCCTGCTTCAGCCAGTGCTGGTAGTTGCCGCCGTTGCAGCCCAGCGTGTACACGTTCCCGTTCCCGTTGCTGTCGAGACAGAAGCCGGTGGACACGTTCTTCAGCTGGACCGCGCCGCCGCCCACGTCCTGGACGTCCCAGTTCTGGTAGTTGCCGCCGTTGCAGCCCAGCGTGTAGACGTTGCCGCTGCCGTTGCTGTCCAGGCAGAAGCCGGTGGACACGTTCACGAAGCGCGACGTGGCGGCGTTGGCCGGGACGGACATCGCGAGAGCCAGGGCGCCGGCCGCCCCGATGGTGCCCAGCACCGTACCCATACGCATGGGTGAACCTCCTGTTCCGATCGGCCACTTGGGACCGATGACACTCGAACAATATCGGCTGTATGTCCAGGAATTTACGAGTACGTGACTCTTGGTCACCCGTTCGTGGCAAGATCGCCCCGCCCGGCCGAATAGGCGCCAGGCACGCGCCCCGGCGTGCGGGTACGCGCCCGCGACCGCCCCTCCGCGGGAGGGGTTTGGCCGGGCTTTGGCGACCTTCTGGGGGCGGCGCCGAGTGTGGTGGAGCACGTTCCGTTCCCCCTTTCCAGGAGGCAGCCATGAAGAAGATCGTGATCCGCAAGGCCGGCCCGGTCCGTCTGACCACCTCCGGCTGCCACGTCTACCCCGCCGCCTGATCCGAGGCAGCCGGGTGACCCGGTAGAACCGCCGTCCGGCAGCGGCCACTTCGCTGCCGGACAGCGGCGCATCCGCCGCCGGCGGGGCAGGGACGACACGACGCGCGCACGTACGGCGCAGGCCCGGGAAGCGAGGTCGAGCGGTGCCGGAGCAGACGGAGCAGACGGAGCGGGCCGAGCAGGCCCGCCAGGCGGAACACACCACCAGCACACGGCGCGGGACCGACCAGCCGGTCCTCTTCCACCCGCTGGTCTACCTCGACGACGCCGACGGCGTGACGATCGGCCGCGCCGACATCGACTCGTACGCGATCTTCCCCCCTGACGGCGCACAGCTGGTGCGCTGGCTGGAGGCGGGCGCGACCGCCGCCGAGGCCGCGCGGCGCTACGAGGCGGAGTACGGGGAGAGCGCCGACGTCGCCGACGTGCTGGAGGCCCTGGACGAGCTGGGCTTCACCCGCCGGGCCGGCGAGGCCCCCGCCGAGAACGCCCCGCTGCGCTGGCAGCGGCTCGGCCGCGCGGCCTTCTCCCCTCCGGCGTGGGCCGGTTACGCGGCCCTCGTGGCGGCCGCGGCGGCGCTGACCGTACGGTTCCCGACGCTGCTGCCGCGCTCCCACGACATGGTCTTCAGCTCGTACTACACGGTGGTGAACCTGACGCTGCTGGTCGCCGTCACCCCGCTGATCGCCCTGCACGAGATCTTCCACGCGCTCGCCGGGCGGCGGCTCGCGATCCGCTCGAAGGTCTCGATGTCCTACCGCTTCTACTTCCTCGTCGTCGAGACCGCCCTCGACGGCCTGGCCGCCGTGCCGCGCCGCAGGCGCATCCTGCCGATCCTCGCCGGGATGCTCGCCGACGTCCTCGTGCTGTGCGGGCTGGTCGTCCTCGCCTACGTGCTCGGCGCCGCGGACGCCGCCCCGCCGGTGGCCGCCCGGGTGTGCCTCGGTGTCGCCTTCGCGACCTTCACCCGGCTGCTGTGGCAGTTCTTCTTCTACCTGCGCACCGACATCTACGTGCTGATCACCACCGTGCTCGGCAACGTCGACCTGCACGGCGTGGCGCTGCGCACCCTGCGCAACCGGCTGTGGCGGCTGCTGCGCCGCCCGGACAGGGTGCGGGACCTCGGCGGCGCGCACCCCGTCGACCTCAGGGCGGCGCGCTGGTACGCGTGGCTGGTGCTGGGCGGCTACACCGTCAGCCTCGCCACCACGCTGTTCGCGCTGCTGCCGGTCTTCGCCGACATGACGGCCGGCTCCGTGCGCCGCTTCACCTCGGGCGACGCGGGAGTGCTGCGGCTGCTGGACGCGGTCGGCTTCCTCACACTGCTGCTCGGCCAGATGCTGCTGCCGCTGTGGATCGCGCTGCGCGACCGCGCCCGGCGGCGCCGCGCCGGGTCCGCCCCCAGCGCGCTGGCCTCCTGACCCGCGCGGACCCGCACGTCGCACGACCCCGCACCACCCGTACCGCGTACGGACCGCACGGGCACCACCCGTACCGCGTACGGCCCCGCACCACCGTCGGAAACGAGCAACGAGCGTCGAAAGGCAGGCACATGGGCACCCACTACTGGATTCAGGCGCCGCTTCGGGCCGATCGCGACCGGGTGCGTGCCGGTCTGCCGCTGCCGCCGCCGCTCGCGCGGGTCAGCGCGCACCGCAACCTGCGCGGCCCCTACACCGCGGTGGGCACGCTCATGCGGCAGATCGCCCCGGAGGCGCTGCGCCGCGAGCCCGCGCTCGCCTACCGGCACCGCATCGAACTGCAGGAGACCACGCCGGAGTTGCTGGGCCTCGTCCCGGCGATCCAGCGGCCGCTGGAGGCGGCGGCGCAGGGCGGCGCGGTCGCGATCAGCCGCTACCCGGCGCGGCTGCACTCGCTGCGGGTCGCGCACGGCCTGGTCGACTTCCTCCAGGCCCATCTGGCGGCGACGGGCGGCGGACCGCGCACCCTGGTCGTCACGGACGTGGAGCACGCGGACGCCACCGACCGGGAGTTTCTGGCGGTGCTGCTGCGGCGCGTCCGGCCGGAGCTGCTGACCGTCGTCGTCGACACCGGCCCCGACGAGGTCGCGGAGGTGCCCGGGCCGGTGTCGGAGTCGCTGCCGGCGGCGCTCGCGGCCCACACCGGGCGGATCACCGACCCGGGACGGCCCGAGCCCGCCGCGACGGAGTCCGCCGCGGACCTGGCCCGTGCGTACGTCGACTCCGACGGCGTACGCGACGACACCGCGGCCCTCGCCGCCTACGGGGCGCTGGACGCCGGCGACCGCGCCGCCCTGCACGACGCGCGGGCCGAACTCCTCGCCGGCCGGGCGGAGTCGGAGCCGTCGCTGCGGCTCGGCGCCCTCACGTACCACCTGGAGCGGGGCAGCCGGCGCCGCACCGCGGGGGTCGAGGCGCTCATCCGGGCGCACGAGCGCTGCAAGTACCTGGGGCTCTACGGCACCGCCGTCGAATACGGCAGACGCGGGCTCGCCCTCGTCGACCCCGGCGAACAGCCGCAGGAGTGGTGGGAGCTGACGCGCGGCACGGGCGTCTCGCTCGCCGCGGGCGGCCGCCCCGACGAATCCGCCGAACTCCAGGACGCCGCGCGCCGCACCAGCCTCGACCCCACCGTGCACATGAAGCTCGCCTACGAGACCGCCATGCTCTACGCCCGCCACCACACCCCCGACAAGCGCGACCCGCAGCTCGCGCGGGCCTGGGTCAACCAGGCCATCGCGATCGCCTCGCTGCTGGAGGACCCGGCCGAGCGGGCGTTCTTCTCCGTCTTCAACCGCAACGGCCTCGCCCTCGTCGCCACCCGCACCGGGGGCATGGCGGAGGCGCTGCGGCTGCTGGACGAGGGCATCGAGCGGCTCGACAAGGAGATGGGCCTCGGCGAGCGCAGCTGGCACCGCGTCGGCCTGCGCTACAACCGCGCCCAGGTCAACGCGATGAGCGGGCGGCTGGAGGACGCGCTCGACGACTACGCGCACATCATGGCCATCGACGACGACTTCTCCGACCACTACTTCAACCGCGGCAACATCCTGCGCCGCATGGGCCGCACCGAGGAGGCGCTCGCGGACTACGAGCACGCGCTCACCCTGGAGCCGCCCTTCCCCGAGGCCCACTACAACTGCGGTGACGCGCGGCTGGAGCTGGGCGACACCGAGGGTGCGCTGCGCGAGTTCGACCGGGTGCTCGTCCTGGAGCCCGGCAACGTCGACGCGCTCCTCAACCGCGCCGGCATCCACGCCGAGCTGGGCGACGCGCGGGCCGCGCTGGACGACATCGCGGCGGGGCTGGAGCTGGCCCCGGGCCACGCCCACCTGCTGTGCCTCCAGGGCCGGGTGCTGGCCGAGCAGGACGCGCCGCAGGCCGCCCGCACCGCGCTGGACGCGGCGCTCGACGCCGACCCCGGGCTCGCCGAGGCGTGGGCGCTGCGGGCCGAACTCGCTTTCGGGGCCGGTGACCTGGCCGCGGCCGCCGCGGACTTCGACCGGGCGGTGGAGCTCGGCGGCTCGGTGGCCATCCGCTACAACCGCGGACTGGTCCACGAGGCGGCCGGGCGCTTCGCGCAGGCCGCCGACGACTTCGCGGCGGTGCTCGCCGAGACGGACGACGAGGACGCGCGCACCCACCACGCGTCGTGCCTGCGCGGCGAGCGGGCCGGGGTGTAGGGGGTGGGCCGGCGGGTCGCGCCGCATGCCCCGGCCGCGGTGCCGGGGCACGCGGCGGCCTTCACCGAGAGCATGGCGCACCTCGCCTCCGCCGTCGCCGTGGTCACGGCCCGGCAGGAGGACGGGGCACCGTGCGGGCTGCTGGTGTCCTCCGTGTGCTCCTACAGCGTCGCGCCGCCCTCCGTCCTGCTCACCGTCGCCGCGTCCGCCCGCGCGTACCCGGCGTTCGCGGCCGGCGCCCCCTTCGGCGTGCACGTGCTGAGCGGCGCCGACTCCCGTACGGCGGAGGCCTTCGCGCGCCGGGGCGCCGACAAGTTCGCCGCCGTGCGGTGGAGTTGGGACGGGCCGGTGCCGCGCCTCGCGGGCGTGCCCTGGTACCTGCGGTGCTTGTCCGCGGCCGTCTTCCCGCACGGTGACCACGCGGTGGTCATCGGCGAGGTGGTGTGCTGCGCGCGGGACTCCGGGAGCGGCCGCGAGCCGCTCGTCTACTACCGGCGCCGGCTCGGCTGGCGGCTCGGGGAGCCCGCCGGGGAGGAGCCGGACGCCGCGGCGCAGGCGGCCGCGGCCCCCGGGCCCGGCGGGGCGGTCGTCCTGCGGTGAACCCGCGGGCCGCCCCGCCGGGCTCAGGGGCAGTTCCGGTGCGCGGCCGCGTACGGCTCGCGGGCCTCCAGGGCGACGAGCTGCGCCGCCCTGAGCCCCGGGCCGGGCTCGATGCCCAGCTCCGCGACCATCATGCCGCGCACCTTCGCGTAGACGGCGAGCGCCTCGGCCCGCCGCCCGGCCCGGACGAGCGCCCGCACCAGCTGCTCCTGGAAGGACTCCCGCAGCGGGTGCGCGGCGCACAGCTCGTGCAGCTGCCCGACCGCGTCGGCGACCTCGTGGCTCTCCCCGCGGCACAGCACGGTGTCCAGGTACTCGCCGAGCAGCGCCAGCCGCTCCTCCTCCAGCCGCACCCCGTAGGCGCCGAAGTGCCCCGCCCCCTCCAGATCGGCGAACGGGCGCCCGCGCCACAGCCCGAGGGCCCGCCGGAACGCCTCCCCCGCCTGCCGGCACCGCCCCTCGCCCAGATGCCGCCGCCCGGCCGCCGCGAGCACCCGGAAGCGGTCGAGATCCAGTTCACCGGGCGCGACCCGCAGGCGGTAGCCGGTCACCTCCGTGACCAGCAGCGGATGGTGCCGCGGATCCCGCCGTGCCGCACCGTGCGCCGGATCGAGCGCCCGCCGCAGGCCCGTGACGTACATCTGCAGCGTCGCCGCGGCCGCCCGCGGCGGGCACGTCCCCCACAGCCCCTCCACCAGCCGGTGATTGGGCACGGGCCTGTCGGCCGACAGCAGCAGCAACGCGAGCAGCGCCCGCTGCTTGAGCGCGCTGGGTGTGCACGGCCTGCCGTCCCTGTAGACACCCACCGGTCCCAGCACGAGATAGCGCGGGTCCTCGCCGTACCCTTCGGCAGCGCTTTCCTGTTCCTGCGAGGCGGAAGGTGGCTGACTGACCACAGAGAGGTCTCCGAATTCTCAGGCATCGGTCTGATCACGACGGCGGTGCTGATCCGGGTACTGATCCGATCGATATCCGCGCGGCCCCGCCCCGCGCGGAAAGCACTCCGCGCCACGGCGCCGCACACGCTGTTCCTGGTGGGCCCCTTGAGCACCCGCCCGGAATGCGGTATTCCCTTGCCAGCTGATGTGGATGGACTCTGCCACACCGGCAGCCAGGCCTGAAGCAGAATTCAAGACACATCATGATTCCGGCCGTTAGGTCCGGACGGCGGCGCCGGGGTGGGGCCGCCGGCCGCGCGCTGTGCGCACACGATCCGTGCTTCGTCCGCGCCGTCGCCGGCGGGCACCCGGATCCCGCCCACGGGATCCGCCGGCCCGCTCACCACCGGTCCGCCCCACGCAGGACCCCCGGCCCCCACGGAGAATCGCCCCGTGACAGAACTCGGACATGCGCTCGGGAAACGCGCTGTCCGATTCCCGCCAGCGCCTTTCCCGCCGGATCGTCACCATGGTCCGGTGAGCGCAGAAAACACAGTGAATTCGAGCCCGACCACGGTGCCGGCGACCGGGCCGCGCACAGGCGAGGGCGCACGAGGCGACGCCCTGGCCGTACTCCAGGAGTTCTACGCGGCCGAGGCGGCCTACATCGCCGCCGGAGGCATGGGCAAGGCCGACTTCGGCGCACTCGCCGCGTGTCTCGATCCCGAGGTGGTGATGTACCAGGCGCCCGGGCTGCCCTACGGGGGCACGTGGCGCGGGCCGCGCGGCATCGAGGAGTTCATGGCCGCGATGAGCGAGGCGTGGCAGTCGCTGGAATTCCTGGAGCAGCGGTTCGTGGTCGGCGCAGACGCCGTCGTCGTAATGAACCGGGGCCGCCTGAAGGCCCGCGCCACCGGGCGGATCCTGGACACCTCGGTCATGCAACTGATCACCGTCAAGGACGGACTCATCACCGAGATGCACCCGTTCTACTGGGACACCATGGCGGTAGCCGAAGCCCTGCGCCCGGAGGAGGAGCTCCCGGTACGAGACGATCCGCCGGTGACTCGTCGTCCCGCCTGAGGCGAGTGACGAGGGGAGGGCCTCCGCAGCGCGTCCTGGACGCGCTGCGGACCGGAGCCGGAGGCTTCTCCGGGACCGGTGACCGTCCCCCGCTCCGGTGTCGTACGCCGCCTCACACTCCCGCCGTCCCAGGCCGGGTGACGGCCCGGAAGGGGCGTGGCGCGTCAGGACTCCGCGGGGCGGCGGTGGCGGCCGGGGGCGGGCGGGGCCTCGGGCTCGGGGGGCTCCGGGGAGGCGGGGCCGCGGTGGCGGCCCTGCGGGGGCGTGTGGTCGTGCGGGCCGGTGGTGGTGGACGCTGCGGCGTCGGACAAGGTCGGACTCCCCGTGGTGTGTCGGCGGCGCCGGAGACGGGCGAGCAGCGAAAACGCATGCGCGTGCTCACGTTGCGTCCCCCGACGCGCAACGGCGAGCGAAAAGTCTAGCGGGGGAAGATCGGGCGCGTGCGGCCGGCCCCCCGGCGTCCCCTCCACGGCAGGTGGTCCCGCCGCCCCGCTCAGCTCCTCCCACCGCACGCTCGCCGTCGCCCCCGGCGGGTGGGGTGCCCAGCGGGCGGGGTCGGCGGCCACCCGGGTGCGGCTCATGACGCGCGCACGGCGGCGAGCGGCGCCTGCTGCAGCGGCAGTACGGCCCAGGTCCGGCGTACGGGCAGCGGCCGCCCCCACTCCCCGGCGGGGGAGGGCGGCTCCACGGCGCGCCCCCCACCGCCCCGGCCCCCGGCGGGCAGCAGCACCCTGCCCCCGGCGCACCCGGCGAACGCCCGTGTCCCCCGGTGGCCCGCGGACGCGCAGGGCGTCGCCGCCCGCGCGGCTCCCCCGGCGGGGCTCGTTCCGGCGGGGCCACTCCCGGCGGCCCCGCCCGGACGGGCCGCGCCGCTGGCTCCGCGTGCCGCACCGGCGGCGCCCTCCCCGGTGGCCGCCGCCCCCGCCGCGCCGCCAGGTCCCCACGCCCGCCGAGCGGCGCCGCCCCGGCCCGCCTCCCCGCCGGTCACGCCGGTCACGCCGGCCGGGCCCTCGGTTCCGTCCCCGGCCGAGGGCCCGGGCCCGGCCTCCCACGCCGAGGCCACCACTCCCCACCTCACCGGCGGCTCGTAGGCCGCCAGCCCGCACACCCCCGCCCCGGCTCCTCCCGCCGCACCCGGCGCACCTGCCGTAGCGGCCGAGGCGCCCCCCGGCGCCGACTCCCCCACCGCGTAGGGCAGTTTCAGCTCGTCCCGCGGCAGCCACAGCCCCGCGCCCAGCCAGCCCAGGGGCGAGGCCCGCCAGTGGAGGCGGCGTTCCCCGGGGCGCCACAGCGCCAACGACTGCGCGCCGCCCGGGACTTCCGCGCGCAGGGCGACCACCGAGGCCTCCGGGGCGAGGATCTGGCCGGGCTGCGCGGCGACGGGGGTGAGCTGGACGCCGGGTACGCGCAGGGCGTCGGGGAAGCGCACCGGGTGGCGGCTGCCGAGCACGCCCCAGCCGAGCCGCGTTTCGCCCGCGGCGTCACTGCGGAGCACCAGCAGGCCGCTGTCGGGCTCGGCGAGCAGCAGCCGGTCGTCGCTGTCGTCGGTGAGCTGGAGCAGCGGGCTGGTGCGCCCGGTGCCGAGGTCGGCGGCCACCGCCTTGGTGCGGCCGCCGAGTTCGCGGTCGAGGGCGAGCAGCCGGCCGGCGCGGTCGAGCCACACCCCGCCGGTGCAGCGGCCCTCGACGGTCATGACGGGCTCGGGGCCGCGGCCGTCCGTGCCGTGGACGCGCCACACGCCGGTACGGCCGGCAGCCGCGTCGTACGCGAGCGCGTAGGCCACCGGCGGGGAGGCGGGGACGGGCGGCAGCAGGCGTACGTCGTCGCCCGTGAGCGAACCGGCGGGCAGTTCGCCGGTCTCGGGGCCGGAGGGGTAGAGCAGTGCGAGGTCCCAGCGGTCGGCGACGCGGCGGCGTACGAGCACCCGCCCGTCGGCGAGGGGGAGCGCCTGCGTGCCGGGCTCCTCGGGCTGCCGGCCGGGCAGGGGGACGGCGTAGGGCTCGGGGCCGGCGAGGGTCCAGCGCTCGACGAGCAGGCCGCGTCCGGTGCCGTCCGGGGTGACGCTCTCGGCCAGGCAGGCCGCGTACGAGCCGTCCGCGGCGATCGTGAGGCCCGACCGGCGCACGGCACGCGGCGCCCCCGCCCCTGTGGCCGCGTCGTCGCCCGTGGCCCGCAGTGCGCTCATCGCTCCCACAGCTGTGACGGTCATGTGAGTCGTCCACCTCCGGCGCACGACCGTAGTTTTCGCACTTCCGGGCGATCAACGCGACTGGGGTCCATTCACCCGTAAGGGTGTTGTCGTGCACGATTCCCCCGCGGGGCGTACGCGGGTGTGCACAACGGCGCCCGGCCACCGGGGACGGGGCCGGGCCGCGGGAACCGGGGGTGGGTGCGAAGGCCGCCCGCGAATGAGGTTAGGCTCACCTAAGAGACTGTGTGAATCTTGAACCACCAGCACGGTCGCCTCCGACACCCATCGCACCAGGAGTCCCGCCATGTCCCACCGGCGCCGCCGTAACACCGCCGCCGTCGCCCTCGCCGTCGCCGCCGGACTCGCCCTCGCCGCGTGCGGCGGCTCCTCCGACGACGGGGGGAAGGGCCCGGGCGGCGCGGACGCCGCGGCCAAGGACAAGCAGGCGGTCGCCAAGGGCGGCAAGGACTTCGGCTCCGCGGCGGACAAGACCGCCGCGATGGGGACGGACGCGAAGCCCGGCCAGTGGCCGCGGACGGTCCGGCACGCGATGGGCACGACCGTGATCCCGAAGCGGCCCACCCGGGTCGTCGTGCTCGACGTCGGCGAGCTGGACAACGTGGTGTCGCTCGGCGTCAAGCCGGTCGGCTACGCGCCCACCGAGGGCTCGCCTTCGCTGCCGTCGTACCTGAAGAAGGACGGCGGCGACCCGAAGAACGTCGGCACGATCAACAACCTCAACCTGGAGGCCGTCGCGGGCCTCCACCCCGACCTGATCCTCGGCAGCCAGCTGCGCGCCGCCACGCAGTACAAGGCGCTGGAGAAGATCGCGCCGACCGTCTTCTCGGTCCGCCCCGGCTACACCTGGAAGCAGAACTACCTGCTCAACGCGGCAGCGCTCGACAGGACGGCGCAGGCCGAGGCGAAGCTCGCCGACTACGACAACAGGATCAGGGCGCTGGACGCGGCGCTCGGGGCGAAGAAGCCCACGGTGTCGATGGTCCGCTACATGCAGGACGGGAAGACGCGGCTGTACGCGAACCAGTCCTTCATCGGCACGATCCTCAAGGACGCCGGGATCCCGCGGCCGGCGAACCAGGACATCGACGACCTCGCCGCCGAGATCTCCGCGGAGAACATCGACAAGGCCGACGCCGACTACATCTTCACCGGTGTCTACGGCGACCCGAAGACGACGGACATGGCACGCGCGCGGTCCAACCCGCTGTGGAAGAACCTGCGCGCGGTGAAGGCCGGGCACGCCTACGACGTCCCGGACGAGACGTGGTACCTCGGGCTCGGCGTCACGGCGGCGGACCTGGTCGTGGCCGACCTCCAGCACTACCTGGCGCCCTGACCCGGCGGGCGGCCGCGCCGCCCCCGGCCCCGGCGGGGGCGGCGCCGGGCCCCCGCCGGCGGCCGCACCGCCGGGGGCCGGGGCTCCTCCGCGAGGGGCAGGACCTGCGGCACGCCCGCGGCGGGTAATCTTCGTGGACGTGCCACGTCTATCCGAGCTCATCGACTCCCTCGACGCCCTCTGGCCGCCGGCCACGGCGGAGAGCTGGGACGCCGTGGGACTGGTGTGCGGTGATCCGGAGGCGCAGGTGGACCGGGTGGTCTTCGCCGTCGACCCGGTGCAGGAGGTCGTGGACGAGGCCGTCGAGGCCGGCGCCGGCCTGCTCGTCACGCACCACCCGCTGTACCTGCGCGGCACCACGAGCGTCGCGCCCGTGGGCCCGGCCGGCTTCAAGGGGCGGGTCGTGCACGACCTCATCCGCAACGGGATCGCGCTCTACGTGGCGCACACCAACGCCGACCGCGCCGACCCCGGGGTCTCCGACGCGCTCGCCGCGGCGGTCGGGCTGCGGGTGACCGGGCCGCTCGTGCCGGACCCGTCCGATCCGGCGGGGCGCCGCGGGCTGGGCCGGATCGGCGTGCTGGACGAGCCGCTGAGCCTCGCCGACTTCGCCGCGCAGGCCGCCCGCGGGCTGCCCGCGACGGCTACCGGGCTGCGGGTGGCCGGCGACCCGGCGGCCCCCGTCCGTACGGTCGCGGTGTGCGGCGGCTCCGGTGACAGTCTCTTCGAGCAGGTACGGGCCGCGGGCGTGGACGCGTACCTGACCGCCGACCTGCGGCACCACCCCGCCTCCGAGGCGCGCCAGGCCGCGCCGCTCGCGCTGATCGACGCCGCGCACTGGGCCACCGAGTGGCCGTGGTGCCCGCAGGCCGCCCGCCAGGTGGACGCGCTCGCCGAGTGGCACGGCTGGGCGCTCAGCACCCAGGTCTCGTACGCCGTCACCGACCCGTGGACGGCGCACGCCCCCTCCGCTTCTCCCGTCCCTTCCAGCAGCCCAGGAGCCCCCCGCTGAACGCCGAGCCCGCCGACCAGATCCGCCTCCTCGAAGTCCAGGCCCTCGACTCGCGCATCGCGCAGCTGGACCACAAGCGCAGTACCCTCCCCGAGCACGCCGAACTCGAACGCCTCGGCGCCGATCACGCCCAGCTGCGCGACCTGCTGGTGGCCGCGCAGACCGAGGAGAGCGACACCGCCCGCGAGCAGACCAAGGCGGAGCAGGACGTCGACCAGGTGCGGCAGCGGGCCGTACGCGACCAGCAGCGGCTGGACTCCGGGGCGCTCGGCGCGAAGGACCTGGAGAACGTGCAGCGCGAGCTGGCGTCGCTCGCCAGGCGGCAGTCCGACCTGGAGGACGTCGTGCTCGACGTCATGGAGCGCCGGGAGGCCGCGCAGCAGCGCGCCGCGGAGCTCGCCGAGCGCGTCGCGGCCGTGCAGTCGGAGACGGCGGCGGCCGAGGCGCGCAAGGCGGAGGCGCTGGAGGCCATCGACGCCGAGGGCTTCAGGGTGGCCAAGGAGCGCGAGGTGCTGGCCGCGGCCGTTCCCGACGAGCTGATCAAGCTCTACGACAAGCTGCGCGGCCAGGGCGGTGGCGTCGGCGCCGCGCGCCTGTACCAGAAGCGCTGCGAGGGCTGCCGGCTGGAGCTGAACATCACCGAGCTGAACGAGGTGCGGGCGGCGCCCGCGAACCAGGTGGTGCGGTGCGAGAACTGCCGCCGCATCCTGGTGCGTACGGCCGACTCGGGCCTCTAGGGCCGGTGACGTCGCCGGGTACGGGGGCGGGCGCCTCGCCCCTCCCCGACCTCGGGGCGCCGACCGTGCTGCTCCTGCTGCGGCACGGGGAGACCGGGCTGACCGCCGGGCGCCGCTTCTCCGGGAGCGGCGGCGCGGATCCGGCGCTGTCGGCCCGCGGGCGGGAGCAGGCGGCGTGCGCGGCACGGGCGTTGGCGGACGCGCGGCCGCCGGTGGACGCCGTCGTGTCCTCGCCGCTCGCCCGCTGCCGGGAGACCGCCGCGGTGGCCGCCGGGCGGCTCGGGCTGCCGGTCGCGGTCGAACCGGGCCTGCGGGAAACGGCGTTCGGGGCGTGGGAGGGCCTGACCTTCGCCGAGGCCCGCAGGCGCGACCCGGCCGCGCTGGACGCCTGGCTCGCCTCCCCCGCCGCCGCGCCGCCGGGCGGCGAGAGCTTCGCCGACGTCGCCGCACGGGTCACCGCGGCGCGCGACGCGCTGCTGGCCGCGTACCGGGGGCGCACGGTCCTGCTGGTCAGCCATGTCACGCCGCTGAAGACGCTGCTCCGGCTGGCGCTCGGCGCCCCGTACGAGGCCCTCTTCCGGATGGACCTCGACCCTGCGTCCCTGTCGGCGGTCGCCTGCTGGGCGGACGGCAACGCGACCGTCCGGTACCTCAATTCGACCGCGCACTTGGCTTCTTGCCCGGACGCCGCGGAGGGCACCGGGCCACAATGACCGCGTGGACGGACGAGACGGGGAAGCGCAGGACGGCACGTCCCGGGGTGCGGGTGTCGAACGGCTCATGGAGCCGCTGCGGACGAATGTGCCGCCGGACCGCGACATCAGCTTCGAGGGCATCCGCCGGATGGGCAGCCCCGTCCCCCTGCTGGTGAAGAACGACGGCGGGGACCTGCTCCAGCTGTGGCTCGAACCCGTCGGCCAGGACTACTGGCTGAGCCCGGGAGAGTCCGTGTACGTGACGTCGTACGGGATGTGGAACCGCCTCCCCTTCGAGATCGTCCACGAGGCGGACTGCATCACCGTGTGGGCCACGTCCTGGTTCGCGACGGTCTCCGACATGAACGGCGACGAATTCCCGCCGGGCCGCCGGGGTTAGGCCGCACCGAGCGCGGCCGCCTCCCTGGCCAGGGCGGTGATGCCCTCCCAGTCGCGGGCCGCGAGGAGTTGTGGCGGGATCATCCAGCTGCCGCCCACGCAGGCGACGTTCGGCAGCCGCAGGTACTGCGGGGCGCGGGCCGCGTCGATCCCGCCGGTCGGGCAGAAGCGGGCGCGCGGCAGCGGTGAGGCGAGCGACTTCAGGAAGGGCGCGCCCCCGGCGGGTTCGGCGGGGAAGAACTTCATGTCCGTGACACCGCGCTCCAGCAGCTTCATGACCTCGGAGGCCGTCGAGACGCCCGGCAGGTACGGCAGCCCCGTCCCGCCCATGGCGTCCAGCAGCGTCTCCGTGCACCCCGGGCTGACCAGGAAGCGCGCCCCGGCCGCTGCCGCCGCCGCCGCGTGATCGGGCGTGAGCACCGTCCCGGCTCCCACGACCGCGCCGGGCACCTCGCGGGCCACCGCCGCGAGCGCGTCGAGGGCGGCGGGCGTCCGCAGCGTCACCTCGATCGCCCCGAGCCCCCCGGCGAGGAGCGCCCGCGCGAGGGGTACGGCGTCGTCGGCGTCCTCGACGACGACCACGGGTATCACCGGGGCGAGCCCGAACACGGAGTCCATACGCCCATCCTGGCCCGGGCCCGCAGCCCCTGCAACGCGCGTTGCGCATGCCGCAACGCCGGGTGGACCTGTGCGGGGGGCACGTTCTCGTGGGTGCGGGGAAGCGCGCGCGGCCACAGGGCGCCGGCGGCCGCGCAGGGCCCCGGGGGCGGCCCGGGGCGGGGGCGGTGCGCCCGGCGGGCTCAGACCTCGCGGACGAGGATGTCGAAGCGCGGCCCGTCCGTCTCGACGGTGAAGCCCAGGTCGCGCAGGTCGCAGGCGAGGGCCTGCGGGGTCCGGGGCCGCGCCCCGGAGGTGAGCAGGGCCCGCACGACGCGGCCCTTCGTCGCCTTGTTGAAGTGCGAGACGACGGCCCGCCGCTCGACGCCGTCCACGACGGTGACCTGGAGCACCCGCACGGTGACCGTGCGCCCCGCGACCTCCCCCCGCGGCCGCCAGGCCGCCGCGTAGGCCGCCGAGCGCAGGTCGAGCACGAGCCCGCTCCCCGCGGCCTCCGGGAGCACCCGCTCCAGATGCGGCTTCCAGTAGGCGGCGAGCCCGCCCGCCCCCGGCAGCCGTACGCCCATGGAGCAGCGGTACGCGGGGATGCGGTCGGCGGGCCGCACGGCGCCCCACAGGCCGGAGAAGACCAGCAGCGACTGCCCGGCGCGGCGCTTGGCGGCGGTGTCGAGGGTGCCGAGGCCGAGCGCGTCGTAGAGGACCCCGGTGTAGAGCCGCCCGGCGGGCACCGCGGGGGCGGTGCGCAGCGCGGCGTTGCGGGCGATCTCGCCGCGCAGCCCGGGGGTGAGCCCGAGCACGTCCGCGGCCTTGTCCCCGTCCCCCTCGCACAGCGCGACCAGCTCGTCGAGCACGGCCGCGCGGGCCTGCGTGAGCGCGGGCAGCGACAGCGTGTCGAGGGCGAGCGGCCGCCCGCGTACGGCGCCGGTCTTCCCTTCCGACGGCGGCAGCAGGACGAGCACGGTTTCTCCTCGGGCGGGGTGCGGTCCGGGCCAGCCTACGCGGCCGCGGCACGGGGCCGGCGCCCTGATCCACTACGATGGCGGGTACGGCAGACGAGCCGGGCGGACGGCCGCGTCGGGATCTCCGGATCCCGCCGAGGAAGGTCCGGGCTCCACAGGGCAGGGTGATGGCTAACGGCCACCCGGGGTGACCCGCGGGAAAGTGCCACAGAAAACAGACCGCCGGGGATCTCGGTCCCCGGTAAGGGTGAAACGGTGGTGTAAGAGACCACCAGTGCCCAGGGTGACCTGGGCAGCTAGGTAAACCCCACCCGGAGCAAGGTCAAGAGGACGGTACGGCGACGCACCGTCCGCGCGGACGTCCGAGGGCTGCCCGCCCGAGTCCGCGGGTAGACCGCACGAGGCTGCCGGCAACGGCAGCCCTAGATGGATGGCCGTCGCCCGGGCCGCCGCGAGGCGCCCGGTGCACAGAACCCGGCCTACAGCCCGGCTCGTCTGCCGCCCCCTCCGCCCGCGGCCGGGGCGGCTTCCCCCCGCGGCCCTGCGGCCCCGCGGCCGAAAACGTCCTGCGTCCCGCGGCCGAAAACGCTCGCGCTGCCGCGCGAAGTCCGCGATCCTCGGTGCCTATGGCTGACAACACGACCGCGCACACACCGGATCCCGAGGTCGGGACACTGCTCAGGGTCCTGGACGCGCAGCGCCGCCATGTCCTCGGCGCCCTCGACGGCCTCGACGAGGAGGCACTGCGGCGGCCCGTGCTGCCGTCCGGATGGCACTGCCTGGGCCTGGTCCAGCACCTCGCGCTGGACGTCGAGCGGTTCTGGTTCCGCGCGGTCGTCGCCGGGGACCGGCAGGTCGTCCAGGGCCTGACGAGCGGCGACGAAGCCTGGCAGGTGGCACCGGACGTGCGGGCCGCCGACGTGCTGGACGGGTACCGGCGGGAGGCGGAGCTCGCGGACGCGGTCGCCGCCGCGGGTCACGCCGACACCCCGCCGGCCTGGTGGCCGCGCGATCTGTTCGGCGGACCGCACCTGCACACGCTGCGCGACGTCCTGCTGCACGTCATCACCGAGACCGCCTGCCACGCCGGGCACCTCGACGCGGTCCGCGAACTCCTCGACGGCCGCCGCTGGCTCGTCCTGACCTGAGGGCCGTGTTGCGGGCGGCATCAGGCGTGCTTCCATGGAATGGCCGGGAAGCGCGGCCGCCTGCCTGGGCGGGGTCCGCGGCCCCGGACCGAGTCACCGACCCCTCGGGGGGCGGAGGACCGCACCATGACCAAGGTCGTTCGGCACCCGGACGGGAAAGAGCGCCCGCGCAGCGCGCCCTGGTACACGCTGTACCCGCGGCGCCTGTCGGCCCGCGTGGGCGGCGCGATCGGCCGCCGCTGGCGGTGGTGGCTGACGAGCCGCGAGGCCCGCCGCAGCATCGTGCCCAACCGCCACTGGCGCAGGTGGCGGCTGTCGTTCGGCCGCGTATTGCGGATCTACGCCTACGTGGGCACGCTGCTGCTGGCCGCGTGGGTGGCGGCGATCGTCTACGACGCGGTGAACGGCGAGCACACCTTCTTCCACCGGCCGACGAACGAGACCTGGTTCTCGACGCTCATCGGCTACCTCGGTCCGTTCCTGGTGGCCGCCTTCGTGCTCACCCTGTTCCTGCTGTACTGGTTCCACAGGACCAAGCGGCCCCTCGTGCGGAAGGCCAGGACGGCCCCGCACGAACTGGTGCCCACCTCGGGCACCCTCGTCGACCGGATCGTCGGGCGCCACGAGCTGGCGCAGGTCATCGCGCAGACCCTGCGCGACCGCCGGACCCGCAAGCCCTATCTGATCGTCGGCGGCGTGGGGGTGGGCAAGACCGCGGTCCTGGTGGAGCTGACCCGCATGCTGGCCCGGCAGGACGCCGTACCGGTGCCCGTCCGGCTGCGCGACTGCGACGGCGCGGGCGAGCTGGACTTCGAGAAGCTGGCCCGGCGCCGTTTCGCCGAGGAGGCGGATCCGGGCGTGCTCGCCGAGGGCCAGATCGACAAGACCTGGCGGCAGCTGCGCCTGGACGACAAGGTCGTCGTCCTGGCGGACGGGCTGGAGGAGGCCCTGCTCGACGACGAGCACCGCGACGACCGCGACAACATCATCCGCCGGGCCATCGACCGCGCCGACCGCCAGCACCTGCCGGTCGTCATCGCCTCGCGCCCGCACGCCCCCCTGGAGGGCACCCGGGCCGCCATCACCGAGCTGGAGCCGCTGAGCGAGGAGGCGGCCCTGGAGTACCTGGCCAAGGACGCCGCCGAGGCGGACGAGCGGCGGCTGGACTGGATCGTGGAGACCGCCGACATCTCCGACTCACCGATCTACCTGCAGGTCGCCCGGGTGCTCGGGCAGCACAACCTGCTGGATCACGCGTCGGCCGGCAGCCGCCGCGGCACCCTCGACACCCGCAGCCACGACCGTTCGACCCTGCGCCTGTGGCTGCTGGACACCTACCGCGAGGGCGTCGAGGACGGGCGGCTGTTCGACCGGCTGGTGATGAGCCGCGAGGAGCGGCAGGACACCTTCTGGGTCGTCTCCGCGCTCGCCTGCCTGGGGCTGCTGGAGGACAGCCTCGACGTGAGCTTCGACAGCTTCCTCGGGCCGGACCGCCAGGAGCGGTCCCGGGAGATCTGGGAGACGCTGAGCCGGCGTTTCGGGGACCGCCTCGCACATCCCCGCGGGCGGACGAACGGCGGCGACGCGCACTGGCTGGATCCCGAGCAGCACGCGGAGGAGTGCCGGACCGCGCTGGCCCGTTTCGCGGCCGGCGCCCAGCAGCTCGGCCTGGTCAAGAGCTACCGCAACCGGGTCCGCTTCCCGCACAGCATCATCCAGGCCTACCTGGGCCACCGCCTGCTGGCCGAGATGACCGACGAGGGGCTGTGCCGCGTCGTCGAGCCCGCCCTGCGCATGCCCGGCCCCAGCCGCGAACTGCTCATCGCGCTCGTCCTGCTGTCCCGTCGGCGGGCCGCCGGGGCCGGGGCCCGGTCTCCCGGGTCCCCGGCGCCGGCCGGCGCGGGGGGCGGGCTGTTCCCGCGCGGTCTGCTGCGGAAGTTGCGCGAGAACGCGGACGACCGCCAGGACGTGAAGTTCTTCGACCTCTACGCCACCGCCCTGGAGATCGGCAGCGTCGATCCGCAGGAGGACCTGCAGGACGTGGCCGTGTCGCTGCTGGACAGGTGGAGGACGCTGTCGGTCGAGGGCGACCAGCAGTCGGTGGAGGAGGCGAAGCTGCGGCTGGTCGGCCGGTTCGGGGCCGCCCTCCACGAGGCGGACCGGCGTACCCGCGGGAGGACCGGCGGCGACGGCTCGCCGGCGGTCCCGCAGCCCTACGACACGTTCTTCGACCTCGGCACCTACGAGTCGTCGCACTCGGTGCGCTTCGCCATCGTGCGCGAGCTGGCCGCGGGGGGCGACGCGTCCTTCGACGTCCTGATCCGGCACTTCCCGAAGGGGGACGACCCCGTCGAGCTCTACCTGGGGTGGGTCAAGGAGCTCGGGCGCAAGCGGGGGGAGGAGTACAGGGCCTGGCAGGAGGGCGGCCGCCGGGCCGACCCGCGCGACACGGCCAGCGCCGCCAGACGCGACGCGGAGCACCTGGCGGCCGTCGAGCGGTACGACGAGGAGCGGGCCCGGATCTGGCGCTACTGCGTCATGCGGACGTGGGTGCTGCCCATGTTCGTGGGATCGGTCTCCGGGACCTACCGCGACGAGGCCAAGGAGCGCCTGGAGAGGTGGCTGATGCACCTGGCCCCCCGCGCCGGCCAGGGCGGGGCGGCGCTGTCCGGCACCGGCGGCGCGGCACCCGACCTGCCGCTGTCGCTGGAGAACGCGCTCGCCCAGGGGCTGAAGAACACGGCCAACCGCAGGAGGCGGCACCCCGATTCCCGCGACGAGACCCGCGCCTACCTGGTCAAGCAGGCCGAGCGGATGCTCGCCTGCAGCCGCTACTGGCACGCGCAGGTGATCCTGCTCCAGGCGCTGTGCCTGTGGCAGCTGCCGGAGGACGGCACCGGGCGCGCGGCGCCGCCGGGGAGAGGGCGGGCCCCGGGCAGGGCGGCGACCGACGACCCGGTGCGGTCGGTGGCCCGCTGGCTGTCCATGGCGGGCACCGCGCACGACCCGCCCGCCGAGGACGGCACCGGCGGGCACCACGGCGACCGGCTGCTGCACCCCTTCGTCGCCGAGGCCGGGGACCTGGTGACGCTCGCCCTGGAGACCGGGCACCCCGAGCGGTTCCTGTGGATCGACGAGAAGGGCGCGGTCGGCAACGTCGGCTCCACCCCCGCCGACCCGGAGCGCTATCGCAAGCACAACCTGTGGATCGCGCCCTCGGTCGGGTGGAGCGTGCTGCACCCGCGGGCCCAGAGGCTGATCGCCGACGTCCTGGTGATGCTCAACCTCACCGAGCGCAACAGCGGCCCCGACGACATCGAGGACCGGCTGGCGCGGGCCGACACCCCCCTCCTGCCGCCGTGCGTCACGCACGACCGCACCCCGCTGCATCCCGAGCGCAGTGTCGGCCGGGCGGACGAGGACGAGCCGGGTGCCACCTGCGTGGCCACCTGCCGCTTCCGGCTGTGCCCGTACCCGCCCAAGGCCGGCAAGGCGCAGACCGAGATCGAGGAGCCGTTCTGCCGCCAGCAGCAGGCCCTCCTGCACAGCCGCTTCCGCTGGCGTCCGCCCGCGATCAGCCGGCGCACCGCGCCCTGGGTGAGCATCCCGGTGCGGGAACTGCACTCGTTCTGGGAGGAGATGGCCAACCGCAACCGGACCACGTCCGGGGACGAGCCGCCCATGATCTGAGGCCCGCCGCGGTCCTGCCGGGCGGCTCCTCCCGGCCGGGCGCCGTGGACCGGTGGCGCCCTCACTCCGCCGGTGTCCACGGCGGGGTCCAGGTCCCCGGGGACCCGTGGCCGGGGGTGGTGGCGGCCAGGTGGGCGCGCAGGAGCGGGAGGGCGGGGTGGGGGTTGTCGCGGTGCCACAGGAGGGCGTGGGGGTAGACGGGGGCCGGGTCGGTGACGGGGACGAGACGCAGGCCGCGCTGCCCGGGGGTGCCGTCCTGCGGCAGCCGGGGCAGGGAGAAGGCGCCCATGAAGGTCGCCAGCGCGGGGGTGTCGGCGATGGTGTCGAGGAGGGCGTCGGAGCCGAAGTTGGGGCCGGTCGCCTCGATCGTGAGGCCGAATGCGGTGGCCAGGTCGTCGTAGTACGCGGCCCATTCCGTGCCGGGGGCGAGGCCGGGCATCCAGATGCGGTGGCCGGCGAGTCCGGCGAGGGGGACGGAGGGGGCCTCCGCCAGGGCGTGGGCGGGGCCGGTGAGCAGCTGGAGCGGCTCGTCCAGGACGCGGGCGCAGGCGATGTCCTCGGGGAGCGGGAGGCCGGGGGCGGCCACGGCGCGGAAGGAGGCGTCGAGGGAGCCGGAGCGGATCGCGTCGACGGCCTCCCCGAACCCGAACAGCATCACCACGTCGAGCGCGATCGCGGGGTGCGCGCGGTGGAAGGCGCGCATCACCCCCGACGCGGCGCTGCGCGAGGCGATGATGTCGACGCGCAGGGGGCGTCCGCCGGTGCGTACGGACGCGGCCGCGCGCTCGGCGACGCGCAGCAGCTCGCGCGCGTGCGGCAGGAACGCCTGGCCGTCGACGGTGAGTTCGGCCCCGCGCGGGGTGCGGGTGAACAGCCGTACGCCGAGGCTGCGCTCCAGTGCGGCGATGCGCTTGGAGACGGCCTGCTGGGTGAGCGAGAGCTCCGCGGCGGCTTCCTGGAAGCGCCCCGCGTCGGCCGCGGCGACGAAGGTCCGCACGGTGTCGAGGTCCACACCGCCACCCTAGGGACACAACCGGTGGTTGTGGCCCAGCGGCCCGGCGGTTGTTTGCGCGCCGCCGCCGGCCCCGGCTTGGATGCTCCGGGTCGCGGCCCGGGTTCCCCCGGCCGTCGCGCGGAGACGGAGGGGCGGGGACATGGCCGAGGCGGGTGGCCGGCTGGGGCGGCGGTTCGGGTGGCTGTGGGGGGCGTACGGGACGAGCGCGCTGGGCACGTGGCTGGCCTTCGGCGCCTTCCCGCTCATCGCCGTCCGGGTGCTGCACGCCGGGCCCGCGCAGGTCGCCGCGCTGGCGGCGACGGGCGCGGCGGTCGGCGCGGTGGTGGCGGTGCCGCTGGGGCCGTGGGTGGAATTCCGCCGCAAGCGGCCGGTGCTGGTGGGATTCGACCTGGTGCGGTGCGTGGCGCTGCTGACCATCCCGGCGGCGTACGCGTTCGGCGCGCTGACGTACCCGCAGCTGCTGCTGGTGTCCGTGGTGGTCGCCGCGGCGGACATCGGCTTCCGCGCCGCTTCCGGCGCCTATCTGAAGACGCTGGTGCCGCCGGAGCACCTGCTGACGGCCAACGCGCGCTTCGAGTCCACGGCGTGGACGGCCACGGTCGTCGGGCCGCCGCTGGGCGGTGCGGCGATCGCGCTGCTCGGGCCGGTGGCGACGGTGGCCGCCGACGCGGCGAGCTACCTGCTCTCCGCGCTCGGCATCCGCGCGACGGGCGGCCACGAGCCGCGCCCCGGGCGCCCGAAGGCGCCGCGGGTGCGGCCGCGCGACCTGCTCGACGGCTGGCGCCACATCCTCGCCGATCCGGTGCTGCGGCCGCTGTTCGCCAACACCGCCCTCTTCAACGCGCTGGTGATGGCGGCCGAACCGCTGCTGGCCGTGCTCCTGCTGGGCCGCCTGGGCTTCACACCGTGGGAGTACGGGCTGGCCTTCGCCGCGCCCTCGCTCGCGGGCCTGCTCGGCTCGCGGCTGGCCCGGCGGTTCGTGACGCGTTTCGGGCAGCACCGGGTGCTGGTCGCCTCGGGCACCCTGCGCGCCGTGTGGCCGGTGGGGCTGGCTCTCGTCGGGCCGGGGGCGGGCGGGCTGCTGGTGGTCATGGGCGTCGAGACGGGGCTGATCTTCTGCTGCGCGGTCTTCAACCCGGTCTGCGCCACGACCCGTCTCGAACGCGCGGCCCCGGACCGGGTCGCCCGCACCCTGTCGGCCTGGGCGGTGACGACGAAGGCCTCGACGGCGCTGCTCACGGCGGTGTGGGGCGTGCTCGGCGCGCTGATCGGCATCCGCCCGGCCCTCGCGCTGGCGGGCGTCCTCGTGCTGGCGACGCCGCTCCTGCTCCCCCGCGCCGAGCCGGAGCCGCTGCCCGCGGCGGCGTGAGGCCCGGCGCCCGCGGCTACCCGCGGGCGGCGCCCTCCGGCCACACCACGTCCACCGGTATGCCCAGCGCGCGCGCTTCCAGAACGGTGTCGGCCGTGCCGCCGCCGCGGCCCGTGGGGGGCCGGCCGTCCCACACCGCGACCAGGCGCTGCGCGCGGCGCAGCAGGGCGCGGTTGGCGCTCTCGTACGCGCGGCGGCCGGCCGTGGCGTGGTCCATGACCTCGACCTCTGCCGCGGCGCCGAGCAGCCGGTCGAAGCGCCCGGCGTGCGCGGGGGCGACCTTCGCGGCGCGGTAGTCGCGGGAGGGGACGATGACGACGAGCCGGCCGCCCGCGGCGAGCACGGCCTCGGCGAAGACGCTGTCGGCGCCCGCCGCGAGGCACGACACCCCCGTGAGCCCCGGTCCGGCGCACGGGGCGAGGAGGTCGTCGAGGGCGGCCCGTACGAGCGGGACGGACGGCGGTGTGAGGTTGATGTGCCCGGTCACGGCCAGTGTCACGCCCGGCGTCGTCACGGCGTTCCCCCCTCAGTCGGCCAGTTGCTCGCGGAGCCTAGCGCGCGCCTCCCGCACGGGCGCCGAGTGCCCGTGCCCGACGGTGCAGGAGTAGAGCCACTGCGCGCCTTCGCGGACACGGCCGGAACGCACCCCGGAGGCGGCGTCGACCGCGGCGTGCGTCTCGGCGACGGCGGAGTGCAGGTCGCCGAGCAGGAAGCAGGTCTCGGCGAGGCCGAGCCGGTCGAGGGCGACGGCCCGCCCGGCGCCCTCGCCGCGGGTGGCGAGGGCGTGCCGGATCTCCTCGCCGGCCTGCTCGGCGTGCAGGTGCGGGTCCTTGCGGGCGAGTTCCAGGCGCCGGCCGCCGGTGGTGCCGGCGAGTTCGGCCTCGTCGAAGTAGCCGATCCAGTACGGTTCCCGGCCGCTGCCGTCCGCCCCGGACAGGGCGTGCCGGGCCTGCTCGGTGGCGCGGGTGAAGGCGGCGGTGCGGCCCATCGCGGCGAGCGCCCAGGCCTCGCGGGTGTGCAGCATGGCCCGCAGCCGCGGTCCGGCGACCTCGCGGGAGCCGTCCTGCGCGAGCCGGACCAGCTCCAGCGCGTCCGACGGCCTTCCGGCGTAGAGGAGTTGGCGGGCCATGCCGGCCAGCACGTTGGCGCCCCACAGCCGGTCGCCGCCGGCGTGCGCGGCCCGCAGGCTGAGCCGGTAGTAGTCCTGGGCGCGGCGCTGGAGGCCGCAGTCCCAGGCGGCGCCGGCCGCGGTGCCGGCCAGCACGGCGAGCACCCGGTAGAGGCGTTCCTCCACGTCCGGGGCCTGGTGCTCGCCCAGCAGCGCGGTCACCTCGGAGAGCTGGCCGAGGACGGCGCGGCGCCGCAGGCCGCCGCCGTAACTGTGGTTCCAGGCGCGGAACGCCCGTGCGGTCTCCTCCAGTTGCTCGATGTCGCGCAGCCCCAGCCGGCCGGGGCGGACGCGCCGCCGGCCCGCCTCGCCGGGGTGCATCCAGCCCTCCAGGGAGTCCAGCAGGACGGGACCGCTCATGGCGGTGGCGGCGAGGGCGCGGGCCAGTGCCCGCCGGTCCGTCGCGAGGTCGGCGCGGGTGAGCCGGGCGGCCAGGTCGACGGTCGCGGCGGCCTGCCAGGGGGTGTCCACACGCAGCGGCACCTCGGGGTCGGGCACGGACTGCGGTGCGCGGGCGCGCTCCCAGGGGCGGGCGGCCAGGCCGAGCAGGTCACCGGGGACGCGCAGGCCGTCGGCGATCCGCCGCAGCACCTCGATGGAGGTGATCTGCGCGCTGCCGGACATGATCGTCGAGACCTTGCCGGGCGTGAGGCCGCACGCGAGGGCGATCTTGTTCTGGGACAGGCCCGCGTACTGCTTCAGCAGCCGGAAGGCGGCGGCGAAGTCGTGCTCGCGCAGGGCGTGCCGGAGGTCCGGCCTGGCCAGGACGCCGGAGGGGATGGGTGAGGGGCTCACGTGGCTCGGCGCTTCCTCGTACTCGTCGGGCTCGTGGAAGCCCGACCGGGGCTTCGTGCACGGGGGTTACCGCCGCGGGAACCCGAGACGGTACTACCCTCGTCCGGCCCCGCCCACGACTCTGGGTGCATGCCTGATCACGAGACGGCCGCCGCGCTCCGGGGCACGCCCCCGGCCGCGTCCCCCGCGGGGGCGCGCCACTGCGACCACTGCGGGCGGACGACCACCGAGTGGGCGGTGCGCGAACGCCTCGACGACCGCGGCCCGGTGGAGCTGGTGTGGTGCCGTGACGCGCGGTCCTGCGGCGCCGCCCGCCGCGCGGGCCGCACCCTGCCCCGGAGGTACTCCCGGGCGGGCTGAGCCGGGTCCCCGGCGGTTCGCCGTGCCGCCGGGGGCCCCGCCTGCGTGACCCGCGCTCCCCCGCGCCCGGGTCACGCAGGCACCCACGTCCGGCGGGGCGTCAGCGGCTCTGCCAGAGGTCGGGGCCGAAGACCTCGTAGTGGACGGCGGACGGGTGGAGGCCCTTGGCCAGCAGCTGGCCGCGCACCGCGCGCATGAAGGGCAGCGGGCCGCACAGGTAGGCGGTGCTCGCCGGGTCGGGGGTGAGGTGGGCGAGATCGGCGCGGCCGGTGCGCGCAGCGGGGTGTGCGGCCTCGTGCGCGTCCTGCTCGTACCACAGGTGCAGTTCGGCCCCGGGCAGCCGGCCGACGAGTTCGGCCTGCTCCTCGCGGTGGGCGTGGTGGCGCGGGCTGCGGGCGGCGTGGATGACGGTGACGGGCCGCCGCGAGGACGTGCGGGCGAGGTGGTCGAGCATCCCGAGTACGGGGGTGATGCCGATGCCGGCCGACGCCAGGACGAGCGGGCTGTCGCCGTCCGGCAGTGCCAGGTCGCCCGCGGGCAGCGACACGTCGAGGACGTCGCCGACCCTTGCGTTGTCGTGCAGCCAGGTCGAGACCTCGCCGTCCGGCACCGCGCCCTCCGCGCCGGTCTCGCGCTTGACGGTGATGCGCCAGGTCTTGCGGTCGGGCGCGGCGGACAGGCTGTACTGGCGTATCTGCCGTGCCCCGTCCGGGAGCTGGACGCGGACGCCGACGTACTGGCCGGGCAGGAAGGGCCGGGTGGGCAGGCCGTCGGTGCGGCGCAGGACGAGGGAGACGGCGTCGTCGGCCTCGCGGGTGCGCGCGGTGACCTCCATGGGCCGCCACACGTCGCCCTCCGCGACGCCCGCCCCGGCGTACAGCCGCGCCTCGGCGGCGATGAGCGCGTTGGCCATCAGCCAGTACACCTCCTCCCAGGCGGCGGCGACCTCGGGGGTGACGGCCTCGCCGAGCACCTCGCCGACGGCGCCCATCAGGTGCCGCCCGACGAGCGGGTACTGGTCGGCGGTGATGCCGAGGGAGACGTGCTTGTGCGCGATGCGCGACAGGATCGCGTCGGGCCGCTCGGCCGGGCGCTCGACGAGCAGCGTCGCGAAGGCCGCGACCGCGCCGGCGAGCGCCTGGCGCTGCGTACCGGTGGCCTGGTTGGTGCGGTTGAAGAGGTCGCGCAGCAACTCCGGGCGCTCCTCGAACAACCGGCGGTAGAAGGCCTCGGTGATCGTGTTCAGCGACGCCCCCACAGCGGGCAGGGTGGCCTCCACCACGGGAACGGACTGCTCGGACAGCATCGGGCACTCACTCCTCGGACGGTTGTTGAAATTGGTATGTCGAATGCGTATTCAGCGTCGGCGGGCAGGCAGGAGCGGCCGCACGCGCGGCGGCATGTCGCCTCACACCTCTCACGGCCCTTGCGGACGGGCCCCGTTCAGCCCGGCGGCGCCCCCAGCGACAGCAGGACGGGCCCGGTCGGCGAGGCCACCAGATCGGCGACGGTCAGGGCGTTGAGCGAGCCGTAGAACGCCTCCTGCGCGTCCCGCAGTGCGCGCCGCAGCCGGCAGGCGGCCGCGAGCGGGCAGGGCTCGGCACCCTCGCACACCACGGCTTCCCGGTCCGACTCCAGCGTCCTGACCAGGTCCCCCACCGGCGCGCGGCGTCCCGCGTCCGTCAGCGCGAGCCCGCCGCCCCGCCCGCGCCGCGCCTCGACGACGCCGAGGTGCTGGAGCTGTGCGACGGCCTTGGCCATGTGGGTGTACGGGACGCGCATCGACTCGGCGATCTGCCGCGTGGTGAGCAGCTCGGGGCCGTCGTCCACGACGGCCAGTCGCATCACCGCGCGGAGCGCGAGGTCGGTGTATCTGGTCAGCCGCACACCGGGACACTATCAATGTTGTATTTCAGATGCGTATTTGGGAGGGGGTGAGCCGTGTCTCATCCCGCCCCCCGCCCCCCGCCCGCCGGGGCGGGGGGGCGGGATCAGGCACGTCCCGGCAGGCCGCGGCGGGCGGAGGGGCCGCGCTCAGTCCTCGTCGGGGAGGGCCAGCCACAGGTCGATGTTGCTCACCATGAGGCGGCCGGGGTGCTGCTCGGCGCTGTCGGGGACCGTCACCCGGACGTACGGGAGATCGCCCTTGCCCACGGTCACCTTGCTGCCGCCGTAGAGCTTCGGCTTCTTCGCGGCGGCCGCCCGCAGGCGGCCCGCGACGTCGTCGGCGGTGTCCTGGTCCTTGGTGACCACGCACATCACCTCGGTGTTTTTGCCGCCGTCGTCCGCCTGGCCGAGCACCGTCAGCTGCACGGCGTCCTTGGTGCTCAGCCCGTTGAAGTCGGCGCGGTAGACGTCGCCGAGGCAGTCGGCCGCGCGCCGGTACTGGTCCGAGCCGGCGAGTGAGTCGCCCTTGTCCGGGTCGGCCGCCGTGAAGGTCTTGGCGTTCCCCGAGTAGCGCAGCTCGTCGTCGGTGACCAGGATCGTCAGCTCGCCGGTGTGGCTGTCGCCCGTGCCCTCGTACGCCAGGACGTCCTTGCCGTCCTTCTTCACGGCCTTGTAGCCGGCCGCCTTGAGCTTCGCGACGACGGCGTCGGCGTCGAAGTCGCCCTTCCACGCGCCGAGGACACCGGCGTCGATCTCGCTCGCGATCTGGCCGGTCTTGAGCGCGTCGCCCCACGGCGGCGTCCCGTAGGTGTTCAGCAGCCGGCTGGGCGACACCGCGACGGAGCGGTAGCGCTTGTCGTCGGCGGCGCTCAGCTTGCGCACGCGCTCCTGGTCGACGTAGCTCACCTGGCCCGAGGCGGCGCTCTTCGGCAGGTGCCGCAGCGCCTCCTCCGTGGCCGAGCCGCCGCCCGAGCCGGACGAGCAGCCGCTGACGGCGACCGAGGCGACGAGCAGCGCGGCGGCGAGGGCGGGGGCGGAGCCGCGGGCGAGCGCGGAGACGGACGGGGCAGCGGATCTGTCTGGTCCTATGTGCATAACAGAGCAGCCTAGGGTGTGCGTCCGCAAAGTCCCGCCTGCTGAAGGGCACTTCGCGGCGCGGGCCCGGGGCGGGACGGCTCAGCCCAGGCCCGCGACCGCCTTCCGGACGGGCGTCAGCAGCGTGTCGGGCAGGGGGCCGTAGCCGAGGGCGGTGGCGTCCTGACGGCCGGACGCACCCGTGGCGTACGCCAGGAAGGCGCGCAGCACGGCGAGGGCCGCGGGGTCGTTGCCCTTCGCGCACACGACGGCGTAGTTGACGGCGGTGAGCGGGTAGGCACCCGGACCGGGGCCGGCGGGGTCGGGGGTGAGCGCGAGGCCGCCGCCGGGGCCGCCGTTCGCGGCCGCGTGCGCGACGAAGGCGGTGGCGGTGGCGGGGCCGATCGCCACGGGCCCACCCGTGCCGGTCACGAGCCGCGCGGTGGCGAGCGTGTCGCCGGGGCCGGGGGTGGCGTAGCCGATCGCGCCCACCACCGACGCGACCTCGTGTTCCTGGGCGAGCACGCCCGTGCTCCCGGTGCCGCCTCGGCCGGGCCACGAGCCGCCGGGGGCATAGGGCCAGGCGGACCCCGCGGCCGCGTGGAGGTAGCCGGTCAGGACGAGGGTGGAGCTGCTGTAGTCGGCGCGGTGGACGGGCCGGACGGCGGTGGCGGGGAGCGCGGCGCCCGGGTTGAGCCGCGCGATCGCCGCGTCGTTCCAGCGGGTGACGCGGCCGTCGAAGATCCTCGCGAGCGTGGGCGCGTCCAGGACCAGGTCCTGGACCCCGGGCACGTTGTAGACGACCGCCACCTGCGTGGCGGCGAGCGGCACGTCGACGGCCTGCCCGCCCCCCGGGCCCGGGCAACGGCTCCTCGACCGGTCGACGCCGCGCTGGTCGAGCGGGGCGTCCGCCACCGCGAATTCCGCCTGCCCGGACAGGAAGGCGGTCAGCCCCGCGTCCGGGCCCGTGGCCAGGTAGTCGACCGCGGCGGCGGGGCACAGTTCCTGGAAGCGCTGCACCCACCGGTTCATGAGCGGGCCGAGCAGATTCGAGCCGTCCGCCCGCACATGCCCGCGGGCACCGGCACAGGAGAAGGCGGCGGCCGAGGAGGGGGAGGAGGACGCGGTGGCCTCGTGCCGCGGGGAGGACGCGCCCCGCCCGCGGTCGCCGTCGCGGTCGTGCAGGACCACCAGGGGGACGGTCACGGCCGCCGTGAGGGCGAGGACGGCACCGGTGACGACGGCCGCGGTCCGCTTCCGCCGCGGCCGCCGCCCCGCCGGGTCCGGGGGCGGGGGCGGAGACGGGGAGGGGTCGGGGACGCCGGGCGCAGCCGAGGGGGCGGGCGGGCCGGGCCGGAAGCTCCCGGTCTCCCCCACCGCGTCCGGCCCGGCGGCGGGCGGTGCGGCGGCGTCCGGCCCGGCGGCGGGCGGTGCGGCCGGCGCGGGGGGCGTGTCCGGACGGGTCGGGGTGTCGGCGGGGGCGGGGAGGGCGGGCTCCGCGGCGGGCGCGGCAGACGGTGCGTGCCCGGCCGGTGCGGCAGACGGTGTGTGCCCGGCGGGCGCGTCGCCCGGGGCCGCCGCCAGGGAGAGCAGCAGCTCCTCCGCCGTGGGCCGTTCGCCGGGCTCCTTCGCCAGGCACGCCTCGACGAGCGGCCGCAGCTCGCCGGGCAGCCCGGTCAGGTCCGGCTCCTCGTGGACGACCCGGTAGCCGACGCCGTACGCGCCCTCGCCGTCGAAGGGGCCGTGGCCGGTCGCGGCGAAGACGAGCACGGAGCCGAGCGCGAAGACGTCGCCCTCCGGTCCGCTGCCGCCGGTGCGCAGCTGCTCGGGGGCCATGTAGCCGGGCGTGCCGAAGACGACGCCGGTCGTGGTGAGCGGGGCGGCGGCGACGGCGCGGGCGATGCCGAAGTCGATGACGCGGGGGCCGTCGTCCGCGAGCAGCACGTTGCCGGGCTTGAGGTCGCGGTGGACCAGGCCCGCGCGGTGGATGTCGCGCAGCGCCTCGGCGAGTCCGGCGGCCAGCGCGCGCAGGGCGCCCGCGGCGAGCGGGCCCGCGGAGGCGACGTGCTCGTGCAGCGAGGGGCCGGGCACGAAGAGCGTGGCGAGCCAGGGCCGTTCGGCGTCCGGATCGGCGTCCACGACGGGGGCGGTGAAGGCCCCGCTGACCTGCCGCGCCGCCGCGACCTCGCGCCGGAAGCGGATGCGGAAGCCCTCGTCGGTGACCAGTTCCGGCCGGATGACCTTGATCGCGAGCCGCCGCCCGGACACCGAGCGGCCCAGGAAGACCACTCCCATGCCCCCCGCGCCGAGCCTGCGCTCCAGCCGGTACCCGCCGATGTGCGGCGGGTCCCCCTCCAGCAGCGTCACCGCACAGTCCTCCCTGTCCCGGGTGCGGCACCAGGATAGGGACGCCGGGCCCCTTCGGCGGAGCCCCGAGGGCGGCCGACTTGTCCGTTTTACCGGGTAAGCCATAAATGACTTCTTAAGGAAGTTGAGGACTTATTCATGCGATAAGGCCGCGGCAAAAGGGCCCGCGGGAGCGTGACGCGCGCCACAGGACGCACATCACTTACTACCGCGCTTAGTGATTCCGGCCCCCGCCGGCGGGCCCATTCCCCGGGGAACCCCGGACCCGGCCGGACGGGCTTTCTACTACGCCGCTTAGAACAGCAGGTAATTGTCGCGTCAAATTCGAGCTGATACCAATGTGCTCGCCGCAGCGCACCGCAAACGAAATGCGGGTCGGATTGGCATCGGCGGGGGCCGGCGCCTGCGGAGAGGAATTGACTGGAACGAGGTCCGCACCATGCCGAAGCACGCCCGTAACCGCTCGCTCCCCAAGCGTCTGGTCTCCCTGCGCGGAGCTGTCGTCGCCGGAACGTTCGCCGCGCTGTCCTGCGGGATCGTCACCGGTACGGCGAGCGCCGCCGCCCCGGCGAAGTCCCCCGCGAAGTCGACCGTGGCCGCGCAGCAGAAGGCCGGGCACAAGACCGGCAAGCGCACGTACACGGTCAAGAAGGGCGACACCCTGATCGGTATCGCCCGGCACCACAAGGTGACCGGCGGATGGAAGGGCATAGCCGCCCGCAACCACATCCGCAGCCCGTACATCATCCACCCGGGCCAGGTCCTCCACCTCCCGCACGCCCCCGGCGCGAAGGCGCCCGCGGCGCCGGCCAGGACGGCTGCGGCGACCACGGCGAAGAGCACCACCGCGACGGCCACCGCGCAGACGGCGAGCACCGCCACCGCCTACCCGGACAACCTGGACGGCTGGATCAACCACGCGCTGGCCATCATGAAGCAGCAGGGAATTCCCGGCACTTACGACGGCATCTACCGCAACATCATGCGGGAGTCCTCCGGCAACCCGAATGCCATCAACCTCTGGGACTCCAACGCCGCGGCGGGCACCCCGTCCATCGGTCTGCTCCAGGTGATCCAGCCGACCTTCGACGCGTACCACGTGCCGGGCACCTCGAACAACATCTACGACCCGGTCGCGAACATCACCGCCGCGTGCAATTACGCCTACCACGTGTACGGCTCGATCGACAACGTCAACGGCCCCTACTAGGCCGCGAATTCAGTTCCTCCCGGCACCCGCCGCCGAGAACCCCGCAGGGGACGCACCCGCTTTTCCGGGCGCGTCCCCCGCGGCGTTCTTCCCGCCGCCCGCGCACCCGGCCCGCCCCCGTTGTCGGACCCTGCTGCCAGGCTGGGCACGATCCGCGTGAGCCGAGTGAACGGAGCAGCCGATGAGCCGTCAGGTCCAGATCACCTTCGACGCGCACGACCCGCTGGCACTGTCGTCCTTCTGGCGTGACGCGCTGGGATACGTCCATCCGGGGCCGCCCGGTGTGGAGGTGCCCGAGGGCGCGGACCCGCTGGCGGCGTGGGCGGAGTTCCTGGAGCGCGTCGGGGTGCCGCCGCAGGAGCGCGACGCCCGCTCGGCGATCGAGGATCCCGAGGGCCGCGGTCCCCGCATCTTCTTCCAGCGCGTCCCCGAGGAGAAGGCGGGCAAGAACCGCGTGCACCTCGACGTCCGCGTCGCGCCCGGGCTGCGGGGCGAGGAGCGGATGGCCGCGCTGGAGGCGGAGTGCGACCGCCTGGTCGCCCTCGGCGCCAAGCGCGGCCGCCGCCACGAGCCCGAGCCCCCGCTCGCCGCCGGCCACATTGTCCTGACCGACCCGGAGGGCAACGAGTTCTGCCTCGACTGAGGCCGGGCGGGGCGTCGCCCCCACACACACACGGGCGCCGCCCGCCGGAAGGGCGGGCGGCGCCGTGCGGCGGCTGCGGTCGGGAAGGAAAGAGCCGCCGGGTCACAGGGGACCGGTCAGGAGCAGGGGGTGCCGTTCAGGGTGAAGGCGCTGGGGGACGCCGTGCTGCCCGTCGAGGTGCCCTGGAAACCGAAGGACTGCGAACCGCCCGCCGGGATCGAGGCGTTGTAGGACATGCCGCTCGCCGTGACGGCGCCGGAGGACGGGCTCACCGTGGCGTTCCAGGCGCTGGTGACGGTCTGGCCCGAGGGCAGGGTGAAGCCGAGCTTCCAGTTGTTGACCGCGCTGGAGCCGGTGTTGGCGACCGTGACGTTGGCGGTGAAGCCGCCGGACCAGGTCTGCGTCGCGTAGGTCACCTTGCAGCCGGAGCTGCCCGTGCCGCCGGTGCTGCCACCGCTGGTCGTGCCGCTGGTGGTGCCGGTCGACGTGCCGCCGTTCGTCGAGCTGCCGCCGATGTTGACGGAGGACGAGAAGCTCGTGACGGCCAGGCCCGCGCCGTTCTGCCAGGGCTCGAAACCGGCCTGGACGCTGGTGAGGTACCAGCTGTTCTGGGCCATCCCGCGGCTGATCGTCTCGTTCGCGAAGGCCTTGACGTCGAAGTTCCAGCTGCTGATCGCCGAGGGGGCGACGAAGGAGATGACGTCGTTGCCGCCGTTGTTGCCGGTCCACACGTCCCAGCTGCGGCCGCCGACGTTGGCCGTGCCGACCTTGGAGCCCACCGGCTGGACCGACCCGACGTGGTTGAACCACACCATGATCTCGGTCTTGTTGACGCCGTCCGTCTTCGGCGTCGGGTCCAGCCAGATGTCGTAGGCCGCGTCGAACACCGCGTTGTTCACGAAGTTGTACGAGATGCTCGTGGGCGCGCTGCTGATCTGGCTGAGCTGCGCGGGCAGGTTGGTGCCGGGCGAGCAGTTGGTGTAGTGGCAGCCGTTGAAGATCGACGGGTACGACTTCGGCGCGCCGTTGGTCGCCACCGAGCCGTTGGCCGTGGTGATCTGGAAGCCGCTGCTGGTGACGTTGATGCACTGGGTTTCCGAGGTGCCCCAGCGGTTGTTCTGCACGACGTACTTGCCCTGGATCGTCGTCGAGCCGTACTGGTCGCAGATCTGGGTGTCGGCGTGCGCGGCGGGCGCGGAGGCCAGGGTGACGAGGCCGCCGACGCCGAGGCCGAGCGCCGCGAGCGCGGCGACGGCCGTTCTGCGGGTGGAGCGGAGAGCTTGCCGTAGCGACTTCATGCTTGTCCTTTCGATGACAGGCACGGAGGTGGGGGGACCGAGCAAGCGCGGTGGGGGCGGGATCCTTTCGATGCGGTTCGATCGCGTTTCGATTCGATTCGATCTGTATGGGAGCGCTCCCACAACTGCTTCGGAACAAGGACCGTAAGGGCGTCGTCCCACGCGTGGCAAGAGTCCCGTCCAACCCACGGGCGTATCCGCAGGTGGGCGCCTCCACCGGCGCGGGCACTGCGCTGGACGGGGGCCGTACGGGCGCGTCGCGGAAGGCGTGCGCGGGCCGGGCGGCGCCCGCAGGTTGACTGGACCGCCGGACGGAACCGGGCGGGAGCGGGCGGAGGCGACGCGGTGGCGGGGGGCGAACGGGAGAGCGGCGGTGCGGGCGCTACGGCCGCGGGGCGCGGCGGCGCGCGGGGCGGCGGGCCCGCCCTGGACTACGCAGCCCTCTTCGCCGCCGTCCCGGCCGCCTGCGTCGTCCTGGACCGCGACCTCAGGATCGTCACCCTCAACGACGCGTACTCCGAGGTCACCGGCCGCACCGCCGACGAGCTGACCGGCACCAGCTACTTCGACGCCTACCCGCCCGACCCCGGCGAGCCGACGTCCCAGGCCGTCGAGGCCCAGCGCAACGGCCTGGAACTGGCGCTGCGCACGGGCAACCCCAACGTGCTGCTGCTGCACCGCTTCGCGATCCCGCGCCCGGACCGGCCCGGCATGTTCGAGCCCCGCTGGTGGAACGTCACCAACCACCCGCTGACCGGTCCGGACGGCCGGGTGGAGCTGATCATCCACCGCGTCGACGACGTCACCTCCTTCGTCCGCTGGGAGCGCGAGGGCGTCGAGCCCGTACCGGACGGCGAGCTGATGAAGGCGCCGCGCGCGGAGCTGTTCACCCGCGCGCGCGAGCTCCAGCAGGCCAACGCCCGCCTCCAGGAGATGACCAGCCGCACCCGCGACCTGGCCCTCACCCTCCAGCGCGCGATGCTCGCGAACCCCGACCTGGACGCCCACCCCGAGATCGCGGTGCGCTACCGCCCGGCGCTGCGCGACCTCAACGCGTGCGGCGACTGGTACGACGTGGTGGACCTCCCGGAAGGCCGGCTCGGGCTGACGGTGGGCGACGTCGTCGGCCACGGGGTGGACGCGGCGGCCATCATGGGCATGCTCCGCAGCGCGCTCAGCGCGGCGATGCGCGTCGCGGACGGCCCGAGCGGGGCGCTGGAGACACTGGGCCTGTACTCGCGCGCGCTGCCGGGCGCGATGTCCACGACGACCTTCGCGTGCCAGGTCTACCCGGAGAGCTCACTGCTGACGTACAGCAACGCGGGCCACCCGCCGCCGGTGCTCATGCGGACCGACGGCTCCTTCTGCTTCCTGGACCAGGCGACCGACCCGCCCCTGGGAGTGCGCCTGGAGCACGTACCGCGCCCGCAGGCGACCGTCGACTACCACTCCGGCTCCCTCCTGGTGATGTACACGGACGGGCTGATCGAGCGGCGGGACGAGGACATCGACGTCGGCCTCGACCGCCTCGTCGCCGCCGTCCGCGAACTGCGCACCCTCCCGCCCGCGGAGCTGGCGGACGGCCTGCTGACGGCGATGGCCGGGCCGGACGGCCAGCAGGACGACGTCTCGCTCATGGTCGTCCGGCTCTGAGCCACCCGCGGCCTGCGCCGCCGGCACGCGGTGGGCCGGGCACGCCGGATCAGCCCTCCCACTCCCACGTGTGGCGCCCGGGGTGCGCCGCGAAGAGGGCGCAGCCGGTGGTGGGGCCGGGGGCCGGGCAGTCCGGCCGTACGGCGACCTCGCGCGGGCGGGCCCGCGTACCGCCCCACGCCGACCAGACGGCTCCCGCGTCCGGGCCCGCGAGGTGGTCGTAGACGAGCCCGGCGTGGTCGCCCTCGTGCCCGCGCTCCAGCGCGCACAGCAGCCTGCGGGCGATCAGGTCGGAGGCCACGTCCTCGCCGAACCCGAGCACCCGCGCGGCCAGCCGGGTCCCCAGCATCGCGACCGCGTCGCAGTAGGGCGCGCTGTGCCCGGCCGTACCGCCGACGTGCGCCCACACCACCTTGCCCGGCACGTCCTCGCGCGAGGCCACGCCCCACATCCGGTGCGTGAGCACGTCGACGAGGTGCAGCCCGCGCCCCCGGGCCGCGTCCTCGGCCCCGCTGCCCAGCACCGGAACACGGAAGGCGTCCCCGTCACACACCTCCACCCGCACGCCGGCGCCGCGCGGCAGCGGACCGCACCGCGTCTCGACGATCCCGCTCCCGGCACGCGCGTGCTCGACGGCGTTGCTGAGCAGCTCCGCGAGGACGAGCTCGGCGTCGTCCGCGACCGCCGTCATCCCCCACGCCGTGAGCACCTCCCGCAGACCCCGCCGGGCGAGCGGTACGGCCTTCGGCGTCTGCGGCCAGCTCCACACGACCGGCTCCGCCCGGGAGGGGGCCGGAATCGCGGCCGGTGGCACCGGCGTGGGCCCGGTGCGCGTCGTTGCCATCAGGAGTCGCCTTTCTCCGCATTTCGCCCCCATGACCGGGGATGTGCCTCTAGGTTGGGCCCTGAGCACGGTCGGTAACAGAGAGGCCGCGTATTCAGCACCAACCGGATACGCGGGAAAGGACAGCACCATGGGCACCACCGACAGCGACGAAGGCGGCAACCCTGGTTCCTGGCTCGGCTACTTCGGCGAGGAACTGCGCCTCGCGCGGGACGCGCAAGGCATCTCCGGCCGCCAACTGGCCTCTCAGACCTCGTACTCCTACCAGCAGCTCTGCAACGTCGAGAAGGGCCGCCGCACGCCGTCCGAGGCGTTCACGAACGAGGTGGACGCTGCGCTGGGCACGGGAGAACGGTTCGCGCGGATCCTCCGCCGGGTGCTCGCGGAAGCGCTGCCGGACTGGTTCCAGGGTGCGGCTCGGGAAGAAGCGCAGGCGATCCGCATCCGGACGTACCGAAGCCAGGTTGTGCACGGCCTGTTGCAGACGGAGGAGTACGCGCGTGCGCTCATCCGGGCGTCGCAGCCGCGCGCGACGCACGAACGGATCGAGGCGCTGGTCGCCGCGCGGGCGGCGCGGCAGGCGATCTTCAAGAGCGAGGAGCCGCCGTACTTCTGGACCATCCTGGACGAGGCAGTGCTGCGTCGCCCTGTGGGCGGGCGTGGGGTGATGGCAGAACAGCTTGAGCGCCTGCTCAAGGAGTGCGCCAACCCGAACGTGACGGTCCAGATCCTGCCGTTCGCGGCCGGGGCTCACGCGGCGACGGACGGCGACTTCACCCTCTGGTCATACCAGGACCGCTCTGACGTGCTGTACGTGGAGGGCCTGTGGACCACTGCCCTCAAGGAGCACGTGACCGAGGTCGAAAACGCCCGCCTGAAATATGATCTGCTCCAGGCCGCCGCACTCCCCCGGGAGCAGTCGGCGGACATGATCCGCGACATCCTGGAGGGCTACGCCGCATGATCGACCTGACTGGTGCCACCTGGCGCAAGAGCACCTACAGCGGCGGCGAGGGCGGCGAGTGCGTCGAAGTCGCCGATGGCCTCGACGTCGTCCCCGTGCGGGACTCGAAGGACCCCGAGGGCCCTGCCCTCACCTTCCACCCGGCCGCCTGGACGGCGTTCATCGCCGACGTCAAGGCGGGCCGCTACCCCAGCGCCGAGTAATCGGCGAACTCCGCACACACCCCGGAGGGCCTTCCCATGACCAACCTCACCGGCGCCACCTGGCGCAAGAGCACCTACAGCGGCGGCCAGGGCGGCGAATGCATCGAGGTCGCCAGTGCCGCCTGGCGCAAGAGCACCTACAGCAGCGGTCAGGGCGGCGAATGCATCGAGGTCGGGGACGGCCTCGACGTCGTCCCCGTGCGGGACTCCAAGGACCCCGAGGGCCCCGCCCTCGCCTTCGCCCCCGCGGCCTGGACGGCGTTCGTCGATGACGTCAAGGCGGGGCGCTACCCCGGGGCCTGAGCCTCGCGCCAGGCCGCTGCTTTGGCGAGGACGGCGCGGGTGTCGGGGTGGTCCGTTCCCAGCACCCGCGTCATGTCGTCCACTAGTGCGGCGTAGGCGGCCAGCGCCGCTTCCGTGTCGCCCGCCCTGCCCAGGCTCCCGGCCAGGTCCTCGCGCAGGATGAAGGCGTTGCGGTGGTCGGGTCCGAGGACCCGCTGCACGTCGGGCAGCAGCTCGGTGCACGCCGCCACGGCCCCCTCCGGATCGCCCGCCTTGCCGCGCCACCGGGCGAGGGTGTGGCGCAGGCCGAGGGTGCGCCGGTCGTCAGGGCCGAAGACCCGCACCACGTCGGGCAGCAGCCCGGTGAACGCCGCCACCGCGCCCTCCGGGTCGCCGGACTCACCTCGCCACCGCGCCAGGCCGAACCGGGCGGAGAGGGTGTTGTGGTGGTCCGGGCCGTGGACGCGCCGGGTGTCGTCCAGCAGCTCGGTGTACGCCGCCACGGCCCCTTCCCCGTCACCGGACTCGCCGCGCCACTCGGCGAGATCGAGCCGGGTGGCCAGCGTGCTGTAGTCGTTGCGGCCGAGGACCCGCAGCCGGTCCTTGAGCAGTTCCTCGTACGCCTTCGCCGCGCCCGCCGCGTCACCCGCCCGGCCCCGCGCCTGGGCGGCGAGCTGCCGGGCGACGAGCGTGCACCAGTGGTCGCGCCCCAGGTGCCGGGTGGTCGCCTCGGTCAGCGCGCGGTAGAACTCCGCCGCCTCGGCGGCCGGCAAGGCGTCCTCCAGGCTCATGCCGTAGCGGAACAGCACGATATGGGCGCCGCTGCGCTCGTAGAGGCATCCGGTGGGCTCGCCCAGGGCGATGAGCGCGGCGGCGTTCGCGCGCAGTGCGGCGGCGAGGGCGATGTCGCGCTCGTTCTCCGGCCAGGCCTCGGTGAGCGCGTCCGCGGTCGCCCGGAGGCTGGCGGCGAACCGCTTCGGGGTGAGGGTCTCGCGGGTCGTGCGCTGCACCAGCGCGTGCACGTGCACGGCGCGCTCGGGCCGCTCCGGGGTGTGGTCGACGAGGCTCAGCCTGTGCAGGACGCGCAGCGTCTCGTGGACCTGCTCGACGGTGACCCGGCGTCTGCGGCCCCAGCGGGGACGCCCGCGCCCCTTCCGGGCCAGGAAGGCGCGCGCGGCGGGGGCGGTCAGGACGGCCGCGGGGATGCCGTTCGGGTCCAGCACCGCCGTCAGCGCGAGCAACGGGCGGGCCAGCCCGCGGGGTTCGGAGGCGTCGGCGAGTTCCGCGGAGAGGGACCAGGCCGCCGCGACCGGGAGGCGCTGGTCGTCGGGCAGGGCTTCGGGGCCGGGCAGGGCGTGCGCGAGCGTGCGGGTGCGGTCGGCGAGCAGCGCGCGGTACGCGGCGGCGGTGAGGGCCTGGTCCGCCAGGTACGCGGCCGCCTGCGACAGGGCCAGCGGCAGGCGGCCCAGCTCCTCGGCCAGGTCGGCGAGTTCAGCGGCGGGCTCGGAACGGCCGTGCGCCGCCAGGACACCTGCGAGGTAGCCGGTGGCCTCCTCCGGTGTGAAGAGGCCGACGTCGACGCGGCGGCGGCCCGTGCCGGTCAGGGCGGCGTCCCGGCGGCGGGTCGTGACGAGGGTGCGGCCGGTCGGGCTGTCCGGCGGCCACAGGCCCCTGAGGTCCGCGGGGTCGGCGACGTCGTCCAGCACGACGAGCCAGCGGTGCGGCTTGGCGCGCAGCCACGCGAGGAAGGCGGCGGCCGCCTGCTCCGGCTCCGCCGGGTCCGCCCCGCACAGCTCGGCGGCGGCCTGGGCGTAGGACGCGACGACCGCGGGGCGGCCCGTGGCCGTGACCCACACCAGGACGTCGACCTCGCGGGCGTCCCAGGCCCGGTGCGCGTGCGCGGCGGCGAGCTGCGTCTTGCCGACGCCGCCCAGGCCCGTCAGGACGTGGCAGGGCCCCTCCGCCCGCAGCTCGGCGGATTCCGGCCGCGCCTGGAAGGACTGCGCGAGCGCGGGCACGACCCCGACCTGGTGCGGCAGCGCCGCGGGCTGCCGGGGCGCTGCGTACAGCGTGACGTGCTCGGCCGCCCCGACCGCGAAGCCTCCCCCGGCCGCCCGGACCTCCACGTCCCGCCCGGCGCTCACCCCGCGCCGGAGGCCGCGCCCGCGCCCGCCGGTCACCCCGTCCGCCACCCCGACCACCTCCGGCACCGATTCTCCCGCCGGAGGGCCCCGGGGCGCAGGTTTCCCGAGCCCCGCCGCCGGTGCGGACCACCGGCGGGGCCGGCCGCGGCCGGGGCCCCGCGGGGGGGCCGGCCGCACACCGCCGCGCGGCGGTTCAGCGGCGCCAGAACAGGTGGTGCACGACGCCGCTCGGGCTCGGGATCACCTCCAGGTGGTAGCGGTCCCGCAGCTCGTCCGGGGAGTCCCAGAGCCGCAGGCCCTCGCCCAGCTCCACCGGCGCGACGGCCACGTGCAGCGAGTCGACGAGGCCGGCGTCCAGGAACTCGCGGACGGTGGTGACCCCGCCGCCGAGGCGGACATCCTTGCCGTCCGCCGCCTCCCGCGCCTTCTCCAGCACGGACGCCGGGTCCCCCTCCACGAAGTGGAAGGTGGTGTCGGAGAGCGAGAACGACGGCCGCGGGTGGTGCGTCATGACGAAGACCGGCGTACGGAACGGCGGCTCGTCACCCCACCAGCCCTGCCACTCGTGGTCCTCCCACGGCCCGCGCTGCGGCCCGAACTTGTTGCGGCCCATGATCTCGGCGCCGATGTTGTTGAGGAAATCCCGCGTGAAGTAGTCGTCCAGCCCGCGTGTGCCGCCGGCGTCGGTCCGGTTCGGCCAGCTCGCCGTCGCCCCCGCCCAGCTGAACAGCCGCTCCGGGTTCGGCAGCCCGAACGGCATCTCCAGGCTCTGGTTCTCCGCGGCGGCGACGCCGTCCCGCGAGACGCAGAAATTCATGACTCTGAGCAGCTGCCCCATGGCGTTGACCTCGCCGTTCCTTCTCGTACGTGCGCGCGGGGCGGTTGCCCCACACCAGTGCGTCGAACGGGCAGGGGCGGAATCGACACGGCGGCGGGAGATTTCCCCGGAAGGATGCGGCCGCCCGCCGCACGGCCCGGGCGCCCGGAGGATGGAACCCGGAACGGCCCACCGGCGAAGGACGGGTGAAGAACCCGAACGAGCCCAAGCCTTCGAGGCGTTCGCACGAACGAAAGGAGCCCCGATGGCCGTCGAGTCCCCGGGCGTCCGCACCCGTGAGGAGGAACGCGGGGAAAGCGACGCCCGTGTGATCGCGCGGTCCCGGGACGAGCCCGAGCGCTTCGCCGCGCTCTTCGACCGCTACGCCGGCGACGTGCACCGCTACGTGGCACGGCGGATCGGACCCGAGGCGGCGGAGGATCTGATGGCGGAGACGTTCACGACCGCCTTCCGGCAGCGCCACACCTACGACCTCGCGCGGGCCGACGCCCGCCCCTGGCTGTTCGGCATCGCGACCAACCTCGTGGGCCGTCACCGCAGGGCCGAGGCGCGGCGCTTCAAGGCGCTCGCGCGGATCCCGGAGCCGGTGCGGGACGAGGAGCCGGTCGCGGACCGCGCGGTCGCGAGGGCAGGTGCCACGGGGGTGCGCCGGGAGCTGGCGGCGGCGCTGGCCGGGCTGTCCGCCCGGCACCGGGACGTCGTCCTGCTGGTGGCCTGGGGCGACCTCGACTACGAGGAGGCGGCCCAGGCCCTCGGGGTGCCGGTCGGCACCGTCAGATCACGGCTGAGCAGGGCTCGCAGCAAGTTGCGCGAAGCACTGGGCGGGTCCGATCCGACAGCATTCCGGGAGGCAGACGCTCGTGCGTGACATCGAAGAACTGCGGGAACTCAGGGAGTACGACGCGGGGGTACCCCCGCTCGACGACGCCGTCCGGGCACGGGTGCGGGCGCGGCTGCTCGCCGCCGTGACCGCGGAGGACGAGCCCCTGCTCGCCGTACGCCACCGCCGTCCGGCCGTGCGGATCGTCGCGACCGCTCTGCTCGTGACCGCGCTCCTCGGCAGCATCCTGGTCGCGGGTGCGGGCGGCCCGGCCCGTCACCCGGCCATGCGGAACGCGGCCGCGCAGACCGTGCTCAACGGTGCGGCCCGCTACGCCCGCCAGCACGAGCAGGCGGCCCACCCGCGGGACGACCAGTTCGTCTACACCAGGGAGACCATCAGGGAGACCGACCGGAAGACCGGCGCCACCACGACCTACACCGACGAGGACTGGAGGTCGGTGGACGGCACACGGCCCTCCTGGATCATGGAGATCGGCAAGGGATGGTGGGCGCAGCCGCTGCCGCCGGGCCAGATCCTGTGGCCGCCGGAGGACTGGGCGTCGCTGCGCAAGCTCCCGACCGACCCCGAGAAGCTGATCGTCGCGCTGGTCCCCGGCGGGGTGCCCGCCACCAAGGGCGACCCGCTCCGGATGATCAGCGACCAGCAGTGGTCCCAGGTGCACTACGCGCTCGCGGGGATGCTCAAGCTGGTCCCGGTGATGCCCAAGGGGCTGCGCCCGGCGGCGTTCGAGGCGCTCGGCATGGTTCCCGGGGCGAAGCTGGTGCCGCGGCAGAAGGACGCCAGGGGCCGCACCGGTGTGGCCGTCGCGTACGACGACCCGACGCGCCCGGGCGGGGGGACGGACTCCGCCGGCTACTTCATCTTCGACCCGAAGACCTACGAATTCCTCGGCTTCCGCGACGAGCGCGTCTCCGGCGAGGGCGCGGCGAAGAAGGACTTCACCCAGCTCTCCTCCCTCGACAGCTGGGCGGTCGTCGACAAGGCGAAGCAACGGCCGTAGCCGGACGGCCACCGCCGCGGCCGGGGGGTCGCGGCGGTGGCCCCGGACGTCACGCCGCAGCCCGGGGAAAGCGCGGCGGCAGCCCCCGCACGTCACCGCCCGCAGCCCCGGGCGGTGGCTCCGGCGTCACCGGCCGCGGCCCGCTGACCGGCGCTTGCGCGGGGGGCAGGACATTTGTCCCGGGCCCCCGGGGACATTCGGCGCTGCCTGCGCCAACCCCCTTACCCGTAGCGTCAGTTGCATGGAAGACGCCGCGCGGCTGCGCGCAGTACGGAAGAGGTTCGGGAGCGTCGAGGCCGTCGCCGGGCTCGATCTGACACTCGCCGCGGGCGGGACCTGCGCGCTGCTCGGACGCAACGGGGCCGGGAAGTCGACGACGATCGCCCTGCTGCTGGGGCTGGACCGGCCCGACGAGGGGGAGGTGCGGGTCTTCGGCGGGACCCCGCGGGAGGCCGTGCGGGCCGGGCGGGTGGGGGCGATGCTCCAGGCGGGCAGCCCCGTGCCGCGTGCGACCGTACGGGAGCTGGTGGGCTTCGTGGCCGCCACGTACCCGCGGCCGCTGCCGGTGGGCGAGGCCCTGGAGCTGGCCGGGATCGGCGAGCTGGCGGGGCGGCGGGCGGACCGGCTCTCCGGCGGGCAGGCGCAGCGGCTGCGGTTCGCGCTGGCCGTCGCGGGCGGGCCGGAGCTGCTGGTCCTGGACGAGCCGACGGCGGCGCTGGACGTGGAGGCCCGGCGTGCGTTCTGGCGCTCGATGCGCGGCTACGCGGCGCGCGGCAACACCGTGCTGTTCTCGACGCACTACCTGGAGGAGGCGGACGGCAACGCGGACCGCGTCGTCGTCATCGACCAGGGCCGTACGGTCGCGGACGGCACCGGCGAGGAGATCAAGCGTCGGGTCGGCGCCACGCTCGTGGCCTTCGACCTGGCGGGCCGCGGCACGGCGGGGCTGCGCACGCTGCCGGGCGTGCTGTCGCTGGAGGTGCGCGGCGACCGCGCGGTGCTGCGCAGCGCCGACTCCGACGCGACCGTGCTCGCGCTGGCCGCCGCGGGGCGGGTGCGCGGGCTGAGCGTGACGCCCGCGAGCCTGGAGGAGGCCTTCCTCACCCTGACCGCGCACGGCACCGCACACGACACCGCTCACGAGCCCGCCGCGGCTCCGCACGAGGAGGCCGTCCGATGATGCTCGCCTACATCCGCCTGGAGGTCCGCCGCACGCTGCGCGACACCGGCTTCGTCGTCGTCGGGATCGCGACCCCGCTGCTGATGTACCTGCTCTTCACGAACCTCGGCACCGGCGGCTCCGCCGAGGACACCATGGACTACGCGCGCTACTCGATGATCGGCATGGCCGCGTACGGGGCGATGGGCGCGGCCCTGGGCGTGGGCCCGGGGATCGCGGACGACAAGGCGCGCGGCTGGCTGCGGCAGCTGCGCGTGACCCCTCTCGCCCCGCTCCAGGTGGTGCTGGCGCGCGCGCTGACCGCCGGGGTGACGGTACTGCCCGCGATCGTGTCCGTCTTCGCCGCGGGCGCCCTCGTCAACGGCGTACGGCTCGCCGCGTGGCAGTGGGCCGCGGCCGCCGTGCTGATGTGGCTGGGCACGATCCCCTTCACGCTGCTGGGGCTCGGCAACGGCTACGGGCTCACCGCGCAGACCGCGGGCGTCGTGAGCATGGTCAGCATGACGGGGCTCTCGGTGATCGGCGGCCTGTGGCTGCCGGCCGACGTCTTCCCGGGCTGGCTGGCCGCGATCTCCCGCTGGACCCCGACGGCCCGCTTCGGCGACCTGGGCTGGAGCGTGCTGGACCGGCACGCCCCCGGCCCCGGCACGGTGGCCGTCCTGTCCCTTTGGCTGGTCGTTTTCGCCGGTTACGCTGTGTTCTCCTATCGGCGGAGCGCCCGGACCGTATGACCGTACGGCCGCGCGGAGTACGGGACGGTGCCGCCTCCCCGGCAGGTACAGGAAGAACGTGTACATGACGGGGGACGGGGACCAGCCATGGCGAGGAAGACGAAGACCGAACCGGCGGACGCGGCGGACACGACCGCCGGGGCCGCGGACAAGGCGTGCCGCCGCATGTGGTGGCGCCGCGGCCCGGAGGACTTCGACCAGGAGATCGAGCACCTCAAGGCACCCGACGGCGGGGCGCTGATCCCGTGGCTGCTGATGGTGCTCGGCCCCGGCGCGGACATCCTCAAGGGCGAGGTGGCCCTGCCGTGGCTCGCCGGGAGCGGGCTCCTCCTCTTCTGCGCGCTGTACGTGTGCACCGTCCGCTCGGCCTTCGGCGAGCGGTGGCGGCGCGGCCCGGTGCCGTACCAGCTGCTGGGGGCCCTCGGCGCGCTCACGCTCGCACTGGCGATCGGCTACGGCGGCAACTTCATGCTGCTGTTCGTGCTGGTGTCGCTGGGCGCGGGCTGCGTCTCGCGCAGCCGCCGCTTCATGGGCTTCACCCTCGCGGGGCTGAGCGCCTCGGCGGGCACGGTCTCCAGCCTGCACCACGAGGGCTTCTGGAGCACCACGAGCCTGGCCTACGGGACGTTCCTGTCCGGCTTCGTCGTGTCGCTGATCATCACGCTCTTCCAGGCGGTGGCGCAGCTCAAGGCCACCCGCCAGGAACTGGCGCGCAACGCCGTCGCCGAGGAGCGGCTGCGCTTCTCGCGCGACCTGCACGACCTGCTGGGGCACACGCTGTCGGTCGTCGTCGTCAAGGCGGAGGCCGCGCGCCGCCTCGCGCCGCGCGACATGGACGCGGCACTGACGCAGGTCGGCGACATCGAGGCGGTCGGACGGCAGGCCCTCACCGAGATCCGCGAGGCCGTCACCGGCTACCGCGAGGGCAGCCTCGCGACGGAGCTGGACCGGGCCCGCTCGGCGCTGGCCGCCTCCGACATCGAGGTCGTGGTGCTGGAGTCCGGCCCGCCGCTGCCGCCGCAGACCGAGGCGCTGCTCGGGTGGGTGGTCCGCGAGGGCGTCACGAACGTCGTCCGGCACAGCGGCGCGGCGCGGGCCCGCATAGAGCTGCACGCCGCGGACGGCAAGGCCCGCCTGACGATCACCGACGACGGCCGCGGCCCCGCCCCCGCGGTCACACCGCACCCCACGCCCGGCGGCACCGCGACCCTGCCCCGCACCGGCACGGGCCTGCGCGGCCTGACCGAACGCCTCGCCTCGGCGGGCGGCTCGCTGTCCACCGGCCCGGCCCCCTCCGGCGGCTTCCGCGTCACGGCGGTCCTGCCGACGGGCGAGGACACGGCGGGCTGAACCCGGGGCGCGGCCCCGCGGGCGCCCGGCAGGCGCGGCCTGCGGGACCGGCCGCGGCGCCGCCCGTTCGATCCGGCGCGGCCTGCGGGACCCGCCCGCCGGGCTCAGGCGCCGGCGTCCGGCGCGGCAGAAGCGTCCGGTGTGCGCAGGTCGGCGACGAGCCGGAAGCGCTCCAGCACCACGGGCGTACGGTCGTCGACCGTGAACTCCGGGTCCCCCAGGGCCTCGCGCATCTCGGGGCCGTGCCAGAAGGCCTCGTGCCCGCGGCGCCACTCATCGACGGTGGTGAAGCCCTCCCCCTCGTCCACGGCGTGCGCGAGGTCCACCTCCCCCAGCGGCACCACCCGCACCTCGGTGACCTCGACGACGGCCACCCCGCGCCCGGCCGAGTCCAGCACCACGGACCGCCTGCCGACCCGCGGCAGCTCCTCGCCCTCGTGCTCGTAGTCGGCGACGATCCCCGTCGTCGCCGTCTTGCGGCCGTCCAGCACGGCCGCGACCAGCTGGTCGCGCAGCTCCCCGGGGAACCCCAGCTGCATGATCCCCGGCGCCTCGGCGCCGCCCTCTGCCCCGTCCGTCACGGCACCCCACGCTACCGGCTGGGCCCGCGGGCCACGCACCCGCGACGTCCGCCGCCGGCCCCACGTTCCGCCTCAGCGCAGCACCACCGACAGCAGGTCGCTGCCCAGCGCCACCAGGTCGGGCAGGTTGAGGCTGTGGTGGACGTAGCGGCCGTGCCGGCGGGACGTGAGCAGGCCCGCGCGGCGCAGGACGGAGAGGTGGCGGGACACCTCCGGGGGTGACAGGCCCCAGAAGTGGCCCAGCTCGCCGGTGGTGTGCGGGCCGCGGGCCAGGGTGCGCAGCAGACGCAGCCGCACGGGGTGCGCGAGGGCCTCCAGCCGGAGGGTGATCGTCTCCACGGGGACCGGCTCGGCCGGACTCTGCTCGGCGACGGGGTACTGCAGCACCGGGTGCCACCCGGCGGCGTAGACCGCCACCAGGTGCGGGCGGCTGAAGACGCTGGGGATGAAGGTGACTTCGGCGCCGCGGGCGGCGGTGGCCCGGTCCTGGACCTTGTCCACGACGATGCACTCGCCGTCCGGTGCCAGGGTGACCGCGTGGGAGACCGAGGCGAGGGCCGCCCCGAGGCCGTGCCGCCGGTGCAGCTCGTTCTTCAGCCGCAGATCGGTGGCGAGCCGCACCGCGGCGTCCGCCCAGGCGCGGTCGAAGAAGGCCTCGGCGCACTGTTCGAGGGTGTCCCGCACCCGTGCCCGCACCGCGGCCGGGTCCGCGAGCAGCCGTTCGGCGAAGGCCTCCTGGAGCGCGCCGCGGGCCTGCGCCAGGTCCAGTGCCCACTCGCGCGCCGCCGCGTCGGTGAGCGGCGAGGCGCCCCGGAAGCGGACCCGGTTGCTGCCGCACGCGGTGACGAGCGCGGCCGTCACGTACGTCTCGTCGTCGATCCGGTCCACGCCGTCCAGTTCCTCGGCGAGGGTCGGCCGGGGCCGCGCGGGGATCAGGAAGTCGGCCTGCGTGTAGCGCCAGAGGAACTCCGCCTCCCGCAGCCGCTCGGCCAGCTCCGGGCGCAGCCCCGCGAGGACGTCCGCCGCCCAGCCGGCGAACTGCGGGTGGTGGCCGGGCTCGGCCAGCACGTGCAGCATCGCGGTCAGTTCGGCCAGCGGGGAGGCGGCGAACCGCACCCGCTCGGGCGGCGCGCCGCTGATGTCGATCCTCAGCATCCGCCCATCATCACCGCCCGCACGGCGGGACGGGGGCGCCGATTGACGAGACGCGTCAACCGGCGTGCCCCGCCCCCGCGATCGGACGCACCGTCCGGGACATGGCAACCACCACCAGAATCCGGCCGCGCGCCCTCGTGCGCGCCTCGGGCGGCCCCCGCTACGCCGTCGCCCTCGCCGTGGACGCGCTGGGCACCGGCATGCTGCGGCCCTTCCTCCTGCTCTACGGCATGAAGGTGCTGGGGCTCTCCGCCCCGGTCGCCGGCGCCGCCATGACCGCCGGCATCGTCGTGGGCCTGGCGTGCACCCCCGTGGTGGGCCGGTGGCTGGACCGCGGCGCGCGCAGCACGGTCGTGGCGGCGTCGATGCTGGTCCGGGTGCTGGGCGTGGCCCTGCTGCTGGCCGCCCCGGCGGGGAGCGCCGGGCTCTTCGCGGGGGCCGCGCTCTTCCTCGGCATCGGCAACCAGGCCTGGCCGGCCGCCCACGCCGCGCTCGTGGCCACGGTCGCCCGCGGCCGGGAACGCGACACCGCCCTCGCCGCGGCCCGGGCCCTGCGCAACGCGGGGCTCGGCGCCGGGGGGCTGCTGGCCGCCGCGTGCCTGGCGGGCGGCACCGGCGCGCTGCGGGCGCTCGCGGCCGGCACCGCGGCCGCCTACCTCGCCGCGGCCGCGCTGGCGTGGTCCGTCCATGTGCGCGCCGATCCCGCCGGGGACGCCCGGGAGGGGGCCGGGGACGGGGGCACGGGGCCCGCGCCCGGGATGCGCGCGCTGCTGGCCGCCAACGTGGTCTACGTCTTCTGCCTCAACGTCCCCGAGGTCGCGCTCCCGCTGGTCCTGTCGACGCAGCTGCACGCGGCGCCGGTGTGGCCGGCCGCCGTCTTCGTGGCCAACACGGTGCTGGTCGTCACCCTGCAGGTGCCGGTCACCGCCGCGCTGTCCCGCTTCTCGCGGCGGACGGTCCTGGCCCTCTCCGGCGTACTGCTGGCCGCGTCCTACGCGGGCTTCCTCGCGGCCGCCTCGCTGGGGGGCGGCTGGGCCGTCCCCGCCGTCGCCGCGGTGTCCGTGCCCTGCACGCTCGGCGAGATCGTCTACGCCGGCAGCGCCACCGCGCTCGTCACCGCCCTCGCCCCGGCCCGCGTCCTGGGCCGCGCCCTCGCCCGCTTCCAGCTCTCCACCGGTTTCGGCCTCGCCGTCTCCCCCGCGGTCATCACCACGCTCGCCCCGCACGGCCCCGCCGTCCTGTGGGGCGGCCTCGCCGCCGCGACCCTGCTGTCCGCGGCCGCGGTCGCCGCCGAGAAGGACCGGGCCCGGCGACCGGACCTGTGCCGCGCGGCCTGACCACCTCCCTTCCCGGGGCACGGCCGGAGCGCGGCGGGCGCGGGCCGTAAGGTGGCGGGGTGACGGAGGACGGGGCGCGGGCCGTGCGGGTGCTGCTCGCGGAGGACCAGGGGATGATGCGGGGGGCGCTGGCGCTGCTGCTGGACCTGGAGGACGACATGGAGGTCGTCGCGCAGGTCGGGGCCGGGGACCAGGTGGTGGCCGAGGCACTGGCCGTACGGCCGGACGTGGCGCTGCTCGACATCGAGATGCCGGGCGCCAGCGGGCTGGACGCCGCCGCCGAACTGCGGGAGAAGCTGCCGGAGTGCCGGGTGCTGATCCTCACGACCTTCGGGCGGCCGGGGTACCTGCGGCGGGCGATGGAGGCGGGCGCGGCGGGCTTCCTCGTCAAGGACGGGCCCGTGGAGGAGCTGGCCGGGGCGATCCGGCGCGTGCTGCGCGGGGAGCGGGTCATCGACCCGGCGCTGGCGGCCGCGGCGCTCAGCGCGGGCCCGAGCCCGCTGACGGCGCGCGAGCGGGACGTGCTCAACGCGGCCGCGGACGGCGCGACCGTCGCGGACATCGCGGGGAAGCTCTTCCTGTCGGAGTCCACCGTCCGCAACTACCTCTCGGCCGCGATCGGCAAGACCGGCAGCCGCAACCGCATGGAGGCGGTGCGCGCCGCCCGCCAGAACGGCTGGCTCTGACGGGCGGCCCGGCCCGCTACGCCGTGAGCTGCGGCTGCGGCCTGGGGAGCAGCACCGCCAGCGCGCTCGCCGCGACCAGGAAGCCCGCGCTCACCAGGAACGCCAGGCCGTAGCCGGAGGACAGCGCCACCGCCCGGCTCGCGCCCGCGTGCCCGCGGGAGGAGATGCGGGACGCGGCGATCGTCGCCAGGACCGTCAGGCCCAGCGCGCCGCCGAGCTGGCGGGAGGTGTTGAGCAGGCCCGACACCAGGCCCTGGTCGGCCCGCCCGACACCGGACATGGCCGCGGCCGCCACGGGCGTCATCATCAGGCCCGCGCCGAACATCGTGAGCATGCCCGGCCCGAGGATGACACCGGTGAAGGTGCTGTCCGCGCTCACCCGGCTCTGCCAGGCCAGACCCGCCGCCGACACCGCGCCGCCCGCGGCGACCAGCAGCCGCGCGTCGAAGCGGGCCATCAGGCGCGGGGCGAGCTTGGACCCGGCGACGATCGCGACGGTGTGCGGCAGGAAGGCCAGGCCCGTGCGGATCGGGCTGTAGTGCAGCACCTGCTGCATGTAGAGGGAGAGGAAGTACCAGGTCGAGAAGGTCGCGGCGCCCGACACGAAAAGCAGCGTGTTCGCCGAGGACACCGAGCGGACGGTGAACAGCCGCAGGTGGATGAGGGGTTCGGCGGTACGCCGCTCCACCGCCGTGAAGAGCGCGAGCACCAGCAGGCCGCCGGCGAGCGGGCCGAGCGAGCGCGCCGACGTCCAGCCGTGCGACTCGGTCTCCGCGATCCCGTACGCGAGCGCGGCGACACCGCCGGTCACCAGCACCGCGCCGGGGACGTCGAGGCGGCGCACGGTCTGGCCGCGGCTCTCGGTGAGGCACCACACCGCACCGATCAGCACGATCGCGCCGATCGGCACGTTGACCAGCAGCACCCAGCGCCAGGACAGCCAGTCGGTGAGCGCGCCGCCGACGAGGCCGCCGGCCGCGCCGCCGCCGGCGCCGACCGCGGTCCAGGTGGCTATCGCCCGGGTCCGCTCGGGGCCGTCGGGGAAGGAGGTGGTGAGGATGGACAGCGTGACGGGGGCCAGCACCGCCGAGCCGAGACCCTGCACCGCCCGCGCGGTGATGAGCATGGCGGGGTTCTGCGCGAGCCCGCCGGCCAGGCTCGCGGCGGTGAACAGGCCGAGCCCGGTGACGAAGGTCGCCTTGCGGCCGAGCAGGTCGGCGGCGCGCCCGCCGAGCAGCATGAAGCCCGCGAAGGTCAGCGCGTATCCGTTGACGACCCACTGCTGCGCGTTCTCGCCGAGCCCCAGCGAATTGCGCATCGACGGCAGCGCGACGTTGACCACCGACACGTCCAGGACGACGAGGAACTGCCCGGCGCACACCGCGAGCAGCACGGCCCACGCGGGTGCCGTCCGGCGCGTGCGGCGGCCGGCGGGGGTGGTGCGCTCTCCGAGGATCTCACTCATGGGCACCATGCTCCCGGTCCGCAGGCCCGCTCCGCATCGGGACTTGGGACTACGACCACGGCCCCGGGTGCCTACGCCGGGCGGCCCCCGGGCCGCTACCGCCGGCGTCCCGGTGCCTGTACGCCCCGCGCCCGGCCACACCCGTACGGCCGCGCCCGCCGTACGGGCGCCACCAGCGGCTTCGTACGATACGGGGATGACGGACACCACTCAGACGGACCCGGCCGTGCTCGCGGCGTTCGAGGCCGCCAAGGGGTTCATGCCCGCCGGCGAGGGCCTGGCCCTGCACGCGGCGGCCCGCGGTGCGGCCGCGCGGCTGCGGCTGCCCGTCCTGGAGATCGGCACCTACTGCGGGCGCTCGACGATCCTGCTCGCGGACGCCGCCCGGCAGGCCGGCACGGTCGTGGTGACCGTCGACCACCACCGCGGCAGCGAGGAGCAGCAGCCGGGCTGGGAATACCACGACCCCTCGCTCGTCGACCCGCACACGGGGCTGATGGACACCGTGCCGCACTTCCGCCGCACCCTGCACGCCGCGGGCCTGGAGGACCACGTCGTCGCCGTCGTCGGGCGGTCGCCGCAGGTCGCGGCGCTGTGGTCGCGGCCCTTCAGCCTGGTCTTCATCGACGGCGGCCACACCGACGAGCACGCCGGCGCCGACTACGAGGGCTGGGCGCCGCACGTCGCGCCCGGCGGGCTGCTCGCGATCCACGACGTCTTCCCCGACCCGGCGGACGGCGGCCAGGCCCCCTACCGCGTCTTCGTACGGGCCCTGGAGTCCGGTGACTTCGCCGAGGAGTCCGTGACGGGCTCGCTGCGGCTGCTGCGCAGAGTGACCGGCGGGCCGGCCGCGGACGTACCGTAGCGGCCCCGTCGCGTCCGGTGCCCCTTTCGCCGGGGCCGGTGCGAGGCGGTCAGCCGGGCCGATAGAGTCGCGGGCGTGTTCAGCAACGAGTCACGCGGGGGCACTCGGAGCAGGCCGCTGGCCGCCACGGCAGTCGTGGTGGCCGCAGCTCTGGCCGGGGGCTGGTTCGTGTACGGCGCGCACCGCGGTTCCGGTGCCGGCACGGCGGACGGCCGCGGGCCGGCGACGGCGCCGGCCGCCGACCGTACGAGCCCGGCCCCGGTCGCACAGGGTGACTCCCCCGCGACTCCCGGCGCGACGCCGGGGGTGCCCCGCAAGGAGCTGGCCGGCCGCACGATCGTGCTCGATCCGGGACACAACCCGGGCAACGCCGGGCACACCGCCGAGATCAACAGGTCCGTGGACATCGGCACCCACCGCAAGGCGTGCGACACCACGGGCACGGCGACCAACAGCGGTTACCCCGAGGCGTCGTACACCCTGGACGTCGCCCACCGGGCGCGGGCGCTGCTGGAGGCGCGCGGCGCGAAGGTGGTCCTCACCTACGACGGCGACCGCCCGTACGGCCCCTGCGTCGACGAGCGGGCCCGGACGGGCAACGCGGCACACGCCGACGCCGCCCTGTCCATCCACGCCGACGGGGCGCCGGCCGACAAGTTCGGCTTCCACGTGATCGCGCCCAGGTCCCTGCACGAGGGCGCGGCGGACACCCGCGCGGTCGCGGCGCCCTCGCTGCGCCTGGCGACCACCCTGCGCACGCGCTTCAGGGCGGTGACCGGCGAGCCGTTCGCCAACTACCTGGGCGGCAAGGGACTCACCGTCCGCGACGACCTCGGCGGGCTCAACCTCACGACCGTGCCGAAGGTCTTCATCGAGTGCGGCAACATGCGCAACGCGCACGACGCCGCCGAGATGACCGACCCCGCGTGGCGGCAGAAGGCCGCCGAGGGGATCGCCGACGGGCTCACCGACTTCCTGGAAGGGAAGAGGTGACAGGGCTGTAGCAGTCCGGTATGGATCGTGCACCAATGCTCGTACGGGGCCACCCGGTCAAGATCGTCCCCGTACCATGGGGCACCTCCCCGAACTCGACGGTGCCAGGGCGCACGTGCCGCACCCGCGGCGGATGCGAGAGCACGACATTCACCAGCAGAAGCAGTACCGACAAAGGACAGGACCTGACGTGAACATCCGCTCCCTGACCCGAGGAGACGGCGCGGTGATCGGAGCAGCGGCGCTGCTGCTCATCGCTTCCTTCCTGCCGTACATCAGCGTCGACTCGCAGTACGGCTCCGGGTCCAAGAACCTGTGGCACTCGGACTTCTTCCCGATCCTGCCGTCGATCACGCTGGTGGCCGTCGCCGCCGCGGCGGCGGTGCTCGCCTCGCGCGCACCGCAGTTCAACGGCAAGCAGGTGATCGGGCTGTCGTTCAAGCAGTGGGCGGTGGCGCTCTCGGTCTTCGCCGGCTGGACGGCCGTGTGGGCCGTGCTGTTCGGCAACTTCGACGGCCCCTACGAGCGCGGCGCGGGCGCCTGGCTCACCCTGGTCTTCGGCCTGGTCATCGCGGCCGTCGCGCCGCTGTCGGACCGCCTCCCGGCGCTCAGGGCCCCGCTGGCGAGCCCGGCCGCGCCGGCCGGCCAGCAGCCCTACGCGGTGGGCGGCCCGTCGTACGGCGGCGCCACCCCGCAGCAGGCCGGCTACGGCTACCCGGGCGGCGCGCAGTCCGTCGACCCGAACTTCGGCCAGCAGCAGCCGTACGGTGCGCAGACCGCCGCCCCGCAGGCCGCGCAGCCGGCCGCTCCGGCCGCGGACTTCAGCGCCTTCTGGTTCGCGGTGCCGGTGCCGCGCCCGCTGTACGCCGAGGACGGCTCCGGCGCGCAGATCGCCGAACTGACCCCGGGCACCTGGTACCTCGCGGTCGACCAGCGCGGTGCGCAGCTCGTCGCGCAGACCCAGGACGGGCGCCGCGGCGTCCTCCAGGACAGCAGCGGCATCCAGCGCGGCTGAACCGTATCTCCTCAACGCACGGCACGGCGGCCGGCCCCCCCGCGACGGGGGGGCCGGCCGCCGTCCGCGTGTGCGGCGCGGCCGGGTTTCGAACGCCCGATCGCGGCAAGGCGGCCGTCATGGCCAGACGTTACGGCGGCAACCCCGCCGCGGCGCTCATCTTGATCGCCGCAGACATCGCTGCTCTGATCCTCGTTCTGTGGATCCTCTTCTTCGTCTTCGACGCCAACCGGGCCAACGACCTGGTGGACTGGGTCCACCACGCGGCCAACTGGCTGGCGACGTGGTCGAGGGACCTCTTCACCCCGGACAACGCGAAGTGGCGCACGGTCCTCAACTACGGTCTGCCCGCCGTGGTCTACCTGGCCGTCGCCCAGGCGTTCGCCGGCCGGGTCAACCGTTAACGGGCGCCGGGCGGTTCAGCGGATCCGGGGCGGACAGCAGCCGGGCGCGAGGCCGTTCGGCAGCCGCTCCGCGCCGAAGACTGCGGTGGTCGCCTCGTCCCCCCCGAGTGCGGCCACCGCCAGCAGCAGCGCGCCCGCCGTCCAGGTGGTGCGCTCCACGGGCCAGTAGGCGTCGTCGTCGAAGACGTAGCCGGTCCAGTACAGGCCGTCGTCGGCCCGCAGGTGCTGGATGTCGGCGAGGATGCGCACCGCGCGGTCCGACTCCCCCACCGCCCACAGCGCCAGCGCCAGTTCGGCGCTCTCCCCGCCGGTCACCCACGGGTTGGGCAGCACGCAGCGCACCCCGAGGCCGGGCACCACGAAGCGGGACCAGCCCTCCTCGATCCTGGCCACCGCGCGCGGACCGCGCAGCGCGCCGGACAGCACCGGGTAGTACCAGTCCATCGAGTAGCGGGACTTGTCGAGGAAGCGCTCGGGGTGCCGGCGGATCGCATGGCCCAGCGCGCCGGTCGCCAGCTCCCAGTCCGGCTGCGGCTCCTCGCGGTGCTCGGCGAGGGCCAGCGCGCAGCGCAGCGCCTGGTGCACGGACGAACTCCCCGTCAGCAGCGCGTCGGTGACGACCGCGCCCGGTCCGCCGTCCTCACCGGCCGCCTCCCGCTTCCAGCCGATCTGCCCGCCGGGCTGCTGGAGCGCGAGCACGAACTCGACCGCCGCCGCGACCGTCGGCCACATCCGGTCGGCGAAGGCGTCGTCCCCGGTGGACAGGTAGTGGTGCCACACGCCGACGGCGACGTACGCGCAGAAGTTGGACTCGCGGGCCCGGTCGACCGGGCGCGCCGGGTCGCCGTCCTGGTAGGCGGCGAACCACCCGCCGTCCGGCTGCTGGTGGCGGGCGAGCCAGGCGTACGCGGCCTCCGCCGCGTCCCGTTCGCCCGCGGCGTCCAGCGCCATGGCGGCCTCGATGTGGTCCCACGGGTCGAGGTGGTGGCCGGGGAACCACGGGATCGCCCCGTCCGGCCGCTGCGCGGCGAGCAGCGCGTCGACCGTCCGCCCGGCCTGCTCCGCCGTGAGCACGCCGGGCAGCACCAGCCGTTCGGTGCCGCGCCACCGCCCTGCCGTGGTCACGCGGGGGCGTCCAGCGACTCGTCGAACACCGCTGCCGCGTCCGGCAGCTGCGGCTTGGTCGCGTAGGCGACGAAGCTCTTGCCGATGAGCGGGTTGAGCGCCTGCTCGGCGAGCCGGGTGGCCAGCGGCTTCTTCACGATGTCCCACACCAGCAGCTTGTGGTAGAGCCGCACCGGCAGCGCCTTGTCGTTGTCGACGCCCACCGCGCACTTGATCCACCAGTACGGCGCGTGCAGGCCGTGCGCGTGGTGCGTGCCGTACGGGCGCAGGCCCGCCTCCCGCATCCGCTCCAGCAGTTCGTCGGCCCGGTAGATGCGGATGTGACCGCCCTCGACCTCGTGGTAGGCGTCGGAGAGCGCCCAGCAGATCTTCTCCGGCCCGTAGCGCGGCACGGTCACCGCGATCCGGCCGCCGGGCCGCAGCACCCGCACCATCTCGGCGAGCACGCCCTTGTCGTCCGGGATGTGCTCCATGACCTCGGAGATGATCACGACGTCGAAGCTGTCGTCGGGGAAGGGCAGGTGGTGGGCGTCGCCCTCCATGGCCGTCGCGCTCGCCCCCGCGGGGGCCTCGCCGGCCTCCCGCATCGCCGCGAACCACTTCGCGACCTCGCGGATCTCGTCGCCGTTGCGGTCCAGCGCGACGACCCGGGCGCCGCGGCGGTAGCACTCGAAGGCGTGCCGGCCGCCGCCGCAGCCGAGGTCCAGCACGCGGTCGCCCTCGGCGACGGGGAAGCGGGTGAAGTCGACCGTCAGCATGAGCTGCTCCCCTTTGCGGCTGCCCGCTCCGGTTCCGCACCGAAGGGGTGGTTGCTGTCGTCCCCGGGCCACGGGCCGGTGGCGGGCCGCACGCGCTCGGGCGGCGCCGGCCGCACACCGGGCGCGGCCCCTCGCCCCCGGAGGGCGCCCGCCGGCGCGAGCCCGCCCTGCGCGGCGATCGCCTCGCGGTACAGGTCCGCCGTCCGTGCCGCGGCGCGGGCCCAGGTGAAGTGGGCCAGGACGCGGGCGCGGCCCGCGGCCGCGAGGCGGCGGCGCAGGGCGGGCCCGGCGAGGGCGCGGTCGAGGGCCGCGGCGAGGGCGGGCGCGTCCCCCGGCGGCACGGCGAGGCAGGTCTCGCCGTCGGGCCCGGCGACCTCGGGGACGGCGCCGCCCGTGGTCGCGACCAGTGCCGTACCGGTCGCCATCGCCTCCGCGGCGGGCAGCGAGAAGCCCTCGTAGAGCGACGGCACGCACGCCACCTGGGCGCTGCGCAGGAGGCCGACGAGCTCCGCGTCGCTTATGCCCTTGACGAAGTCGACGGCCCCTTCGAGCCCGTGGCGCTCGATCGCCTCCGCGACCGGCCCCGCTTCGGGGCGCTTGCCGACGACGACCAGATGCGCCGCCGGGTGCGCCGCGCGGACCTTCGCGAGCGCCTCGACGAGGAACACCAGGCCCTTGAGCGGCACATCGGCGCTGGAGGTCGTGACGATCCGGCCGGGCACCTCGGGCACCGCCGGATCCGGGCTGAAGAGCGCGGTGTCGGCGCCGATCGGGACGGTGTGGACACGCTCGGGGCGTACGCCGAGATCGGCGGTGATCTCGGCGCTGGACGAGCCGGAGACGGTGAGCACGGAGGGCAGCCGCCGGGCCACCCGCTTCTGCATGCGCGTGAAGCCGTACCAGCGGCGGACGGAGGCGCGCCGCTTCCAGTCCTGTGCGGCGGCCAGTTCCAGCCGCCGGTCCACGGTGACGGGGTGGTGGATCGTGGTGACGAGCGGCATCCGCAGGCCCAGCAGGCCGTAGCCGAGCGTCTGGTTGTCGTGGACGACGTCGAAGTCGGCGCGGCGGGCGGCGAGGTGGCGGCGCGCCCGCAGGCTGAAGGTGAGCGGCTCGGGGAAGCCGCCGGTCCACATGGTGGCGACCTCCAGCGCGTCGATCCAGTCGCGGTACTCCCCGCGCGAGGGCGTACGGAACGGATCCGGCTGGCGGTAGAGGTCGAGGCTGGGCAGCTCGGTGAGGGTCACGCCCGCGCCGACCGCGTCGAGGACGGGGTAGGGCTGGGCGCCGATCACCTCGACGGTGTGGCCGAGCGCCGCCAGCTCGCGGGACAGGTGCCGTACGTAGACGCCCTGGCCGCCGCAGTACGGGTTGCCCTTGTAGCTCAGCAGCGCGATCCGCAGCGGTCTGGAATCTGCCGTCACTCCGGCCCCCTTCGCAGCGATTGAGCCGGAGCGTAACCGGTCGCGCTAATCTAGAACAAGTTTCAGACTCGATGGTACAGAGGGTGGATCACCCGGCAACCGGACGGCCCCCGCTGGGCCGGACGGCGGCCCCGGGAGCCTCCTGCGCGACGGACGGACGTGCCCATGGACCGCGTGACCGGTGGTGTGACCGGCGGGACCGGTATGACCGGCGTATCAAGTTTGTCCGGTTTGACCGTACGGCAGGAAGCGCGGCGGCGGCGCATCCTGGAGGCCAGCACGCGGCTCGCGGCCGGGGGCGGTTTCGACGCGGTCCAGATGCGGGAGGTCGCCGAGGAGTCGGGCGTCGCGCTCGGCACGCTCTACCGCTACTTCCCGTCCAAGATCCACCTGCTGGTCGCGGTCATGCAGGACCAGCTGGGGCGCCTGCACGGCACGCTGCGGGACCGCCCCCCGGCCGCCGCGACACCGGGCGAGCGGGTGGCCGAGACACTGCTGAGGGCCTTCCGCGCGCTGCAGCGCGAGCCGCTGCTCGCGGAGGCGATGGTGCGGGCCGTCATCTTCGCCGACCGCTCGGTGCGCGAGGAGGTCGACACCGTGTCGGTGCTGACCCGGGCGATCATCCTGGACGCGATGCGGCTCGGCGGTGAGCCGAGCGCGGAGTGCCTCTCGGCCGTCCGGGTGGTCGAGCACACCTGGCACGCGGCCCTGGTCAGCTGGCTGACCGACAGGGCGGCGGTGCGTCAGGTGCAGGCGGACATCCGGACGGTGTGCCGGCTGGTCCCGGCGGGCTGAGGACCGCCCGGAAGCCCCCGCGGGCGGGCACGGCCGGGGTCCCGGCCATGGCTGTCACCCACACGGGTGTCACCCACACGGGTGGCGCAAAACGTCGGGCGGCGCGCGCCCCCCGCGAGCACCTCATCCACCCCCATCCGCGCCCGAATGACGTGAATGTGGGTCCTCCCGGGGAAGCCTCCGGGGTAGGAATGGACCGCTCTCCTCCGGTTCCCGCCCCGGGAGCCGGTGTGCGCCGAGACGAGGGTAGGCCGAGTTGATACGCGTTCTGGTGGCCCATGACACCAAACTGATGCGGTCCGCGCTGGCAGCGCTGCTGGGCAACGAGCCGGATTTCGAGGTGACCGACGTGGGATGGCGCCAGATGGGTGAGCCGGGGCGATGTCCGGGCTCCCAGGTGTGCGTCGTGGACGCGGACTGCCCCGGCTGGCGCCGGCACACCGACCGCTACGCGGCCCCCGCCACCGGAGCGCCCAGGCCCGCGGACGGCGCCGCCGGCGGCGGCGCGTGCAGCGGGGTCATCGTGCTGACCAGCAGCGGCAAGCCCGGCAACCTGCGCCGCGCGTACGCCGCCGACGCGCTCGGCTTCGTCAACAAGGACCGCTCCGCGGACCGCTTACCGGCGGCCATACGCCAGGTCGCGGAGGGGAAACGGTTCGTCGACGAGTCGCTGGCCGTGGAGTTCCTCCAGGCCGCGGACATGCCGCTGACACCGCGCGAACTGAGCGTGCTGTCGCTCAGCGCGGAAGGCGCGTCCGTCACCGAGATCGCCCGCAGCCTGCACCTGTGCAACGGCACGGTGCGCAACTACCTCGCGGCGATCACCCGCAAGACCGGGGCGCGCAACCGGGTGGACGCGATCAGGATCTCCCGCTTCGCGGGCTGGGTGTGAACGGTCCCGTTCCCGCCACCGGAACGGGGTCAGGGGCCCACGCGGCGGCGAGGTCGCGGTAGAGCGGTGACAGCGCCGGCAGCTCGGCGTGCGGCGCGCACGCGGTGTGCGTGCCGTCCAGCACGAGCGTACGGGCGGCACGCCGCGCGGAGCTGATGCGGTGCGCGACCACGAGCAGCGTCGTCCCCGGCCGCGCCGCGAACGCCCGCTCCGCGCGGGCCTCGGCGTCCGGGTCCAGGTGGCAGGTCGCCTCGTCGAGCAGCACCACACGGCCGGGTGCGGCGTACGTCCGGGCGAGCGCGAGCAGTTGCCGCTCCCCCGCGGACAGGGCGGCCGGATCGACCCGGGCACCCGGCCCGCCCAGCGCCGCGACCAGCTCCCCCGCCCCCACCGCCGTGACCGCCTCCACGACGGCTGCTTCGGGAGCCCGCCCCGGCAGCAGGTAGCCGACGTTCTCCGCGACCGTCCCGCGGAAGACGTACGCCTCCTGCGGCACGAGGACCACCTCCCCGCGCACCCGCACCTCCCCCGCCCCGGGCCGCAGCAGCCCGGCCACCAGCCCCGCGAACGTCGACTTCCCCGCCCCGCTGGGCCCGACGACGGCCAGGTGCTCCCCCTCCCCGACGGCCAGGTCCACCCCGTCCAGCACCGGCGCGGCGCCCGGCCCGTACGCGAAACCGACCCCCCGCAGCTCCACCGCGACACCGGGCGGCGGGGCGGCCGCGGGGCCGCGCGGCACGGACGTTGCGCCCGGCTCCGGCGTCATCCTCACCCGCCCGTCCCCGCCCGCCGGGGCGGACCCCGCTGCCGCTGTTCCGGCCGGTACGGCATCCGCCTCGTCCGGTCCGCCCGCCGGCGGGGACAGGCGGGTGAGGATGACGCCCAGACGGGTGCCGGCCGCGCCCAGGGTGTGGACGAGGTTCTGCAGGGCGGGCTGGAGGGACTGCGTCAGATAGGCGAACGCGCCGAGCAGCGCGCCCGGTGTCAGGCGGTGCGAGGACAGCAGCCAGGGCGCCGCCAGCAGCAGCAGCACCAGCGGGAGCTGGCCGCCGACCGCGAGCGCCACGGCGCGCACCACCCCGAAACGGGCCAGCGACCGGGCGGCGTCCAGCGCCGCCCCGATCCGTTCCCCGGCACGCCCGGCGACCGCCTCGCGGGCCCCGCACGCCGTGACGTCCCGCAGCCCCGCGGCGAGCGCGCCGCACTCCTCCGCGACCGCCTCGTCCGCCGTGAGGTAGCGGTCCTGCCGCCGCGCCAGCGGGCGCAGCGCCGCCACGAACAGCCCGACACCCGCCACCAGCGGCGGCAGCACCACCAGCAGCAGCACGGGCGCCAGCGCGATCATCCCGGCCAGCGCGCCCGCCGCCGTGAAGGCGAAGGAGCGCAGCACCATGACGATGCCGCCGAACGCGTCCCGCGCGATCTCCACCTGGTGCGTGAGCCGTGAGACGACCGCGGAGTCCGCCGCCCGCCCCCCGGCGGCGGCCCGCACCGCGTCCCGCAGCCCGCGCCGTACGACCGCCCGCACGAGCCGGTCCCGCAGCGGCTCGACGAGCGCGGCGACCGCCCCGAAGACCCGCGCCGTCCCGTACGCCCCCGCGGGCACCCCCGCGGCCGCGAGCGCCAGCCACCACAGCCCGGTGCCCTCGCGCCCGCGCAGGAAGCCGTCGTCCATCGCGCGGGCGAGGGCGTAGCCGAGCAGGAACGTCTGCCCCGCCTCCAGCACGGACCACCCCAGCAGCACCGCGACGACCCCGCCCCGCCCCCGGAAGGCGTCCCGCAGCCGCATGCCGCCTCGGGAGGGCGCGCCCCTGCCCCGCCGGGCCCCCTCCGGGCCGCCGTCGGCGTGCGGCCCGGACGGGGCGGGGGGAGCGGACGGGGCGGACGGGGCGGACGGGGCGCCGTCACCACCGGCCGGGGAGCCGCGCGGCGCCTCACCCGGGTGGGGCACCGGGTGCCCGGGCCGGGGCGGCCGGGGGCCGCCCCCCTCCCCCGCGCGGGAAGCGCTACGCATCGGACGCTCCGAAGAGAGTGCGGTAGTCGGGATCCGGCCAGAGGGCGGCGTGCGGGGCCAGGGCGCGCAGGCGCCCCTCTTCCAGCCACGCGACGAGGTCGGCGCGGGCCGCGGTCGTGGCGCGGTGGGTGGTGAGCAGGCGCGTGCGGCGGGGACGGTCGCGGAAGAGAGCGCGGGCGACGCGCAGTTCGGTGACCGTGTCGAGGCTGGACGTCGCGTCGTCCAGGATCAGCAGCCGCCCCGGGTGGGCGAACGCGCGTGCCAGGCCCAGGCGCTGGTACTCCCCGCCGGAGAAGGGCGCCTGCGCGCGGGGGGTCGCGTAACCGGCGGGGAGCAGCTTCACGAAACCGTCCGCCTCCGCGGCACGCGCGGCCTCCTCGACCTGCTCGCGTGGCAGGGGGCGCGGCCCGAAGGCGACGGCGTCCTCGATCGTGTCCCCGAACAGCACCGGCCGTTCGAAGGCGTAGCCGACCGCGTCACGCAGCTCGTGCTCCGCGAGATCCGGCAGCGGGCAGCCGTCGAGCAGTACCGTGCCGGCGTCCGGGTCCGCCAGCCGCCCCGCGATCTCCGCCAGCACCGACTTGCCCGCGCCCGAGCGGCCCACCACGGCGACACAGCTGCCGCCCGGCACGGTCAGATCCAGCCCGTCCAGCACCGTCTCACCGCCCCGGCGCGCGGTCACGTCCCGCAACTCCAGGGTGCCCGGCCCCCCCGGCGGCAACGCCCGCCCCCCGTACGCCGGTACGGGCTCCGCCAGCACCCCGGCGACCCGCGCCGCCGCGGCCCGGCCGCGCACCAGCGCGCCCAACTGGCCGACGACCACCCCGATCCCGGTCGCCAGCAGCACGTAGCGGCCCGCCGCGAGGAGGTCGCCGGGGCTCAGCGCGCCCTGCGACAACCGGACGCCGCCCACCGCGAGCACCGCGATCTGGAGCAGCGGCACCAGCACCATCGCCTGGGCCGTCGCCCGGCCCTGCACCCGCCACATCGCCCGCCCGTGCACGCCCAGTTCGGGCAGCGGCCCGAGCACGCGGTCCGCCTCGCGGCGCTCGGTCCCGGCCGCGGCGACGGTGCGCGCCCCGCCGAGCGCCTCCACCAGCAGCGTCGCGATCCGGCCCTGCGTCTCCTGGTAGCCGGTGATGCAGTTTGCCGACGCGCGGGCGAAACGGTGGACCAGCAGCGTCAGGAGCGGGGCGCCCGCGAGGAAGACCACGGCGAGCCACAGGTCCGTGAGGGCCAGCGCCACGATGCCGCCGATCGGCGCGGCCAGCGCCGCCGGGAGGGCGGCGGCCGCCGCGGGGGTGCCGGCGGCGTCGGCGGCGTTCCCGACCAGCCGCGTGACGAGGTCGCCCTCGCCGTGCCGGGCGGCGGCGCCCGGACCGGCCGCGAGCACGTGCCGCAGCGCGCGGCGGCGCAGGAACGCGGTGGCCCGCGCCGTCGTCACACCCGTGAGCAGGTCCTCCGCCGCGGCGGTGGCCGCCTGGGCGGCGACGATCGCCGCGCACAGCACCACCCAGCGGGTCGCGGCCTCGCCGCGGAGCAGCAGGTCCAGGGCGTGGCCCAGCGCGGCGGGCAGCCCCACCGCTCCCGCGGCGGAGACGACCCCCAGCGCCCCCAGCGCGGTGACCCGCGCCCCGTCCCGCCGCGCGGCGGCCGCGATGAGTCCCATGGCCTCTCCCTTCGGACGCGGTGTGCTGCGCGGTCTCGCTGCGGGTGGGGCTTACTCGCGCCGTTCCCCGCGCCCCCGAAGGGGTGCCACGTGCGGTGGCCGTACTGCCGTCCCCCCGGTGGGGGCTGAGCGCGCCGTTCCCCGCGCCCCTGAGGGGTGCCACGTGCGGTGGCCGTTCTGCCGTCCCCCGGCGGGGGCTTGCTCGCGCCGTTCCCCGCGTCCCCGAAGGGGTGCCACGTGCCGTTGCCGTACTGCCGTCCCCCCGGCGGGGGCTGAGCGCGCCGTTCCCCGCACCCCCGAAGGGGTGCCACTTGTCGTGGCCGTACTGCCGTCCCCCCGGCGGGGCTTGCTCGCGCAGTTCCCCGCGCCCCTGAGGGGGTGCCACTCGCCGTGGCCGTACTGCCATCCCCCCGGCGGGGGCTGGGTGCGCAGTTCCCGCGCCCCTGAGGGGGTGCCACTCGCCGTGGCCGTACTGCCGTCCCCCCGGCGGGGCTTGCTCGCGCAGTTCCCCGCGCCCCTGAGGGGGTGCCACTCGCCGTGGCCGTACTGCCCCCCGGGGGCCGGGAGCGGTGCCGCGTGCGGGCGGGGGCAGCCCCCCGGGGGGTGCGGGGACGGGGACGGCCCCGGGGGCGGTTGGGGCCGCCGCCCGGGGCCGCCGCCGCACTGGCTAGAGGCAGACGAGGAAGCTCACGGAGCTGACGCAGCTCAGCAGGCTCAGCGAGCTGGCGGCGCCGCCGTTGGTGTGGTTCTCGGTCTCCATGTTCTGCAGGTCGAGGAGCGCCATGATGTGTCCCTTCGGTAGGTGGTGCGTGGATGGGTGGTGCGCGGTCCCGGCCGCGAACGGCCGGGCCCGGTTCAGGAGCCGCCCGTGAAGGGCGGGAGGAAGGGCAACCCGGCGGCGGCGCCGCCGGTCGCGGCGCCCAGGGCGAGCAGGCAGCCGGCGGTGCCGGTGCCCAGGTCCATGGAGAGCCGCATCATCTGGTTGCCGGGGAAGGCGAGCCCGCCGCCGTACGGCATGCCGTACCAGCCGAGCGCGCCGGCCTGCTCGGCGAGGGCGCCGGCGGGCACGGGGGTGCGGGTGCGCGCGAGGTGCAGGAGTGTCCCGGCCCGGCCGGAGAAGAGGCCGGGCTGGGCGTAGAGCCGCAGGGTGGCGGCGCGCACGATGTCGGTGCGGGCCTGCTCGAAGCGGACGGCCTCGTCGGGTGTGAGGGTCCCGGCCTGGCGGGCGAGCGGCAGCAGGTCGTCGAGGACCATGCCGATACCCGCGCTGCCGTCGCCGAGGTAGGGCATGGTGCGCCAGCCCTCGTCGACGTCGAGGCCGCCCGCGGCGGTGTGCACGCAGCGGTCGAGGTCGAGGGAGAGCGCGCGGGCGGCGTGCACGAGCAGGCCGCGCGCGCCGGTGCGCTCGAAGAGGCGGACGAAGAGCAGCGCGGCGCCGGTCGCCCCGTGCATGAGTCCGGCGCGCGGGGTGCCGCCGGAGAGCCGGGCGGCGACGATGCCGGCGGCTTCGAGGGCTCGGTCGTGCAGCGAGGCGTCGCCGGTGCTGCGGGCGAGGTGGTCGAGGACGAGGCCGAGACCCGCGAGGCCGCCGTGGAGGTCGGAGGCGAGGTGCTGCCACTTCTCGGCGAGCAGGGTGCGGACGAGGTCGAGGGCGCGGTCGCTGTGGCCGAGCCGGTCGAGGACGTACGCGATCCCGGCGATGCCGTCGTAGAGGCCGAGCGGTGTGCCGTTCGGGGGTGGGGCGGTGCGGTCCAGCAGCCACCGTTCGCCCTCGGGGTAGCGGGGCAGCCCGGTTTCGGCGAAGGCGAGCAGGACTCCGGCGGCGCCGTGGGCGATGCCGAGGCCGCCGCCGTCGCCGAACTGCGCGATGTCGCCGGGGAAGAGCCGGTCGTCGCGCTGCGGTGTCGCGGAGGCGAGGACGGCGCGCCCCATGGCGTCCCGGGCGGCCGGCCAGTCCGCGACGTCGACGGGCAGGTAGCCGGACGCGCCGTCCGCCCCTTGCGCGGGAGCAGCCGCGTGCTCCCCGCCGGCCCGTTCCCGCGCGGACGGCCCCGCCGTCGCCGTCCCGCCCGGTGCGGGGACGCCCTCGCCGGTGCCCACGTCCCGTGTGATCTCCCGGACGGCCTCCGCCAGCCATTCGGCGGGCACCGGGAACTGCCCGGCGATCACCTCCGCGAGGTGGGCGGCCTTGGTGCGGTCGATGGGCAGGAGCGTGGTGACGGGGAGGAAGAGGGCGAGGCGCAGGCACGCCAGGGCGTAGTGGTCGACGGCGAAGCCGCGGCGGTCGGGGGGCGCCATGAAGCCGGGGTGGGCGACGGACTGGCCGCGCCCGTCGCCGGCGTCGGTGGCGGCCTCGAAGTCGAGGAGGCGGACGGACTCGTCGTCCGGGCCGACCATGACGTTGTACATGTGCAGGTCGTTGACGACGAGGCCGCGCGCGTGGACCGCGGCGACGGCCCGTTCGACGCCCTCGTGGATCCGCAGCGCCCAGTGCGTGTAGCCGGCGACGGCCTCCGGGTCGGGCTCGGGCGTGAGCAGCGGGTGGCGGTGCCCGAAGTAGCTGTTGAGCGGCTTGCCCTCGAGGAACTCCATGACCAGGAAGCGGTGGTCGCCGAGGGTGAACCAGTCGCGTACCTCGGGCGCGACACCCGTCCCGCCGAGCGCGCGCAGCACGTCGCGCTCGCGCTCCAGACGGGTCACGGCGTCGGCGCCGTCCGAGGCGAGTCCGGCGTGCGGGCGGCCCTCCTTGAGGACGACCTTCTCGCCGGTGCGGGTGTCGGTCGCGGTGTAGACGCCGCCGCCGTTGGAGAAGTGCAGCGCCTTCTCGATGCGGTAGGGGAGTTCGCCGACCGTCGTGGCGTTGCGCGCTTCCAGGTGCGGCCGCAGGAAGTCCGGCAGCGTCACCCACTCGGGTACGTGGAAGGCGGGCGCGCGGCTGTCGGGGACGAGCCGGCCCTCGCCGTCCTCGATCGCGGAGACCAGGGTGCCGTGCTCGCCGACGCAGAAGCGCTTCGCGAAGGCCCCGTAGCGCACGTAGAGCGGCCCCTCGCGCCAGCGCAGGTCGGTGAGGATGTACGGGCCGGGTTCGCCGTCGAGGAGTTCGCCGAGTTCTTCGAGGATCTCCCGCAGCTGTTCCTCGCCGTCCGGGTAAATGGTGACGAACTTTCCGCTGGTGTCGCGCCCGGCGTATTTGGAGTTGCGCAGGTGCAGCAGCTGCGGGCTGGGCACGAATTTAAACGGAATGCCGCGCGGAACGCAGTGGTCCCACACCTTGGCGGCCACCTTGTCGGCGTTCCCGAGGGCGGCGGAGACATGGATCTTCCAGCCCTGGAGGGGGCGCCCGGCGCCCTCGGCGCCGGCCCCGGCACCCGGATCGAGGTGCATCCAGTCCCCGACCCGTACGGTGCGCCAGCCGGCCGGCACCTCGCGCTGCGCGGTCTCGAAGGCGGCGACCGGCGTCCGGACCGGCTCCGCTCCCGAGACCGCGCCGGCCACCGCGCCGGATGCCGAAGCGGAATCGCCGGACACGGCCATGGGAAGCCGGTCGAGGCTTTCGTAGAAATGCCGGTCCGCGAGGCAGAAAACCTCGTAGCGGTTGTCCATCGATCCCCCTTGTGGCGGTGACGGACACGAGATTTCCATATCGGCGGGCACGCGGAGAAGTCACCGTTGTCACCTCCTGGCCGTGCGGAACGCACGGGTCCGGCGGGCGCGCCGGCGTAGTCCGCGGGGCCCCCGGGAGGCGGCCGCCGGCGGCTTCCGGTGGTCGCCCGGCCGCACTGCCGCGGCGGGTGTGCGTACCGCCCGCGGCGGGCGTGCGGTTCGGCCACCGGCGGCGAATTGCCGGGGGGCAGCGGGCGCCGGAGCCGCCGCGGCGCCAACTCCCTTTCGCCACAGGGGCGTCAACCGGCCGCCCGCCGGAAACGACGCCTGTCCGGCTGATGTTCCGCCGCCGCCCGGGAGCCGTCCGGCGGCCGCCGGGGCCCGCGTCGCGCGAAAAGACCACGGCAACCCTGCACCCTGTCAACAGCCTTGCCTCAAAAGGGAGTTGACTGGGCGGGCACACCTGGACCGCCGAACCATTTGGGGCAATACTGCCCCTCTGCAACCTTGTCGCCGAAATTTCCAGAAACGATCTGGACCCGGCGTGAGCGGAACGGCACACTCGAACCAGAGTCAAGAAGGGACACCATGCCGCTCAGAAGCACCGCAACCGCCCGTCAGGAGCGCCTCGGTGCGGAGCTACGGAAGATGCGCGAGGCAGCCGGAATCACGGCCCGCGACACCGCCCGTCTGCTCGGCACCGACCCGGCCAAGGTCAGCCACATCGAGGCCGGTCGGCTCGGCGTCAGCGAAGAGCGGTTGCGGCGCCTCGCGTCGTTCTACCAGTGCGGTGACGAGGCCCTCATCGACGCGCTCGTCGTGATGGCCAACGGCATCGGCCGCAAGGGCTGGTGGGAGGCGTACCGGGGGGTCGTGCCGGCCCCCCTGCTGGACATCGCCGAGCTGGAATTCCACGGCACCGCGATGCGCACCGTCCAGATCACCCACATCCCCGGGGTGTTCCAGACCGAGGACTACACCCGCACCATGTTCAGCAACACCGTCCTGCCGCTGCCGCAGGCCGAACTGGAGGCGCGCATCGCCCACCGGCTCGAGCGCAGCAGCATCCTCTACCGCGACTCCGCGGCGCCGTACGAGGCGGTCGTCCACGAGGCGGCGCTCCGGATGGGCTACGGCGGCCCCAAGATCGCCCGCGCACAGCTCGACCACCTGCTGGAGCTGAGCCACCTGCCCCGGATAAGCGTCCGGGTCGTGCCCTTCTCCACCCACGCGTACTTCAGCTCCGGCCACGTGCACCTGTACGTGTGCGGCGCCGTGCCCGCCCTCGACACGGTGCAGATGGACTCCTCGCCCGGCCCGATCTTCCTGCACGCCGCGCCGCACCTGGCCAACTACCGCGTCATCCACCAGCGTCTCGCCGCGACCGCGCTCGACGAGTCCCAGTCGCGGGACTTCATCCTCGCCGTCTCCCGAGACCTCTGACATCCGAAGGCAGCCGATGACCGCGCAGACCACGACCTGGCAGAAATCCACGTACTCGAACGATTCGGGCGATTGTGTGGAGGTCGCCGTCTCGGCGGGTGGCGCGGTGCTGATACGGGAGAGCGACGAACCGGGTGTCGTGCTGTCCACGACGCCCGGCGCGCTGGCCCGCTTCCTCCAGGCGATCAAGCGCGGCTCCGCCGCCACCTGACACCTCCGGCGCCCTCCACGGCGCCGGAGCCCGCCACGGCCGGCCGGCGGCCGCACGTTAGGGTGAGGGATCCCCCGTCCCGGAAAGGCCCACCCCCATGTCCCTGCGCCGCCGCGCCGCCCTGCTGGTGACCGCCGCCTCGGCCCTCACGGTCCTGGCCGCACCCGCCGCGCTCGCGGACACCACGCCGACCGCGGCCCCGAGCACCCCGACCGTCACGCGCGCGGACCTCTACGGCGCGGGCGACCCGACGTACGACGGGGTGTGGCGGCAGGCGTACGCGGAGATGGCCGTGTCCCGGAACGGCTACTCCGCCGCCGCCGGCGCCACCGCGTGGCTGCTCGCGCAGCAGTGCGCGGACGGCGGCTGGCCGTCCTACCGCGCCGACACGGGCAAGCCCTGCGACCCGAAGACCGAGGACACCAACGCCACCGGCATAGCCGTCCAGGCCCTCACGCAGACCGGCGCCGGCTCCTCGCCCGCCGTCAAGCGCGCCGTGGCCTGGCTGGGTTCCGTGCAGAACGCCGACGGGGGCTGGTCGTACAACCCCGGCGGCCCCTCCGACCCCGACTCCACCGCCGTCGTCATGGCCGGGCTCGGCCCGCAGGCCGCCCGCAAGCCCAACGCCAAGGGCCGGACGCCCTACGACGCGCTGCGCGGCTTCCAGTTCGGCTGCTCCGCCAAGCCCGCCGACCGCGGCTCCTTCGGCTACCCCGGCACGGACGGCAAGCTCACCCCCAACGCCAAGGCCACCGCCGACGCCCTGCGCGGCCTCGCCGACGCAGGCCTCATCGGCTACGGCACCCCCGCCGCCACGCCCTCCGCGGCCGCCCCCGACTGCACCGCCAACCCGGGCGCCTACGCCTCGCTCGACGCGCACGGCACCGCCGCCGCGGCCGGCGCCTGGCTGTCCGCACAGCTCGCCAAGGGCGGCGGCCACCTCACCGCCGTCACCCCCGGCGCCACCGCGCCCGTCCCGGACTACGGCACCACCGCCGACGCCGTCGTCGCCCTCGCGGCGTCCGGGCGCCTGACCGAGGCCCAGCGCACGTACACCTGGCTCGCCGCCAACTCCGCCTCCTGGTCCAAGGGCAACCCGGCCGCCCTCGCGCAGCTGGTGCTCGCCGCGGGCGCCGCGCAGACCCCCCGCGCCAGTGGCGCGGACGACCCGCTCACCCGGCTCATCGCCCTCGGCCCGGCCCCCACCAAGCGCGCGACCGGCGCCGAGACGCACGCCGACGCGGACGACGACGGCGGCCTGTCGTCCAGCACCACCACCTGGATCGTCGTCGGCGTCGTCTTCGTCGCGAGCGCGGGCTTCGGCATCCTCCTCAGCGGCCGCAAGCGACGGCAGGCGTGATGCCCCGCCGGACCGCCTCCCCCGCAGGGCCGGCCCGCCGCCGGGCCGCGCTCCCCGCCGCTGCCCTGGCCGCGGCGCTGCTGCTGCTCGCCCTCGCCCCGCCCGCACACGCCGCCGGCTACCGCTACTGGTCCTACTGGCTGCGCTCGGGCACGAGCTGGACGTACGCGCAGACGGGCCCGGCCATGCACGTGCCCGCCGACGGCAGCGTGGAGGGCTGGCGCTTCGCCGTGAGCAAGGACGCCGCCGCCAAGGCCGTCCAGCCGCGCGGCACCGCGGACTTCGCGGCGATCTGCGCGCACACCCCCGCGGCCGCGGGCCGCAAGCGGATCGCCCTGGTCATCGACCCCGGCACCAGCGCGGACGCCGCCGGCCACGCCACGCCCCCGCCCGCCCGCACCGCCTGCGCACAGGTCCCCACGGCGGCCTCCTCCGCCGACGCCCTCGCCTCCGTGGCCAAGCCGCTGCGCTACAACTCCGCCGGCGTCCTGTGCGCCATCACCGGCTACCCCGCCGCCGGGTGCGGCGACGAGGTCGGCTCCACGGCCTCCGCCCCCGCCGCCCACCACTCCGGCCCCTCCCTCGGCCTCCTCGCGGGCACCGCCGCCGTCGCCGTCCTGGCCCTCGCGGCCGCCTGGCAGTTCCGCCGCCGCCGATGACGAACCCGCCAGACACGCCGGGCGGTGCTCCCCCCCGGGCGCGAGGAACCGCACGCCCGGCCGCCACCGGCGGGACGATCCCGCCCCAGCGGCCCGCGGCGCCCCGCGGGGCGGCCGCCACCGGCCGGCGGACAGCCCTGCATGCCGGAGCGTGGTGGATCTGGGCCCTCGGCCTGGCCACCGCGGCCAGCCGCACGACGAACGTGCTGCTCCTCGCCCTGGTCGCGGCCGTGACCGCCTACGTGGTCGCCGCCGCCCGCACCGACACCGCCCCCTGGTCCCGCTCCTACGCCACGTTTCTCCGCCTCGGCCTGCTCGTCGTCGCGATCCGCGTCGTCTTCGCGGTTGTCCTCGGCTCGCCGATCCCGGGCACGCACACCCTCGTCACGCTCCCCGAGGTCCCGCTGCCGGGCTGGGCGCAGGGCGTGCGGCTGGGCGGGCGGGTCACCGCCGAGGCGGTGGTCTTCGCGCTGCGCGACGGCCTGAAGCTCGCGACGCTCCTGGTCTGCCTCGGCGCCGCCAACTCCCTCGCGAACCCCGCCCGGCTGCTCAAGTCGCTGCCGGGCGCGCTGTACGAGGCGGGCGTCGCGGTGGTCGTGGCGATGACCTTCGCCCCCCACCTGGTCGCGGACGTGGCGCGGCTGCGCGCCGCCCGCCGGCTGCGCGGCCGCGACGACCGCGGGGTGCGGGCCCTGCTCCAGGTCGGCCTGCCGGTGCTGGAGGGCGCGCTGGAGCGGTCCGTCGCCCTGGCCGCCGCGATGGACGCGCGCGGCTACGGGCGTACGGCCGACGTCCCGCCCACCGTGCGCCGGGCCACCGCCGCGCTCACCGTCGGCGGCCTGCTGGGCGTGTGCGCGGGGACGTACGGGCTGCTCGCGGCGAGCGGCAGCGGCGCGGACTACGGGCTGCCCGTGCTCCTGGCGGGCCTCGCGGCGGCGATGGCGGGCCTGCACCTGGGCGGCCGCCGCACGCCGCGCACCCGCTACCGTCCCGACGCGTGGGGCGCCCGCGCATGGCTCGTGGCGGGCTCGGGCGCGGCGGTCGCGGCCGCGATGATCGCCGCGGCCACCTACGCGCCCGACGCGCTGGACCCGCCCGCGGTACCGCTGACCGCCCCGGCGCTGCCGCTGTGGCCCGCGGCGTGCGTCCTGCTCGGCCTGGTCCCGGCCGTCACGGCGGCCCCGGGAAACGCGCGGCGCCCGGAAGGAGAGACACGGTGATCCGCTTCGAGCAGGTGTCCTTCCGCTACGCCGAGGACGCGGGGGCCGTCCTGAGCGGGGTCGACCTCGACGTGCCCGAGGGCGAGATGTGCCTGGTCGTCGGGCCGTCCGGGGTCGGCAAGTCGACGCTGCTGGGCGCGGTGAGCGGCCTGGTGCCGCACTTCACCGGCGGCCACCTGAGCGGCCGCGTGAGCGTCGCCGGCCGCGACACCCGTACCCACCGGCCGCGCGAACTCGCCGACGTCGTCGGCACGGTGGGGCAGGACCCGCTGTCCCATTTCGTGACGGACACCGTCGAGGACGAACTCGCCTACGGCATGGAGTCGCTGGGGGTGCCGCCGGAGACGATGCGGCGGCGCGTCGAGGAGACCCTCGACCTGCTGGGCCTGGCCGAGCTGCGCGACCGCCCGATCGCGACGCTGTCCGGCGGCCAGCAGCAGCGCGTGGCGATCGGCTCGGTGCTGACCGTCCACCCGAAGGTGCTGGTGCTGGACGAGCCGACGTCCGCGCTCGACCCGGGCGCCGCCGAGGAGGTACTCGGGGTGCTCCAGCGGCTCGTGCACGACCTCGGCACGACGGTGCTGCTGGCCGAGCACCGGCTGGAGCGCGTCGTCCAGTACGCCGACCAGGTGGTCCTCCTGCCCGCGCCCGGCGCCCCGCCGCAGGTCGGCGACCCCGCCGCCATGATGGCCGTCTCCCCCGTGCACCCCCCGGTCGTGGCCCTCGGCCGCCTCGCCGGCTGGTCACCCCTGCCCCTGTCCGTCCGCGACGCCCGCCGCGCCGCGGCCCCGCTCCGCTCCCGCCTGGAGGGCCTGACCCCCGGCGCCACCGCCCCGCTCCCCGCCGCCACCGCGCCCCGGACCGAGGACGCTCCTCCTCCCCCCGAGGCGGCGGCGCGGCGCCCCCGCAAGCTCCCCTGGCGCCGCTCACCCGGCACGCCCGGCGCAGGCCCGGCCGCACCCGCCACCGACGTGCTCGTACGCGCCGAACGGCTGGCCGTACGGCGCGGGCGGGTGGAGGCGCTGCGCGGGGTCGACCTCACCGTGCGGGCCAGCGAGACCGTCGCCCTCATGGGCCGCAACGGCGCCGGGAAGTCCACGCTCCTGTCCACGCTCGTCGGCCTGCACACCCCCGCCGCCGGTTCGGTGACCGTGGGCGGCGCCGTACCCCACCGCACGCGCCCCGCGCAGCTGCTGCGCCGCGTCGGACTCGTCCCCCAGGAGCCGCGCGACCTCCTCTACGCCGACACCGTCGCCGCCGAATGCGCCGCCGCCGACCGGGACGCCGCCGCACCGCCCGGCACCTGCCGCGCGCTCGTCACGGACCTGCTGCCCGGCATACCCGACGACACCCACCCCCGCGACCTCTCCGAGGGCCAGCGGCTCTCCCTCGCACTCGCCGTCGTCCTCGCCGCGAACCCGCCGGTGCTGCTCCTCGACGAACCCACCCGCGGCCTCGACTACGCGGCCAAGGCCCGCCTGGTCGCCCACCTGCGGGCCCTCGCCGCCGAAGGCCACGCGATCGTCCTCGCCACGCACGACGTGGAACTCGCCGCCGACCTCGCCGACCGCGTCGTGATCCTCGCCGACGGCGAACCCGTCGCCGACGGCCCCACCCCCGACGTCGTCCTGTCCTCCCCCGCCTTCGCCCCGCAGATCGCGAAGATCCTCGCCCCCTCCCCCTGGCTGACGGTCACCCAGGTCGCCCGGGCCCTGGAGGCCACCCCGTGAACCGCACCGACCCCGTACGGCTCGGCCCCCGGGCCGTCGTCGTCCTCGGCCTCGTCTCCCTCGTCGGCGTCGCCGCCTTCTGCTGGCCACTGCTCGCCGCACACGGATCCGCCGTGGCCGCACACAGCGCCGACGCGCCCTGGCTCTTCGCCGCGCTGCTGCCGCTGCTCGTCGCCGTCGTCATCGCCACCATCGCCGACAACGGCATGGACCCCAAGGCCGTCGCGATGCTCGGCATGCTCGCCGCCGCCGGAGCGGCCCTGCGCCCCCTCGGCGCAGGCACGGCAGGCATCGAGCCGATGTTCTTCCTCATGGTGCTGTCCGGCCGGGTCCTCGGCCCCGGCTTCGGCTTCACCCTCGGCTCCCTCACCATGTTCGCCTCCGCACTGCTCACCGGGGGCGTGGGCCCCTGGCTCCCCTTCCAGATGCTCGCGATGGGATGGGTCACGACGGGCGCCGGGCTCCTGCCCCGGCCCTCCCTGCGCGGCCGCCGCGAACTCGCGATGCTCGCGGTGTACGGGGCGGTGGCCGCGGTCGCCTACGGCACGGTGATGAACCTCCAGGGCTGGCCCTACATCGGCGGCCTCGCCTCCGACATCAGCTACTCCCCGCACATCTCGCTCGCCGCGAACCTCGCAAGGTTCACCACGTACTGCCTCACCACGTCTCTGGGCTGGGACCTCCCCCGCGCCGCCCTCACCGCGGCCCTCACCTTCACCCTCGGACCCCCCGTCCTCGCCGCCCTCCGCCGCGCCACCCGCCGCGCCGTCTTCTCCCCCACCCCCACGTTCACGCCTCCGGCGCGGTAAGAGCCCACCTCCCCCCGCACGGTGGCCCCCGCGCCTGACGGCGCCGCGCCCGGACGGTGCCCGCTTGCCCGTACGTTGGCGGCTGACCCGCCGCGGGGGTGCCCGCGCCTGACGGCGCCGCGCCCGGGCGGTGCGTGGGCGGCTGACCCGCCGCGGGGGTACCCGCGCCTGACGGCGCCGCGCCCGGGCGGTGCGTGGGCGGCTGACCCGCCGCGGGGTACCCGCGCCTGACGGCGCCGCGCTCGGACGGTGCGTGGGCGGCTGACCCGCCGCGGGGGTACCCGCGCCTGGCGGCGCCGCGCTCGGGCGGTGCGTGGGCGGCTGACCCGCCGCGGGGTACCCGCGCCTGGCGGCGCCGCGCTCGGACGGTGCGTGGGCGGCTGACCCGCCGCGGGGTACCCGCGCCTGGCGGCGCCGCGCTCGGACGGTGCCCACCCGGGGTGAGCTCGCGGCTGCCCCGCCGCGGTTGGTGCCCGCGCCTGGCGGCGCGGGGTGTTCCCACCCCCACCACCCGTGCAGATACGACGTCGGCTGACGGCCTTCTCGTGGGGGTGCGCCGCCGTCGGGGGCGAACCGCAGTCCCCGCAGAGACTTCACCCCCACCGGCAGGCAGCCGCCACACCGGCCCGGGAGGGGGACGATCCGGGGGTGCCCCCGCAGGAATGCGCACCCACTCCCTCACCGGACACGGGGGAGGTCAGACGCGCATTCCGAGGAGGTACCCCCGGAGTGGCACCCGACCCCACCCCCGCACAGGACGCGCGATGCCCCGCCGGGCAACCCAGGGGCGCGAGGAACTGCGCGAGCAACCCACCACCGGCAGAACGGCGAACCGCCCACCGCAAGCGGCACCCCCTCAGGGGCGCGAGGAACGGCGCGCTCAGCCCCCACCGGCGGAACGGCGAACCGCCCGTCGCAAGTGGCACCCCCCGAGGGGCGCGGGGAACGGCGCGAGCAACCCGCCACCGGCTGAAGATCGCGCGCACGAGCGCAACAGACACCCCCGCAGCGCAAAACGGGCCCGTGCAGCGCAACGCCCCGGCACGGGCACACGCCCGCCGGGGCGAGGGGCAAGCAGAGCAGGCCCCACAGGTTTTGCGCGCGAACTCAGGGCGTGGGCAGCGCGAGAAGGTGCGAGGTCAACGCGCGGTACCGCTGCATGGCCACGCGCAGCGCTTCCGTGTCGGAGCCGCCCTGCGCCACCGCGGCCCGCGCACCGGACACCGCGCGCTCGGCCTGCTCCAGCGCCTCGCGCAACACCGCTTCGGCCTCCTCCACGGCCCGCCGCGGCTCGTCGACGAAGCCGACCACCGCGTGCTCCATCCGCTGGTCCAGGCCGTTCCCGTTCACACGCCCGGCGGCGTGACCGGCGGCGTGCTCGACCCGACCGCTCCGCTCGGCACGGCCCGCGCGCTCGGCTGCGGAGGTGTCGCCGGAGACGGGCACCTCACCGCGCCCGGCACCGTCGCGGCCCAGGTCCGTACGCCCGGCGCTGTCACGGCCTGCGGCGTCACGCCCGGCGTCCGTACGCCCGGCGCTGTCACGGCCTGCGGCGTCACGCCCGGCGTCCATACGCCCGGCACCGTCACGCCCGGCCGCGTCACGCCCGGCGTCCATACGCCCGGCACCGTCACGCCCGGCCGCGTCACGCCCGGCGTCCATACGCCCGGCACTGTCACGCCCGGCCGCGTCACGGCCCGCGTCCATACGCCCGGCGTCCATACGCCCGGCACCGTCACGCCCAGCCGCGTCACGCCCAGCGGCATCGCGCCCAGCCGCATCGCGCCCAGCGGCGTCACGCCCGGCCCGTTCCGAGGCGGGCAGGGGTCCGGGGGCCGGCGGGGATGCCGGGGGCGTTCCCGCCCGGTCGTTCTTCAGGGGCGTTTCCGTCTGCTGCGTGTCACTCATCGCGAAGCTCCCGTCGTCGTCCGTCCCCGCGCGGTCAGCGCGGAGAATCGCTTGCCCAGGGGCGCCTTGGCCGAGCCGTCCGGGTCCTCGCTCGCGGCGGGTTCCGCGGTCTGCTCGCCGTCCGCGTACTCCACGGGCTCCGCCGGCCGCGCGGACTTCGCCGTCCTCGGCGAGGCGGCCGCGTCCAGCAGCTGCTCGAACAGGCCCCGCGCGGCGACGAGGGCCTTGCGCCGCCCCTCGGTGTCGAGGGAGGCGTCGGTCACGGCGGTGTGCACGTCGCGGTAGCCCTGGACGTGGTGGGGGTGGTGGACGGAGAGCGCGTCGATGTGCTCGGGCGAGTCCGCGGCCGGGTAGCCGCGTTCGACCGCGAGTTCCCCGAGGGCCTCTTCCGCCTCGGCGAGCGCGGCGCCCGGGTCGTCGACGAACCGCCCCTGGACCGCGGTCCAGCGCGTCGCGTACCGCTGCCGCGCGTCCTCGCCGAGCGGCATCCGTTCCATGTCGCCGTAGCGCTTGACGCGCCCGGCCAGCTCGCGGCGCGCGGCGCGCGCGTCGCCGTCGTGGAGGGCCAGCGTCCGCTCGTACTCGGGGCCGAAGCGACGCTTCACGCCGGGCCCCGCGCCGCCGCCCCGGCGGAGGATGACCGCGACCGCCGCCGCTATGACGACGACCGCCACCACGAGGGCGATGATCGATCCTGTGGACATGGTCTGCTCCCGTCTGTCCCGATGTGGGCCTCAGACGTTCGGCTTGCCGCCATTTCGCTGCGCAAACCCCGGCCGCCCCCAACCGCCCCCTCCGAGAAGGCGGTTACGCGCCCGCGCGGTAGGAGCCGCTACGGACGGCGGGCCGCCGTTCCGGCTGGTCGGTGTCGCCGCCGCACAGCTCGGCGCTCAGCTTGCGGACGAGCGCGGCCAGTTCGGCGTGCCCGGCGGGGTCCCAGTCGCCGAGCAGTCCGGCGAGGACGGAGCGGCGGGCCTCGGCGAGCTGCTCGCTGAGGGCGGTGCCGGAGGCGGTGAGGACGAGCGGGTTGCCGGCCCGTACGGCGTAGCCGCCGGCCTCCGCCTCGACCGCGGCGGTCTCGATGAGCTCGGCGGGGACGGTGGTGCGGCGGGCGAGTTCGACGGGGTCGGCGCTGCCGTGGTGCGCGATCCGCAGCAGCAGCCAACTGGTGGCGGGGTGGATGTCGGCGCCCGCCAGCCGGGTGATGCGCTCGTAGAGGCCGCGTCGCGCGTCCCGGCTGCCGAGCAGGGACAGGCAGCGGGCGATCTCGTCGAGGGAGGAGCGTTCGACGGGGTTGACGCCGACCGTCTCGCCGCCGTCGGGCACGGTGACGCTGCCGCGCAGCGGCTGCTCCCTGAGCATCCAGGCCATGACGAAGCCGAGCGCGGCGACCGGGACGGCCCACAGGAAGACGGTCGTGATGGCCTGCGAGTACGCGTGCAGGACCGGCCCCTTGACGCTCGCGGGAAGACCGCCGATGGCGTTCGGGTCCGCCTGCAGGCGGGCGGGGTCGAAGCCGGGCGGTACGGGCAGGCCCCGCAGGGCGTCGGTGAGCTTGTCGGAGAGCTGGTTGGTGAAGACGGTGCCGAAGACGGACACGCCGAAGGAGGCCCCGATGGAGCGGAAGAAGGTCGCGCCGGAGGTGGCGGAACCGAGGTCCTCGTAGCCCACGGCGTTCTGCACGGCGAGCACCAGCACCTGCATGACCATGCCCAGGCCCAGACCGAAGACGAAGAAGTACAGGCTCATCACCCAGGTGACGGTGTGCTCGTCGAGGGTGTGCAGGAGCAGCAGCCCGATCGCGGTGACGGCGGTGCCGAGGATCGGGAAGATCTTGTAGCGGCCGGTGCGGCTGACGATCTGCCCGGAGCCGGTGGACGCCAGCAGCAGCCCGACGACCATCGGGATCATGTGCACACCCGACAGCGTCGGCGAGTAGCCGTGCACGACCTGGAGGAAGGTCGGCAGGTACGTCATCGCGCCGAACATGGCGAAGCCGATGATGAACGAGATCACCGAGCACACCACGAACGTCCGCACCCCGAACAGCCGCGGCGGCAGCACCGGCTCCTGCGCCCGCCGCTCGACGGCGACGAACACGGCGACCAGCAGCACCCCGGCCGCGGCCAGCGCGATGATCGACGGCGACCCCCAGGCGAGCGTGGTGCCGCCCAGTGAGGTGACCAGCACCAGGCACGTCGCCGCCGCGGCGACCGTCGTCATGCCCAGGTAGTCGATGCGGTGCGTGGTACGGCGGGCGGGGATGTGCAGTACGGCCGCGATGACGGCGAGCGCGACGACACCGATGGGCAGGTTGACGTAGAAGACCCAGCGCCACGACAGCTGCTCGGTGAACACCCCGCCCAGCAGCGGCCCCAGCACGCTCGCCGCGCCGAAGACCCCGCCGAAGACGCCCTGGTAGCGGCCGCGGTCGCGGGGCGGCACGATGTCGCCGACGATCGCCATGGACAGCGCGATCAGTCCGCCGCCGCCCAGCCCCTGGAGCGCCCGGAAGGCGATCAGCTCGCCCATGCTCTGCGCGACGCCGCACAGCGCGGAACCGATCAGGAAGATCACGATGACGGTCTGGAAGAGCCGCTTCCGGCCGTACATGTCGCCGAGCTTGCCCCACAGCGGGGTCGCGGCGGTCGAGGCGAGCAGGTACGCGGTCACGACCCAGGACAGGTGGTCGATGCCGCCCAGCTCGCTGACGATGGTCGGCAGCGCGGTCGACACGATCGTCTGGTCGAGGGCGGCCAGCAGCAGCCCGAGGGCGAGGGCACCGATGGCGATCCGCACCTGCCGCCGGTCCTGCCCTTCCCCCGGCGCGGCCGCCGCGGTGCTGGTGTCCTGCGCCATCAACGGCTCCTCGCGTCGCCCCCCGACGGTCGGACTCCCATATTCACACCATTCGTACGGCTATGGCCTGCGGGAGTGCGCCACCGGGGAGGGACCGGCTGCGCGGCGGCACGGTGTGTCGGCATAATCACTGACACGTCTTTGCGAACGCGCGAACGACGGCAGGAGGGGAACCAGTGGCGCCGCAGCAGCCGCACCGAGCAGCCGGTTCGTACGAGCCCGTGGATGACGGTGTGACCGGGGTGACGAGGGGGCCTGGTGGTGGAGGCGGCCAGGTCATCGAGGGCACGGTCGTCTCCGCGGGCGGCGGGTACGGCGCGGGGCGGGCCGCCGAGCGGTCCGCGGAGCGCGCCGCCGCGCTCGCCGTGACCGAGGGCTTCCACCCGCTCCGGGTACGCCCCTACGTCGGCCCTTCCGACGACGACGGCGCCGCCGCCGGTACGACCGCGCGCCCGCTCATCGACGTCGACCCGGACGGCGGGCCCGCCACCACCGACCTCGGCCTCTTCCCCACGGCCTACGCCGAGATGGAAGCCGCCGAGGAATACCCGGCCGACCACGCCTCCCCCGCCCCGCAGGACGCCCACGAACCGGCCGCCGGCGCGGCGCACGGACGGCACCGGCGCAGGCGGCGCGGCATCGTCGTGGCCGCGGCCGCCGTCGCCGCGTCCGCGCTCGCCGCCGGAGCGGTCGCCGTCACCGGCTCCGTCACGGGCGAGGAGAGCGGCGGGGCGAAGGCGCTGCCCGAGCCGTCCGCCGCGACGCCCGACGTCACGCTGCCGCCGGGCGCGGCGCCCGGCGCCGTCACCGAGCCCGTCGCCGTCACCCACCACCCGCCCATGCGGGCGACGACCTCACCCTCCCCCAGGATCACCCCCAAGGCGTCCGCGACCCCCACCACGACGGCCCCCGCCGCCGCCGTCACGAGCGCGCCGCCCACCGCGACGGCGACCGCGCCCACGACACCGCCGCAGAGCACGCCGCCGACCACCGCGCCGTCCGACGGCGACACGCTCCAGCTCGGCGCGAGCGGGCCGGAGGTCCGCGACCTCCAGCGCCGGCTCACCCAGGTCTGGGTCTACGCCGGGCCCGTGAACGGCACGTACGACCAGGCCACGCAGCGGGCCGTGGCCACCTTCCAGATCTGGTACGGCGTCCGGGGCGACCCCGCCGGCGTCTACGGCCCCGCCACCCGCGCGGCCCTCCTCGCCGCGACGTCCTCCGGCGGCCACCACCGCTGAACACCAATGCGGTGCCCGCGGCCTCTTCGCCGGTGAGCCTCCCCGCGCCCCTTCGGCCGCCGCCCCTTGCAGTGGGCGGTCCGCCGTTCGCCCGGTGGGGGCTGCTCGCGCCGTTCCCCGCGCCCCCTCGGGGGTGCCGCTTGCGGCGGGCGGTCCGCCTTTCCCCCGGTGGGGGCTGAGCGCGCCGTTCCCCGCGCCCCTGAGGGGGTGCCACTTGCGGTGGGAGTTCGCCGTTCTGCCGGTGAGGGCTGGTCGCGCCGTTCCCCGCGCCCATGGGGGGTGCGGCTTGCGGTGGGCGGTTCGCCGTTCCGCCCGGTGGGGGCTGCTCGCGCCGTTCCCCGCGCCCCTGGGGGTGCCACTTGCGGTGGCCGGTTCGCTGTTCCGCCGGTGGGTGGTTGCTCGCGCAGTTCCTCGCGCCCCTGGGGTCATCCGGCGGGGCATCGCGCGTCCTGTGCGGGGGTGGGGTCGGGTGCCACTCCGGGGGTACCTCCTCGGAATGCGCGTCTGACGTCATGACGTGTTCGTGGGGCGGTGGGGTGCGCATTCCTGCGGGGGCACCCCCGGATCGTCCCCCTCCCGGGCCGGTGTGGCGGCTGCCTGCCGGTGGGGGTGAATGTGGTTTGGGGAGTGCGGTGCGCCCCCGACGGCGGCGCACCCCCACGAGAAGGCCGTCAGCCGACATCCATCCCGCACGGGTGGTGGGGGTGGGAACACCCCGCGCCGCCAGGCGCGGGCACCACGGCGGCGGGCCAGCCGCAAGCCCACCCCGGGCGGGCACCGCCCGAAGCGCCCCCGGCGGCGGGCAAGCCGCAAGCCCCCCCCGGGGCGTGGGTGCCGTCGCGGCGGGGAAGCCCCCCGCGGGAGCGGCTAGGCTCGGGCGGATGGCGCGCTACGGAGTGGAAGAGTTCCAGCTCATGCTGCTGCGCCGCATGGCCGATCACCGGCCGGAGTTGGTGGATGACGCCCTCCGGGCGCTCGGCGCCTCGCACGCCGAGCTGCGGGCGGCGCACAACGGCTGGCAGGCGCGGCTGCGTTCGCGGACGTATCCCGGGGGTGTGCGGCGGTACACGACGGTGCTGGGGGCGCCGGAGCGGGAGGTCGAGCGGCGGGTGGGGGACCTGGTGTGCAGGGCCCTGCAGTGGCGGTTGCCGTTGTGGCCGGATCTCCGTTTCGAGGTGTTGTGCGCGCCGGGCGGGGCGGTGTGGAACGAGTGGCTGGTCCGCGCGCCGGAGGCGGCTCGTCCGGAGTTGGGCCGGACGGCGGACCTCGCGCCGTGGTCGTGTGTCGTGGAGGACGTGGTGCGCGCGTTCCCGCCGACGGCGCCGCTGCCGCCGGACGCGCCGAGCCGCGCCCGGCTCGCGCTGACGGCGCCGGAGACGGGCGAGCGGCTGGTCGCGCATTTCACCTGGGGCCTGCTCCAGTACGTCGCCGACCGCTGAGCAGCGCGCTTGTCGTACCGGGCATCCGTTTGTATCGTGAGGAAACAAAGTGGTTCCGCCCGCTTCCCCTGACCGGCGGGCGGAACCACTGAGTGCACCGTGCCGAGGGAGTCCCATGCCGTCCGTCTTCACCGTCCGCGCCCTGCTCCTCGACATGGACGGGACCCTGGTCGACTCCGGCGCGGTGGTGGAGCGCTGCTGGACGCGCTTCGCGCACCGGCACGGGCTGGAGCCCGCCGCGGTGCTGGCGGTCGTGCACGGGCGGCAGGGCCACGCGACGATGGCCGCACTGCTCCCGGACCGCCCGATGGAGGAGAACTACGCGGAGAACGCGGTGATGCTCGCCGAGGAGACCGCGGATCTCGACGGGGTCGTCCCGGTCCCGGGCGCCCCGGCCTTTCTCGCCGCCCTGGCGGGGCGCCCGCACGCGCTGGTGACCTCCGCGAGCGACGGGCTGGCGCGGGCCCGGATGGCGGCGGCCGCGCTGCCGCTGCCGCCGGTGACGGTGACCGCGGAGCGGGTGGGGGCGAGCAAGCCGGATCCGGAGGGCTTCCTCAAGGGCGCCGCCGAACTGGGTTTCGCGCCCGCCGAGTGCCTGGTCTTCGAGGACGCCGAGGTCGGTGTCGCGGCGGCCCGGGCGGCGGGGATGCCGGTCGTGGGCGTCGGCCCGCGCGCGGCGGCGTACGGGCCGGACGCGCTCGCGGCCACGCTGCTGGACGTGACGGTCACCGCGGGCCCGGAGGGTCTGCTCACGGTGACCGTGGCCTGAGGGTCAGCCGGCGATCGCCTCGTAGAGGCTGAAGACCGCGAGCACGGCCATCGCGGCCGCGGCGATCTTCGTGATGAGCGCGAGCGGCACCTTCTTCATGAGCATCCGCCCGCCGAAGATGCCGAGCGCGCCGACCGCCCACAGCCCCAGTACGGCGCCGATGCCGACGGAGAGCGGGTTGTCGTAGCGGGCGGCGAGGTTGGCCGTCATGATCTGCGTCAGGTCGCCGAACTCGGCCACCAGGATCAGCATGAAGCCCGCACCGGCGACCTTCCAGAAGCTCTGGTCGGCGGGCGCCTTGACGTTCTCCTCGTCCTCGGGCTTGGAGCGCAGCAGCATCACCGCGCCGCCCAGGAAGAGGACGCCGACGATCGCCTGGAGCAGGCGGTGCGGGAGCAGGGTGAGCAGGCTGCCGGCGGCGATGGCGAGCGCGACGTGGACCAGGAAGGCCGCGGCCACGCCCGCGAAGACGTACGACGCCCGGTAGCGGGTGCCGAGCATGAGACTCGCGAGGGCGGTCTTGTCGGGGAGTTCGGCCAGGAAGATCACGCCGAAAACGACGGCGACGACGGTCAGGCTGAGCACGGGTCGGATTCCTCGATCGGTAGGGGCGCCCTGCCGAGAGAGACCGGGAAAGGGGTCGCTTCGGCACGGCAGCATCAGGACACTGCGGCCGAAGGTCTCGCTGGCGGTGTCACGATGTTCCACCGCTCCGGGCGCCGGCCCGGCCCGCTGCGGCGCCTTCCGGCGCCGTGCACGAACCCGGCAGTATGTCGACGGTCCGGCGAAGAGCTACTCCCCTTCTGCTGCCCACCAGTGTACGGGACCGCGGACCTGGGCATATAGCGGGCACAGCCCTGGCATCCCCGCAGCGGTGGCCGTAACGATGCGGTATCGGCGGGGCCGTGCAGGCTGGTTCAGGAGGTATTCCTGTCGTGACAAGGCCGTGATTGTCTCGTACGTCACTCACCCTGACCGGTACCGCCGGGCGATGCTGGCGTACGCTGTACGGCTGACGGCTGATGAAGATCCGCTGCCATCGACGCACGACCGGCACTGAGCGTTCACACGGCCCTGACCTGTGCGCATGGTCAGGTTCGATTCGTCATTGCAGGACCTGACAGGACTCGGAAGCGACATGTAGAACCGGCAAGGACGAGGAGGCGCGGTGCTGCAAGGCCTGGGCTCTCTTTTCGAGTGGCCGTGGATCTACCTGCTCGTGGCACTGTCCGTCCTGCTCGACGTCTTCGTCCCGGTGCTGCCCAGCGGTGTGCTGGTGGTCAGCGCGGCGACCGCCGGATCGTCCGGCCCCAGCGACGACATACTCGACGTGGTGGCGCTGCTGGCCTGCGCCGCCGTCGCGTCCTGTCTCGGCGACCTGCTCGCCTACCGGCTCGCCTTCCGCGGCGGCGAGTGGTTCGCCCGCCGGATGGCCGCCTCGCGGCGGCTGACGGCCGCGCACGACCGGCTCGGCCAGGTGCTGGCCAGCGGTGGCGGCGCCCTGGTGGTGCTCGCCCGCTTCGCGCCCGCCGGCCGCAGCGTGGTGAGCCTCGGCGCCGGTACGGCCCGCAGGCGGCCGCGCGAGTTCCTGCCGTGGTCGGCGCTCGCCGGGGTCTGCTGGGCCACCTACAGCGTGGGCCTGGGCTGGGTCGGCGGCGAGTGGCTGGGGGCGAGCTGGATCGGCACCCTGATGTCCTTCCTCGCGCTGCTGGGCGCGGGCTTCTTCGCCGCGTACGTCTTCCGGCGCGAGCGGCGCACCGCGCTGGCCGCCGCGAGCTACGCGGCCGTACCGCTGGCCATCCCGCCGCAGAGCGCCACGGGGCCGGACCGCTCCTCGGTCGTCGAGGCCCTGTAACCCCCTCCCCGGGTACCGGAGCGCGCGCCGGTCGCGTGCGCCCGCCCTCCGCGCCCCCTGCTGCGCCTTTCACCACCCCCGCGCACGGCTGCCTCCCAGGACAGCCGTGCAGGCGTTTTCCATGCCTCTCCCCCACCCGCACCCAAAGTATTCTCACTCGATACGGCAATAGGCAGCACGCAGCGTCACGGAAAGAATGCTCCCGTATCACCCCCATACGGGAAGGACAGGCACCATGTCGGTTGATGCGGGCCAGGACACCGCACTCGGCAACTCCCCGGATGACGCGCGGACGAGCCTTGACACGGCCGCCGCGCGGAATCTGGCCACGACCACGAAGTCCGCTCCCCAGATGCAGGGGATCTCGTCCAGGTGGCTGCTGCGCGCGCTGCCCTGGGTGAACGTCAACGCGGGCACCTACCGCGTGAACCGGCGGCTGAGCTACGCCGTCGGGGACGGCCGCGTGACCTTCGTCAAGACCGGGTCGCAGGTCCGGGTCATCCCGCAGGAACTCGGCGAGATCGCCGTCCTGCGGACGTTCTCCGACGAGGAGGTGCTGACCGCTCTCGCCGACCGCTTCGTCCAGCGGGAGTTCGCGCCGGGGGAGGTGCTGGCCGTGGCGGGCGAGCCGGCCGACACGGTGTACCTGATCGCCCACGGCAAGGTCGACAGGCTCGGCGAGGGCTCCTACGGCGAGGAGAACCGTCTCGGCAGCGTCGCGGACGGCGGGCACTTCGGCGAGCAGGCGCTGCTGTCCTCCGACGCCACGTGGGACTTCACCGCGCGCGCCGTGACCACCACGACCGTCCTCGCGCTGACGCGGCAGGACCTGGAGCAGCTGCTCGCCCAGGCCGAACCGCTGCGCACGCATCTGGACGCCGTGCGCGCGCTCCCGCAGCAGCGCACCAACCGCAAGGGCGAGGCCGACATCGCCTTCGCCTCGGGCCACCGCGGCGAGCCCAGGCTGCCGGCGACCTTCGTCGACTACGAGCTGAAGCCGCGCGAGTACGAGCTGAGCGTCGCCCAGACGGTGCTGCGGGTGCACAGCCGGGTCGCCGACCTCTACAACGAGCCGATGAACCAGACCGAGGAGCAGCTCAAGCTGACGGTCGAGGCGCTGCGCGAGCGCCAGGAGCACGAGCTGATCAACAACCCGGAGTTCGGCCTGCTCCACAACGCGGAGTACGACCAGCGCATCCAGCCGCACGCCGGGCCGCCGCTGCCCGACGACCTGGACGAGCTGATCAGCCGCCGCCGCGGCACCCGCTTCCTCTTCGCCCACCCGCGCACGATCGCGGCCATCGCCCGCGAGTGGACGCGGGCCGGCATCTACCCCACCCCCGTCGAGCTGCACGGCCACTCGGTGCCCGCCTGGCGCGGCATCCCGATCCTGAGCTGCAACAAGATCCCGGTCACCGAGGCCCGCACGAGCTCGATCATCGCGGTCCGTACGGGCGAGGACAACCAGGGCGTCATCGGTCTCAACCAGACCGGCCTGCCCGACGAGTACTCGCCGGGGCTCAACGTCCGCTTCATGGGCATCGACGAGAAGGCCGTCATCAGCTACCTCGTCACCACGTACTTCTCCGCGGCGGTCCTGGTGCCGGACGCGCTGGGCGTGCTGGAGAACGTGAACGTGTCCCACTGGGGCTGAGAACGCAGAAGGGGGAGGCCCCGCCGCCGGTCCGGGCGGCGGGGCCTCCCCCTTTCGTCGTCCTTCCGCGCCCCGGGGCCCGTCCGGCGGATCCTGTCGCGGGCGAGGGCCACCCCGGACGCGACCTGATCCGCCGGACCGGCCCTAGGGCGTGTCCGCAAAGTCCCGCCTGGCACACGGCGCCTGGCACGCACGCTCGCTACGTTGTCGGGCTCGTCCGAGTAGGCCCACTACGAGGACGACCCTCCGCCTTGCGATCGCACGCACCAGACACCGTCTGCCCCGCCCTCCGGGCGGACGACGGGACTTTGCGGACACGCCCTAGCCGATGATGTCCCGCAGCGCGTCCGCCGGGACGGCGAGGCCGCTGCCGAAGGGCGCGTCCAGGTCCCAGATGAGGAACAGCAGGAAGGCGATGAGCGCGCTGAACAGCCCGGCGAGCAGCAGCTCGCGCGGCGACCGGCGGATCTGCAGCGTGAAGATCAGCCCGACGGTCACCAGGGCGCCCGTCACCAGCCCGAACCACACCACCGGCGGCATCGTCGCGCCCGCGCTCTGCCCGCGGGTGCTGCGGGCCGCGTCCGCCGCCGCGACCTCGTCCACGAGCGGCTGGTAGGCCTGCGCCTCCAGGTCGGTCTTCGGGACGTACTGCGTGATGTCGGTGCGCACCCGCTCCAGCAGCTGCGTCCCGCGCGGTGACAGGTCGCCGTGGTGCCGCATGTACGGCCACTCCTTGTCGGCGGCGAAGGAGGCGTAGGCGTCCACGTCGGCCCGCACCCTGTCGCGGACCGCCGGCGGGTAGACCTGCACCCGCTCCTTGACCTCGTGCAGCGCCTGCGCCTCGGCCTGGACGGCGGTCTGCGCCGCGCCCTGGCCCTCCCACACCCCGGCGATCGCCAGGCCCAGCACGATCGCGTAGATCACGCCGATCATCATGACCATGTACTCGATGACGTCCGGCGTCTCGTTCGGGTCGTCGTCCTCCCCGATCCTGCGGTGCCGCAGCACCACGACCACGATCACGACCGCGCAGACCGCGATCATCGCGATCAGCAGGGCCACCCATTGCGTCATGTGAACTCCCCCTCGCGTCCTACCGGTTGTTCCTGCGATACGCGCCCGATCCGGGCTTGAGCACGGCCGCGGCGAGCAGCCCCGGCACCGTCGTGACCAGCAGCACGGTCGTGAGCCTGCGGCGGTGCTGCGCGGGCGCGGCGGCGTTCACCGGCGGCCGGTCGGGCCAGTGCACGACGGGCGGTGCGGGCGGCGGCGCCGGCTTCGGCGCGGGCGGTGCCGGCCGGGGCGCCGGCTTCGGCGCGGGTTTCGGTTTCGGCTTCGGGGCGGGCTTCGGTATGGCTCTCACCACCGGTTTCGGTGCGGGTTTCGGCTTCGGTCGCGGGACGGCCGTGGGTTTCGGCCGGGGTTTCGGCTTCGGCGCGGGTTCCGGCGCCGGTGCCGTCGGCGGCGGGGGCGCGGGGTGGTGGCAGTGCAGCGGCGGCGGCCACTTCCACTCCCGGTGCCAGTGCCCGCACCAGTACGCCGGCCGCGGCAGCTTCGGCGGGTGCGGTGGGCGCGGTGCGTGCGGTGGGTGCCACGGATGCCGCCGGTGCGGAGGTTGCGCCGCAGGCGAGGGCCGGGGCTTCGGCGCGTGGTGCGAGGCCGGGGCGGCGGGGTCCGGCACCTGTACCCGGACGTCCACCTGCCCGCCGGAGACGTGCACCGAGACATGCGCCGGCACGTGGACGGAGACGGGGCCGGGTACGCGTGCGGGGGCGCGTACGGGCGCTGACGGGCGGTCGGGGAGATCGGGCGCGCGGACGGACCCGGGCGGGTGCGGGCGCCCCGGCGCGGCCTCCGCCGCACCGCCGAACCCCCACGCCCCGGTGGCCGCCGTGACCACGGCGACCACCGTCCAGGCCCGCAGGCGCCTCCCTCTGGGAGTGCTCACGCGTTCATGGTCAGTACCCCGCAAGCCGCCGCACAGGGACATCGGCGGCATTCCCCGTAAGGAGTAACAAGGCCGCCAAACATACGATCACCTGCTCGAATCCCCCGGGGTGGCCGGAGCCGCCCGGGGCGCCGCGCCGGGTGTCACCCCAGCGCGGCGGCCTTGCGCATCAGCAGGGAGCGCTCACGGGCGTTGCCGCACAGCCGGGCGGCGAACTCCAGCTCCTCGCGGGCCTCGGCGGTGCGGCCGAGCCGGGCCAGCAGCTCGCCGCGCACGCTCGGCAGCAGGTGCGAGCCCGACAGGCGGCCGGAGGCGGCCAGTTCGTCCACCATGTGCAGCGCCTGCTGCGGGCCGCTCGCCATCGCGACGGCCACGGCCCGGTTGAGCTGCACCACGGGCGACGGGGCCACCCGGCCGAGTGCCTCGTAGAGCAGCACGATCCGCTCCCAGTCGGTCTCCCGCACCGAGGGCGCCGTCGCGTGGCAGGCGGCGACGGCGGCCTGGAGGCCGTACGGTCCCAGGCCCCGCCCGGCGCCGGCGGCCCGGCCGAGGGCGGCGAGACCGCGGCGGATCGCCGAGCGGTCCCACCGGCGCCGGTCCTGGTCCTCCAGGAGCACCGGCTCACCGTCGGGCCCGGTGCGTGCCGGGAAGCGCGCGGCCGTCAGCTCGAACAGCGCGAGCAGCCCGTACGCCTCCGGCTCGGCGGGCAGCAGCGCGGTCAGCGTCCGCGCCAGCCGGACGGCCTCGTAGGCGAGGTCCCGGCGGATCAGCTCGTCGCCGGCCGTGGCCGTCGAGCCCTCGGTGAAGACCACGTACAGGACGTTCAGGACGGCGCCGAGCCGCTCGCGGCGCTCCTCGGCCGGCGGCAGCCCGAAGGGCACGTGCGCGGCCGCGATCGTCTTCTTCGCCCGCGTGATGCGGGCCTGGACGGTCGCGGTGGGGACCAGGAAGGCCCTCGCGATCTCCTGGCTGGACAGGCCGCCCACCACGCGCAGGGTGAGCGCCACCCGGGCCTCGGGGGAGAGCACCGGGTGGCAGGCGACGAACATCAGGGCGAGGACGTCGTCGCCGATGCGGTCGGGGTCCCACGGCAGGCCGTCCGGCGGCGCGGACGCGGTGTGCCCGCCCGCGCTGAACTCGCCCTCGGCCAGCTGCCCGGCGAGCAGCGCGTACCGCTCGTCGAGCGCCGCGCGGCGGCGGAAGGCGTCGACGGCCCGCCGCCGCGCGGTCGCGAGCAGCCAGCCCACCGGGCTGTCCGGCACACCGTCGCGGGACCAGCTGACGAGCGCCTCCGCCAGCGCCTCCTGCGCGACGTCCTCGGCGAGCGCGAAGTCACCCGTGTAGCGGGCCAGCGCGCCGACGATCCGGGCGGACTCGATCCGCCACACGGCCGAGGCGGCCCGCCGTGCCGCCCCGGCGCCCGGCGGGCCGCCACCGGCCTCGGCCATCAGAGCTGACCGGTCCGCTCGCGCCAGGCCCGCTCCTTGACGATCCACTCGTTGTCCTGCGGGAATTCGTCGATGCCGGGGACCCGGCGGATCTCGACCTTCGAACCGGTGATCGCCGGGAGCCGCTTGGCCCACTCCACGGCCTCCTCCTTCGAGGCGACGTCGATGAGGTAGAAGCCGCCGAACAGCTCCTTGGTCTCCCCGTACGGGCCGTCGGTGACCACCGGCACCTCCGCGCCGAAGTCGACCACCACGCCCTGCGAGGGGTCGTCCAGTCCCTCCGCCGCGACGAGCACGCCCGCCCGGATCAGCTCCTCGTTGAAGCGCCCCACCGTCTCCAGCATCTCCTCGAAGGGGGTCTCCATCATCTTCGCGACGGATTCGTCGGTTCCGCGCATGATCAGCATGTACTTCGCCATCGTCGGTCTCCTCGGCCTCGGGTCGCTTGCCGACCCTCTCTATCCCAGGTCGAGTGGCGAGCGCGCGGATCGACACAGACCGCGGATCAGAAGCATCTTTTTTTTCCGGGCGGGCGGACGGGGGCGGTTCAGGCCGCGACGGGCAGGTTCGCCGTGAAGAAACCGGTGAGCTCGTCGACGGCCGGCCCGACGTACTCCGGCTTGTCGTACAGGTCGACGTGGCTCGCGCCCGCGATCCAGTGGATCCGCGCGGGGCCGGTGGCGCGGCGGTGGGCCTCCAGGCCCATCCACGCGGTGACGGCGCGCTCGCCGAGGATCTGCAGCACAGGGCGCGGGCCGATCAGCGGGACGGCGTGGAAGACGTCGCTGGAGGCCATCTTGTCGACGCTCTCCCAGGCGAGGAACGTGGCCGAGCGCTCGTGGTAGCCGCGTGCGCCGCAGTAGTACTCCCAGCCTTCGACCCCGTGCCGGCCGCCGAGTTCGCCGGCCTGTTCGGCGGTCGGCGGGAACATGGTCATCACCCCGGGGTCCTCGCCGCGCGCGGCGGCGGTACGGGCCTGGGCCGCGGCGTCCAGCAGGGACCGGAAGACGGCGGGGTCCTGGGTGCCGTCGGCGCCGTAGCGGAACTGGCGGGCGGGCTCGGCGGTGGACACGGTGGCCACCGCCCTGACCCGGTGGTCGCCGCCGGCGGCGGAGAGGCTGTAGCCGCCGGAGGCGCAGATCCCCAGCAGGCCGATCGCGCCGGCGTCGACCTCGGGCCGGGTGGTCAGGTAGGACACGGCCGCCTTGAAGTCCTCCACGCGCTGCGCGGGGTCCTCCAGGCCGCGGGGCAGCCCGCCGGACTCCCCCTGGTAGGCGGCGTCGAAGGCGAGGGTGACGAACCCGCGTCCCGCCAGCTGCCGCGCGTACAGGCCGGAGGTCTGCTCCTTCACCCCCGTGCCGGGATGGCCGACCACGAGTGCCGGGCGGCGTCCGGCCGGGGCGGCGGGAAGGTACAGGTGCGCGGCGACCGGGATGCCGGCGCTGTCGAAGGTGACGGGGACGGGGGACGTGCTGTCCATGGTGGGTGCTCCTCCTGCTTGTGCGGGGCCCGGGGCGGCACCGGGCGACGGCCGTGACCCCCGCGAAAAGTAACCGCCCTGAGTGGTGACGATCCTTTCTCCTTCATTCATCACCTGTCAAATCGGTGACGAAGGGAGTCCGCTCCGGAGCCCGGGCCGCACGGCACGGGGCGGTGGCGCGCAGTCACATGACGTAGCCGGATCCCACTCCCGACTCACCGTCAACTGACCGATGTGGCCCGCCGGCCGGCGGGCGACAGTGGTGAACCGTCAGCCCGCGGCGCGGCGGCCGGAAGTCACCGCCCGGCGCGGGCGGGCGCTTTGGGACCGAGGCCGCCCGCGGTTCGGGCCGGCCACCGACACACCGGACACAGAGGAAATCCACATGATCGACAGGCGTACCTTCGGCAAGGCGTTCGGCCTGGGCACCGGCGCGGCGGCCGCGGCACTGGCCGGGCTGCCGGGCACCGCGAACGCCGCCGGCACGGCCGCCCGGAACGGCGGCGGCACGACCGCTCCCACCGTCCCCCCGGTCGTTCCCGGCACCCACACCACCTTCCCCCCCGTCAAGCAGGTCAGGGCGGGCGTCCTCGACGTGGGCTACGCGGAACTCGGCCCGTCACACGGCCCGGTGGTCCTGTGCCTGCACGGCTGGCCCTACGACATCCCAGCTTCGTCGACGTCGCCCCGGCGCTGGCCGGCCTCGGCTACCGCGTCCTCGTCCCCTACCTGCGCGGCCACGGCAGCACCACCTTCCTGTCCGCCCGCACCCCGCGCACCGCCGAGCAGTCCGCGGTGGCGCTGGACGTCATCGCGTTCATGGACGCCCTGCGCATCGACAAGGCCGTGCTCGCCGGCTTCGACTGGGGCTCGCGCACGGCCGACATCATCGCCGCCCTGTGGCCGGAACGGGTCAAGGCGCTGGTCTCCACCAGCGGCTACGTCATCACCAACGTCGAGGCGCAGAAGAGCCCGGCCGCCGCCGCCGTCGAGCACAACTGGTGGTACCAGTGGTACTTCACGACCGACCGCGGCAAGCAGGCGATGGAGACCCCCCGGGACCGCGACGACCTGTGCCGTCTGGTGTGGCAGATCGTCTCCCCCACCTGGAACTTCGACGACGCCACCTTCCAGCGCACCGCGCAGGCGTTCACCAACCCCGACTACGCGGCCATCGTGCTGTTCAACTACCGCTGGCGCCTCGGTCTGCTCGACACCGGCCCGCGCTACGCCCGTTACGAGAAGCTGCTGGCCGACGCCCCCAGGATCGGCGTTCCCACCATCACCCTCGACCCGGCGCTCGACCCGTTCACCCCGGCCGGCGACGGCATGAACTACCGGCAGTACTTCACCGGGGCGTACGACCACCGCACGATCCCGGACATCGGCCACAACCTCCCCCAGGAGGCACCGACCGCCTTCGCCCAGGCCGTCGTCGACGCCGACCACCTCTGATCCCGCGTCCGGGGCCTCAGCCCCCGGCCGCCGCACACGGGCACGCCGCGCGGCCCGTCGCCCTCCGCATCCCGCGGCGGCGACGGGCCGCGGCCGCGGGAGCCCTCCCCCGCGCCTGCCGGGGCGGGAGAGAGCCGCGGCTCACGGCGGCCGGCCGCCACCGCGGCCCTCAGTCATTTGACGTACGGTCCCCGGGGCCCCTCCCCCGGCGCATCCCGGCGGTCCCGTGCCCCTCCGCCCGCCCCCGCGGGGGGAAAAGCCGCACGGTCCCTCCTCCGAGCCCCCCGGCCAGGAGTGTTCCGGGGCGGGGCGCGCCCGGAGCAGGCCGGCGCGAACATTCAGTCATTCGACTCTGGCCGGCGCCGCGCGGGCGGACGATGCTCGAACGGTCGCTCGTCCACCGGTGCCGGGTGGTCGACATGCCCGGAGGAACCAGCCGTGAACCGTACTCCCGTCGTCTTCATCCACGGCGCGTGGCTGCACGCGCGCGTCTGGGAGCCGTGGGCGGAACTCTTCGCCACCCGGGGGTTCCTGGCCTTCGCCCCCGGCTGGCCGGAGGACGCCGCCGCCCGGCAGGGGGGCGGGGACCACGCGCCGGCCGCCGGACTCGGCCTGGACGAGCTCACGGACCACTACGCCCGGTTCGTGCGGTCGCTGGACGTCCCGCCCGTCCTCATCGGCCACTCGGTCGGCGGGCTCATCGCGCAGCACCTCCTCGGTGCCGACGTCGGCCGGGCGGCCGTGGCGATCGCGCCCGCTCCCGTCAACGGCGTCCCGCTGCCCGCGTCCCGGACGGGACTGTGGGCCCCCGACGGGGCGGAGCGCGCCGACAGGCTGGTGCCGCTGTCCGCGGAGCGGTTCCACCAGGTCTTCGCGAACACCGCCGGGGCACAGGAGTCCGGCCGTCTCTTCGAGCGCTACGTGGTGCCGGCGCCACGGCGCCTGCTCGCCGACCTCGGGTGCGCCGGCACGCCGCGCAGCCCGCGTACCGCGGCGGACGTCACCAACACCCGCCGTGGCCCGCTGCTGCTGGTCTCCGGGCAGGAAGACCTGCTGGTGCCCGACGTCGTGACCCGTACGGTCTACAAGCAGTACGGCGACTCCACCGCCGTCACCGACCTGAAGCAGTTCGCGGACCGCGCCCACTCCCTGATCATCGACGGCGGATGGCCCTCCGTCGCCGGCTACGTGCTCGGCTGGCTCGGCGAACGCGGCCTCGGGACCCGTCCCGCGCAGGGGTGAACGCACCGCGGCCCCGGACCCCGTGAGGGGGCCACCCGGCCGGCTCCACCCCACCGGTACGCGGGAGGGGAGTCCGCCCGTCCCCGGGTCACACGTTCTGCGCGCCGGGGAGCCCGCCCAGCGAGTCGCGCAGCGCGGCGCGGGAGGTGATGCCCAGTTTGGGGAACACCCGGTAGAGGTGGGAGCTGACCGTACGCGGCGACAGGTGCATGCGCTCGCCGATCTCCTTGTTGGTCAGGCCGCTGGCGGCCAGGTCGGCGATCCGCTGTTCCTGCCAGGTCAGCGCCGCCAGGGGGGCCGACGCGGCGGGGGCCGCCGCACCGGCGGCACGGAGTTCGGCCCGGGCCCTTTCCGCCCAGCCGGCTGCGCCGAGCCGCTCGAAGGTCTCCGCGGCCAGGGTCAGGGAGGGCCGTGCGGCCTTGCGGCCCCGGGTGTGGCGCAGGCGGACGCCGTGCGCGAGGCGGATGCGGGCGTGCTCGAAGGGGAAGGTGGCCGCCGCCGGGTGGGTTTCGGCGCGGTCGTACATGGCTTCGGCCTCCGCGTCGTCCTCGGCGGTCATGGCGAGGGCGCCGTACGTGACCAGGGCGAGGCGGGGGGAGATGCCGGGCAGGTCCGCGTCGCGTGCCGCGAGGGCGTGGGCGCGCGCCTCCTGCGAACGGCCGGTGTGCAGGGCCGCTTCGACGAGGTCGAGGAGGGTCCGGGGCGCCTGGTGGGCGTAGGGGGCGAAGGTGCCCGGGGGCGTCAGGCCGATGGCGTTGAGGTAGGCGGCCTCGTAGTCGCCCTGGCTGAGCGCGGCGACGGTGCCGGTGGCGTCGGTGATCTGGGTGAGGAAGCCGAGGCCGCGGGGGCGCGCCCAGGCGTCGACCGTCGCCTGCAGTTCCGAGGCGCGTTCGGCGTCCCCGCGCAGCGCGGCGAGCAGGCCCAGATAGGCGCGGGTGTGGTGGACGAAGAGTGCGTACTGGTGCGTGGTGCTCAGCTCCAGGCAGCGCCGTCCGGTCCGCTCGGCCTCGTCCCACTCCCCGAGCGCCATCTGGTCGAGCATGATCAGGTGCAGCATGAGCATGGCGTCGGCGACCGCGCCCGTCTCCACCTCGCGGTCCACCACGCGCTGGAGACGCGGCCGGTACCGGGTGAGGGTGTCCACGTGGTAGGCGGCGACGCACAGCCACGTGACGCGCCACGGTTCGAGGTCCCGGGGGCCGGCGAAGGCGCGTTCCACCCGCTCGTGCACGCCTGCGCCGCGGCGCACCACATCGCCCCAGGCGTCCTGGAGGATGCGTGAGTGCGGCGGCACCAGGTCGCCCAGGTCGTCCAGCAGGCGGTGGGTCCGCTCCCACGCGGCCTCGTCACCGGCGTACTGGTTGATGGCCAGGAGCAGGTCCACCAGGCGCGTGAGGACCTCGTCCGGCTCCCGTACCCCGTTGTCCTGCATGCTCCGGATCGCCGCGAAGACCTGGCGTTGCGAGGACCGTACGTCCCCGTCCCCGAGGAGCGCGGCATAGCCCGACGCGACCACCGAAGCCGGGGAGTCGTCGGCGCCGGTCCCGGCGCCCGAGCGGATGAGCCACTGGGCCTGGGCCAGCTGGCCGGAGTGCCCCGCGAGGAACGCCGCGCTGCCGAGCCGCCGGTGCCGCTCCCCGGGGCTCTCGCTCAGCTCCGCGGCCCGCGTCAGCCAGGCCACGGCGGCCAGCGCGCCGCCCCGCAGGGTGGCGGAAGCCGCGGCCTCCTCCAGCGTGGCGGCGACCTGTTCGTCGGGGTCGATCGTGGAGGCCGCCAGGTGGGTGGCGCGCCGCTCCACGTCGTCGCGGTGCAGCCGCGCGAGTTCGGCGTGCGCCGCGCGCCGCTCGTTGGGGGCGGCCGTCTGGACGACCGTCGAGCGCACGAGCGGGTGCCGGAAGACGAAGTCGCCGCTGAACGGGTCGACGTCCAGCAGGCCCCGGGCCGCGGCCTCTTCGGCTCCCGTCATGCGGTAGCGGGTGCCCCGGGTGCGGTCGGCCGCCGTGCCCGCGCCGACACCGTCCAGCGCGCCGCGCAGCAACTGCGCGCGCACCGCCCCGTCCAGGGACTCGATACGGGCCCTGTACACCTGCTGCAGGCGCTGCGACAGCGGGATGCCGGTGAATCCGAACGGTTCCCCGGCGGCGTGGACGGCCGGGGAAACGCTCACGTGGGACGGCAGTTCCAGCAGGGCCAGGGGGTTCCCCCGGGCCTCGTCCAGCACCCGGCGCCGGATCCGGGGTTCCAGCCCGGCGTGGCGGGTGTCCAGGAGTTCCTCGGCGGCCGCCTCGGACAGCGTTGTCACCGGCAGTTCGGGCAGCGCGGCCGTGTCGAAGCCCGAGGGCACACCGGAGCGCAGGCCGACGAGGAGCTTCACCGCGCTGCCCGTCAGCCGGCGTCCCACGAAACCGCACACCGCGGTGCTGGAGTCGTCGAACCACTGGCCGTCGTCGAGCACCAGCAGCAGCGGCTCCGGCGACGCCGCGAGGGAGAGGAGGTCCAGGACGGCGATGCCGAGCGTCATGACCGAGGGCGACGTGCTCCCGCCCCTGCCGAAGACGACGTCGAACACCTCCCGATGGGCTTCGTCGAGTTGGCCGATGGAGGAGAGCAGCGGGTAGAGGAACTGGTGCAGCCCGGCGAACGGCAGCTCGGACTCCGCCTCGACGCCCGCCGCCCGGATCACCCTGTGCCCGCGGGCCGCCGCGAGTTCCGCCGCGTGGTCCAGCAGCGCGCTCTTGCCGACGCCCGCGTCCCCGCGCAGCACGAGGGCGCGCCCGCCGGAGGCCGCCGTGAACTCCGACAGCACCTCCCGCTCGCTCTCCCGGCCGACCATGGCCTCGATGAACGACCTCATCGCCCCACTCCCCTCAGCCCTGGACACCCCGGACCGGAACGCTGCCGTGCTGTGCGGAACGGAAACGCGCCACGTCCGGGGGCGACGGTACGCCGCCGTGCCTCTTCGCCGCGGCGGTGTCCATCCGCGGAGACGCACCGACCGCCCTGGTGCCGCGGCCGCCGCTCCCCGCACTCCCCTGCCGCGGAGCACGAGGGGGCCGCGGCGTCCCCGGCACCAGTATGGCCAGAAACGGACGCCGGTCCGGCACCGGTGTGCCGTTCCCGAAGGACACGCGTCACAGGCGGCGGCGGGCGCCACCGGTGCGCGCCGGGCGCCGTGTCCGCCCGGGGAAGGGCGCGTTGACGCCCGCGCCGCGGGGCACACCCCGCCGCACGCCGGCCGCCGGCTGACTTAGGTCACCTGGCCCGCCCGCGCACCACCGGTGCGGGGGGAGGCCCTTCCCGGTGCCGTGCGGGCGCGTCGCGCGGGCCCGCGTACTCCGTCACCCTCCGCGCCGGCCAGGCGAGTTGACCGTCAACTGACCGATGTGAGGGGCGCGCCGCCGGCGAAGAGTGGGTGCCGAGACGTCGTCCCACGGAGGGGAACTCCTGTCATGCACCGCGACCACACACCACTGCGGGCTCCTTCGCGCACCGGGCTCGTGCCCTCGCTGATCCTGGAACTCGACCAGATGCTCGACGAGTTCACCCGGCTCCCGGTACGGGCGGAGTTCACCTTCGACCCGGAGGAACCCGCCCTGATCAGGGTGGAGTTCCTCGCGGGGCGCGGGCCCGGTCTCATCTGGTACATCGGCCGCGAGCTGCTCCAGCACGGCCTGACGGCGATGAGCGGCTCCGGTGACGTGCGGATGTGGCCGACGCTGCCCGGGGAGCGGCCCTCGTCCTGGCTGCTCCTGGAGTCCCAGGACGTGGAAGCCCTCTTCGAGCTGCCCCGGGACCGGCTGGCCGCGTGGCTGGACACCACCTACCGCGTGGCCCCGGCCGGGACGGAACTGGACGGCCTGGACTGGGACGGCTTCCTCACCGGGCTGCTCGGCGGCCGGGGGCCGGCGTCCACCTGACAGCGGGGCCCGGGGGCGCGGTCCCCCGGCCACGCGGGCACACGGGAGGGCGGCCCCCGGGCGCGTGCGCCACACGGGCCCGGCACCCCCCTCGTCAATCATCACCACCTTGACAGGTGACGTACTCGGTCGCCATGATGACGTCACCGCTTCAACGGGTGACGCACGGCGTCGCAGGTCACGGTGGCGGAAGATCCCCACCCTTCGATTCGGATTGAGGAGCACGAACCATGGCAGTCAGCTACACCGCCGTTGTCGACGTCGACGGAGAAGGCCGCAACGGCGGTCGCGCCCGGTCCTCCGACGGCCTGCTGGAGGCCACCCTGGCCATCCCGAAGGAGCTCGGCGGCGCCGGCGACTCGACCAACCCCGAGCAGCTGCTCGCCGCCGGCTGGGCCGCCTGCTTCCTCGGCGCCCTGCGCCGGGCCGCCGCCGCCCGCAGGATCCGGCTCACCAGTACGACCATCACCGCCGCGATCACCCTGACCCACGGCGACGACGGCGAATTCGCCCTGTCCGCGCGGCTCGACCCGGTGCTCGGCGGCGTGGACCAGGCCACCGCCGAGGAACTGGCCCAGGCAGCCCACCAGATCTGCCCCTACTCCAAGGCCATGCGCGGCAATGTCCCGGTCACCGTCCACGCCACCGCCGCCGCCTGACCCGCGAAGACGCGAAGACGAGACGAGGGGACGGTATGGCCGCCACGGCACGCACCCGCGCACCGGCCGCCGGGCGGCGCCGTCCCGCCGCCGCCCGCGTCCCCGTCCCCGTCGCCGGGGCACCACGGGGCGCGGAAGGCCCGGCGTGCCCGGCCCGGCCCACCGCCGGGCAGGTGTGGGACTGGGCGGAGGGCGCGGTGCTCTTCGGGCGGGGCCCGTCGCCCGCGGACTTCCTCTGAGCGGCGGCACCGCCGGGGGGCGGGCCGGCGGCGGGGAGGTGCCGGTGAATCCGCCGCGGCAGGCCCGGCGGCCGTCGGCGGCGCCGGCACGCGGCGGGAGGCGCGGCGGCGGCGGACCATCGGCACGAACGCGTTCGGCCGCGCCCGGCGCGGCCTCCGGTCACGGCGCTCCCCCGGCCGGACCGCCGAAACCGCCGGAGGACGGGTGTCCTCCGGCGGTTTCAGGGCGTTGGCGCGACGCGCGTGCGGTACGGCGCCGGGGGCGCCGGGCGGGCGTGCCGGCTCAGTGCGCGGACGCCGCGGGCGCGTTCTTCTTGCGGGCGCGGTAGGCCGCCGCCTTGATCTTGTTGCCGCACGACTCCATGCCGCACCACTGCCGCCGCATGCCCCGGGAGCGGTCGATGTAGACCCGCGTGCACTCCGGGTTGCCGCACTCCTTCATCAGCGGGACGTCCGGGCCGCTGAGCAGCTCGACGGCCTGCCGGGCGACGGTGGCCAGGGCCTGCCCGGGAGTGGCCTCGGTGTGCCGGCCCGCCATGGTGAGCTGCGGTGTCGCGGGCGGCTTGCGCGCGGCACCGTTCACCACGGCCAGCGCCTCACGGTCGAAGTCCTCGCCCAGGCGCCGGTTGGTGACGAGCCGGTAGATGGCCTCGCGCACGGTGGTCGCCTCGCGGACGTCCTCCTCGGCGCCGGGCGTGATCGAGTCCACGAGGCCCGACTCCACGTACCAGGCGTTGAGCCGCTCCGGTGTCACGAACATCTCGAACCGGGTCGACCGGCGGGCCCGGAGGGTGGCCGCGAAGTCGAGTGCCGGGTGATCGCACACGAAGACATGGTTAAGGTTCACATCACCATCCTGACAGGTGACCCCTACGAGCGCAAGAAATCGTCACCGCTCCGGGCGGTGTTCCCCGGTCCCGGCGGCCGCCCGCGGGACGGCGGTGTGCGCGACGGCGCGGGTGCGGGCCGCGCACGGCCGCCGGGACCGGGTCAGCGCCCGCCCACGTCCCCTCCCGTCGCCCGGCCGGCCTCCAGCCGCAGTTCGCGGCCCTGCCAGCGGCGCCGCAGCCAGCGGTCGTGGCTGGCCAGGACGATCGCGCCGGGGCCGGGCCCGAGTGCGGCCTCCAGCTCGTCGCACAGCGTCGGGGACAGGTGGTTGGTGGGCTCGTCGAGCAGCAGCAGCTGCGGCGGACGGGCCACCAGGAGGGCCAGCGCGAGCCGCCTGCGCTGCCCCACGGACAGCTGCCCGACGGGTCTGCCCAGGTCGGCCTCGTGCAGCAGGCCGAGCGAGGCCAGCGGCACCTGCTCGGCACGCTCGGGGCCCAGGGTCCGCAGGTAGGTGTCCCGGACCGTGCGGTCCGGCCGGCCGAACACGGTGTCCTGGGCGAGCAGCCCCACCGTCAGCCCCGGCCGCCTGCGCACGTCGCCCTCGGCGCCCAGGTGCCCGGCGAGCACGGCCAGCAGCGTCGACTTCCCGGCTCCGTTGCCGCCGGTCACCAGCAGCCGGTCGGTGTCCGGCACCCGCAGCCCGCCGAGCGCGAGACGGCCGGGCACCCGCACCTCCCCCAGCGTCACCAGCGGCTCCGGGGACCGCGCCGCCCGCGCGGCCGGCTCCCCCACGGCGAACCGCAGCGGCCGCGGGGGTTCGGCGACGCGGGTGCGTTCGAGCTCCTCCAGCCGGCGGGTGGCGTTGCGCACCCGGCGGGAGACCTGCTGCTGCACCCGGCCGCCGCGGTGGCCGTAGCCCATCTTCTCGTTGTCGCGCCGCTCCCGGCCGGGGGCGACGCGGTGCGCGGTGACCTGCGCGGAGTGGCGCAGCTCCGTCAGCTCCGCCGCCTCCTCGGCGTACTGCCGCTCCCAGCGCTCCCGCGCCGCGCGCTTCTCGCCGAGGTAGGTGCTGTAGGTGCCGCCGAAACGCGTCGGGCCGGCCGCCGCCGGATCGAGGTCGATCAGATCGGTGCAGACGGCGTCGAGGAACGCCCGGTCGTGGCTGGCGGCGACGACGGCGCCGGGCAGGCCGCGCAGCTGCTCCTCCAGGAAGGCCGCGGCGTCGTCGTCGAGGTGGTTGGTCGGCTCGTCCAGCAGCAGCGCCGAGGGCCTGCGCACCAGCAGTGCGGCCAGCGCCAGCCGGCTGCGCTGCCCGCCGGACAGCGAGCCGAGGGCGCGGCCGGGGTCCACCGCGGCGAGACCGAGGCCGTCCAGCGCCAGGGCGGCGCGCCGGTCGGCGTCCCAGGCCTCCCGGACCTGGGCCCGGTCGAGCGTGCGGCTGTAGGCGTCGAGGATCTCCCGGTGGCCGGGGGCGTCCTCTGGGACGCGGGCGAGGTCGGCGCCGAGCCGTTCGAGTTCCGCGAGGTCCTCCCGGGCCTCGCGGAGCGCCTCGCCGAGCACGGCGGCGACGGTCGTGCCGGCGTCGAACGGCATCTCCTGGTGGAGGAAGCCGAGGTCGGCGGGGCGCGAGACGCTTCCCGCGTCGGGGGCGTCGACGCCCGCGAGTACCCGCAGCAGGGTGGACTTGCCGGCGCCGTTCTCCCCGATCAGGCCGATACGGCGGCCGGGGGCGGCGGTCAGCGAGATGCCGTCGAGGACGCGCCGGCCTCCCGCGGCGCGGACGACGTCATGGGCGAGCAGGGCGGTCTGGGGCATGGGGTTCCGTCCGGGGTGTTCGGTGGACGGCCCGCGGGGCGCACGGCGCCTCGGTCGCGGGCCACGGCACACACCGCCGGCTCACACCGCGGGCGCCCCGGTCTCCTCCAGCACCCCGTCGGCCAGCCGCAGCCAGCGGTTCACACCGATCGCGGCGAGGAACCGCTCGTCGTGGCTGACCACCACGAACGCGCCCCGGTAGGACGCGAGGGCACTCTCCAGCTGGCCCGCGCTGACCAGGTCCAGGTTGTTCGTCGGTTCGTCGAGCAGCAGCAGGTGCGGAGCCGGCTCGGCGCACAGCACGCAGGCCAGGGTGGCGCGCAGCCGCTCCCCGCCGGACAGCACGCCGGCGGGCAGGTTCGCGCGGGCGCCGCGGAAGAGGAAGCGGGCGAGCAGGTTCATCCGCTCGGCCTCGGCCCGTTCCGGGGCGAAGTCGGCGAAGTTCTCCGCGACGGTGCGGTCCGGGTCCAGCAGGTCGAGGCGCTGCGAGAGGTACGCGACACGGCCGTCGTTGCGCCTGATCTCCCCGCTGTCCGGGGTGAGCCCGCCGGCGATCAGGCGCAGCAGCGTGGTCTTGCCGGCGCCGTTCGGGCCGGTCAGGGCGATGCGTTCGGGGCCGCGGACCGACAGGTCGGCGCCGCCGCCGGCGAACACCGGGCGTCCCGCGTGGTGGATCTGCAGGCCCTCGCCGAGGAAGAGGGTGCGCCCGGCCGGCACCTGGGTGTCGGGCAGGTCCAGTGTGATGCGCTGCTCCTCGCGCAGCCCGCGCCCGGCCTCGTCGAGCCGCGCCCTGGCCTCGCCGACCCGGGCGGCGTGCATCTGGCCCGCCCGCCCGGCCGACTCCTGCGCGCCGCGTTTCATGGTGCCGGCGAAGATGCGGGGCAGCCCGGCGCTCTTGAGGTTGCGGGCGGCGTTGCTCGCGCGCCGCTCGGCGCGTTCGCGGGCCTGCTGCATCTCCCGCTTCTCGCGCCTGAGTTCCTGCTCGGCGTTCCGGACGTTCTTCTCCGCGACCTCCTGCTCGGCCCGCACGGCCTCCTCGTAATCGGTGAAGCTGCCGCCGTAGAAGCGCAGTTCGTGGCTGCCGAGCTCGGCGATGCGGTCCATGCGGTCGAGCAGGGCGCGGTCGTGGCTGACCAGCAGCAGGCAGCCGGTGAAGTCGGACAGCGCGTCGTACAGCTTGTGGCGGGCGTCGAGGTCGAGGTTGTTGGTCGGCTCGTCGAGCAGCAGCACGTCCGGGCGCCTGAGCAACTGGGCGGCCAGGCCCAGCGAGACGACCTGGCCGCCGCTGAGCGTGGCCAGGCTGCGGTCCAGGGCGAGGTGGGCCAGGCCGAGGCGGTCGAGCTGGGCGCGGGTGCGCTCCTCGATGTCCCAGTCGTCGCCGATGGTGGTGAAGTGCTCCTCGCTCACGTCCCCCGCCTCGACCGCGTCGATGGCGCGGATCACCGGGGCGACGCCGAGCACCTCGGAGACGCTGAGGTCACCGGTCAGCGGGAGGGTCTGCGGCAGGTAGCCGAGCGTGCCGCCGACGGACAGCGACCCGGCGGAGGCCCGCAGCTCGCCGGCGACGAGTTTGAGCAGGGTGCTCTTGCCGGAGCCGTTGGGGGCGACGAGGCCGGTGCGGCCGGCGGTCAGGGTAAAGGACAGGTCGTGGAAGACCGGGGTGTCGTCGGGCCAGGCGAACGACAGGTTCGAGCAGACGACGGAGACGTCGGACATGGGGCGACCTCGTAGAGGTGGCGGGCAGACGGAGACCTCTGCCCTGGGCAGACGGGGAAGGAGGCGACCGCGGTCCACACCGGACCGGGTGGCGGAAGAAGGAACGACGAACCGGGCCGCGGCAGCGCTCCTGAGCGCCTCCGTCGGCCGTCAGCTCCGGGTCTCACCCGGAGATGTCGTCGTCACCCGCCATGTCCGCCACTCCTCGCTGCACGATCTACGTCACGGAAAGCCTAACAAACGGCGAGGCCCTCGCCGGGGACCGCCGGTCCGGTCGCCCGGGGACGTGAGCCGCCGGTCCCGGCGCCCGGCGGACGGGGGGGCCGAGCCCGGCGCCCGGCGCCCGGCGGACAGGGGGCCGAGCCCGGCGCCCGGCGCCCGGCGGACAGGGGGCCGAGCCCGGCGCCCGGCCGCCGTTCGCGTCACCGGTTCGTCGGGGTCGCCGCACGACACTCCTGCTTTCGTCACCGGCTTAACTGGTGATACGGTCACACCAGTCTTCGGCGCCCGGGCACGTCCCGGAGCGCACGGCCGGGGCACGGCCGCACACGTGTGGGGATCACACGCCGTGCGGCAGCCGGCCCCGCCACCACCCACCCCGCCTGACGAGCGCACGTGCTGCCGCCGTCAGACGCACACCTCCTTCCTGATGGGGACAACGATGAACAAACGGCTCCTCACCGTGCTCGCGGCCGGTGTGCCGCTGGCCGCCGCGGTGTACCTCCCCACCCCCTCGGCCGCGGCGCCGGCCGGCGGCTCCGCCGCGCCCTTCGCCTGTACGACGCCCTCGGTGCAGGCCCCGGCCGGTACCGCGGTCGAGTCCGTGACGGCCGTGCGCCAGGCGGGCGGCACCGTTCGGGGGACCGGGATCCTGGGCGGCTCCGTCGACGGCGTCCCGGCCTACTGCGAGGTCACCGTCACCCTCACGCACCCCGGGGACAACGACCACGCCACGGTGCGGACCTGGCTGCCCGCCGACGGCTGGAACGGCCGCCTGCAGGCACTCGGCGGCTCCGCCTTCCTGGCCGGGGACAACGGCCCCGGCCTGGCCACGGCGGTCAAGAACGGCTACGCGGCGACCACCACCGACGCCGGCGTCAAGGACGCGCTGGACACCAGCTGGGCGCTCACCTCCGACGGCAGGGTCGACACCGCGCTGCTGGCGAACTTCGCCTCCCGCTCGCAGCACGAGGCGGCCGTCGTCGGCAAGGAGGTCGTCGGCGCGGTCTACGGCAGGAGCGCCTCCTACTCCTACTTCACGGGCTGCTCCACCGGCGGCCGCCAGGGCTACATGGAGGCCCAGCAACACCCCGGCGACTACGACGGCATCCTGGCCGACGCGCCCGCGGTCAACTGGGACGAGTTCGAGGTGGCCACCCTGTGGCCGCAGGTCGTCATGAACAACGAGAAGACCTATCCCACCGACTGCGAGTTCAAGGCCTTCACCGACGCGGCCGTCGCGGCCTGCGACGCCCTCGACGGCGTCAGGGACGGCCTGCTCAACGACCCTCAGCAGTGCGACTTCGACCCGCGGCGGCTCATCGGCACCACCGTGGAGTGCCGGGGCAGGCAGCTGACGGTCACGGCGGCCGACGCGGCCGTGGTCCGCAAGATCTGGGACGGCCCGCGCACCGCCTCCGGCCGGAAGCTGTGGGCCGGTGTCCCGGTCGGCGCCGACCTGACCGGCCTGGCGGGCACCACCACCGACGACAACGGCGACGTCACCGGCGGCCGCCCCTTCCAGGTGCCGCAGGCCTGGGTCGCCACGTGGCTGGAGAAGGACCCGTCCTTCGACGTCTCCACCCTCACCTACAGCCGGTTCACGCGGCTGTTCCAGCAGTCCGAGGCCGAGTACGACACGATCATCGGCACCGACGACCCCGACCTGTCGGCCTTCCGCAGGTCCGGCGGCAAGCTCCTGAGCTGGCACGGCGAGGCCGACCAGTACATCCCGGCGCAGGGCACCGTCACGTACCGCCGGCAGGTCGAGCAGGAGATGGGCGGCAGCAGGCGCGTCAACGACTTCTACCGCCTCTTCCTGGCGCCGGGCACCAGCCACTGCGGCCTGAACGGCCAGGACGGCTCGGCCGACGGCCTCAGCGCACTGACCGCGTGGGTCGAGCACGGCAAGGCGCCCGGGACCCTGCCCGCCACCCTCGTCAACGACCGGGGCCAGACCTACGCACGCGACCTGTGCGCCTACCCCGAGGTGTCCCGCTACACCGGCCACGGCGACCCGTCCGAGGCCTCCAGCTTCCGGTGCGCCGCACCGGCCCGGCACTGACCGGCCGGCAAACGACCCCCTGATCCGAGAAAGGCCGAACAACATGAGCACGCACACAGCCGCGCCGGCGGGACCCGCGGCCACCGGACTGCGCTCCTCCCTGCTGAGGCTGTACCTGGGCCGCGGCGTCCTGGCCCTGGCGTGGGCCGCCGCCTTCACCGGAGCCCACGAGCACGTCGACGCGGTGGCGGTCACCCTGCTGGTCGCCTATCCGCTGATCGACGCGGTGTCCTCGCTGATCGACCACCGGTCGGCCGCCGACGGCCCGGACCGCCGCATCACGGCGTTCAACGGGGCGCTGAGCACGCTGGCCGCGCTCGCGGTCGGCGTCGCCGGCGCCGGCGGTGTGGCACCGGTGCTCCACGTGTTCGGCGCCTGGGCCGTCGTCTCCGGGGCCGCGCAGGTGGCCGTGGGCCTCAGGCGGCGCGGCCCCGAACTGGGCACGCAGTGGCCGATGCTGATCGCGGGGGGCCTGTCGTTCCTCGTCGGCGTCTTCTACAACATCCAGGCCGCGGGCGACGACCCGTCGCTGGACGTGCTGTCCGTCTACGCCACCGGTGGCGGCCTCTTCTTCGTCGTCCAGGCGGCGCTGCTGGGCTGGAGGACGCGCCGGCCCGGCGCCCGCACCGCCTGATCCCCCGCCCCCGGGAACGACGTCCCGGCCCGTGCCCCCGCGGCACGGGCCGGGACGTCGTCGTGGGTGCGCGAGGCAGCGGGCGGCGCCCGCCCTCACACGGCGTCACACCGCGGGGCCGTGCGCGGTCAGCGCGCGCCGACGCCGTTCAGGAGGGTGTCGACGACGACGTCCGCCGCCTGCGCCGGGCTCAGGTCGGGCAGCTGCCGGGCGACGAGATGCATGAGCTGCGGCAGCAGGGCGGCGGCCCATCCCGGGGGGAGGTCGTCACGCAGGAGGCCCTCGCCGGTGGCCCGGCGCAGGAACGCCTCGACATCACGCACACACGCGTCCCGCCGCGCCCGCACCACGTCGTCGGCCAGCATCCGCGCCAGATCCACCGGCCACTTCCGGTTCACCCCGATCACGTTCTCCACGTACCGGTGCAACGCCACCGCCACCGGCGCCTCCCCCAGCCGCGCATCCGCGATCGCCCCCTCCACCGCCGACAACCGCGCCTCGTACACCGCCGCCAGCAACTCCTCACGCGACGCGAAACGCCGGTACACCGTCCGGCGATCCACCCCCGCCTCCGCCGCGATCCCCGCCATGCTCACCCCCGGATCCACGGCAAGCATCCGCGCACCCGTCACCACAACAGCCTCCAGATTCCGCGCGGCATCAGCTCTCATCCCACCGAGTGTAGGGCGGTGTGCAATCTCGGACCACTAGCGCCTCGCATGAGTAGACATCCATTCATTAAACGCTACAGTGGAGTGACAGATAAATCCGGTAGTGCCAATTGGATGAGGCGTCGCCACTTCCGCCGGCCACCGGCACCACCACCCGTCCCTTCACGAGAGGCACCTGCGATGCCGAAGGCACAGCAGTCCGCAGCACCCCGGCCCGGGGGTGTGGCCGCCGCCATGACCGCGCTGATCCTGGCGGTCCTCCTGGCGGCCCTGGACCAGACGATCGTCTCGACCGCGCTGCCGCGGATAGCGGAGGACCTCAACGGGTTCGACGACATCGCGTGGGTCAGCGCCGCCTACCTGCTCGCGTCCACCGCCGTCACCCCGCTGTGGGGCAAGCTCGGCGACATGTTCGGCCGCAAGCGGCTCTACCTGGCCTCGACCTCGGTCTTCCTGCTCGCCTCGGTGGCCTGCGGCCTGGCGGGGAATCTGCCCGAGCTGATCGGCGCCCGCGTCCTCCAGGGCGTCGGCGGCGGCGGGATGATCGTGCTGACCTTCGCCCTGGTCGGCGACATCGTCGCCCCGGGCGAACGCGGCCGCTACCAGGGCATGTTCGGCTCGGTCTACGGAGTCGCCAGCATCGTCGGCCCGCTGCTCGGCGGGGTGTTCACCGACCAGCTGTCCTGGCGGTGGGCGTTCCTGGTCAACCTGCCCGTCGGCGCCGTCGCCCTGGCCGTCGCGGCGCGGTCGCTGCCCGCCGCCACCCGCAGGGCCCGCGCCCGCATCGACTACCCCGGCGCCCTGATGCTGGCCGCCATCGCCACCGGACTGGTCCTGGTCACCTCGTTCGGGCAGCGCTGGGGCTGGACCTCACCGGCCATCACCGGGCTGAGCGCCGCCACCGCCGCCCTCGCCGTCCTGCTGGTGCCCGTCGAGCGCCGCGCCGCCGCCCCGGTGCTGCCCCCGGCCCTGTTCGGCTCGCGGACCGTGGTCTTCTCCTCCCTGATCGGCTTCGCCGCCAACGCGGCCATGTTCGCGGTGCTGGTCTACCTGCCCACGTACCTGCAGATCGTCCACGGGGTCTCGGCCACCCTCTCCGGGGTGTACATGCTCCCGCTTGTCGCCGGCCTGGTCGTCAGCCAGTCCCTGGCCGGGCGGTGGGCCGCACACGCCGCACTGCTGCGCCGGATCCTGCTCACGGGCCTGCTGGCCAACCTCGCCGGACTGCTCCTGCTGAGCACCGTCGGGGCCGCCACCGGCACCCTCGTACTGAGCGTCTACTTCCTGGTCACCGGAATCGGCATCGGCATGGTGCCGATGGTCGTCATGACCACCGTGCAGAACAGTGTGTCCACGGCCGACCTCGGCGCCGCCAGCGCCGTGGTCACCTTCGCCCGCTCCATCGGGGCCGCCTTCGGCGTCGCCGTCTTCGGCACCCTGCTCAACACCGGCTTCGCCGGCCGTGTCCGCGACCTGCCGGCCGCCGGCGGCTTCGACGCCGGGCGGCCCGACACCATCGCGCAGCTTCCCGCGGCGCTGCGGGGCACCGCGCTCGACGCCTTCGCGCACGCCACCGCCACCGGATACCTGTGGATGGCCCCCGCGCTCGCCGCCGGGACCGTGCTGGCCCTCTTCCTCAAGCCCGTCCGGAAGGAGGACGGCGGCAGCGCACCCGCGCACACCGGGCGCGGCACCACCGCTCCGGTCGCGGTCCCCGCCGCCGGGGACGCCCGCACCCCCGGGCACGGCGCCGCCACCCCCGACGCCGCCCGGGCCGCCTGACCACCTCGCCCACGCGCCTCCGGCCGGCACCCCGCGGGGTGCCGGCCGGAGGCGCGTTCGGCACCGCGCGCCCGCGGCCGGGCGGACGGCAGGACCGGCTGACGGCTCCTGCGAACCGGCGGCCGGCCCCTGCGAATCGGCGGACGGACCGGCGGAGCTGCGGCCGAACGCGAGGCAGCCGGGCGGGTGAACGGGCAGCCGGCCGAACGGGGGGACGGGCGAAGGACTCCCGGGCCGGCCGCCGACCGGAGCGGCGGACGGCCGGAGCGGCGGACGGCCGGAGCGGGCGGAGCGGGCGGAGCGGGCGGAACGGACCGGCGGACGAGCGCGGAAACGCCGGGCGGGCGGCCGGGCCGAGTGGGGTGCTCGGTGTCCGGCCGCCCGCCCGGCGTGGTCCGGTGCCGGGACGGGCGGAGGGGGCGTCGCCCCCCTCCTCAGCGGGAGGTGGCGCGCGCGGCCTGCTCGATGACGTCGGCGACGAGCTTCGGGTGCGAGACCGCGACCGAGTGCGAGGCGGCCACCTCGGTGGTGTGGGCGTGGGCCCGCGCGGCCATGAAGCGCTGCACGGCGACCGGGATGTTCAGGTCCTGCGTGGTGACGACGTCCCAGCTCGGCGTGGTCTGCCAGGCCGCGCTGGTGGCCTTCTCCTCCAGGGCGGACTGCGCGATGGGGCGCTGCTCGGCGGCCATGAGCGCGGCCTGCCGGGCCGGCACGTCCGCGGCGAACTGGTGGTGGAAGCTGTCCTGACGGATGTACAGGTCGGTCGCCGTGCTGCCGTCGGGCTGCGTGAAGGTGACCGGGTCCAGGGCGTCCGGGAGGGTGGAGCCCGGGTACTTGCCGGTGAGTTCCAGCGCGCTCTCCCCGGGGGCGGGGAGGAACGCGGCGACGTAGACGAGGGCCTTGACGTCGGCGTCGCCGGTGGCGGCCTCGCTGATGACGTCGCCGCCGTAGGAGTGGCCGACGAGGATCTTCGGCCCCTCGATGTGGTCGAGGACCGTTCGCAGGGCGGCCGCGTCGGAGGCCGGGCCGCGCAGCGGGTTCGCGGCGGCGACGACCGGGTAGCCGTCGGCGCGCAGTGCGGTGACGACGCCGTTCCAGCTGGAGCCGTCGGCGAACGCGCCGTGCTCCAGGACGATCGTCGGCTTGGCGTGCCCGGCGCGGGCGGCGTTCCCCGTCGCGCCGTTGGCGGTGCCGCCGAGGGCGAACGCGCCGAGCGCCAGCCCTGCCGTGAGCGTCGCGGCCGCGACCGTCACGACCCGCTTGCGTCCACCCTTGATGCTTACCACGACAGACCCCTTCCAGGTGTCCTCACAGGGGGCGGCCCGGTCGCACCGGAGAATGTCACCGCCCTGACTGGTGACGAATCTGCCAGAACGACGCGTCACCCGTCAAGCCGGTGATGTGACGGCACGACGCGCACACCACCGCGGCCGCACGGGACAGCCGCGCCGGGGCGGTTCGGAGGGGGCGGCAGCCCGCGGACGTACGCCGTCCGCCCGGGCGGCATTCGACGTCACCCGGCCGGGCGGACCGCCGCGCCCGCCGCGCCCGCGCCGCGCAGGAACGACTCGACGACCAGGTCGGCCGCACGGCCCGCGTCGCGGTGCGCCTGCCCGTGCGCCGCCAGGGTCACCAGCTCGGGCAGGACGGTGGCGGCCCATCCCGGGGGGAGGTCCTCACGCAGCAGGCCCTCGCAGGTGGCCCGGCGCAGGAACGCCTCGACATCACGCACACACGCGTCCCGCCGCGCCCGCACCGCGTCGTCGGCCAGCATCCGCGCCAGATCCACCGGCCACTTCCGGTTCACCCCGATCACGTTCTCCACGTACCGGTGCAACGCCACCGCCACCGGCGCCTCACCCAGCCGCGCATCCGCGATCGCCCCCTCCACCGCCGACAACCGCGCCTCGTACACCGCCGCCAGCAACTCCTCACGCGACGCGAAACGCCGGTACACCGTCCGGCGATCCACCCCCGCCTCCGCCGCGATCCCCGCCATGCTCACCCCCGGATCCACGGCAAGCATCCGCGCACCCGTCACCAGAACAGCCTCCAGATTCCGCGCGGCATCAGCTCTCATACGTCAAGAGTACCGGCACCGTAGAGGATGACCCACTTTCCGCGACATGAGTGTGCACATGAGCTAGAGAAGTGCTACGTTGAAGTGACAGTTGAACGGCAAGGTCCGAGCGGACGGAAAGCGAGAAGGCACATGATCACCTACGACCGGCTCTTCATCGGAGGTTCCTGGCAGGCGCCGAGCAGCCCCGAACTGCTCGACATCACCTCGCCGCACGACCGGTCGGTGATCGGCCGCGCGGCCCAGGCGCAGCCGGCCGACGTCGACCGTGCGGTGGCCGCCGCACGCGCCTCGTTCGAGGCCGGCGGGTGGCGGCTGACCCCGCCGGCGGAGCGGATCGCGGTCCTGCGGCGGTTCAACGCGCTGCGGGAGGAGAACGCGGAGAAGGTCGCCCGTCTGATCTCACTGGAGAACGGTTCCGCCGGCTGGTTCACGCTGGCGGGGCAGCCCGGACTGACCCGGCAGGCGAACGCCTACCTGAAGGCCGCCGAGGAGTTCGGCTGGGAGGAGACCCTGGCCCCCTCCGACCCGGAGTCCCCCTTCCGCAGCGTCGTGCGCCGTGAGGCGGTCGGCGTGGTGGCCGCGGTGATCCCGTGGAACTCACCGTTCTCCTCGGCCACCTCGAAGATCATCCCCGCCCTCCTCGCGGGCAACTCCGTGGTCCTCAAGGTGTCCCCGGAGAACTCCCTGAGCATGGGCTTTCTGGCCGAGCTGCTGGAGCGGTCCGGGCTGCCCGGCGGCGTGGTCAGCGTGCTGCCCGCGGACCGGGAGACGAGCGAGTACCTGGTGTCCCACCCGGACGTCGACAAGATCGCCTTCACCGGCTCGACCCGGGCCGGGCGCCGCATCGCCGCCATCGCGGGCGAGCAGCTCAAGCGCGTCAGCCTGGAACTCGGCGGCAAGTCCGCGGTCGTGATCCTGCCGGACGCCGACATCGAGAAGGCCGTGGCGGGCCTGAAGTTCGCCTCGCTGCTCAACAACGGCGAGTCCTGCATCGCGCAGACCAGGATCCTGGCCCCGCGCGGCCGCTACGAGGAGGTCGTCGCCGCGCTGAAGGATCTGGTGGAGTCTCTGAAGGTGGGCGACCCCGGCGACCGGGACACCTTCATCGGCCCGATGATCCGCCCCGACCAGCAGGAGCGCGTGCGCAGTTACATCCGGCTCGGCATCGAGGAGGGCGCCCGCCTGGTCACCGGCGGCCCGCAGGTCCCCGAGGGCCTGGAGAAGGGCAACTACGTCACCCCCACGGTGTTCGCCGACGTCGACAACTCCATGCGGATCGCGCAGGAGGAGATCTTCGGTCCGGTGCTGGTCGTCATCGCCTACGACGACGAGGACGACGCCGTCCGTATCGCCAACGACTCCGCGTACGGCCTGTCCGGCGGCGTGTGGTCCTCCGACGAGGAGCACGCGCTCGCCGTCGCCCGCCGGATCCGCACCGGCACGGTCACCGTCAACGGCGCCCCCATCGGTTTCGACGGCCCCTTCGGCGGCTTCAAGGCCAGCGGTACCGGCCGTGAGTACGGCGCGGTCGGCCTCGGCACGTACACCGAGTACAAGACCGTCACCGTGTGAGCGCCGCCCGCTCGTGCGCGCCCCGTGTGCGCCGGAACGCCGCGGGCCCCTCCGTCGTCCTGACGAGAGGGGCCCGCGAACCGGTCTTCCGGGGTGGGCGTGGACGGTTTCGAACCGCCGACATCCGCCTTGTAAGGGCGGCGCTCTACCACTGAGCTACACGCCCCGCAGAATGCGACGTCACAGGTTACCTTGCCGCGGGGGCGGGTCGGCAAGGGCATCCGGGGCGTGTACGGGGGCCGGGCGGCACAAGGACCGGGCCGTGTGTTCGGGGCGGACGGGTGGGAGGATGGGACGCGACGGTGTGGGCGGCGACACGGGGAGAGGGACGTAACGTGACGACGGCACGTTCGTGGTGGCGACGCGGCGACAACGTGCGCGCCGAGGCCCAGGCCGCGAAGGACGCCGCCGCGGAGGCCTTCTACGAGCTGGACACCGCGCAGCGGGAGCTGGAGATCTCCATCGAGACGATCTCCGCGGTCGAGCAGTCCGCCGAGGCCCGCCGGGCGCTGTCCGGCTTCGAGGCGCTCAAGAACCGGATCGACGAGGTCAGCGCGGCCTACATCCGTACCGTCGACGCCCACGACCTGGACCGGGACGACCTGGACCACGGCGCGGCGAACCGTGCGGTCGCCGAGCTGAACCGCGCGAGGGACGACCTGGCCGGCGTCCGCAAGGAGCTGGAGCGCTACCAGGCGCAGACGGCCCCGCTGCTGGACCGGGCCGAGACCCAGCTCGCCCGTCTCGCCCCCGCCCGCGAGCAGGCCAAGCAGACGCTGCTGGCCGCCAGCCAGGCGCTGGACGCCGTACGGGCGGCCGGGTTCGCCGCGGACGACCTCGCCGCCCGGCTCGCGGCGCTCGCCCCGGAGCTGACCAAGCTCAACGAGGGCGCCGCCAAGCACGGCGTCCAGGACACCGTGCGCCGCGCGAACGACATCCGCCTCAAGGCGGAGGCGGTACGGGCCGAGGCGGCGCGGCTGCCGGAGCAGGCCCGGGAGATAGACAAGCGCCTGGTGTCGCTGCGCACCCGGGTGCAGGCGCTCGGCACGCGTGCGGAGGGCGTGGCCCCGGTGCTCAGCGAGCTGCGGCGGCGCTTCTCGCTCGCCTGCTGGCAGGATCTCCAGCCGGTGCCGGAGCAGGCCGCGCAGGCCGTGCGGCAGGCGGAGGCGACACTCGCGGAGGCCCGCAGGGCGCGGGACGCGCAGGCGTGGTCGCAGGCTTCCGCGAAGCTCGCGACGGTCCGCGCGCTGATGGACGACGTGGACGGCGCGGTGGGCGCCGCGCGGGACCGGCTGCAGCGCCTCAACGAGGTCAGCAGGGACCCGAAGGCCGAGGTGGAGCGCACCCGCTTCGCGATCCGGGACGCCCAGCGGCTGGCGATGCAGGGCCGTACGCAGCCCGAGCCGCGGCACGCCCGCCCGCTGGACGAGGCAGTCGCCCGGCTGGACCGCGCGCTGGCCGGCCTGGAGGGCGCGCACCCGGACTACTGGGCGTTCCTGACCGAGACGGCCGCGGTGCGCGAGACCGTCAACCGCGTCGTGTCCAACATCCGCGAGGACCGCGCCGCAGGCCGCTGACCCGCGCGCGGTCCCCCCGCGCCGCGCGGGCGGTCAGCCGCAGCAGCCACCGCCGCAGCAGCCGCCCCCGCCGCCGCCCGCGGGAGCCGGGGCGGCGGAGCCACCGGCGGCCGAGGCGGTGCCGCCGACCGAGACCGTCGAGAGCAGCTTGACGGTGTCGCCGTGGCCCTTGGGGCAGGGCGCGGGGGCGCCGGACTGCGACATGGGGCGGCGCATTTCGAAGGTCGCGCCGCACGTCTTGCAGCGGTATTCGTAACGAGGCATGGCCACAGCGTATCGGGGCCGCGCTGCCGGGCGGCGGTGGCCGCCCTATCCTGGACAGTGGCGTCCTGGACCGGCCAACCTCCCGAAGGAGGCGCCCATGCAGCTCGACGACCACCTCCCCGTCGACAACCGGCTCAGCAAGGTCTACCGCTTCGGCGCCGGCCTGATGGGCCTGGTCCTGATCGTCTTCGGCGTCCTCGGACTGCTCGACGACGTGTCGTTCCTGTCCCAGGCGGGCAAGCGCATCGCGGGCCTGAACTCCAACGGCGCGCTCAGCTCGATCTCGATCGGCGTCGGCGTGCTGCTGCTGATCGGCATGGTCATCGGCGGGAACTTCGCCTCCACCCTCAACATCTGCGTCGGCGCGGCCTTCCTCGTCAGCGGCTTCGTCAACCTGGCGCTGCTGGACACGGACAGCAACCTGCTGGCGTTCAAGATGTCCAACGTGCTCTTCAGCTTCGCGGTGGGGCTGCTGCTGCTCTTCTTCGGCATGTACGGGCGGGTGACGGGCGGCCTCCCGCACGACAACCCGTACTGGCGGCAGCGCCACCCGGAGGAGGCCAGGCGCGAGTACGAGGCCCGCAAGAAGGCGTCCGCACCGCCGCACCGTCCGCCGCCGCGCCGCATCCCGCAGCACTGACGGCGCCGGCCGGGAGCGGCCGCACGGGGGCCGCCGGCCGTACCCGCGGGACGGCCGGCGGCGCCGTGCACGCCCTAGGGCGTGTCCGCAAAGTCCCGCCTGGCACACGGCGCCTGGCACGCACGCTCGCCACGTTGTCGGGCTCGTCCGAGCAGGCCCACTACG
>NZ_JBIRRA010000018.1:0-147662 GCF_044333485.1 Streptomyces sp. NPDC020983 | reverse complement strand
GACGCAGAAGTCGCTCTGCCCGCTGTGCCGCGCGAGCAGCACCTGATACGCCGCCAGCAGCACCATGTACGGCGTGCAGCGCAGCTTCCGGGCCAGCTCGTGCACGGCGCCGACCAGCGGGGCCGGGAGCGCGATCTCCGTCTGGCCGCCCGCGGACGTGCGCTCGGCGGGGCGCGGCCGGTCGGTCGGCAGCTCCAGGTCCGGCGCCCCCGCCAGCCGCTCCACCCACCAGGCGGGGTCGCCGGGCGGCTCGTCCGCGGCGGCCAGCTCGCTGTACTGGAGCGGCGGGGGCGGCAGCGTCCGGCCCGCGTAGTGCGCCGCGACCTCCTCCTGGACGACGTTGAGGGACCAGCCGTCGCCGTTGATGTGGTGCAGCGTCACGCACAGCACGTGGTCGTCCGCGGCCAGCCGTATCACCGTGACGCGGAAGGGCGGCTCCGCGGCGAGGTCGAAGCAGGTGTTCGTCCGCGCCGCGACGATCCCCCGGGCCTCCTCGGCGGACGCGGCGTCGAGCCGCTCGACGGTGACGGGTGCCGGGTCCTCGACGACCGCCCTCGGCTCGCCGTCCTCGTCGGTGAAGCGGGTGCGCAGGGCGTCGTGGCGGGCGACCACCGCGGTGAAGGCCGCCTCCAGCGCCGGGACGTCCAGCGCACCGTGCAGCCGGTAGGCGTAGGCGAGGTTGTGGGAAGGGTCCTCCGGGTCGAAGGTGTGCAGGAACCACAGCCGCTGCTGGGCGTACGTGAGCGGTCCGGTCTTCACTCGTCTTCTCTCCGGGATCAAGGGGGCGGGTACGGACGGCGTGCGATACGGCACCGGCTCAGGGGCCGGCTACGGCAGTGGTTCGGTTCCGGGAGCCGTGCGCGGCGCTGGGCGCCGGAGAGGCCGCCCCCGCTGCCTGCTCCGGCGCCGGTCGGCGCGCGGCACCCCCGACTCCACCCTCTCCCGAGGCACCCCCTGTGTTTCGGCACCGCCCGGGTCACGGGACGCTGCCCGCCGGCACCCCGGGCGGGGCCGCGAACAGCCGAACCCCGTGGGAGCGCTCCCCGCGTTCGGCCGCTATATCAGCAGCCGCGCGTCCCGCCGGTCAAGAGCCGACCGCCGGGTGGTTTCCGGCCGGACCCCAGGCGCCCGGCGGCGGCGCCCGCATCCCGCCGCATGCCCGGCGGCCGCCTCCGTGCCGCCTCACCTGCCCGTTCGGGCGGGGATTGACGGCCTGTCGGGCACCTGGCAGACTGACGCGCGTCCAACGATATTGGTCTAGACCAATGGTGGACGGAGTGCCAGGAGCGTGCCGAGCCGCCGGCCGCCCCGCGTGCACAATCCCTGCGCGTCCCCGCCCGCTACGGGGGCCGTTCCGTCGTGGGAGCACTTCCGTCCACCGTGCGGGCACACCGGCGCGCCCCGCCGCCGGTGCGGTCCGGTCCGACAGGAAGGCGGCAGCACATGACGACCGACGCGGCGGTGCCCGGACTCCTGCCCCGCCACCGTACGATCGACATCCACGCCGCCCCGGCCCCCGGGCCCGCGGACGGCCCCCTGACCTGGGCCCAGCAGCACATGCTCCTGCTCTTCGAGGAGCTGCACCCGCAGACCGACCCGCTCAACCTGCGCTTCGCCGCGAAACTGCGGACGGGCCTCACCGAGGACGAGGTGCTCGACGCCCTCGCCGACCTCGTCCGCACCTACGACACACTGCGCACCCGGTACGCCGCCACGCCCGAGGGCCCGGTCCAGCGCGTCTCCGCCACCGTGACGCTGGGCGTCACGATCCACGACTGCCCCGCCGAGGCGGGGGAGACCGTCGCCACGCAGGTCCTGGCCGAAGCGGCCGCCCGCCCCTTCGACATCGGCGTGGACTGGCCCGTCCGCGCCGCGCTCGTCTGCGTCGACGGCGCCCCCCGCCACCTCCTCCTCGTGCTGTGCCACCTCGCCGTCGACCACGAAGGCGCCGCGTGGATACGGCACCACCTGCGCGCCCTGCTGCCACCGCAGCCCGTCCGCGCCCCCGTGCCCGCGACACCGCACCGGATGCTCGACGAGGCCGCAAGGGAGCGCTCGCCCGCGGGTGTGCGCGGCGGCGTGCGGGCGGTCGCGCACCACGAACGCACCTTCGACGTGATGCCGCAGACCATGCTGCCGAGAGCCCTCGCCGAGGCGGAGCCGCCCCGCTACCGCTACCTCGAATTCCACTCGCCCGCCCTCGCGCTGGCCCTGCCCGCGCTCGCCGCCCGGCACAACTCCAGCCCCGCCACGGTGCTGTTCGCCGGTCTGGCCGCGGTCTCCGGCTTCGTCGCCGGCCTGCCCCGCGCCTTCCTCCAGCTGACCGTCGGCAACCGCGCCCGGACCCGGCTGCACGGCGCGGTGGGCATGTTCACCCAGGACGTCCCGGTCGCCGTCGACCTCACGGACGCCACCGTCGCGGACGTCATCGGCCGTGCGACCCCGACCGTCTTCCAGGCCGCCCGCTTCGGCGCCTACCCGCCCGCCGACCTGGCCGCCACGCGCCGCGACGCCGAACTGCGGCGCGGTTGCGCCTTCGACCTGTCGTGCTGGCTCAACTTCCGCACCTCCGCCGAGCACACCGCGCCCGCCACCGTCCGCCCGACCGCCGCCGAACTGGACGTGGCCGCGGCCCGCACCCGGTGGCGCTGGCTCGACGGCACCGACAACAGCACCAGCACGTACTTCGTCTTCGCCGACAGCAGGCCGCGCCGGGTCACCCTCACCACGATCGTCGACACGGCCCTGCTGCCCGCCGGGGAGGCCGTCGCGTGGCTGCGCGCGGTGGAGGGCGTGCTGTGCGGGTCGCTCACCGGCGACGTCCCGGTGGCCGCGATCGGCGACCGCACCGGCCTCGTCCCCGACCCGCGCGGCGACGACTGGTTCCTGGCGGACGCGGGCTGGGCCCACCTCCCGACCGTCACCGCCCTCGTCCGCCGCGCCACGGGCGCGGAGCACGCCGCCGTCCTCCCGGAGCCGTCCGCGGAAGGGCCCCGCCTCGTCGCCTACCTGCACGGTGCCCGCACCCTCCCCGACCCGGCCGCCCTGCACGCGGCCTGCACGGCGGCCCTCCCCGGCCTGCGCACCGCCGTGGCACCGCACGACTACGTGGTGTGCGCGGCGCCCCCGCCCCGCGCGCCGGACGGCACCGCCTGGCAGCAGGCACCCGTCCTGGCCCGCGGCAGCGGCCGTCCCCCGGCCGCGCCGCGTCGCCCGGCCCCGTAGGGCTGCCACGGCCGCCCGGGCCGCCGGGCGGGGGAGGGGCCCCGCTCACCGAGCCTCCGCGCCTCCGGCGGGCGGTACGCAGGACCGGCCCCCCGGGCGCTGCCGCGGGCCGGGCCCCGCGGACGGCCGGGAGCCGGAATGCCCGCAGCGGCGACGGTGTTCGTACCGTAATGAGCGATTCGCACCGGAAGGCCGCCCCCGCCGTCGACACCTCCGCCGTCCGCGAACGCCTGGCCGAGGCGCGGGAGGCCGCGGCCGCCCAGATCGCCGCGCTCGGCCGGGACATCGACGCGATCGTGGCCGCCAACGCCCTCGCGGCGGTCGACGACGAGCACGACCCGGAGGGGTCGAGCACCGCCTTCGAGCGGGCCCACACCGCCGCCCTGCTGGACCAGGCCCGGCAGCGGCTGGCCGCCCTGGACGACGCGCTGGAACGGCTCGGCGACGGCGCGTACGGACGCTGCGAGGGCTGCGGCGAGCCGATTCCGCCGGAGCGCCTCGCCATCCTTCCCGCCGCCGCCTTCTGCACGCGCTGCGCGGAGGTCCGCGGCCGCTGAGAGCCCCCCGCACCGCTGTCGGGAGCGCCACGCACCTGCCCCGGGGCGGCCGGACCGGGGGTGGGCCGGACCTGGAGGCCCGGCGCCCGGCTGCCGGCCCGGCACCGGCCCGGCTGTGCGCGCCCCGCGAGCTTCGCCACCCCCTGCTTCCGCCGCGTCCTCCGCGGTGGGACCGCCTGTCGCAGGGCGCCGCGCCCCGGCCGCCGGCGCGTCCCCGCCGTCCTGCCGGTGGAGCGGGGGCGCGGACGGAACGCCCGAAAGTGCCTTGTCCGTACCCCTGCTGTACGTCCTGCTGTACGGTCGGTTCATGTCGAAGCAGGTGACGATCCGGGTCTCCGAGGAACTCCACGCCGAGCTGAAGCAGCGGGCGCAGGCCCAGGGGACGACGGTGACCGCGCTCATCACCGAAGCCGCGCACAACGCTGTGCGCGATCCCCGCCTCGACGGCGCGGCCGACGCCTTCCGCCGGTTCGTCGCGGAGAACGCAGCCGACTTTGACGCCGCCTTCCCCGGCGACGCCCCGGCCGCCGAGGACGCCTCGCGGGCGGCGTGAGGTGGAACTGCTCATCGACATCCGCTGGCTGCTCGAACGCCAGGCGGAGGTCCTCCCCAAGCAGCCCGAGGTGCACGACTTCTCGGGCCTGGCCGCGGCTGTGGCCAGGCACCGGGTGAGCGTCCCGGCGGTGGGCGCCGCCGCCGACAGCGCCTGGCGCGCCGCCGCCCTCCTGCACACCGTCATCCGGCTGCGCCCGCTTCCGGCCCGCAACGCCCTGTACGGTGTCGCGGTCGCGATCGCCTACATGAACGCCGCGGGCGAGCCCGTCGACCCGCCGCGCGGCGCGGTGATCGACCTCGCCCGGGACATCGACGCCGGCCGTGCCGACGGGTACGGCACGGCGGACCGCATCCGCTCCTGGCGGCTCTGAGCATCCGGAGGCGGGAGCCGGAACGGCCGGCGGCGAGGGCCGGCAGCAGCGAGCGCGGCTGCGCCGCCGGCTCCCCGTCGAGGCGCTCCACGCCCTGCCGCTCCGGGCCCCGTTGGAGCTGCTGATGGAGGCTGTCCGGCTGTGCGCCGGGCACGGCGGCCGCACCGCCGGGCCGTAGTTCACCACCGGCGAGGAGCGCGTGGCCTGTTCCCCCCCCCCCCCCCGTGCTGCAGCGGGAGGGCTCGGCCTCACGGCCCTGACCGGTGCGGTGCGGCCCGACCGCGACGAACGCGTCCACCACGCCCTCGCCCCGCTCGGCGGCGGTGCGCACGTCAGGGGCGCGACGCCGAGCGCCTGCGCGCGCTGCGCGACGGGCTTGACGCCCCGCAGCACCGAGCCCGCGAGGAGGAGGCCGACGGCATCGCCAGGGTGTCCGGCGTGCCGACCCGTCCGGAGAGGACAACGCCCCGGCCGTCAGCCGTGGTCGTACACGGTGACCGCCACACCCGCGCCGACGAGCCGCGCCGCGATCAGCGGTTCCACCCGCGTCCATGTACCGCCCGCCAGGCCGCAGCCTATTCGGGGCATGTGGACGGAGGCGCCGAGTTCCTTCGCCCGGGTGGCCACGATGCCGAGGGCGGCGTCGATCGCCTCGTAGCGCACGGGCACCCCCTTGCTGCCGGTGCGTGTCCCGCGCTGTCCGACCATGTTGGCCACCCACACCAGCCGTTCGACCTGGACCATCTGCACCGCCCCGAGCCCGAAGTCGTTCCCGGCCCGCTCCCGGTGCCAGCGCCGGAAGGCCGCCTCCGGCTCGGCCCAGCGCCGCGAGAGCGCCAGCACGAAGCCCTTCCCCCAGCCCCCCAGGTCGTTGCAGACGTGCGCGATCACCTTCGGGCCCTTGCCCAGCGGCGTCGTGGCGTCCCCGCGCACATAAGTGATGCCTCCGGTCATGCACGGGACGCTACCCGCAGCCACTGACAAGGACCGGTGACCGACCGCCTCGTGGGCCTGTGCGCACCGGCGTGCGTCCGCCCGGCGGGCCGCCGGTTCCGTGGCCCGCTGTGCGCCCCCCGGACGGCGATCCCGTGGGCCGTGCCCGGGCCGCTGAGCGGCCCGGGCCCGGCGGCCTTCGCCGCCGCGACCGGTGTCCCGGCGTGCACCTCCGCCGCCGCGGTCCCGCCCGGTCGCGTCCTCGTCCGCGCCCGGGATCGCGGCGGGTGGCCGGAGCTTCAGCCCTGCCCGTCGAGCCACCGGGCGAGGACGGCGGCCTCGCTGTGATCCACGTCCTTGGTGGCGGTCAGGAGCGTGACGTCGTCGTGCGCCGCCAGATCGCGCAGCTTCTGCGCCGCCGCCCGGTGCTCCGGGTCGTTCAGCTCGGTGAGGTAGCGGCGGCGGAATTCGTCGAAGCGTTCCGGGTCGTGGTGATACCAGTGGCGCAGCTCGGTGGACGGCGCGACGTCCTTGAGCCACTCGTCCAGATCGGCGTCCTCCTTGCTCACCCCGCGCGGCCACAGGCGGTCGACGAGCACCCGCCTGCCTTCCTTCGGAGACCGCTCCCCGTAGATCCTGCGGTAGTCGACCTGTCCGGCCACGGCGGCACCTTCCCCGGCTTCTCCGTACCTGTTCCGGCGTGAACGCGCCCCGCCGGGCGGGCTCAGACCCCGGCCCGCGACGACGCGTCCCCCGCCAGTGCCCCCCGGAAGCGGCCTGCCGTCCTGGCCGCGGGCCCGGTGCGCCCGGGCCGCGGCCACGGGACGGACGGGGCGGCCGGGAGGACCTGCGTTGCAGGGGCCCGGGACGGGGCCAAGACTGGAGGAACGACGGCTCGGGAGGACGCGGCGCGGAGGGATGTGGGGCGATGGGCGAATACGCGCCGCTTCCCGGGCTCCGGACGTGGTACGAGGCCGAGGGGTCCGGCGACCCGCTGGTCCTGCTGCACGGCGGCCTGTGCACCAACGAGACGTGGGGGGAACTGCGCGCGGGCCTCGCCGCGCGGCACCAGGTCCTCCTCCCGGAACGGCGCGCGCACGGGCACACCCCCGACGTCGAGGGGCCGCTCACCTACCAGGACATGGCCGAGGACACCGCGGCCTTCCTGGAGAAGGTCGTGGCCGGGCCCGCGCACCTGGTCGGGTGGAGCGACGGCGGGATCGTGGCGCTGCTCGTGGCCGCCGCCCGCCCGGACCTGGTGCGCAGGGCCGTGCTGATCGGCACCAACTTCCGCCCCGGGCCGGAGTGCTTCGCGGCGCCGTCGATGCTGGACGCGATGACACCCGACGGCCCCGACCTGGCGTTCTTCCGCGAGCTGTACGAGCCGGTGTCGCCGGACGGCGCCGGGCACTGGCCGGTGGCCGCGGCCAAGGTCCTCACGATGTGGCGCACCCAGCCGGACCTCACCGCCGCGGATCTCGCGCGGGTGCGGACGCCCACGCTCGTCATGGCCGGGGACGACGACCTGATCACCCTGGAGCACACCTGCGCCCTCTACCGCGGCATCCCGGACTCCCGGCTGGCCGTCGTCCCCGGGGCCTCGCACCTGCTTCCCCTGGAGCAGCCGGACCACGTGCGCCGGCTCGTACTGGACCACCTCGCACAGGAGGGACCGGTCGAAACCATGCTGCCGGTCCGCCGTGCGACGCATCCGGACACCGGCACGAGCTGACCGGCGTACCGCCGCGCCCGCGCCGGCCGCGGGGTCCGGTACGCGGCCCGTGCCGGCCCGGCGCCGGCCGGCGGAGCACCACCGCCTGGGACATCCGCCGGCCACCTCGCCCCCGCGTATCCCGCAGGGCGTCCGTCACGGGCCGCCCGTCCGGCTTCCGCGCCGGCTTCCGCCGTTCTCCGGGCGACCGGGGCCGCTGCTCCCCGGGGTAATGTGACGGCATGCTTTGACGTCAGCAAGCCGCCCGGGCTCCTCCGTGGCCGACGCCGTTCGCCGTCCGTCCGACTGCCACGCGCGCCACCACGAAGGAGTTCCCTGTGCGCATTTTGACCGTTGCCCTGCTGCAACTCGCCCCGGCCGGTCCCGAGCTCGAAAGCGGCCTCGCCGCGGGTGAGGCCGCTTGCCGCCGCGCCCGGGCGATGGGCGCCGACATCGCGGTGTTCCCGGAGATGTGGAGCAACGGGTACGCCTCCGCCGTCCCCGACGAACTGCGGGGCGGCCTGTACCGGCATCCGCAGCGCTGGGACGCCGCCGCGCCGCCGCCCGCGCCCCTGCCCGAAGCCGTGTGGCTGGGGGAGGCGATCGACCGGGACTCACCCTTCGTACGCCACTTCCAGGCGCTTGCGGCAGAGCTGGACATGGCGATAGCGCTGACCTACCTCGAACGGTGGGACGGGCCGCCGCGCAACACCGTCTCGCTGATCGACCGGCACGGGCGGCCGGTCCTGCACCAGGCGAAGGTGCACACGTGCGCGTTCGGCCTGCCGGAAGCCCTTCTCACCCCGGGGGAGTCCTTCGGTACGTGCGAGCTGGACACCGCCGCGGGCACGGTGCGCGTCGGCGCGATGATCTGCTACGACCGGGAGTTTCCCGAGAGCGCCCGTGCGCTGATGCTGGCCGGGGCGGAAATCGTCCTGGTCCCGAACGCGTGCGAGATGGAGTTCAACCGGCTCACCCAGTTGCGGGCCCGCGCCTACGAGAACATGACCGCCGTCGCCCTGGCCAACTACGCCGGGCCCGGCTTCGGTCACTCGGCAGCGTTCGACGGCATCGCCTTCGCCGACGGGCGCTCCCGCGACACGCTCGTCGTCGAGGCAGGCGAACTCCCCGGCGTCTTCCCGGCGGTGTTCGACCTCGACGCCCTGCGCGACTACCGCCGGAGGGAGACGTGGGGCAACGCCTTCCGCCGCCCGAGGGCGTACGGATCCCTGACGGACACGACGGTGAGCGAGCCTTTCGTCCGCGTCGACTCCGCAGGTCGCCCGCTCCGCGGCCCCGCCCGACGGTGACGTCCCCGTCGTGGGGCCGGGCGCCGGCCCCACGCGGCTCCGTTCCCCCGGTCCACCGTTGCGGTCGTCCGGCCGGCCGCGAGGACCACGCGTGAGCTTCCGCGGGGCACGGGATAGGGTCGTCCGCTGCGGCAGCGGACGGCGGCGTGAGCTCTCGCGGTTCGGACTGCGGCGACACGGAGGGGGTTTGTCATGACGGTCGACGTGACCCGGGCGAGGGAGGCGGGGGAGTCCGGCGGCGTCAGCAGTGCGCGAGCGGTGGTCGCGGTGGTGGCGCTGTCCGTCGCGCTGTTCGTGTGCACCACGGTGGAGAGCCTGCCGGTGGGGCTGCTGCCGCAGATCGCGCACGGGCTGGATGTCTCGCTGTCCTCGGTGGGGCTGCTGGTCACGGGGTATTCGCTCGTGGTCACCACGGCCGCCGTGCCGCTGACCGCGGCGACGCGGCGGGTCCCCCGCCGCCGGCTGCTGGCCGTCACGCTGGGCATCTACACCACGGGCACCCTGCTCTGCGCCGCCGCTCCCGGATACGCCTTCCTGTTCGCGGCGCGCATCGTGATCGCGCTGACCCACGCGGTCATATGGTCGGTGGTGGCGGCGACCGCCGCCGGGATGTTCCCCGAGCGGGTCCGGGCGAAGGTGGTGGCCGCTCTGTTCACCGGGTCGTCCCTGGCGCAGGTGGCGGGCGTGCCGGCGGGGACGTGGCTGGGGCAGCAGACCGACTGGCGGATCCCGTTCCTGGTGACCGGAGTCCTCGGCCTGGCCGCCGCGTCGACCGTGGTGGCCCTTCTGCCGTCGGCGCCCGTGGAGGACAACCCGGCCGCCACGGCCCCCGAGCCGAGCCGCCTGCGTTTCGGCCTGCTGGTGTCGGTGATCGCCGTCGTCATCGCCGGCTTCTTCGCGTTTTACACGTACGTCACGGTCTTCCTCACCCGCGTCTCCGGCATGTCCCCGCACTCCGTCAGCGCCGTACTGGCCGTGGGCGGAGTGGCGGGCCTGGTCGGCACGACCGTTTCCGGGGCCCTGTCCGACCGCAGCACCCGGGGCACCATGATCGGGTCGGTGGCGCTGGTGACCGCCGCGCTGGCGCTGCTGGCGACCGCCGGGTCCCGGGCGGCCGCCGCCGTGACGGCGGTGGCGCTGCTGGCGCTCGCCATGGCGGCCATGATCACCGCTCTGACCAGCCGGATCCTGCGCATCGCCCCGGGCAGTGTCGACATCGCGTCCGCCGCCGGTTCCGCGGCCTTCAACGCGGGCATCGCCGCGGGCTCCCTGCTCGGCGGGCAACTCCTGAACGCCCACGGCCCGCACAGCACCGCCGTGGTCGGCGGCTGCCTTGCCGCGGCAGGTCTCGCCGTCCTCCTCGCCGAGGATCTGCTCGCCTCGTCGTTCACCGGGCGCCGCCCTGCGTGACCCGGGCCGGCTGATGCCGCGCCCCGGCGCGCCCCGGTCCCGGTCTCCCGGTGCGGACGCGCGTCCGGTGACGGCGGACGGCTGCTCCGGCAGTGTCAGCCGATCACCTCGTCCGCCGCACGTCCCGGTCGGGAGACGGTGAGGGCCCAGGGGGGCGGGTGGAGGAAGTCCCCGGCGTGCCACTCCGGGTGCTTCCGGAGGAACGTACGAGGTGGCGCGGCTCCGCCGTCCCACCCGCCTGCCGCCGCGGGCCGCTCAGTAAGCAGCCGGTGGCGTGTCCGGACGGGCGTGGCCGTCCGCCGGGCGTGCGGCGGCCTTGCGGCCGGGGGGTGTGGCTGTGGCGGAGGGGTCGGTCTCGGTGGCGTTGTGCCGGTCGGGGCCGCCCACGGTGGCCTCCTCCGCGTCGTAGCCTGCGGCCTCACGGGGCCGGTCGTCCCGCCGGCCGTCCCGCCGGCCGTCCTCGGAGGCCGGTGCGATGCCGGGGCCGCCGGCGGGGTCGGTGCCGGCCGGGGCGGTCTCGCGGGTGGGGTCGCTGCCGATGCCGTTGCCGGTGGCCGCCCGCGGGTCGTGGCCCGGGTGGGCCGCCGTCCGCCGGCGGGTGTCCGTCGGCCTGGGGGACCGGTCGGTCGTCCGGTCGCTTTCCGTGCGGTGGTTCATCGTCTGCCTCATCTGCCGGGTGTCGTGTTCTTCGGGTACCCCGCAGCCGCGGTATCGATCACTTCGGGAGCCCTGCTCCGCCTCGGCCGTACCAGCGGGGGCCGAGTACACGCGTCCTCGACGTCGACGTCGCTACCGGGCCGGAAGGGTCCGGGTGCGCGCAGAAGCCGTGGAGGCCCGCCCGCACCGTGCCGGCGAGGTCGAAGGCGGCGGCGGGGGAGCGACCGGCAACAGGCCGCCCGGGGCGCCGCCACGCACGCGACGGCCACCGGCGGGAACGGTCACCGCCTTCGTCCGCGCGCGCCGCGCCCGGCGTCTGTGGCGTCCGGGCCCTGGCGCCGAGCCCCCTTCCTGGCGCGTCCGCCGGCAGGGCGGACCGGTGCACGTGGTGCGGGGGAAGAGGAGCGGTGTGCGCGGTCTGCGTCAGGCACGCAGGACGACCTTTCCGGCGACGGTGCCGGATTCGGCCAGCCGCATGGCCTCGGCGACCTGGGTGAGGGGCAGTTCGGCGGCGATCTGGGCGGTGATCTCGCCGCGGCGCAGGGCTTCGAGGACGTGGGTGAGGTCGGTGCGCAGCCGGGCCCGGAAGCGGCGCGGGTTCAGGGCGCGGCCGCCCCAGACGTTGTAGAAGCAGGCGTGGCGGCGGTTGGGCAGGGTGTTCCACAGCCATACCCGGCCCAGCAGCTTGAGGACGGGCCACTGCTTGGAGCCCTCGTCGTCGCGGGTGGAGGCGCTGCCGTAGGAGACGAGGGTGCCGCCGGGCGCGAGCAGGCCCCAGGAGTCGACGGCGCTGCGGCCGCCGACGTGGTCGAAGACGGCGTCCACGCCTCGCGGGGCGAGCAGGCGGACGCGGGCGGGGACGTCCTCGGTGCGGTAGTCGACGGGGATCACGCCTCGTTCCCGCAGAGCGGGGTGGTGGCGTGCGGAAGCGGTGCCGATCACCCTCGCGCCGGCGGCTCGGGCGAGCTGGACCAGGACGGAGCCGACCCCTCCGTTCGCGCCGTGCACCAGGACGGTCTGCCCGGCGCGGACGTGGGCCCTGCGGTGCAGCATCTGCCAGGCCGTGATGCCGTTGACCACCACCGTCTCCGCCTGCGCCGCGCCGATCCCGTCCGGGACCGGCACCACGTCGGCGGCGTCGACGACCACGTGGCTGGCCCAGCCGCCGACCTTGAGCAGCGCGGCCACCCGGGTCCCGACCAGGCCCGGGCCGACACCGCCGCCGGCCGCCGAAACGGTGCCCACCACGTCGTAGCCGGGGACGAAGGGGAAGGGCGGCTGGTCGTAGTAGCGACCGCGGCGCATCTGCTGCTCGGCGAAGGAGACACCGGTCGCTTCCATGCGGACCACGACCTGGCCGGGCCCCGGGACCGGAACGGCGCTCCGGCGTATCTCGAGCCCTTCCGGTTCGACCTTGCCCGGCAGTACGACCTCGACCATCGCTGCGGCGTCCATGACGACCTCCTTCGATCCCACCAGCTCCGTTAGCTGGTAGCGCGTTCGTTAGAAGTTATAACTCGCCTATGCTGTGACAGTCAAACGTCTTCGCAAGAGGCTCTAACTCAGAGCGTGCGGCCGGCCGCCCGCCGGCCCTCGGGCCGACGGGCACGGCAGGGAAGGAACGAGCCCATGGCAGTCGCGGGCAGGGAAACTCCGCGCGAGCGCTACCGCGCCCAGTTGCGCGCCGAGATCAAGGAACGCGCCTGGGAGCAGATCGCCACCGCGGGAGCGCCCGGCCTGTCCCTCAACGCCATCGCCAAGCAGATGGGCATGAGCGGCCCCGCCCTCTACCGCTACTTCGCCGGCCGGGACGAGCTGATCACCGAACTGATCCGCGACGCCTACCGCAGCCTCGCCGACGCCATCGGCGCCGCCGCCGCGGCGGGTGCCGACCTGGCCGCCCTGGGACGCGCACTGCGCACCTGGGCGCTGGAGGACCCGCAGCGCTACTTCCTCGTCTACGGCACGCCCGTCCCCGGCTACCACGCACCGGACGACATCACGGTGATCGCCTCACAGATCATGGACGCCCTCCTCGATGCCGCCCAGGCGGCCGGTGCGGCCGTGCCGGACCCGGACGGCGACCGCCCCGGCGAACGCCTGGAAGCCCACCTGGCCGGACACCGCCAGTGGGCCGCCGACCATCCCGCGACGCCGGCCGCCCTGCGCCGCGCCCTGCTCGTGTGGACCCGTCTGCACGGTGTCCTCTCCCTGGAGCTGGCAGGTCACTTCACCGGCATGGGGTTCGACCCGGCCGAACTGTACGAGAGCGAACTGCGCCACCTGACCGCGTGAGCGCCCCGCCGCGGCGGCCGCGCTCCCGGCCGCGCCGCGGCTCGGGCCCCGCCCTGCCGGTGCCGTCCCCCAGCCCCCGGGCGGACGGCTCCGTTCACAGGGGTCCCCAGGTTCGGGCCTGCCGGCGCAGCTGACGCAGCACCAGGGCCACGGGCCCCGGCGGCGGTCCCGAGGGGGTGACGAGGTACAGCGTGTTGAGCGGCTGGACCTGCGTGTGATGCAGCAGTTCCAGCGAGCCGGCCGCCAGGGCGGGGCCGGCCAGGTAGCGGGGCAGCACGGAGATGCCGGCGCCGGCGACGACCGCGGCCAGCACGGCCCGCAGGTCCGGCACGGTCATCGAGACCGGGTTGGGCGGCCGTCGGCCGAATTCGCTGCGCCAGTAACGGCGGACGATGGGCAGTTCGTGGCTGTAGGCCACGATCGGCAGATGGGCCAGGGCGGCCGCAGGGTCCTCGGCCAGACGGGCGCGGTCGATCGAGCGGGCGGTCGTGGGGGTCGCCACCAGGACGAACTCCTCGTCGACGAACGGCATGGCGGTCAGGCCCCGGCGGTCGGCCGGGGGCCGGACGGAGGACACCACCAGGTCCGACCGCCCGTCGGCGAGGGCGGTGAGCAGGTCCTCGGCCAGCCCCAGCGTGATGTCCAGGCGCAGGCCGCCGCTGACCAGGGGGGCCAGTGCCGGGACCAGCCGGGAAGCGGTCAGCTCGCCCGCCGCGCCGAGCCGGACCGTGCCGCCACGGGCCCGGCCGTCGGCGTCCTCGTCCAGGGCGCCGCGCAACTGGTCCAGGGGAGCGGCGACGCGCCGGGCGAGCTCGTGTGCCTGCTGCGTCGGAACGGCCCCGCGCCGGGAACGTTCGAAGAGCACCGTGCCCATCTGGTCCTCGAGCCGGGCCAGTTGCCCGCTCACGGCGGGCTGGGACAGGCCGAGGGCGGCGGCAGCGGCGGTCAGCGAACCGCGACGGTAGATCTCCAGGAAGCCGGCCAGCAGATCGAGGTCGCTCACGCAAGCCATTTTACATAAGAAAACTTATGGATGATTCCGGATGGCAACAGGATGTTGATGGAAAGTGGAGGGCGTCCCGACGTACCTGAGCACGGAGAGAACCACCATGGCGAAGATCCTGATGATCGTCTCGGCCGCAGACACCCTGGCGCTGGCCGACGGCAGCGCTCACCCCACCGGCTACTGGGCGGAGGAGGTGGCCGCCTCCCACGAGGTGCTCGTCGAAGCCGGCCACCAGGTGGACATCGCCACCCCGGCCGGGGCCCGCCCGACCGTCGATCCGCTCTCGCTGGACGAACGCGGCGGCGTGCAGGCCGCCGACGGCGCCCGGTTCCGCGCCTACCTCGAGTCGATCTCCGCCACCCTCGACGCGCCCCTCGACCTGGGCTCGGTCCAGGCTGCCGACTACGACGCGTTCTACCTGCCGGGGGGTCACGCCCCGATGGCTGACCTGGCCGACAACCCCGCGCTGGGAGCGCTGCTCGGCGAGGCCGACCGGCACGGCCGGACCGTGGCCGCGCTGTGCCACGGCGTCGCCGCCCTGCTCAGCGCGACCGACGCCGCCGGGACTTTCCTGTTCGCCGGCCGCAGCCTCACCGGCTTCACCAACGACGAGGAGCGCCAGGGCGGCCTCGGTGACGCCGCACCCTGGCTCGTCGAGGACCGCCTCGGTGAGCGCGGCGCGCACTTTCGCGCGGGTGCTCCGTGGTCGGACACCGTCGTCGTCGACGGCAACCTGATCACCGGACAGAACCCGCAGTCCAGCGTGACCACGGCGAAGGAAGTCCTTGCGGCCCTGCAGGACGCCTGAACGCCGCCTGTCCGGCCGTGCGCGCAGACGGAGGAGCGTGAACGGCGCGACCGGACGCGGGCAGGCTTTCGCGGCCGCCGGCCGCCCGTTGCAGCAGCCCCCGCCCTGCTGAGGGCTGCCGGGCGGCCCGGCGGATGACCCGGCCGTTCACGCTCCCGTGGCGGGGGAGTGGCGCCCGGGACTGGTGGACCGGTGCCGTTCCGGTGGGCATGCGGAGGTCCGAGGAATGGGCGCAGTCGAGGACGGGACCAACGCCGGGGCCGTTGAGGAGCTCGCCGAATCGGCCGCACCGGGCGGATCCGCAAAGGCTGCCGGAACGCCTGTGCCCACCCCCGCACGGGCTCGCTCGCACAGGGGCCTCGACCGCGCGCTCGCCACAGCCCGCGCCGCACCCGCCCAGGTCGGCGACGGGGGGTGACGCCGCCTCAGGCCCGGGAGTCCTCAGCTCAGTGAACGGAGAATCCGCCGTCGACGAAGATGGCCTGTCCTGTGACATAGGCGGAGGCGCGGCTCGCGAGGAACACCGCTGCGCCCGCGAAGTCCTCGGCCAGACCGTTGCGCCCGACCATCGTGCGGGCAGCCAGGGCCGCGACCCTGTCAGGATCGGACGACAGCCGCGCGTTGAGCGGCGTCATGACGAACCCTGGGACAAGGGTGTTGCAGGTGACACCGTACGGCGACCAGGCCTCCGCCTGCGAACGGGCGAGCGACTCCAGCGCTCCTTTGGACACGCCGTAGGCGCCGCTCTGGACGAACGCCCTGTGCGCCTGCTGGGAGGAGATGTGGACGATCCGGCCGAAGCCCCGTTCGGCCATGCCGGGCCCGAAACGCTGTCCCAGCAGGTAGGGCGCCTCAAGGTTCACCGCCATCGTGGTGTCCCACACCTCCTCGCCCAGCTCGCCCATCGGGGGCCGCAGGTTGACCCCGGCGGAGTTGACGAGGATGTCGGGCTCCCCGAATGCTCCTGCCGCTTCCTCGGCCGCCGCGCGCACGCCCTCGCGAGTGCTCAGGTCGGCGCTCACCCAGGCCGCCCGGCATCCGTCGGCAGCCAGTTCGTCCACCGTCGCGACCAGCTCCGCCTCCTTGCGTGCCACGACCACGACGCCGGCCCCCGCACGCGCGAGGGCTCCGGCGATGGCACGGCCGATGCCGGAACTGCCGCCGGTCACCACGGCGGTCCGTCCGTCCAGCGAGAACAGTTCGGAGAGGTAGGTCTGCGAGGTCATGCTCGCACCCTAGACGGCGAGCCCCTGGCGGCGGTGGCTGGGGCAGCGCGGATCCGGAGGAGCTGCCGCCGTGGGCCGCCGGGGGCGCTCGGACCCGAGGGGACCTGGCGGACGGTCGGCCGGTGCCGGAGGTGGAGTGCGGGCCGGGGCGGTGGTGCGGGCACGTTCCGTGCGGCTGGGCAGGGCCGGCGGATTCCCCGGACGCTCGCCGGCGGGGAGGCCGCCACCGGGCGGGTCAGGAGGACGGGGACGCCGGCGCCGAGTGCGAAGGCTGCGGCGGGGGACCGAAGCTGATGCTGATGTCGGTGAAGCCGAGGGACGTGAGCATGCCCTGAAGCATGGACCGGGTGTTGGCCTCGGCCCGTGCCGTCAGCTCCGTCTTCTTGGCCGCGTCCTGGATCTTCTTCGCGGCCAGGATGCTGAGCTTCTGTGCGTTGCCGGTGTCGCTGCCGAAGAAGTCGCCGACGCGGTCGAACAGCCCGCGCTTCTGCGAGACGACGTAGGAGCGCTCGGGGTCGAGGTTCGTCCGCTCCAGCGCCGCGTGCGGCAGCCGGATCGCCGTCGACTTGCGGTCGTCGCTGACCGTCACGGCGTCGGACTTCAGCGAGCCCAGGTCGACGTACGCGTCCACGCTGCCCGCGCCCACGTACAGGGTCCGCTCGCCGTGCACGATGTCCGGCAGGTACTTGGCGTCCTTCTGGAGGTCCACGACGACCTCGAAGTTGCCGCTCGCACCTTCGTAGCGGCTCATGTCCTGGATCGACTTCAGCAGGACCGGCCCGCTGCGGTCGTTGGTCCGTTCGGCGAACGGGTTGGGCAGTCCCGGCAGCAGGTGCAGCCCGCCGAGCAGGAGGACCAGCACCATCAGCCCCGCCAGCGCGATGACGGCACGCGCCCACCACGGGGTGCGGCTCACCACGTTTTCTGCGTTCATGACATTACCTCCTTGTCGGTCCGTGTGCCCGCCGCGCGCCCGAAGATGGCCGGATCCCCCGGGGATTCCGTGCAACGGCCCTTTCCGGCATATGCGTTGTTGTCCACCGGCCCCACGCCGGCGCGTATGGGCCCTCGTGGGACGCGCGGGCGGGAACCCCCCTGGGCCCTGCCTCCGCTCTCACGCAGAACCTGAGAACCGGGGTCGGTTCGTTGCAGGGATGCCGCTTCGGTTGCCGTGTCGTCCGCGGCGCCCCGGGGACCTTCTCCGCCGATGTCCTAAGGATCCCGGGGCCGGACGCCCCGGCGTCCGCGTGACCGGGGTCGCCGAAGGGGCGGCCGACAGCGTCCGTCCAGTGGCGCCTCGCCCGCCCTGGACGGCCGGGCAGCGCTCCGCCGGGGGACGCACCGGTGTGCGGGCAGCAAGCCGGGCGGGCTCGTCTCGGCTCGGCAGAAGTGCGCGTCGGCCGGCGGCAGTTTGTGGCCGATCGCGCCGGGAAGCCGGGCAGGCATGACTGAAGAGACAGCCACCACCGCAGAAGAAGACCACCTGCTGCTCAGCGCCGACACCAACGGTGACGGAAAGCCGGACGTGTGGATGACCGATACCACCGGCGACGGGAAGGCCGACCTGTACCAGTTCGACACCACCGGCGACGGCACGGTCGACGTCACCATCACGGACGTGACAGGGGAGGGCGAAGAGCACCGCACCGTCATCGAAGGCGACGGCGGACACCCGCGCTCCTCCTGAACAACGGTGCGGCCACCGCCCGTTCGGCCCCTCCGGGGAACCCGAACCGCCGGACCCGGCCTTCACGTCCGGACCTCACCCATGTGATCCTCCGGGCGACACCCCTGCACGACCTGGCCCCCCAGGCCTTCGCCCGGCTTGGGCGTCCTTCCCGGCCCCGCCCCGGATCGCGGCGAGCCCGTGCCCTGCCCGTTCCGGCCGAGGCGCAGGCCGGCGCGCGCATGTTCACGCTGGGTGGCGGCACCTTCCGGGCGATCAAAGATGCGTCACGGTGATCAGTGCGACCGGCGGAGTCACATGGCCGGCTGCCTGGACGCCGCACTTCCCGCGCCGGTTTGGAGAGACCGCGTCACCGGTGGATCCCCCCGGCCGCCGCGGCCGGTGACGCATCGAGCAACGTTCGTCCCGCGTGCGGTGTGGGATATGTTCCTCGGCCATGGGCGAGTTGCTGTTGATCAGGCACGGTGAGACCGCGTGGAGCCGCACCGGCCGGCACGCCGGCCGCACCGACCTGCCGCTGACCGAGGCGGGGGAGGCTGCGGCACGTGCGCTCGCACCTCGACTGGCCGGACGGGAGTTCGTCGCCGTCCACAGCAGCCCGCTGACACGCGCCGTGCGGACGGCCGAGCTGGCGGGGCTGAGCGGCGCGGAAACCGACGCCCACCTCACCGAGTGGGACTACGGCCGCTACGAGGGGCTGACCGCCGAGCAGATCCAGGAGCTCAAGCCGGGCTGGGAGCTGTGGCGTGACGGCGTGGACGCAGGCGAGGACCTCGGTCACGTGACCTCGCGGGCCGACGCGTTCCTCGGCCGGATCCGGCCGCTGCTGGACAAGGGTGACGTGGCCGTCGTCGCACACGGCCACCTGTCACGCATCCTCACCGCGCGCTGGCTCGGGCTCGACGCGTCGGCCGCGCGGCAGTTCGGGCACCCGCATCCGGGGACGATCAACACGCTGGGTTACGAACACGGGCTGCCCGTCGTGCTCGGGTGGAACGTGCTGTAGCGGCGACCGTCCGCATCCCGTCCGGGACGTACCTGCCACCGCGTCACGCGACGTTCGCCCTGCACGGCCTCATGCCGCCCCTCGCCCGGCCTCCGGCCGGGCCGCCCCGGGGCCTGACGTCACCCGAGTCCCCCTTCTCCCGGCGCCGCATCTCGCGCCGTGCCGCCGCATCCCGGTGCCGGCCCTCCTCCCGGCGCCCGGCCCCGGAGCGCTGCGGGCGCTCCTCCTCGCGCTCTCCGACCGGCAGGCGGAACGGGGGGCCGGCCCGGCGCCCACCGATGCGCGCCCGCCGCTCACCGATCGTGACCGCAGTGGTGACGTCCCTGCGGGCGCCCGCCAGGTGCCGACCACGCATCCCTGCGGCATCGGCCCCCGCCGATACCGCGGGCAGGGCAAGGCCCCCATGGCCGAACCGCGCCCGGGCGGTCCACCGGGACGGCCGTACCGGGGTGGTGGCCGCGCCCTACGGCCGCCGTGGCGGCACGGGGACTTCGCGGGGTCGGCGGACACCCAACGGGAGCCGGCCGGGAGAGGCCGGAAGCCGGGCCGGCAAAGCGCCACGAACGGGACATCGGCACCGGCGCGCCGACCGGGCTACCGGCGGCCGCGCCGACCGGGCGCGTCGCGGCCGACGGCCTTATGCTCGGCTGCGCGTGAACGGTTCGCGTGGCTGAGGGCGGGGGGAAGGCGGGTTCGTGACAGGCATGGAGGATTCCGCCTTCGCGAAGGCGATGAGAGGTCTGCTGGAGCAGGCCCACACCTGTGATCCGGGCCGGTTGCCGGATCTGGTGTCGCGGGCGGCCGGCACCATGGGTGCGGCGTCGGCGGTGGTCTATCTGGCTGATCTGCAGCAGCGTGATCTGGTGCCGCTGCCGGGCAGCCGGGGGGCCGGAGGTGAGCCTGCCGGTCCGGTGACGATCGAGGGCACCCTTGCCGGGCGGGCCTACCGCACGATGACCGTGCAGACGTCCGAGGAGGGCGGGCCGGGGTTGTGGCTGCCGATCCTGAACGGTTCCGCACGCGTCGGGGTGCTGTGGACGGGGTTGCGTGAGGTCACCGCGGAGGTGACCGAGGACTGCCGGGCGCTGGCCTCGGCGACCGGTCTGCTGGTGGGCTCGCAGGCGGCCTTCAGCGACGAGCTGGCCCGGGTCACGAGGAGCAGGCCCATGCGGGTGGCCGCCGAGATGGTGTGGGCCTTCCTGCCACCGACGACGATCGGCAACGGCCAGGTGACCTCCACCGCGCTGCTGGAACCGGCCTACCAGCTCGCGGGCGACGCCTTCGACCACACCCTGACCGAGGACCGGCTGCACCTGACCGTGGTGGACGCCATGGGCCACGACCTCGCCTCGGGCCTGTCGTCGGCAGTGGCCCTGGCCGGGGGCCGGGCCGCCCGCCGCGCCGGCGGCACCCTGGCCGACATCGTCACCAGCATCGACGAGGAACTGAACCGGTGGGTGCCCGGGCGGATGCTCACCGGCATCTTCGCCGATCTCGACCTGTCCGCCGGCACACTGGAGTGGATCAACTGCGGCCACCTGCCCCCGCTCCTCATCCGCGAGGGCAGCGCCGTGCGCGGAGCCCTGGAACGCCCGCCGGTGCTTCCCCTGGGCCTGGGCCCGCGCTTCCCGCGTGAGCGCCCCGTCCACCGCGCGTCGCTGCAGCCGGGTGACCGCGTCCTGCTCTACACCGACGGCATCACGGAGGCCCGCTCGGCCGGCGGCGAGGTCTTCGGCGAGCAACGCCTGATCGACTTCGTCGTCAAGGCCACCGCCGCGGGTGAGCCCTCGCCGGAGGCCACCCGCCGCCTGCTGCACGCCATCCTGGAGCACCACGACCACCAGCTGCGCGACGACGCTGTCGTGATGGCCGTCGAGTGGCACCCCGCGTCCTGACCGGCACAGCCGAGGGGCGGCGCCCGGTGCGGTGGCCGCCCCGCCGCCCCGCACCGGCTGTGCGATCTCTACACTCGGCTGCCGGCATCGCAGCGCCGGTGCTCCCGGCATCCGGGCCGGAGCCAGACACAGCAGGGGGCAGGCGTGGAGCGAGACGACATGGCCAGACTTGACGTCCAGGTCGCCTACAGCGACGGCATACTGACCGTGACCCTGACCGGTGAGGTCGACCTCGACTCCTCGCCCCAGCTGTTCCGGGCCGTCCAGGAAGCCGGCGCGCCGTGGGGCACGCACGTGGTGGCGGACCTGTCCGGGGTGACGTTCATGGACTCCACCGGTGTCCGGGTGCTGCTGACCTGCTACGAGCGCGCCCAGGAGCACGGCGGGACGCTGAGCGTCACCGGTGCCCACGGCCTGGTCGAACGGATCCTGTATCTCAGCGGCGTCCTGTCCCTGTTCCGGCCACCCCCTCCCGGCAGCACCCGCCCCGGCCTGAACTGACCGGAAGGCTCGGGCCGGGCACCGGAGCGGCACGGCCAGGTGCCGCCGGAACCAGCGGCGAACACCCGCGCGAATACCCTCCCGCCCGGTGCGCGCACCCTGCGGGCACCTCTTCCCGCCCGTCGCTGTCGGCCCCGGGAAGTACCAGCTCAGGGCACCTGCGCATGGGCCGGCGCGGTGCTGCGGGGGCCGGCCTGCACAGCACCGGGCCCGGGGGTGTCTAGATCGACCGCGGGAGGGAAGGCGCCCGGCACCAGTTTCTTGTGACGATCGCTGCCTGGCGGTTCATCGTGTGCCCCGGCGCACTGCGTGCGGAGCGCGAGAGAGGAGCGGTCGTGACCAAAGCGCCCCACGAGGGAGAAATCGTGTCTCGTGACGGCACACTGCGGGCCACCACCACCTTCTCCGGGGCACCGCCATCCATCGCGCAGGCCCGGGACTTCACCGCCGCCTTCGTGGACCGGGCAGCCTGGGCCGACCCCCGGATCCAGCCCGGGCGGCGCGGCGACGCCCTGCTGGTGATCAGCGAGCTGGTCACCAACGTGGTGCGGCACGCGCCGGGGCCGTGCGAGGTGACGCTGGAGGTGACCGGCGTGGAACTGGTCATCACGGTTTGTGACAGCAGTGTGCAGCCGCCGACTTTCCACCCGCGCGCACCCCATCGCATCGGGCGTCACGGCCTGGAGATCGTCCTGGCCCTGTGCACGAGCGTGGACAGCCGCCCCACACCGCAGGGCAAGGCCGTACGGGCCGTCATGTCCCTGGCCTGAAGCCGCACCGCCCGCACAACCGCCCCTGGCAGGGGGCTCCCCACGGTGTGCGGGACGCCGGGAGATGCCGCACCGGCGCGCCTGCCGGACCGTCGCCGCCGCCGGTACGGCCGGTGACCCCACGTCCGTGGCCCCTCGCGAAAAGTGTGAGGAATACGTGGCCGGTTGGGGGAAGACAGTGAGTGTAGCGTGAGATCACCCCCGCTGCGGCGCTTTCTTCGGACTGTCAGGAGAGGAGTCACGGCCATGTCGTGTTCGAACATCAACTGCCGCAAGGGCGGCTGCACCACTGAGCCGCAGCAGCCCCGCATACCCACCACGGGCTGACGCTCCTGGGACACCCAACCCCCGTTACGGCCCGGCGGACCACGGCCGGGCCACTGTTCGGGCCTGGTTCCCTCCGAGGAGCACCGCGACGACCGGCTCCCGGTCCGACTGTCGGGGGCAGACGGACGACGGTCTGTGCGGCGGGGGCGGGGGACACGCCGGGACGCGACCGTGCTCGTAGGCACCCGGCCGCCCGTGCGCTGTCGGTGGTGGGCTGCGGGCCGAGTGGTCATGGACCGCGAGGTGGCTGCAGCGGTGGGTGCGCGGCGCCGCACAGGATCAGGACGAGCCGTGTGCCTGAGTTCCGGTGGAGGAGGCGACGGCTCGGACGCACGGCCGGGTATGCGTCGTCATCCGTCTCGGCCTCCGCTTTCCTGCCGGCCGTCGCCGTCTCCGATCCCGCCTCTCACCTGCCGGATGGTTACGCACTTCGAAGTACCTACTTCCCGTCAGAGAGTTTCTCTCCAATGCTGATGTGAGGGGGCTGGAGACACCGCCCCTGGCGCGAAGTGAAAGGCACCACGATGAACACGTCCTCCACATCCCTTCCCGGCGGGACCTGGACGCTTGGTAACTCGGTTGTCACCCGGTTCGGTTACGGCGCGATGCAGCTCGCGGGTCCGTGGGTCATGGGGCCGCCCGCCGACCACGACGGTGCCCTGGCCGTGTTGCGCGAGGCGGTCGGCCTCGGAATCACCCACCTCGACACCAGCGCCGCCTACGGGCCGCGGATCACCAATGAGCTGATCCGCGAGGCGCTGCACCCCTACCCGGAGTCGCTGTTCATCGCCACCAAGGTGGGCGCGACCCGCGACGCACAGGGCGGCTGGCCCACAGCCCGGCGCCCCGAGGATCTGCGCAAGCAGGTCCACGAGAACCTCGAATCCCTCGGCGTCGAGACCCTCGACCTGGTCAACATGCGCATGGGCGATGCCCAGGGCCCGCAGCCCGGATCGATCGCCGAAGCGCTCGAGACGCTCGTCGACCTCCGGAACGAGGGCCTGATCCGCCACCTCGGTGTCAGTAATGTCACCGCGGAGCAGGTCACCGAGGCGCGCAGCGTCGCGCCGATCGTGTGCGTGCAGAACATGTACAACCTCGCCCACCGCCACGACGACGACCTCGTGGACCGGCTCGCCGCCGACGGCATCGCCTACGTGCCGTTCTTCCCCCTGGGCGGCTTCACGCCGCTGCAGTCCGAGGCCCTCGCGCGGGTCGCGAACCGACGGGGGGCGACGCCGATGTCGGTCGCGCTGGCCTGGCTGATGCAGCGCTCGCCGAACATCCTGCTCATCCCCGGTACGTCGTCCACCGCCCACCTGCGCGAGAACATCGCGGGCGCCGGCCTCTCCCTCTCGGACGAGGACGTGGCCGAACTGGACAGCATCGGCCGCTGAGCAACGCAGGCCACCCGCGGGGAAGAACCGCCGGGCGGACCGGGCCAGGATGCCCGGGATGCGGAGACCGGCCAGGTGGACGGTGGCGGCCTTCCCGTGGCGGGTGGCGATGCCTCGCCACCCGCCAGGCGGTCGACGCACCGCTCGGCGGTGTCGCGCTGTTACGACCTCCGGGTGACGATCCGGGGGTGGGGCGGCTCGGCCGACCGGCAGCCAATGGGGACCGGTGCCCAGGGCCGGCCGTCCCCGGCCGAGCCGCCACGCCGTCATGGTGCGACGTGCCTGCCGACCGGTGACGCCCCCGGCACGTTCAGGCTCCGAGTCCGAGCCCGAGCCCGCCGGCGACGGTGACCTCCTGACCGGTGACGTAGCCGGCGGCGTCCGATGCGAGGAAGGCCACGACCTCGGCCACCTCCTCGCTCGTCGCGAACCTCTGGAAGGGGATGCCCGCGCTCATGGCCTCTCGCGCCTGTGCCGGAACGCCGAGCTTGTCGTACAGCGGGGTCTCCGTCGATCCAGGGCTGACGGCGTTGACGCGGATGCCCCGTGGAGCCAGTTCGAGCGCGAGCGTCGGCAGCATCGCCAGCAGCGCCCCGCGGGTAGCCGCGACCACGGTGGCGCCGGGGGCTCCCCGGCCGGCCCCGACGATTCCGGCGGTCAGGACGACTGCGCCGCCGTCGGCCAGCAGGGGCAGTGCCTTCTGCAAAGTGAAGAACTGGCCCTTGAAGTTGACCTCGACCGACTCGTCGAAAGCCTCTTCGGTCACCTCGGCAACGGGTGCGGGCCGGAAGACGCCCGCATTGAGGAACAGCAGGTCCAGCGAGCCGAAGTGCTCACGGACCGTCCGGATCAGGGCGTCGGTGTCTGCCATCACGCGCGCGTCGGCGCGGACGACGAGCACGTCCTGCGGCAGCTCACGCCGGGCTCTCGATATCGACTCGGGGTTCTGGCCGGTGACCGCGACGCGGTATCCGCGCTTGTGCAGCAGCTCGGCGGTCGCTCTGCCGATACCGCTCGTGCCGCCGGTGATGAGGGCCACGGGCATGAAGGGCTCCTTGGGTGAGGGGGTGAGGGGGTGAGGGGGTGAGATGAGAGTCTTCGATCGGCAGCGCCCGGTGCGGGGCGGTGACGACAGAAGTGGTCGGGCGTGGTGCACGGGTCGGTATGAACTGCTGCAACACCTCTACCGTTCGCCCGCGGGGCCGCGGCCGGCGTGATCGCCCGGCAGCGTCACAGCCGTCTCCTCGATCCGGACGAAGCGGCCGTCGGAGTCCCGCTCGGCGAACACGTACACCTCCTGGACAGCCCGGACTCCGTCGCGCCGCACCAGTTCCACGATGTGGCGTTCGGCGTAGCTGTTGCCGTCGGTGAGCTCGTCCAGGACGGTGACGGTGGCGTGCGCGACGGTCCCGCGGAGCCGGACGACGCGCGCGAGGAACCCGGGACGGTCGTCCCAGCTTCCGTCCACGCGCTGGCGGAACGAAGGGGCGAAGTGCCGTGCGACCGCCTCGTCCGCCGACAGCTGTGGGTTGTTGAACAGGTCGTCGATGGCGGCCTTGACCGTTGTCATCGAGGTCTCCCGTCGTCGTGGCGGCTCGCTTCTCGTTGCGGCGTCCGCGAACGGCTCGCCCTCATGCGACGGTGAGCACGATCTTGCCCTGGAGGTGCCCGCGAGCGGCGCGTTCGTGCGCCTTCCGGGCATCGGCGAGCGGGAAGGTGCTGTCGATGGCGACACGGAGCACGCCCGTGTCGAGCAGGTGCCCGAGCTCCTGGAGCTGCCGGCCGTTCGAGCGCACCTGGGTGCCCGAGGTCGTGACGCCCAGCCTCGCGACCTCAGCCGGGTCGTACGCGGCGACGAAGACGAAGTACAGCGCGCCGCCGCGCCTGAGCGTCTGCAGGAAGCGACCGCTCCTGGGGCCGCCGACGGTGTCGAGCACCAGGTCGGCGTCGCGGACGGCCTCCTCGGGGCGGGTCGTGGTGTAGTCGATGAACTCGTCCGCGCCGAGCTCGCGCAGGAACTGCTCGTGCACGCCCGAGGCGACCGCGATGACGCGCGCGCCCTTCCACTTGGCGATCTGCAGCCCAAGGTGCCCGACACCGCCGGCCGCGCCGTTGACCAGCACCGTCATCCCCGCGCTCAGCGGCACAGGGCGGTGCTGCGCCTCCTGAAGGGGGTTCGGACGGTCGTGCCCGAGGTCGACCAGGTGCTGCCACGCGGTGAGCCCCGACATGGGCGCCCCCGCGGCGTGCACGTGATCGATGCCGGCGGGCTTGCGGGCGAGGTCGGCGGCGGGTGCCGCCACGTACTCGGCGTACGCGCGGCCGTCGAAGCTCGGGAAACGGAGCATCCCGAAGACTTCGTCGCCGACCGAGAAGTTCTCCACGTCCGCGGCGACGGCTGCGACGACGCCCGACACGTCCGACCCCGGAACGGCGGGGAAGCTCACGGGCGGCCTCAGCTCAGGAGGGATGCCGGGCATCCCGTCACGCAGGTACCAGTCCGGGGGGTTGAGGCCGACGGCGTGAACCCGAAGGAGCACCTCGCCCGGTTTCAGGTCGGGGATCGGCACTTCGTCACAGCGCAGCACCTCAGGACCGCCGAACTCATGCAGCCGGATCGCCTTCATCGTGTTCGCCGGCATCGGTTCTCCTTCTTTCCCCCGGAGGGGCTAGGCTAAGTGTAGCGCTGCTACGAATATACGTAGCACTGCTACGTTTGTCAAAGGAGGGCCCATGCGAGCCGATGCCAGGAAGAACCGCGAACACCTGCTCGCCGTCGCGCGCGTCGTCGTCGCGGAACAGGGCGCCGATGCGTCCCTGCGCGACATCGCCCGGAGGGCCGACGTCAGCCTCCCCACGCTCTACCGCCACTTCCCGACGCGCGAGGCGTTGCTCGACGTCCTGCTCCGCGAAAGCTTCGACGAGCTGGCGGGACGGGCGGTCGAGCTCGAAGCGTCGGACTCGCCCGAGGACGCCCTTGTCACGTGGCTGCGCGACTGTGTCGCGGTCGCACGTGAGTACCGGGGGGTCACCGAGCTGATGGCGGCCGCCATCGAGGACACCGGATCCGCACTCCACGCCTCGTGCGTCACCATGCGCGCGGCGGGCACCCGGCTCCTCACCCGCGCCCAGGCGGAGGGCGCAGCACGGGCCGACCTCGACGGCAGGGAACTGTTCGCCCTCATCGCCGCCCTCGCATGGCTCGGCGACCAGGACTCGTTCGCACCGCTCGCCGATCACCTCTTCGCTGTCGTGGCGAGCGCGATCCTGACCGGGCAGGCGAGCCGCGGTGTCAGTGAGGATCGCCCCTGAGGCTCTGACGGGTGCGGTGCGAGGGCGCAGCCCTGCCCTTGCACCGGCGCGAGGACGGCCTCGGCGCCCTGCATCCCCCTGGCGGTCCGGGGGTTCGTTCCGGCGTACGGCGGAGCGTGCGCTGCTGGTACAGCCCAGACGCACCGCTGGGAGACTCCGCGTGCGGTACGGCACGGTGTCCGCGTCTACGCAGCCGGTGCCGCCAGGCGGAAGCCCACACCGATCGCTTCGAGATCCGGCTCGTAGGCGCCGTGGCGGCGAGCGCACCGCGCCAGGTCCCGATCGTGACGGAAGGCGCCGCCCCGGGTGATGTGCCGGTCGAAGGCCCAGGGCTCGGTGGCCGGCACCTCAGCCGGCGCACCGGGGTAGGGAGCATAAGGGGTGGAGGTCCACTCGTCGGCGTTTCCCGCCATGTCGAGCACGCCGAACGGACTGGCGCCCTCGGGAAACGCACCGACCGGTGTCGTGGTGCCGATCCCGAGGTCCACCAGGTTGGCCAGGCCGGGGCGGTACTCCTCGCCCCAGGGGAACTCCCGGCCGTCGTCACCCCGGGCGGCGCGCTCCCACTCGTCCTCCGTGGGCAGCCGCACACCGAGTCCCAGCCGTCCGCCGAGCCAGCGGCAGTAGGCGACCGCCGCCGCCCAGGGGATCCCGATGACCGGGTGGTCCTGCGCCCCGTGGGGGACCGGAGCGCCGGTGGCCTCCGCGAAGAGTGCCCACCGGCCGACGGTGACCGGGGTACGAGCGATCCGGAACGCAGGCACATGGATCCTCGTCCGTGGGGACTCCTTCATGAACCACTCCGGCAGCGCTCCGGTGTCCGCGTAGCGGCCGGCCACTGCCGTCACCTCCTCCGCCGGCGTGCCCCGGTGCAGCAACCCGGCCGGGACCTCGACCCAATCCACCTGCTCCGCCCGCATGGACCCTCCTCGACTCGGACCGGCAACCCACATGATCACCTCGACGGCGGTGGACGCGTCGGTCGATGGACCCGTCTCGGAAAGCGACCTTCGGCCTAGGGCGTGGGCGCAGAGTCGGCGAGCCGGAGTCGTGGCGGTGTCCGTGCCGGCGCTGCGACGCTGCCGTGCAGCGGCCCGGCCCGTCCACGCCGCTCACGTCCGCGCGGGCCGCCGCACGCCCGGGAGGAGCGCCTACGCGCGGTCGTGGACAGGGCGAACGTCGCCCGAGGGGGCCGCATCCCGACGGAACAACGCGGTCCACAGGAAGGTCGCGCCGAACAGTGCCGAATCAGGGGGTTCCTCCCGCATGCGGCGCAGTTCCACCTCGACCAGGTCGGAGAAGATCCAGCGCAGCGATTCGGGGGTGTAGGCGAGACCGCCCTGCAACTGGTGTGCCCGGTAGAGGTCGGCGTCGCCGAGCTCCGACCCCATTCCGGCCTCGCCGGCGGCGAAACTGGTGAGCGCGAGGTGACCGCCAGGGGCGAGGACCCGGTCGAGGAGGGCCAGGTAGCTGACCCGGCGGTGAGGCGGCAGGTGGTGGAAGCATCCTGAGTCGACGACGAGGTCGTACGGGCCGCTCAACTCGGCAGCGGGGAGAGCGAAAGCGTCACCGCACAGGAAACGGACGTCGAGTCCGGCCGCTTCAGCCCGGTCCTCACCCCAGGCGACGGCCACCGGGGAGAGGTCGACGGCGTCCACCGTGAAGCCGCGCGAGGCGAGGTACAGGGCGTTGCGGCCGGGTCCGCTTCCCAGGTCCAGGGCCCGGCCGGGAGCGATCAGGCCCTGGTCGAGACAGGCGGCCAGGTTCTCGTCGGGCTTGGCCACGAAGAACGGGACCGGCCTCGACCGGTCGGCGTAGAAGCGGTCCCAGAAGTCCTTGCCGTCGCCCGTCGCCAGGCGGCCGTCCTCGGACTCAGAGGCGAAGAGCCCGTCCAGGAGCGCGAGAACGTCCTCGACGGTGCGTACGGTCCGGTCCATCCGGCCCCCCTTTCGACCGATGCCGACCATAGGAGCGGGAGTGGTCGAAGACCAGTTCCGGCGGTGTGGGGCGACGGCTGGAACGGGCTGTTGCGAGCCGGGAAGCCACCGGCGAGCACCCCCATTCCGCCCCCTGGGCCCACGTGCGCCCAGCCGGCTGCCAGGGGCCGGCAGAGGGCCGTCCTCGGCTGCCGCGGCCAGGCCTTTTCGGCGAGTTTCCCGCGGTGCCGCAGGGCGCACGTTGCCCGACGCGGCACCAGCAGCCCCGCGGCCGACGGCGGGCACGCAGGCAGGCCGCCTCGCGCGGCGACAACGTCATCGAGACGATCCGGTGGGGGAGCGGCGGCAAACACCGCGCCCGGTGAAGGACGCGGTGGCCGTCGCGGTGTTCCGGCACGACGAATCCGGGAAACCTCTGCTGCACGACCACATGGCCGCCCTGGTGGTCGACCGTACGGACGTGCAGGGGCATCCGCCGGGGGAGCGGGCCTCCTACGCGCTGGGCCGGCAGGCTGCCGACGGCTCCCGCCCGCCGAAGCGGGGGCGACGTGGTCGCTGCCACCCCTGCGGGCACGGTGGCGGCGATCCCGCGCGGCCACCGCGGCCGTACCGGGCCCTGACGAACGAATCGTGCAGACGGCGATGGAAGGCTCCACCCGGCCCGTCGGCCGCGGCCGGGCGATGACAGCCGATCTGCAGGCGCTGTACCCGCGCGGGGGCGGGAACCAGGCCGTGGTGCGGCCGCTGACCCGGGCCCGCCGGCGGTGGTTTCTTGCCGGCAGCAGCGCCCGCCGCCGTACGAAAGCCGTGGCGGACATCTGCTGTCCGCTCACGCCCGGGAGGGGAATCTGCCAGAGTGTGGTGCCCATGAGGACGTCTTGCTCGACGCGCCGGTTACGCATGATCGCCGCGGCGGCCGCAGTGGCCGGCGCCGTGGCGGCCTGCAGCGGGAACACGGTGCCGGCGCCCCCCGCCGCCACGTCCCCGGGCGCACACGGCGGCGCCGAGCCGCGGGCGAAGCTCCAGGACCCGCCGCAGGCCTTCGCGCCCGACCACGCCTCGGTCCTCCGGGGGAACTGGTTCTCGTCGGTGCGCAACCAGGATGCCGGCGACGTCATGACGGTCGGCGACGGACGCGCGTACGCGTACGACACCGAGCTCGTCGGCGTCACCGGCCTGCGGCTGGCGGACGGCGGAACAGCCTGGCGTACCCGGGTCCCCGACGCCGACACCCTGGTGGGCGCGCCGCGTTTCGGCGGTGGGATCGTGGCGGGCGCCTTCCGTACCGACGTCGCGGGGACCGGCACCGCCGAGGACCGGGCCGCGAACGTCGTCGTCGGCTTCGACGCGGCGAGCGGGAGGACGCTGTGGTCGCAGGACGTCGGCGGCGCGGAGAACGACGACGGCGACATGCTGCTCGCCCAGGACGACCCGGTGCCCGAGGTCGTCGGCATGGACGCCGGGCACGTCCTGGTCACCGTCGCCTCCCAGGGCTCCTCCGAGACACCGGCCAGGTCCGTGCTGCTCGACGCCCGTACCGGAAAGGTGCTGTGGACCGACGACGACCTGGGCGCCGTCGACCTGGACGGCTCCGCGGTCGACGGCCTTCGCCGCGACGGCGACTATGCGGGCGTGTCCGTGGCGGACGGACACCAGCTCTGGGAGCGCAGCCTCGGCGTCGGTGAGGCGCAGACGTCGGACGCGGGACCCGGGCTGACGCTCGCCGTGGCGATCGAGTTCGACCTGCTGATCGACCCGGCCACCGGCAAGGTCGTCGTCGACTTCGGCGACACCTCGATCACGCGCTGCGACTACGACGGCAGGGACACCACCGTCTGCTCGGGCCGCGGCGCCGATCAGGGCGCGGCCGTGTGGGCCGTCGACGTCCACACCCACCAGGTGCTGTGGCGGCTGCCGGACGCGGCCGCGAACCGCGAGGCTCCGGGCGTGACGGCGGCCTGGCACGGCGTGGTCTACGGCGTCGGGCACGACCCGATGACGCTCGACGCCAGGACCGGCAAGGACCTGCGCCCCACCACAGGCCTGGACGACTCGCCCTTCCTGGTCACCGCGGGCTACGGCCTGGTCTACGACGACCTGTCGCACTCGGTCACCGTCTACCGGGCAGCGGGGGGCTGAACGGCGCGTCGCCGCACGTGCGTTGCTCCGTCCACGCCCGCCTCCTCCCGGGCGGACAGCGAGCGCAGGGCGCTCCCACACCATCGGATTCACCTGCTGAGGCCTCCGTGCGAGGCCGAGCTCCCCGGGAGCCTCGACTGAGCGCTCCACGACCGGCCGGCTCAGCCACCTCGCGCCGTCGTGTGGACTGCTGTGGGCAGGACCGAGCGTGCCGCCGTTGTTCGGAAGCCGGTCGGGACCGGTGCCGGTGCGGCGGCGTCACCGTCACCGTGCCCCTGGGACTGCGGGCCAGGAGGACGGGCGCCAGGCTGCTGAGCAGGGCGGTAGGCAGGGTGTTACCCTCCAGGGCGATCTCCACGTCCGCCGCGCCGACGACGCCTTCCGGCCTGGGACCGGTGGACGCCGGAGGCCTTCCCCCGTCCGGGCTGCGGCATATGCCTGCACGGATCTTCCTGATCCCCTCTTCCGGCGTCTAGAGTCCTCTCCGGTGATCGTTCCGGCCACCACCCCGACCTGTCGCCCGGGAGAACCCCTGTGCTTTCGACCTCGTTCCGCCGCCGGGTGCTCGCCCGTGTCGCCGTGCCCCTCACCGCCGCCGCGCTGGCAACCGGAATCGCCGCCGCGACGGCCACCCCGGCTGTCGCGAGCGGCAGCTACAACGGCAACGCCTACATCTCGGGCTCGGGTTCTCCGGATGACGACCTCAACGACGAGGGCGCCCTCAACCTCACCACCAACACGGTCTCCAACGCCACCTGCTTCTGGCAGAACATCCTCTACGTAGACGGGCAGCTCAAGGCCACCGACATCGACGGCTCGTTCGGCCCCGACACACAGGGCGCCACCAGGACATGGCAGTTCCTCCACGGCCTGACCCAGGACGGCTCCGCGGGGAAGGCCACGTTCACCAAAGCGGGTACCAACGTCAACCTGCTGAGCCTGGTCGGCAGCGACGTCTACAACGGCAGTTACACGGGCGTGAACAGAAACCTGCCGATCAGCCGCGCGGCGAACGGCGTCTGGTCCTTCTACAACCTGCGCGACGAGAAGTGGTACACGACGAGCTACAACACCCGCACCTGCCCCCACCCCGTGTGAGCTGCAGCCGTCTCGGCCACGGCGGGGCGCCCAGGCATGCGCCCTTGCCCCGCACCGCCGATCGGACCGGCACGCGTTCCACCGCCCAGCTCGTTTTGAAGTGACCAGGAGGCCCGCGGCGGCGGTCTCGGCGCACATCGGGTCGAGGCCGCCGGCGCCGACCGGATCCTCCAGCCGGTCGTGCACCGCGGTCAACCGGGTGCGGGGGCGAGATCGACGGCGTACTGGCGCGGGCGGCCGCGCACACCGCGACACGGCTGGTCCCGAGGCCCGCGCAGCCGCAGACGCGGTTTCTGCTCAAGGCGAGAAAGGGCTCCACCCAGCGCCGTGGCGGCACCGCTCGGCGTCACCCGGCGCACGGTGGAGCGCTACCTCAAGGGCACCCTGCGGCAGCCGCGGCGGGCCCTGGCGGCCCGTCTGGAACGCGGGGTCCGCAAGGACCGGCAGCCCCGTGTCCAGCAGCGCGCCAGGAACACGCCGCCCCGCGACGGCACCGTGATCGGGCTCCGGGGGCCGGGCCCCGATCCCGGCTCAACCCCCGCGCCCGGATCGACGGACGACGGGCGGATCCGCCGGATCACCCGGCACCGGCCGCCCGCCCACGCCGGCCGGCTGTCCGACGCGCAGGCCGCCGGCGCCACCGAGCAGCAGCTCGGGGCCCCGCGCTACGGAAGGCCTCCAGGAGATCTCGTGCAAGGACCGCGGCCGCCGCGCCCAGGCTGAGCCCCAGACCCCGGTGCCCTTGCCGTTGGCCCGATCGCACTGGCCGGCGCTCAACCCGCTTCGCCAACAACGGGGTGGCTGCCGCAGAACGTGGCCACAGAAAAGTGCATGCAGGCAACCACGACCAGTACCGCGGTGTACGAGGTCACGACGGCGACCTGCAGCAAGTCCAATCCCTGGCAGAAATGGGCCTTCCAGAGCGGCCACGCTGTCGCGATCGTCGGCGGTACCCAACAGGTCTGTACGGGTGTGCAGAAGTCGCCTTCGGGAGACTTCGCCCGCGAGGTCGTCACGACGGCATGCGCCTCCAGCAGCGCCTGGGGCATCAACTTCAGCACGGGCATCACCTCCAACTACCCCGTCGCGTCCATAAGCCCCGCGTGCTCCGTCCTGGGACGGCTCACGACCTGTCCGTCAGCGTCCGGTCGTGCGGTGGCTCGGCGCCGAACCAGGCGCGGGTCCGGCGTCCCGCTCCCCGGGCGCATCCAGAGGTGTCCCCTCCAGCGGCGGCGACCAGGGCCGGCCCATGCGGATACCGGTGGACGGCCGCCTGGGGAACCGACTTTCCGGCGGTTCATGACCCGGTCCGCAGGGACGGGGACGGTTGCCCTGATGCCGCGTCCTCGCAGGCAGGCCCGGTCAGCGCGGGATTCGTACGCCTGTCAGCAGCCCCGGCCGGGTTCGTCGTCCCGCGTCGGCGGGGCAGTCGGCGCCGTGCACAAGGGCCGGGCCAGGACCCCTCGGCGTAAGTCCGTGCCCGGCACTTCGCCGCGCAGCTCCACCCGCGCGTGCCGAGGGCGCCGGGTTCCGCGCGCCGTTCTTCGCTTTCCCCCGGCTTCGAGCAGTGGATACGTTGGAGACCGTGAAGCGATACTCGATCCGTGGGCGGGACGGCCTCGATACGGGCCCGGGGGCGGGTCTGCTGGCATTCGGGCAGGAGCGCGCCGAGGTCACCCGCGCGCTGGGCGGCGACCCGGCGGTCTTCCGTGTGGAGGGCCGGCTGAGGGACTACTTCAACCAGTGGTCGCTGAACCTCTTTTACGACGAGGCGGAGCGCCTCGGCTTCGTCTCCGTCGAGCTCGGGCCGGAAGTGCGTTACCGCGGCGTCCAGTTGCTGGGCCCGCCGTACGAGGACGTGTACCGCGAGTTGACCGCGCTCGGCCTGCGTGGAGTCGAGGGCGAGGCCGGGATCGTCTTCAACGACCTCGGCTTCGCGATCCTCGGCGCTCCCGAAGACCCCGGAGTCCACACCTGGGGTGTCGAGGTGTTCCCGCCCGGCACCGACCTGGACCTGGACGACTACTGAGCGGGTGAGCGCCCGCGCGGACCGACCGGAGGGTACGGGTGAGGCCAGGCCCCGTCCCGCAGAAGGCAACCTCCCGGCAGGTGGTGCGCCGCGCGGCCTTCCCGCTGACCACCCCCGCTCCTTGGAGGGGCTACGACGTCCACCTGACCGCCGTGGTGGTCGACGGCGGGCAGCTTCGACGGTGCGGCCTTCTCCGCAGCACGGTCCTCCTCGCCGGCGCGTCGGCGAGGAGGCGGGTGATCTCAGCGCAGGAGGTCGCGCAGCAATCTGGCGTGCTTCACCGTCCGGCTCGTTCCGGTGCGGGCGGCCACCGCCTCGACCTCCGGGATAGCGCCTTGGGCCGCGCAGCGCGAAGCACACTCGACCGCGAGGGTGGGCTGGGAACCCGAGATCCTCATCAGCCTTCTAGGACGGGAGGAGGGCCGTCGCCCTGGCGAGGGCCGGGTCCTTGCCCGCGGACAGGTCGGCTGCGGTCAGCGGGGCGTAAACGTCCGGGGGGACGCCGACGCCGTCGGTGAGCTCGCCGTTCGCGCTGACGGCATGCTGCGAGGGCATGCGGATCAGGGTGCCGTCGCCGAGTTGGTACAGGTAGGCCGGGCCGGAGTTGACGCCCGCGGTGCGGGTGCCGACGAGGGTGCCCAGACGGAGGTCCTTGACGCCTGCCGCGAACACCTCGCACGCCGAGGCGCAGCCGTCGTCGGTGAGGGTGGCCATCCGCAGGTGCAGCAGCGGGGTGCTGTTGTCGACGGGCTGGGGGACGCAGTCGCCCTCGGCGTCGCAGAAGGAGACGGGCGCCGCGTCGTGGACGAACGCGCCCAGCAGCGTGTTGCCCTCGGCGGCGACGCCACCGTGGTTGCCGCGCAGGTCGAGGACGACACCGGTGAGTTCCGTGGTCGCCCGGAGGTCGGTGATGGCCTTCAGCACCTCCTGGGCGACGCCCGGGGCGAAGGCGTCGAGGCGGATGTCCGCGACGCCGCCGGCGACCAGGGTGGCGGTCACGTGCGGCCGGGGCTGCGCGGGCAGCTCGCCGGGGGTGACGCGTACGTGCCGGGTCCGGCCGGTGGAGGGCCGCCGTACGGTGAGGGTCACCGGGGTGCGCTGGGGATACGCGGGGTGGAGGAGGTCCACCACTCCCGGGTTGAGCTGCCCGCCGGTGAAGACCGGGACGCCGTTCACCGACTCGACGACGTCCCCCGGCCTGAGCCCGGCCGCGGCGGCGGGCGTGCCGGCGGCGACCGCGGTGAGGAAGAGCGGACCCGTGAAGTCCGGGGCGGTCTCGGCCGCGGGGAGGGTGCGGTTCAGGGTGACGCCCAGGCCCCAGGGGTGGGCGTCCTGCGTGCCCGGGCCGCCCGGGGCGTATCCGGCGTGGTTGTCGTGCAGGGCGGCCAGCAGTCCCTGGATCGCGGTGACGCACAGCGCGGAGCGCAGTGACGCGTCGTCCGGCACCGCGTCCAGCACCTCCTGGAGCCGCCGGGCGAAGAGCGGCCAGTCCTTGTCGTGGTCGCCGGTCAGCGCCGGCAGTACGGCGACCGGGCGGTCGACGCCCCGCTTCCGCAGTTCTCTGACGACGGCCTGGAAGGCACCTTGGAGCAGCGTACGGTCGTCGAGCCGGGAACCGCCGTAATAGTGGTCGAGGACGCAGTGGTACGCCTGCTCCACGGTGCTGACGGAGGTCGGTGCCGGGGTGTTCTGACCGGGCTGCCCGGGGCCGCCCTGCTGCACGCAGCCGCCGGCCCGGCCGGCGTCCTCCGGCGCCGCCAGCGGGCTGGCGGACGCGTTCAGCGCGGTGACGACCAGGCTGCCCGCGAGTACGGCGATCGCGGTCACGGCCAGTGCGCGCCGCTGCCGCGGCAGCCCGATCCTCCGGTGCCCGCGCCCGCGCCCTGCCGGCGGGTCTCCCGCCGCAGACGGCACGTCAGCCGGTGCGCTCGCCACTGACTGCGGGTCGGACGGCAGGTCGGGCGGTGTGGTGCTCATGGGGGTGCTCCTGAATCGCGTCAGTCGGTCGGGGGCGCCGCCGCGGACGGTGCGGCGGCGCTGACCGACGTTCTACGCGGCGGGCGGTTTCAGGAGGGTTGCGTCGGCACGGCGGGGAAGCCGACCGTGACGACCAGGCCGCCGCCGGGGCGCGGGGCCGCGGTGAGGGTGGCGTCGTGGGCGGACGCGACGGCCGAGACGATGGACAGGCCCAGTCCGAAACCCTGGGACGGCGTGCCCCGGGGGCCGCCGCCGGTTCGGGCCCGGCCGAGGCGCTGGAAGGGCAGCAGGATCCGCTCGACGGCTTCCGCGGGTACTTCCGGGCCGGTGTTGGCGACCGTGAGGACGGCACGGCCGTCCCGGGTGCGGGTGGTGACGTCCACCTGCCCGCCGGGCGTGTTGTAACGGATCGCGTTGTCCAGCAGATTGGCCACCAGCCGTTCGGCGAGCGCCCGGTGGCCGGAGGACACGGCGGCGCCGGTCGTGGGGCGCAGCGTCACCTGCCGTTCGCGGGCCGCGTCGGCGCGCGCGGCCACGGCCTCCCGGACGAGCCCGGCCAGGTCCAGGGGGTGGCGCTCGTCGAGGCCGGCGTGGCCGCGGGCCAGGGTCAGCAGCGCCTCGATGAGCCGTTCCTGCTGCCGGCCGGCGGCCAGTATCCGTTCGTGGGCGGCACGCAGCGACTCGACGGTCGGATCGGGGTCGGCGAGGGCGACCTGGCCCAGCACGCGCTGGCGGGCCAGCGGGGTGCGCAGCTCGTGGGAGGCGTTGGCGACGAACTGCCGCTGCGCCTGGAAGGAGGTGTCGAGCCTGGCCAGCAGGGCGTCGAAGGTGTCGCCCAGTTCGCGCAGTTCGTCGTGCGGCCCGTCCAGGGCGAGCCGCCGGTGCAGGCTCGTCGCCGAGATGTCGCGGGCGGTGGAGGTGATGGTCCGCAGCGGGCTCAGGACGCGGCCGGCCACGGCCCAGCCCAGCAGCACGGACGCCACCGACATCAGGCCCAGGGCGATCCCCGACTGGGCCAGCAGGGTGTGCAGCATGGCGGTCTTCTGGTGGTCCACGGTCCGCTGGACGTCCTTCCGGAGGGCGGTCATGGACGGGTCGGGTCCGGCGGGCCGTGCGGCCGGTCCCGGGGCGGCCACGCTCACCTCCCGCTTCAGGACCGTCGGCGCGCGGTGAAGGGCCCCGGCCACCAGCCCGTACGTGACCGCGAGCAGTACAGCGCCGGAGACGAGGAGCAGCCCCGCGTACAGGGCGGTCAGCCGCAGCCGCACGGTGCGGCGGGGGAGGCCCGCGCGCACGATCCGGCCGGTGAGACGGCGCAGAGCGGCCGGAAGCGGGAGGGGTACGGGCATGGCGGCCACCTTTCGGCTGGGTCCTGCGCCGTGCTGGGCCGGAGCGGCGCAGGCTCGGGGATCGTCGTTGCGGTCGTTGCGGTACGGAGGGTCCCGAGCGGCAGGCGCGTCCTGAACGGCGACCGGCCGGGCCGCGGCCGCACCCCGGGCACCGGCCGGGTCCGGCGGCGCCCCGCCGCCCCTCAGATCCGGTAGCCGCTCCTGGCCACCGTCTCGATGACCGGCGGCGCCCCGAGTTTGGCCCGCAGCCTGCTGACCGTGATCTTCACGGCGCTGGTGAAGGGGTCGGCGGCCTCGTCCCAGACCCTTTCGAGCAGCTCCTCGGCGGAGACGGTACGGCCCCCCGCGGCGAGCAGCAGTTCGAGGACGCCGAACTCCTTGGGCGTGAGGGCCAGGGCCCGGCCCGCCCGTACGGCGGTGCGCCGTGCGCTGTCGACCAGGAGGTCGCCGTGCCGCGCCACGGGCGGTACGGCGGGGTGGGCGCGGCGCGCCAGCGCGGCGATCCGGGCGACGAGTACGGGGAAGTCGAAGGGCTTGGGGAGGTAGTCGTCGGCGCCCAGGCCCAGCCCGTCCACGATGTCGTCCGCCGTGCCCGCGGCGGTGAGCATGAGGACGCGCGCGCGGCACCGGGCGGTGGTGAGCGCCGCGCAGACCTCGTCGCCGTGCGTCCCGGGCAGATCCCGGTCCAGGACGACGACGTCGTACGCGTCGCCGTCCGTGGCCAGCCGCTCCAGCGCCGCCGTGCCGTCGAACACCACGTCGACGGCCATCCGTGCGCGGCGCAGGCCCACGGCGACGGCCTGGGCCATCTCCTCGTCGTCCTCGACGATGAGTACGCGCATCCCCCGGCCCCCCTCTCGCGCCGCCGTACGCGGCAGATGCCGTGCGGGGACGCGGACCGCCAGCGTATCCGCACCGGCCGGGGCCGGGCGGGCCACCCGGGGGGCCCGGCGTTCCCGCTCATCGCGCCGAACCCGTCCTGGCGGCGGCGTTGTTGAGCATCGGATGCCTGCCGCGCACGAACCCGCGGCGAGCCCGGGCCGGTCGGGTCCGGCCCAGGGCTCCGCTCGTCCGCCGGTGACCTCAGGTCACCAGGAACCGCCGCCGCCCCCTCCGCCGCCCGAACCGACCGAGCCGCCCCCTCCGCCACCGGAGGAGGAGCCGCCCCCGCCTGAGGAGGTGGCGGAGTTGCCGGAGGCTGCGGCGGTCGCGGCCAGGGTGACGGCGAGCGCGACCGTCGGGAAACGGCGGTGCCGGTCGGCGGGGGCGGCCCGCCGGGCCGACGCCTCGGCGGCCGCGGACCAGGCACGGGCCACTCCCAGCGCCACCGCCCAGCGGGTGTACCGCTCCACCTCGTCGTCGGAGAGGGTCTCCAGCAGCGGCCCGGTGCGGGACGGGTCGGACAGGAACGTGCGGAACGCGGCGACGCGCAGCCACAGGTCGGCCCCGCGCGTGGTGGGGCGGAGCAGTTCCCAGCCGAGTACCAGGAGTGCCAGCGCGGTGCCGCCGGCGAACGCGCCGGGTATCGCGTACGCCCACCACGCCTGCCCGGGGTGGCCGGCGAGCACGGCGCCGGCGATCGTCAGCCCCAGCGCGGGCAGCACCAGCAGCAGACCCAGCAGCAGGGCGATCCCGTCGGCGGCGGGGCGGCCGGGGCGGGGCTGCTCCCGCAGGTCCGCCGTCCGGCTGTCCCGTTCCAGCCAGTCGCCGAGCCGCTGCCAGCCGAGGCCGAACTCGCGGTTGTAGCCGCCCAGGGTGACCTGGTTTCCGGGGAGGACGATCCAGTCGAGCGCCTCGCTCAGTTCCGGGGCGGCCGCGTCGTCCGCGGCCCGCTTCTGCTCGGAGGTGCGGGAGAGCACGGGCGGATCGGTCCGGGAGATGGAGAGCCAGCCGCGGCCCGCGGCCTCCATGAGGAGGGCGGTCCGGTGCTCGGGAAGGACGCGCCCGGCGTAGAGCACGCCCGCGCGGTCGGCGCTCAGGTCCTCGGGCGGGGCGTCGGCGGGGAGGAGCTTCTTCTCGCGGCGGGTGAGGTCTACCAGGCGGACGGGGGGCCCGGATCCTTCGGGATCGGCCTGCCCGGCGGACCGCGGGGTGCTGCGCTCGCCGAGGGGGCGCTCGGCGAGCGGGGCACGGCCGAGGCGGCGAAGCAGCAGGGCGGTGAGTGCCGTGCCGAGGAGTGTGGCCCCGGCCACCCAGGCGGCGACCGCCCAGGGGTGGGGCCGGTCGGCGGCGCGGGGGCCGGTGACGGGCCCGGAGGCGGGTGCGGCCGCCTCGACCCGTTCGGCGGTGGTCCCGGAGAGGGTGACGCCCCGGTGGGCGGCGAGGGTAGCGAACTCGGCGACCAGGTGACCGGGCCGGGGCTGCGCCACCGGGCAGCCGTCCCGCGCTCCGGAGGCTCCCCGTACACAGCGGACGCCGGTCAGCCGGAACGGCGCGATGACCTGCACCTGCACGTCGTCCACCCGGACGTTCCAGCCGGTGCCGACGGCGTTCCAGGCGAGCCGCCGCCCGGACACCAGGGTGGCGAGCGGGTAGGTCAGCCGGTAGCGGTGCACGCCGGGCGTGACGGTGCGGTTCTCGTCTCCGACGCGGATGCGGGTCTCGTGCTCCGACAGGTACTCGGTCTCGGCCGTGACGGGCTTGCCGTCGACCGTCGCCGTCACCTCGGCCCTGTCGTCGAGGTCCGGGACGTCGCGGTAGATGCCGTGTTTGGGTGCGTGCGGGTTCCCGAAGTCCCAGTCGATGATCTCGGTCACTCGTGCGCTGCCGTCCGCCGCCACCGTCGCGCTCGCCTGGAACCGGGTGATCCGCTCGGTGTTGCCGACCGTCGGCAGCACCCAGGCGACGCATCCCATCGCGAGCGCGGCGATCACCAGCCAGACGGCGTTCACCCGTCTCCGCGAGCGCGGCGCGGCATGCCCCTTGAGTTTCAACGGCCCTCCAGGCTCATCCATCGAACTTTGTTCGACGGTCCAACGGGTGAGCTTAGGGGGCGAGGCCAATCGGGTGACCACCACCGCCGTCCGACGCCCGCCGGCGAGTTGTCGCCGACCGGGCAGACGCCGAACCATGCCCACGTCCACGCCCCTCGCTCCTGCCGAACGAGGCGTCGCCCGCGTGAAGGGCACGGGAGGTCGACGGCCATGAGGTTCGCGTCGTCGAGGGGGGAGCGGCTGGCGTTCGGGAGCGGGGCGGGTCCTCGCCGCATGAGTTGCGGGCCCTATCCGGCGCGCCCGGCCGACGCCGACCCGCACCGGACGACTGAAACGACGAGTAACACGTAGGCTCCGCATCGCCCGGTGACTTCAGAGCTTTCCCGGACGCCCGCAGCCGCGGGGTCGTCTCCGGCGAGCCCGTCGCCTTCCACCCACGTGGGTCGAGCCCGTTGCTGAAGCGCACGCTCAGGACCCACAAGCTCGGCCGGGCTGTTTCAGCCGAGGCTGTCCGTGGTCGTGGGCGCAGTGGTCGTCGCGGTGGGGCTGGGCTCCGTAGTGGCGGAGGACGGCGGGGTCGTCGGCGGAGCGGTGGTGGGAGACGAATCAGGAGCATCGAGTGTGGGCGAGGGGGCGGGGGCGGCCGGCTCGCTGCTGCCCGGCGTTCGCCGAGGCGCGACCACGGATGTGTCGACCGGGCCCGTGGTGGTGCTTGGCGCGGCGGATCGTGACGTCTCCTCGTCGCTCACGGGCAGGGTGTTTTCTCCCGGCGCGGAGGTGCGGGACGGGTGGGAGCCGGAGTCCGGTGTCGCCCGGTGGGGGGTGTCGGTGGTGACGTGCGCCGTGGAGTGGGCGCCAGGCCGCGGGGGCGGGGTGTGCCCTTCGGAAGCCGGCCAGGCCAGGGCCATGACGGCCGTCGAGATCACGGCCACGGCCGCGGTCGCGCCGACGGCGGTGGCCGGGCCCTTGCGGTGGACGCGGGCGGGCGACGGGACCGTCACCGGCGCGGGGCCGCGGTCGCCGGGGCGCGGGCCGGGCGGCAGGTCAGGGGCCTGCACGGTCACGGGGACGGCCGGAACAGCAGGCGCGGCGTTCTGCTGGGCCGCGGCCGCGCACCAGTCCCGTACCTCCAGCGCTGTCGGCCTGGCCTGCGGGTCCTTGGCGAGCATCCGCCGGACGAACGCCTCCAACTCCTCCGGCAGCCCGGGCCGGAACTCCCGCAGCGGCGGGGCAGAGCACTCCACCTGCTGGCACAGCACGGCCAGCGGGTGCTCACCGACGAACGGGGGCCGGCCGGCCAGGAGCTGGTACAGGGTGCAGCCCAGCGAGTAGATGTCCGCCGCGGGAGTGAGCGCGTGCCCGCGCGCCGCCTCGGGCGCCATGTAGGCGCTGGTACCGGTGACCGTGCCGGCGCGGGTGATCCGGGTGGTCGTCTCCTGGTCCAGGCTCTGGGCGATCCCGAAGTCCGCGATCTTCACCGACCCGGTTCGGTCCAGCAGGATGTTCGCCGGCTTGATGTCCCGGTGCACCACTCCCAGCCGGTGCGCCTCCGCCAGACCGTCGGCGATCTGGGCGCCGACATCGGCCACCCACCGTGCCGGGCGCGGCTCGCGCTCCTTCACCACGTCGGCGAGAGTGGGGCCGTCGACCAGCTCCATCACCAGGTACGACCGGCCGTCCTGCGTACCGAAGTCGTAGATCTCGGCTATGTGCCGGTGGTGGAGGTGGGCCTCCGTCCTGGCTTCACGCCGGAAACGCGCCACCGTCTCGTCCGAGGCCCGGGGGGAGACCAGCTTCACGGCCACGGGCCGCGCCAGCCGGAGGTCCCAGGCCGCCCAGACCTCTGCCGTGCCACCCCGTCCCACCACCCGATCAAGTCGATACCGTTCCGCCAGCACCACCAGGACCACCTCCTCCGCCTCCGACCCCCACAGTCGGCTTGCCCCGAAACCCGCAGGCAAACAGCGGAGCGTCCCGGCCCTGCGGAACGCGCGCCCCCCGGCCGCAGGACCGGGGCGCCTGCGAGGACGGGTCGCGGAAGGGGAGGGCGGACCACGCTCTGATGCGTTCGTGCCCGCGCCAAGGACCGTAAGGACCGTATTTCCTCCGCTCGGGTGCGCCGGACGGTCGCGGCGCGGCACCGGCCGGGCCGGTCCGTGGGGCGATGTCCCGGGCGCCGCGCGGTGCCCGCGAGAGGCGTACGTGGGGCCCGCCCGCCGCGGCCGGCGGGCCCCACGTCATGCGTGCCTCAGCGGCTCAGCTGCATGCGGTTCCGTTGAGGGTGAAGGAGCCGGGCGAGGTGTCGTTGGACGTCCAGGTGCCCTGGAAGCCGAAGTCGACTGTGCCTCCCGGGGCGATGGTGGAGTCGTAGCTGACGTTGGTGGCCTTGACGGTGTTGCCGGACTGGGTGACGGTGGCGTTCCAGCCGTTGGTGACCTTCTGGTCGCCGGGGAAGGAGAAGCCGAGCGTCCAGCCGTTGACGGACGTGGTGCCGGTGTTGGCGACGACGACGTCGGCGGTGAAGCCGCCCGCCCACTCGTTCTTGGTGTAGGTCACGTGGCAGTTGCCGCCGGTGCCACCGGTCGTTCCGCCCGCGCTGGTGGTGCCACCGGTGGTGGTGGTCCCGCCGGTGGTGGTGCCACCGGCGCTCAGGGCGTTGACTGTGGCGTTGTAGGCGGGCTTGGGCTGGTAATTGCTGTCGTACATGGTGGCCGCGCCGTAGCCGGGGAAGGTGCCGGGGATCCAGGAGTGGCCGTCGTCCACGCCCCACTGGCTCACGCCCACGCAGCGCGTGACCGCCAGGCAGTCGTTGACCACGGTCGCGTAGTCGTTGCCCTGCTGCTGCAGGGTCGCGCTGGAGGTCGGCAGCTGGATGCGGTCGTCCAGTTCGGTGATGGCCACGTCGAGGCCGAGGTCGGCGAAGCGCTGCATGTTCGCCAGCATCGAGGACGGGAGCTGACCCTCGATGAAGTGGGCCTCCAGCCCGATGCCGCCCAGCGGCACGCCCTGGGACAGCATCTGCTGCGCCAGGGTGTACAGGGCGTTGCTCTTGGCGTTCTCGCCCTCGATGTTGTAGTCGTTGATGTACAGCTTGGCGTTCGGGTCGGCGGTGTGCGCGGTGCGGATCGCGTCGGCCAGGTAGCCGGAGCCCATCGCCTTGTAGAAGACGTCCTGGCGCAGGCTGCCGTCCTCGTTGAACGGCTCGTTGATCACGTCCCAGGCGTAGACCTTGCCCTTGTAGTGGGTGGCCTCCGTGGTGATGTGGGACTCCATCACGCCCTGGACCTGGGTGAGCGGCAGGCTGCTGACCCAGTTGGGCAGCTGAGAGTGCCACACCAGGTTGTGGCCGCGCACACGGGCGTTGTGCGCCTGTGCCCAGTTGACGATCTGGTCGCCCGGGCCGAAGTTGTACGACCCGTTGGACGGCTCGGTGGTGTCCCACTTCATCTCGTTGCCCGGGGTCACCATGTCGAACTGCGTGTTGGCGATGGCCATCTCGCCGCTGATGTTCAGATCGCCGTCGGTCAGCGCGGTACCGAAGTACTTGCCCTTCCCCTCGGCCAGTGACCGCAGCGGGGAAGCGGCCTGGGCGGGCGTGGCCGACAGGACGGCCAGGGCCGTCGCGGCGACCACGGCCACCGTGGCGGTGAGCGCGCCCAAGCGGCGGCGTGGTGTGCGGGGCGTACGTATGCCCGATGTCATCGCGGACCTCCATGTCTTCGTTGCGGATCGTGCTTCGGGGCACGGGTCCGCACCCACCGGAGCGGGCACGGCGGTGCCAAAAGGGGTGTCGCACGGGCGCCGTCGGCGGACACGTGGCGGCTTCCGCTGTCGGTGCGGGCGGCTGCCCGTCCGCTGCGGCCACGGCCGCGTCGCCTTGCGCCGAATCGGTGGACGGCGACGGGGCGAGGCGGGCGGCAGGGAGGGCAGGCTCGGCGTGGCGGTTCTACGGGGTCCCGCAGGACCGCCGCCTTCCCCGCCGATGCGGTCCTCGGGTCAGCGGTTGCCGGTCGGCGGCAGGACGCCTGATGCCTGCTCCTCCGCCGGGCTGTGCCGGCCGGGCAGCGCGCCGCCGCGCACGGTGATGGGACCGCCGGCCCCCGCGTCGCCCCGGCTGCGGGCGGGTCGCGACGTCCCGTCGTCCGCCGGATTCGCGGGCCGGCGCTCGCGGTGCGGCGGGCTTCCGGGCGAAACGTATGAAGGCTGCATGGTTCTGTTCCTCGAAAATGTGGGGGACCAAGGTGACAGAGTGCGTGGCCGTCCAAGGCTGACCGTCGGCTGGGACGCACCGCGGTGCGGGGTGTGGGGACCCCTTCGGTGGACTGTGGCCGCGAATCGCGACCCAGCGACATGGGATGAATGTATAGAGGCAACCGGGGTGCAGTCCATACCGCGCCGGACACCGGCAGGGGCTCGGGAGACCGGCGCGGCGGCCGCTGCCGGTCGGCGCCGCCCCGCGTGCCGCCGGTGGTCGACGGGCTTCCTCCGGGGCGCCGCACGCCCACCGCGACCGTCCTGCGCGATGGCGAGGTCCGGTCTTCGTCATGTCGGTTGTTCGCCACGGTTTCCGCTGGTCACGGCGATCGGGCGCCCGATAGACCCGTGGCATGCGATCCCTCTCAAGACGCCGGTACCTCCCGGCTGCTACGGCGCTCGCCGTGGCACTCATCGGATGGCCGGGAGTGTCGACCGCGTCGGCGGACGCTCGGCCGGCGGCAGGCGATCCGGCCGCCGTCGGCCCGTCCTACGACGTCACCCTGGTCACCGGCAACCACGTGCACTTCACGGACGTGCCGGGCGCCCAGGACCTCGTCACGGTCGACCCCGCCGACGGGAGCACCGGCGGGGTACAGGTCCAGACCCACGGCGGTGACACCTATGTCGTCCCCCGGCAGGCCATGCCGCTGCTCGCCGCCGGCAAGCTGGACCCACGGTTGTTCGACCTCACCACCTTGGTGGCCATGGGGTACGACGACGCACACGCCGCTTTCCTGCCACTGATCGCCACCGCCGCGGGCAACGGCCGCTCCGCCCGCCCCCCGGCCGCGCCCAAGGGCTCCACGTCCCTGCGCACGCTCACGTCGATCGACGCGACCGTCCTGCGCGCCGGCAAGGACGACGCCCGTACGTTCTGGAAGGCCATCGCGCCTGGCTCCGCGCCACGCACGCTGAACGGCGGAATGGGCAAGCTGTGGCTCGACGGCCATGTGAAGGCACTGCTCGCCGACCAGACCGCGCAGATCAAGGCCACAGACGCCTGGCAGCAGGGCTACGACGGCAAGGGCGTCAAGGTCGCCGTCCTGGACACCGGCGTGGACCTCGACCACCCCGATCTGGCCGGCCAGATCGACGCGACCGCGAATTTCGTGCCCGGCCAGACCGTCGACGACGGCCACGGCCACGGCACGCACACCGCCTCCACGATCGCCGGCACCGGCGCCGCGTCCGGCGGCAAGGAGAAGGGCGCGGCCCCGGGCGCCCACCTGCTGGTCGGCAAGGTGCTCGACGACGCGGGCAGCGGCGACGAGTCCTCCATCATCGCCGGGATGGAGTGGGCGACGGCGCAGGGCGCGGACATCGTGTCCATGAGCCTGGGCACTCCCGAGGGCTCCGACGGCACCGACCCGATGTCCGAGGCCGTCGACGAGCTGTCCGCCGGCGGCGGACCGCTGTTCGTGATCGCCGCGGGGAACGCGTACGACCCGGGCACCGTCGGTTCCCCGGGGGCCGCGGCCTCCGCGCTGACCGTGGCCGCCGTCGACGCGCACGACCAGCGGGCGGACTTCTCCAGCCAGGGCCCGCTGACCGGCAGCCACGGCCTCAAGCCGGATGTCTCCGCGCCCGGGGTGAACGTGACGGCCGCCGCGTCCCAGTCGGTGCCGGGCTGGACCGGTGGCCTGTACCGCACGTTGAGCGGTACGTCGATGGCGACGCCGCTCGTCGCCGGCGCCGCCGCGATCCTGAAGGAGCGCCACCCGGACTGGACCGGGCAGCGACTCAAGGACGCGCTGATGTCGACGTCGGACCGAACCGGTCAATCGCCTTATCAGGTCGGCACGGGCCGCGTCGACGCCGCCGCGGCCACCGGCTCGTCGATCGAGGCCACGGGCTCCGTCGGGGCGGCCGCCTACGACTGGCCGAACGCCGATGCGAAGGCCACCGCACGTACCATCACCTACCGCAACGACAGTGACGCGGACGTGGTCCTGGGACTGTCCCTCGACACCGGGGACGACGCCTACACCCTCTCGGCGTCCTCGGTGGCGGTGCCGGCGAACGGCACCGCCGAAGTGACACTGACCCTCGACCCCTCGAAGGTTCCCGCTGGCACCACCTTCTCGGGCCAGGTCCTCGCCACCGACACCGCCGCCGGCACGGTGGCCGCGCACACCGGCTTCGCCCTCTTCAAGGAAGCCGAGATGTACGACTGCGCGATCAAGGTGACGGGGCGCGACGGCAAACCGCTCACGGACACCGTGGCCCTGTACTCCACGGCCTGGTCCGGACCCCGGTACGTCGACGTCGCCGGCGAGACCACCCTGCGCCTGCCCCCGGGCACCTACACCGCCACGTCCTACGTGGACGTGCCCGGTGAGAGCTCCGGCTCGCTCGGCGAGGCGCTGCTGATCTCCGACGACATCACGCTCGGCAAGGGCCACGCCGCGGGGATCGCGGACCTCGACGCCACCAAGGCGCGTAAGGTGTCGTCGGTGCCGAAGCGCGAGAGCGACACGTCCGAGGTCGTGTTCGGCCTCCAGCGCACATACGGCAGCGCTCCGGCCGGCGGCTGGACCAGCTCCGATCTGCTGCCGGCCGCGTACGACTCCTTCTACCTCTCGCCGACGCGCACGGTGAGCGACGGCTCGATGCGGGCCTTCGTCCACTCGAAGCTACGGGAGAAGGCACTCGACGCCACGACGGGCACCGGACACGGCGTCACACTCACCGCCCAGCCCGGCACCACCTACCACGACGGCACCCGCACCCTGAGGACCGTGTACGCCGGCCGGGGCGCCGCCTCCGACTACGTAGGCGTGGACGCGCGCGGCAAAGCCGTGGTCATCGACCGCAGCGCCGATGTCACCGCCACCGAACGCGCCCAGGCGGCAGCCGATTCAGGAGCCGCGATGCTGCTCGTGGCCAACAACACCCGCGGCCGCCTCTCCGAGAGCTACCTGGGTGCCGACGGCCTCACCGTCGCGTCCGTCGAGCAGGACGAAGGGGCACAGCTGACGGCCGAGGCGCGGTCCGGCACCGGCACGCTGCGCGTGACGCAGCGGCAGTACCCGGACTACACCTACGACCTGGTCCAGAAGTTCGACGGCTCCATCCCCGACAGGCCGCTGGTCTACACGCCCAAGGACAGCGAACTGGCCCGCATCGACAACTCCTTCTACGCGGCGGACGGCACGCTCGGCTTCGGCGGCCGCTACTTCATTCCCGCCTGGAGCCCGGGGCTCGGCGGCGACTCCTACGAGCGTTACGCCCGCACCACCGCCGAGTACGTCACCGGCAGCACGGCGGACACGGGCTCGTGGTACGAGCAACACGAAGGCCTGGGCGCCGCCGCCGGCTACTTCGAGCGCGGCCAGGAGGCGTCGTACGCGCCGGGGCGGCGCTACGACGAGCAGTGGTTCAAGCCGGTACAGGCGCCGCGCTTCGGCGGCGGCACGTACGTCCCGTACTACACCAGCAGCAACACTCTGAACTGGAACGTCGCCATGTGGTCGGGCGGCGACGACGGCCACGTCGGTACCGGAGGGGGGACCAGGAAGACCACCCTCTACCGCGGCGACACGCCGGTGGCCGCGTTCAACGCCCAGTCCGGACGCGCCTCCGCCATGACGGCGGGCCCGTACACGCTCGTGGCAACAGGAACGCGCTCGACCTCCGCCTGGCCGGGATCCGCGCGGACCAGCACCACCTGGGGCTTCGACTACACGCCGCTGCCGTCCGGCCCCGCCGCACGCGCCGACCTGCCGCTCCTCGACCTCTCCTACGACGTCGACACCGATCTGAACGGCCGGGCGCGAGCGGGGCACCGCCTCGAACTCGGGCTGCACTCGGCCACCTACACCGGCGACATCGCTGCCACGTCAGCCACCCTCCAGACGTCCTACGACGGTGGCGCGACCTGGCAGGAGGCGCAGCTGAGGCCAGTCGGCGACGGCCGCTGGTCGGCGGTGCTGAGCATCCCGCCCACGGCGGGGTCGCTGTCCCTGCGCGCCATGGCTGCGGGGCCGGGCGGCCTCTTCGTCCGGCAGGACGTCGTCGCGGCGGTCACCCTGTCGTGAGCCCGGGCACGTGTGGCGGGCAGGCCGCCGGCCCGCCACACGTCCCCGCGGCCCACCCGGGCCGTCACACCCACCCGTGATCCCGGGCGTACCACCCCAGCTGAAGGCGCGTGGTCGCCTCGGCGCGGGTCATCAGGGCCTGGAGCCTGCGCTGCACGGTACGTGCCGACATCTTCAACTGCCCGGCGACCGCGCTGTCGGTCAGTCCCGCGAGCAGCAGCCGGAGGATGTGGGCGTCGACCGGGTCGATACCCGGATGCGGCTCCTCCTGGTACGGCCGCCCGCGCTCCCAGACCTGTTCGAACAACTCCCGTGCCACGTGGGCCAGTCCACCGCGCAGCACGACCGCGGGGTTCACACCGGCACCGCGGCCGTGCAGCGGCAGCATCGCCACGGAGCCGTCACCCAGGATCAGCTTGTACGGCACCTCCGTGACGGTACGCACATGGACACCGGCGGCCAGCGACTGGGCCACGTTCTCCGCGGCACCCGCCTCCCGCAGGAATCCCTGGTCGATGACCGCGCGCACCCGCACGTTACGGGAGATGGCCGTCACCTCCTCGCTGTCCGCGGGGGTGACCGCTCCCGGTTCCCCCGCGGAGAGGATGTCGATGGTGTGCTGCGCGGAGAGCTGGAGCTGGAGGTAACGGGTGCGGATGGCCTCGGTGCCCTCCACGATCTCCACGAGTTCGCGCTGGGCCCGGTCCGCGGTCACCATCCGGTACGTCTCGGCGAGCCGCGCCACCGTGAGCTCGGCGCGCTGCACCCGCTCCCTGCGCGCCGCGAGCTCGGCGCCCAGGGCAACCGCAGGCGGAGCGGCTGCGTACCCCCGTCCGTCGGCCGGCCTCACGACGACCCCCCTTGCCACCAGGGCGCGGAGAGCGCCCTTGGTCCGCTCGCCCGGCAGGGCCACGATCTCCGCGATGCGCTCGTACCGGGCGGTCGGCAGCCCTATCAGCGCCTGGTACACGGCATCCTCATCCGCCGTGAGTCCGAGATCCTCCAGGCTCACTCCCGCCCCCACCTGTCCGTCCACCCGCGCCACACGGCTTCCCCGAAGTGTCGCACCCGCTTCCGCCCGCCTGGCAGGCACCTCGCCGGCGGCCTCCCGCGCGGGCCGGGGGCCGGATCCACCTGACGCGCAAGGAGATGGCCGCTGTCCCGGACGTGTCGCGCACCACGGCGTCGCAGACGCTGCAGGTGGTCGTGGGCCGTGGTCGGTGACTGCCCTGTGCGTGTGGCGATCCGCTCGCGAGGGGCGGCGTCCGCCCCCTTGCGCCCGTCGCGTCACCGTTTTCCGAGGTGGGGAGGGGCATGGACGAGGACGGGGCGGCGCCGTTCGAACGACGTCATGACGGGGGAGCGCCCCAGCCCGTGGGCAGCGTGTAGCACCAGCCGTGCGGCTCCCACGCGAAGGGCGCGGCGAGCAGGCCGGGCAGGGACGCGCCGGTCAGGAGGCAGTCCAGGGCCCACTTGTTCGCTGTGTGGGCGATGACCAGGACGCGCCGGCCGTCCTGGTGGCGGAGCAGGTCCCGCAGGAAGGACTCCGTGGCATCGAGCACCTCCCGGTAGCTCCGGCCGCCGGGGAACGGGGTGTCGATACGCCGGGCCCGCTCGGCGTCGACGAGGGCGGACGGACTGCCGTTGAGGTCGCCGTAGTCGCATTCGCGCAGACGCGGGTCCTGATGGATCGGGGGCCGGCCGCCGGGGAAGGCGATGCGGGCGGTCTCCACGGAGCGGTGCAGGTCGGAGGTGTAGACGGCGGCGATGTCCTCGTGGCGCCGCCGCTCGCCGAGGTCGAGCGCCTCGCGGACGCCCTCGGCCGACAGCCGGCCGGGGAGCCCGCCGGTGGAGATGCCGGCTTCGTTGTCGGTGGTGAGGGCGTGTGTCTCGTAGACGATCTGGACTGCCATGGCATGACTCCCGGTCTCGCACGTCCGCTCCACAAAGGACCACTGGCTGTGGCACACACCCGTCCGCAGGCAGCACCACGGCTCGCGCCCCTCCCGCCGCCGACAGTCTCGCACGGTGGTGTGGCCCACCAACTGCCCTTTTGTGCGGCGGCGTTGGACGACCATAGGTGTCCCGTTGGACCCGTCGCCGACGATCGGGGCCGAGGTCGCCGGACGGACCGGCGGCCTGATCCGGGAGCGGGGACGGTGGCGGTGAGCTGGGTGGCGCCGTCCACGGAGCTGAGCTGGGCCGGGAGGGTGAGGGCGCCGTCGGGGAGGGGCCGCACGCAGGCGCCGACCGGGACGGAGCGTCCTGCCCGGACCAGAAGCTGGAAAGGGCTCATTGCGCCGGGAACGGGGCACCCCAGGGCTCTTCCTCAAGGAGGAGCCCGTTGGCCAGATAGCTGATGGTTCGGTACCAGCCGGCCAGCACGAGGAACTCCAGGAGTTGGGCGTCTTCGTAGTGGGCGGTCAGGCCGTCCCAGGCGGGTTGGGAGAGTTGCGCTGTGTCGTGCAGTTCGTCGACGGCGTTGAGCAGTGCCGCATGGCGAGGCGACCAGGTGGTGGTGGTTGCGGTGTGGATGTCGGTGGTGGCCTGGAGCTGTTCCTGGGTCAGTCCGGTCTGCCGGGCAAGGGTCGCGGCATGTGCACCCCATTCGTAGGCGCAGCCTGTGCGTGCGGTTACTCGGGCGATGATGATCTCGCGGTCGATGGCGGGAAGCAGTCCGTGAGTCAACAGGCCGGACCCCAAGGCGAACATGCGCGACGCGAGTTCGGGGTTGCGATGCAGTACCCGGAACAGTGTGAGCGGCTCATGTGTCACGCCCGGCGGCATCCATCGGCGCAGTGCCTGGTCGATGGGCGCCGGGTACGGCGGGGTAAGCGGTTCGATGCGCGGCACGGCACCTCCTGTTTCGGTTTTCGAATCACTATGGTGCTTCGAAACTCGAAGCGCAAGGAGGGGGCGTGGAAGCGGGAACGACTCGGCCGGGCTCACCGGTACGAGGATCCGGTTCAGGGCGCCCGGCAGTGGATGCACCCGATGCCCGGGCGGCGCTCCACGCGGCGCACCCTTCGGGACCGGGCAAACAACGGCTGACACAATGAGTTGGTGTGTCGCAGGACGATCAGGCAGATGGCGAGTTCGGGGAAGGCTTCGTGGATGCCGGCTCGTCGCTCCGAGTGGCGGCCTCGCGGGGTGGGCCGCCGATCTGCCTATGCTCAGACCCATGGCACTGGAATGGGAACAGATCATCGTCGACTCCGCGGATCCGGTCGCTCTCGGGCGCTGGTGGGCCGAGGCTCTCGGCTGGGTGGTGGTCGACGAATCCGAGGAGATCATCGAGATCCGGCCTGAGCCGGACCGGATGCCGGGTCTGCTTTTCGTGCCCGTCCCCGAAGGCAAGACCTCGAAGAACCGGCTCCATCCCGACTTCCGCCCCGACGACCAGGCGGCTGAGGTCGCCCGGCTTCTCTCCCTCGGTGCCCGGCGCGTCGACACCGTGCAGGACGGGCAGCGCTGGGTGACTCTTCTCGACCCGGAGGGCAACGAGTTCTGCGTCCTGGGGGAGCGTAAGAGCTGAGCGGAGACCGGGCAACCGTCCATGCCCCGACGTCCGCCTCGTTGACACGCAGGTCAGGTCACCCCTGACCGACGACCTTCGCTGGCACAGGACATCACGCACCGGTTCCTGCTCGACGGCCCGCACCCTCACGGGCGGCGGGCCGTCTCACGCCGTGACGTCATTTCCCAGGCTCTGGCACACCTTCTGCTGTCGAAAACCCTGCTCAGCCGGGCTGGGTCCCAGGTTGTGTCCCACCCGTCCCGGGGACCTTGCAGGCGTATTCCGCCCCACGCCCTCAGCCGCGTGCTCGTCGCGAGAGGATGGGGTGGTGATCCGCCACGATCCCGAGATACAGGCTCTGTACCGCCGCTACTGCCTCCCGGCGCGCCGCTACCTGAAGCTTGGCGGAGCGGTACTTCGTATGCCGCGCGAGGAGTACGAGCCGTTCGTTCATGCCCTGGCCGCTGATGCGAAGGCTGTCTCCGACGCCGAGCTCACCACCCTCTTCGAGGGCAGCTGGCGGGAACGGCGCACCGCGGCATGGCTTGCCGCCGTCTCGCGCCGCGACCACTTCCGGGAGTGTCTGGGAGCGCTGCTGCTGGAGAGCGAGGTCTGCTGCGCGGAGTAGCCACGTCACGGATCTTGGCCGCGGCCATCGGATCGCGGCTGTGACGCGCCACTCATCCAGCAGCGAGGCCCAACCCGTATCGGCTGACCCAGGTGACCGGGCCGTCGTCGTTGCTTCATCCAACATGCTCAGCACGTCCGCCATGCGCTCGACGCCGGCACGCAAAAAGACTGCGTCGCCATTGCGATCAGATGCCATGCCACTCCCTCCCACCCGCTCAGTCCGACAGCCATGTCCGACCCAAGCCCTGCCAAGTGCCGGCGGAGTTTCGAGCGCGCCGTCACCCGGGCCGCACGGGTATCAGCCGGCAGAATCCCGCTCGGGCATCCCGCCGCCCACGGTGCCGGGCCGCCCGCCGTTGTGGTGCGCCGGTTCCGGGTCGAGCATCGCCGCCCAGCGCTCCGACCACTGGACGAGGGGGCCGAGTGCGAGGCAGGCATCCCGCCCCAGCGGAGTGAGCTCGTACCGGCTGTCGGGTAGCTGGTGAACCACGAGGGCATCCACCAGTTCGGTCAGGCGCTGCCGCATCACACTCGAGGACATGTCGTCGCACTGCTTCTGCAGCGGGCGGAACCCCACGGCGCCCCCGCGCAGCTCCCAAATGATGCGCAGGCTCCACCGCCTGCCGAACAGGTCGAGTGCGGCCATGAGGGGGCGACCGGTGGTCGAACCACGAACCGGATTGCCAGGCTTGGGGGTTGACATGGCGTGGGGTCCAGCCTCCAGGATTGATGCTTCGAATATCGAAACGGTACCATCGGCGATCGCGTCGGAAAACGAAACGACGGTGACCGTCCTGGGGCCCACCCGCCCACCCGCCCACGCCTCGCACCGTGCGCTGTGCGGGCGTCGCCGAGGGCCGCGACCAAGGCCCGCATTCCGGACACCTGCAAGACAGCGCCGGGTCTGCGGGCCCTCGACAAGTACGCGGTGACCGCCGGCGGTGGCCGCAACCACGTCGACAACGTGCCGCCGGCCGACATCGAGCAGGTGGTGAAGATCCGGGCCGGACGTGCCGAGGCTCCTCGGATCCTGCTGGAGGCCTCGGGCACCGTCCGTCTCGACAGTGTCCGCGCCATCGCCGAAACGGGCGTCGACCTCATCTCGGCCGGAGCGTTGACACACAGCGCGCCCGCACGTCCAAAGCTCGGATCCGCCGGCGAGATCGCCCGGAGGGGAGTCCCCGCCCCGGTCCAGGCGGGCAGGAGGCGGGTTGTCGAACGCAGTCACGCGGGGTTGAACGGCTTCGGCAGGCGCCGACGCCGCACCGCGAACCGGAGCAAGGGTCGTCGCGCTGTTCCCGGTGGCCCCGAAGGGCGGCACGTCGGCGCCGGCCTTCGCCAGTCGCCGTACCTCTCCGGCAGGTGCAGCCGCTGCGATCGGGTCGGGAACGTTCAGGCGATCGCATCGATCACCCCGCGGTGATCGCGCCATCACCTACCCCGCCAGGGTGTCTGTCAGGTAGCGACGGCTCGGTCCGCGCCCGCTGCGCACCGCCAGGCGAGGGTGTGGTGGGTGGCTGTCGTGAGGGGGCCTGCGGGTGGCCGCTGGGGAGTGGGTTCGTGAGGGGTCCCGGTAGCGGCGGGCCCTTCGGCCTGATTCATGACACTCCCGACGGCGGCGGTCACAACGTGCTGAGGGCGCTGACGATCGCGGTGGTCAGGCGGGGGAGGTAGTCCTCGTCGATGCGGTCGGCGGTTGCGAACAGGCGTGTGAGCAGGGGTGAGATGAGCAGGTCGAGGCCGAGTTCGCGGTCGAGGTCCGCGGAGAGTTCGCCCCGGTCGATCGCGCGGGTGAGGACTTCGGCCCCCGCGGTGCGGCGTGGCTGGGTGACGACGGTGTGCAGCGCGGTGGCGAGTTCGGTGGTGCGGGTGGTCTCGACCAGGAGGTCCAGGACGATCCGGCGGACGCGGGGGTCGGCGGTCTGCGCGACGATCACGTCGAGGAACGCGTGGACGTCGCCGGCCAGCGAACCGGTGTCCGGCACCCGTGGCAGGTTGTCCCGCATCACCGCCCCCACCACGTCGACCAGCATGGCCTGCTTCGACGGCCAGCGGCGGTAGACCGCGGCCTTGCCCACGCCCGCCCGCCGCGCCACGGCGTCCATCGACATCCGCGCGTAGCCGGTCTCGGCCAGCTGGTCGAACATCGCGCCGGTGATAGCGGTGGTCACCGCCTCCTGGAACACCGCCGCTCCCGCAGGTCTGCGGTCTTTCGACCCGCCCTCGGCCGGCGCGTCCTCGCGCACGCCGGCCGTACGCGGACCGGACTCAGGGGTCGGGGTGGTGCGGGGCGGGTGTGCGCGTCCGGTGGCCATGCCTCGATGCTATCGCGACGGAACGGTTGCGTTCCATCGGTGAGAGCGTTAGCTTTCGTTGCGACGGAACGGACCCGTTCCAACGTTTAGACCGGAAGGCCCGCCATGAAGATCCATCCGCTGGGCATCGGCCGCACCAAGGTCCCCTTCGGGCAGTTCTACGGTGGCCTGGCCGGCGCCGACTTCGACGAGTTCGTCACCGACAAGGACCACTTCATCTGGGTGCCGATCCACGCCTACCTGCTGGAGCACCCCGTCTGCGGCCCGATACTCGTCGACACCGGGATCAGCCCCGAGCAGACCGAGCACGTCGAGTACTACCGCGGCTCGATCATGGAACACGTGATGGACGTCGACGAGTACGACCTGCCCGCCGACCAGACCCTGACCGCGCAGCTGGCCCGCTTCGGTCACACGCCGCAGGACATCAGCGCCGTGATCGTCACCCACTTCCACGAGGACCACGTCGGCGGGCTCAACCTGCTCGGACACGCACCGGTCCACCTGGGCGCGGACGAGTACGCGGCACGCGGTGAGAAGGCTTTCGGCCTGGTGCCGCTGGCGTTCCCGCCGTCGATCGAGTCGATTACCGACTGGCGGCCGATCGAGTTCACCGGCCCCGCTCTCGGCGGCTTCGACGGCTCGGCCGACCTGTTCGGCGACGGCAGCGTGATCGCCCTGCCGACGCCCGGACACAGCCCCGGCAGCACCAGCGTCCTGGTCGACCACCGCTTCCTGCTCACCGGGGACGCGATGTACACCGTCCGCCACCTCGCCGTCGACGACGTACGCGCCATCCAGATCGGCCGGGAAGACCACTACGTCGACTCGATCCGCCGGATCCAGTGGCTGCGCCGGGCCATCCCGGACCTCCTCGTCGTCCCCGCGCACGACGACACCGAGTACGGCGTGCGGCTGACCGCCGGCCTGGCCACCGGCGAACTGTCCGACCAGGACGCGCGCTGGGCCAAGGACTGGGAACGCGACACCTTCGACGAGGCGGTCCGACTCAACCCCGCCCGTCGCCCCCGCTTCATCCCTGACCCCGACGGCGGTCCCGTCGGCGCGGTCTCCTGACCCCCCACCCCCCACCACACCAGCCGACACACCCCACCGCGCCGGCCAACGCACAGAGCAGTACGAGTAAAGAGGAAGAGCGAACGTACGGCACCCTGATCGCCGGCCACCTGAGGCTGCGGTGCTGTTGCCGTTCCGGCGGGCTGATCGAGTACGGCCCGCGACGCTTCCGGCGAACCGGGTCCTCTGAGGCGTCCGCAGAGCGGCGCGCAGGCCCGTGCTCGGTGGCGGTGGCGGTGGCGTGGGCGCCGGGCGGACGCCCTGCTCCAGTCCGGCGTGAACGACTCGGCGAAGAGTGGCCAGTCCGGCGGCTTCGCGGCCGCCGCCCTCTGATGCATCTCGTGATGGGGCGTCGCCGTGTGACGCGGGGTGGTCAGGTGCGGCGGAAGCTGTCGGCGAGGGTGTTCGTTTCGGCTTCCGGCAGGGTCCCGGGCCGGTGGCCCATGTCGCTGTGGTGGCCTCCGGCTTCGAGGCTCACCGCGCCCTGGATGTGGGCCCATGCGATGGCGGCTCCGGTCGGGCCGCGGCCGGTGCGCTCCCGTGGCCCGTCGTCATCGCCGTTCCTCCAGATCTGACCCACAGTTTCCGGCGCGGGGTCACTGCGTCCTTGTCTGACGCCTGACCGCCCGTGCGCGCATCGAAGAGGCCAGGCGTCCGGGGACGGGTGCATCGCCGCCATGCCCGGCCCGGCCAACCCGTACGCGAGCGTCGCGTACAGGGCGGGCTGCTGCTGCCGCGCGGGGATCCGCGTGCTGCCGACCGCGTGAGTTGTGTTTGTCTGTAGCGATAGTTATAGTCTCTAACAGAAGCGAGCGGCCATAACGGCCACTCGGTTCCACCCGGTCTTCCGGGTGCTCATCTCGGCTCCATTCGAAGGAACACACCATGCGCGCTTTCACCGCCGTCCCGCTCGCCGCCCTGTCCGCTGTCGTGGTCCTCGCCACGCCCGCTCTGGCATTCGGCCACGCCGGCGAGCACTCGCACGACAGCCACCAGCAGGCCGTCTCCTCCGGCCAGTCGCTGACTTGCGGCGGCGTCCACCCCGACGAGACCGCTCCCGTGGTCACCCGCAAGAGCACCGTGGTCCACGCGCCGCTGAAGACCGTCTGGAAGGTGCAGACCGACGTCGAGAACTGGCCCACGTGGCAGCCGAACGTCACCTCGCTGGTCAAGGAGACCCCCGGCGCGCTGCGGTCCGGGTCGGTGTTCCGCTGGGCCACCGAGGGCCTGGACATCACCTCCACCGTCAAGAAGGTCGAGCACGGCACGTGCCTGGCCTGGGGCGGTCCCGCCCAGGGCATCGACGCGATCCACGTGTGGACCTTCACCCCCGTCGAGGACGGCGTGCTCGTGCGCACCGAGGAGTCCTGGACCGGCGCCCCGGTGGCGGCCAACACCGCCTACCTGCAGGCAGCCCTCGACACCTCACTCCAGAACTGGGTGAACAACCTCAAGACCAAGAGCGAGAGCGGCCTCTGACCGACCGCCTCGCCCACCGCCATCAGCATCAGCCGGCAAAGGACCCGGTGCCGTGGACGCCCTGCGCGTTCATCGCCCCCCCCCGTGCAGACCGGTCCACCCGGGACGGCGCCACCGGCAGAGCCTTTGAATTCCGCCCCGCAACCTCCCTCCCACGGCCAGCACCAGCTCCACACACCTGGAGGACACCACCATGAACGCCACCGCCACCACGGACGCCCCGCAGTTCCGGCCGGCACCGGTCACCACCGTCGACGAGACCGCCCCCGTGATCGTGCGGGTCTCCACCACCGTCAACGCCCCGCTGAGCCGCGTCTGGGACCTGCACACCGACATCGCGGGATGGGCACGGTGGAACACCAACGTCGAGCGCGTCGACGTCACCGGCCCCCTGGCCCCCGGAGCCAGCTTCCGTTGGCTCACCCACGGCCTCGACATCACCTCCACCCTCTTCCAGATCGTGCCGGGCAGGCGCACCGTCTGGGGCGGCCCCGCCCACGGCATAGACGGCATCCACGTGTGGACGTTCGAAGAGCACGACGGTGTGGTGACCGTCCACACCGAGGAGTCCTGGAGCGGTGCCGTGGTCCAGGCCCAGCCCGAACAGCTGAGGCAGGTTCTCGAACAGTCCCTGACCGACTGGCTGCGCCAGCTCAAGGCCGAAGCCGAGAACCAGTAGGACGGTGCTCGAACGCAGCCGCCGCACCACGCACCACGCCCCCCGGCCACCGGCCGGGGGGCGTGGTGCGCGTCGGTCAGCAGCGCGGGCAGCCAGCACACCGCGCGCGCCCTCGGCGGTCTCGGCCGCCTGGACCGCGACGTTGTGCCCCGAGGCTTGTTTCGCAGTGGCCTTGGTGCTGTTCGTCGCGGACCTGGCCGGCGCGCAGCTGGAGCCAGCGCTCACGCGTGATCCGCAGTGCGTCCTGGCATTTCCGTGCTGACACCTGCCGGCAGAAGCCCGCTGTTCAGGAGGCGGTGAACGCCAGCGAGGTCGGGTTGACGCTGAAGTCTCCGGTGAGCGCGGCCGCGTCGCCCGAGCTGAACCAGCTGCCGCAGTTGCCGGCGTTCCAGATGTGCAGATCGCCGCTGCCGTCCAGTTTCAGGCCACCTGGGTTGGTGAAGTAGCCGCCGACCGTGGCACCTGTGGTGGCCGACGTTCCGGCGAGGGTCAGACTGCACGGCGCGGGCAGCCCGGACAGCGAGACGCGCAGCCCGCTGACGGTGGCGGGGGTCCGGCCTCCGGCAGCGGTCGGTCCGGTGAGGTTGAGACTCCAGGGGAGGGCTTGAGGGGTGCCGTAGAAGGTGTACGAGAGCGCGCACATCAGCGAGGCCGAGGTGACGGTTGCCGCCCGGGGGAGCGGCGGGGAGGAGGTATAGGTGCCGTTGGTGAGCGTCTGGCCGGCGTATTCCGGGCTGGCGGAGAAGTAGCAGGGCATCGTGAAGCCCGTGACGGAGTCGGTGAGGGCCGCGTTGCTCGTGGACGCCGAGAAGGCGCCGTTCACGGCGGCCCCGCTGACCACGACGTGCGTGACGGTCGCGGAAACCGGGCCGGCCGTGAGGCCGATGAGCGCGAGCAGCGCGACCCCGATGGTCGCCACCGCCCGGGCGGCACGCTGGATGAGCAGGCGCATGGCCGGAATTCCTTTCTGCCCGGTCCGGTAGGTGCCCGGCTGTCCTCGGCCGGCCCCGGCGGGACGGGGATCCGCCGGGTGGGGAGAGCCTCGGCGTAGGACGCGGGGGCGGGAGTGGGATCGCCTGGAGATCGGAGAGTAGGGGCACGGGGGGCGGCGGGCAACGTCCCGGCCGGGCAGGGCTGTTCGCGTGGCCGGCAGCGGCGTTTCCTTGTCATCCGCGTGCGGGGCCGGGGGTGCGTTCTTGTCCGGGGATGAGGGCCGGACCTGGCTGCCCGTGCCCGTTCCCCGGGACGAGCAACACCCGACCAGCAGCCGGGCGCGCGGCCCGACCCGCTGCCGGGGCCGGCTGGCGCGTGTCTCCCGCGCGGGTGGCTGACATGGTCGCCCTGGCCCGTACCGCGGTCGGCCGTCGGGGCCTTGCCGGTGTTGTCCTGCGCGACCGGGCAACTGTGTCTTCTGGTGCCAACGCACTCGTGAAGAAATCCGTTGAGGTAGGGAGTACTGCGCGGTTCGGTAGATCAGTAGCGGTGGCCGGGCCAGTGAGGGTCCCCCCAGCGATCGTCGCCGGTGAGGCCGAGCAGCCGGATTCGGTGGAGCAGTTCACCTGATACGCCGTGGGCCCGGAGCCGGGCAGGGGCATGGCGGACCAGCCAGGCGGTCAGCTCGGTGCGTGTCTCTTCCTCGTTCTCCCAGGAGTGCCAGGGAAGTTGGTCTCCGAGCAGGTCGTACTCCCATCGTGCTGCCGCCTCGGCCAGGTGGCCGTCGGCCGGGCGGTCAGTCAGGGTTTCCCATGTGGTGAGCCATGGGGTGAGCGTGGCAGATGCCTCGGTGATCAATGCCAGGACCTCGTACGCGGGGACTGCCGGATCCGGATCGTCTAGCGTGTCGGCCCACCAGGCGTGGAGGAAGCCCCTGACTGCTTCGGCTTGCACGGTGGGCCACTGCTGCCAATGACCGCGAGCAAACGCGCGGCCGGCTTCCTCCATGCCGAAGAGCGGCTCGACGGAGCCTTCGACGAGGGCCGTGGCGAACTGGGGCAGGATCCGGCGTAGTACGAATGCGTGGTCGTTCCAGTCCGGGGCCTGCCAGACGCGGCGTAGGAGGTCAAGGTCCAGCTCCGTATTCGGAAACTTGAGCTGCGCGAGTTCTTCGGCGCTGCCCCAATGGCACTCGCAGTTGTGCTCGTCGGGATGGGCTGTCATCCCGACGAAGGCGGCGGCAAGGCCGTCGAGCGCGGCAGTGAGGCGACGTCGTGCGGGAGGCTGGTCGGGGTTCGTCATGGCGTTCGCATTCAGGGACTCCGGGAGCTTCTGCCATCCGAAGATCGCCAACTTACCCGCATGGTTCTCAGGCCGCCATCGACATGGTGCATCCCGACTCCCGCGCCGCTTGTGACCGCCCCGAGGCGGGCCACAAGGTCGGCGGCAGTGAGCCGTCTCCAACCTGCTGGTAGCGGTGTGCAGGTGGGGTGACAACGTGGCGAAGCCCCTGGTTCAGGTTTTCGGCCAAGAGAGCCGTCTCCACCAGTGGCTTCGCATGCTTGTTCACCCGTCCGGCGCGGACGTGTCCGGCTCCATCCCCACTTCCTCGCCGAGTATGCGATCAGCTCCTGTCGGAGAGGGCTGAACGCCGGCCGACAGGCGCTGCCGCCGAACCCTCCCGCCGACGTCCTGCCGTAGAACTGCGGCGGGAAGCCGACACCCGGCACGTCACGGCTCGGCGTCCCGCACCAGAGAGCTGTTCTGGGCTGTGGCGCTCCTGGAGGCTCAGCACAACCCCGCCTGGCACATCAAGGGCGACGACATGCTGGACGACGGGGAGTAGGCCGTCGGCGAGATCGAAGACGCGCTGGCGCGAGCAGCCGCGAGCACCGCGACCCGCCACATCCCGAAGTCCGCGCAAGCCCAGATACGGTTCCTGGTCAAGGCGGAGAAGGGTGTCGGGATGACGACGGTGGATGATCAGGCGGTCTCCGGCGAGGCATCCGCCGACGAGCGCCCGGCGAACTGACGGATCGCGAGATCCGCTGCGGCAAGGAGTTCGTCACGAGGGACGCCGAGGTTGGACTGGACAGACAGACCGTGCCAGACGGCCTGGACGAGTCCGGTGAGCGCGCTCACGGAGGCGCCGACGGGCAACTGCCCTTCCCCCGCCGCTCGCTGGATGCGGGTCAGGAGCGTGTGCTCGTTGTCCCGGTGGAGATCGGCGATGTAGGTGCGGACGTCGATCGTCTCCGCACTGTCGGCCAGCACCGCGCTGGTGACGAGGCATCCGGGGTGGCGATCGGCGGGCTGGGTGAACTCCTGGACCGAGCGGGTCAGGATACGGTCGACGACCACGTGGATGTCGCGTTCACCGACGGCCTGCCGGTAGATCTCGCGGTAGCGCTCGGCGTAGGTCCTTACCGCTTCCTCGAACAACCCCGCCTTGCTGCCGAAGGCGGCGTAGAGGCTCGACGTGGAGATGCCGAGCGCGTGGGTAAGGGCCCGCGTCGATGTGCCCGAGTAGCCGCTCTTCCAGAAGAGGCATGCGGCAGCGAGGACGGCCTGCTCCCGGTCGAAGGCGCGGGGCCGGCCAGGGTGCGGGTTGGGGCGCGGGTTGGGCATGACTTGCATTGTAGAGCAGTCGCTCCATAATCGGGTTATGGAGCGAGCGATGCAGAAAACGGTGGCCGTCTCTTCGGACAGCTGGGTCACGATCGACGTCTACGGAGAGGTGGACGCCCCGGGCCTCGTGATGGTGCCGGGGGTCATGAGCGACGCCCACGCCTGGCGCCACATCGCCCGTGAGATCCACGCCTGGCCGTCAGTCGCCGTCGTCAACCGGCGCGGGCGTACACCGTCTGGGCCGCTGACCCCCACCTACACGCTCCGGACGGAGATCGCGGACCTGGTGGCGGTTCTGGACGAGTTGCAGGGCACGGAAGCACTCTTCGGCTGGAGCTACGGCGGACTGATCGCCTTGATGGCAACAGACGAACGTCCGGTGCAGCAGGTTGTCGCGTACGAACCCGTCATCCGTCCCTTCGCGCGCGACGCGCTGCCCGCGCTGGCGGCGGCCGCGGTCGACCAGGACTGGGACCGGAGCGTCGAGATCGTCAACATGCACATCTCGGGATTCCCCAGCGACCACGTCCAGGCCCTGCGCGCGGACCGGCAGGGCTGGTCGACGCTGCGGCGCTTGAGCGAACCGCTTCACGCGGAGCTGGCCGCCCTCAACGCGTCGCAGGCTCCAGACATGCTCGCGCGGCGCGCGAAGCACATCGACCTCGTCATCGGTGAGGCCAACCTCGGCTCAGGCCCCTACGGGACGCCATTCGAAGAGATCCGGCGCCGCGTCGATCAGCCCCACGTCCAGGTACTTCCGGGCCAGGGCCATCTCGCCCACATCCATGCGCCCGCAGAGCTTGGCCGATTCCTCGACCGCCTGGCCCGGTGCTGACGGCCAGGGCAGGTTCGGGAAGCAGGCTTGTGGCGTGACGGTGCCGGCCGCATGTCAGGAAATCCCCTTGCCCGAGGGCGCGCGTGCAAGGTCGGATGGCATCCGTGGATTCATCCGACGATCATGTGGAACGCAACCGGCGGCACTGGGACGAGTCGGCGGCCGGCTGGCACGGTCCGCTGGCCCGGGAGCACTGGAGCAGGCATGAGCCCGCCTGGGGGTTGTGGCAGTCGCCTGAAGCGGAGGTGACCGTGTTCGGCGGCGGGGTGGCCGGGCTCGACGCGGTCGAGCTCGGCTGCGGCACAGGGTACGTTTCCGCGTGGCTGGCCCGAGCCGGAGCCCGTCCGGTCGGTGTCGACATCTCGCGCGAGCAACTGGCCACGGCCCGGGCGATGCAGCTGGAGTTCGGCCTCGAGTTTCCGCTTGTGCTCGCCGACGCCGAGCGGCTGCCGCTCTGTGACGGCTCCTTCGACCTGGCCGTCAGCGAGTACGGGGCGTCGTTGTGGTGCGATCCGTACCGGTGGATCGCGCACGCCGCGCGGGTGCTTCGACCGGGTGGCCGCCTGGTCTTCCTGCGCCGCTCGCCGCTCGTCGGGCTGTGCGCGCAGGTCGGCGGACAGGTCGAGGCGGTGTTGCGGCGTGCGCAGTTCGGGCTGCGGCAGGTCGGAGACGAGACCGCCGTCGAGTTCCACCTGCCGCACGGCGACATGGTCAGACTGCTGCGTTCATGCGGCTTCGTCATCGAGGACCTGATCGAGATCCAGGCGCCGGAGCGGCCGGAGCGGGATTTCGGCAACGTCCCGGCGACCTGGGCGCGCCGGTGGCCCAGCGAGGAGATCTGGAAGGCGCGGCTGCACCCGGACGGCTGAGGGCCCCAGAGCGCGTTCAGGTGGCGCGAGGTGTGAGACGGCTGGTCACCGTCTGATCGCTGGTGCGTGTCGCAGCCTCCATGCGAACGAGGTCTCCAGCGGGTGGTGTCGTCGACCAGGAAGACGCTCACCTGCACGGAGACCTCGGGTGGAGACGGCACCTGCTTTCGCACGCCACCACCCGACCGACGCTCAGTGGACGGCGCTCGGGCCGCTGCCGCCGGTCGGCAGGAAGCCTGGGCGTCCGCCGATCCGTACCGAAGGGCGGTTGACCGGCGGGATTCGGTGGCGCGTGCGCGCCGGGGTGCCGTGGCGCCGTACCACGGGCCCACCCGTTCCTGGCGCGGGACGGGTGCGGGCGGTGCGACTCGGGCGCGGTGTCAGGGGCGCTCGATCTGCGCGGCGGCCCCTTCCATGTCGGCGACGGTCCCCGACATGATCGTCCGTACATGCCTGGTGATGTGCTGCAGGGGCCAGTCCCACCACGCCACGGCGAGGAGCCGGGCGATGTCCGCGGCGTCGTAGCGGGTCCGGATGAGCCGGGCGGGGTTGCCGCCGACGATGCCGTAGTCGGGGACGTCGCCGGTGACCACGGCCCCGGCGGCGATGATCGCGCCGTGACCGATGCGTACACCGGGCATGACCGTGGCGCCGTGACCGAACCACACGTCATTGCCGACGACGGTGTCGCCCCGACCGGGCAGGTCGCTGATCAGGTCGAAGTGCTCCGCCCAGGAGCCCCCCATGGTCGGGAACGGGAAGGTGGAAGGACCGTCCATGCGGTGGTTGGCGCCGTTCATGACGAACCGGGTGCCCGTCCCCAGCGCGCAGTACTTGCCGATGACGAGCCGCTCGGGACCGTAGTGGTACAGGACGTTGCGCGTCTCGAACGCGGTCGGGTCGTCCGGATCGTCGTAGTAGGAGAAGTCACCGACCTCGATCAGCGGCGACGTCACGAGCGGCTTGAGCAGCACCACGCGCGGGTGCTCGGGCATCGGGTGGAGCACGGTGGGATCAGCAGGAACGGGCGGCATCGCGGAGGCGGTTCCTCTCCAGTGAGTCCAGAGCGACAGCTGTCGCGTTAAGATGCTGGCACGGCCCTGCCGCCTTCATCAACCGGATACTGATTGCCGATGACAGACCCACTGGAGACAAGGACGGATCGCCGTCCTGGCGGTCGCACCGCCCGCATCCGCGCCCAGGTTCTCGATGCGGTGCGCGCCGAACTCGCTGAACGCGGTCACGAAGGACTCACGATGGAGGGCGTCGCGACACGGGCCGGAGTGCACCGCGCCACGGTCTACCGCCGCTGGCGCGATGTCGGCGGCCTGCTTGCCGACGTCATCGCCGCGGCCGGCGAAATCGACTGGCAGCCGCCGGACACCGGATCCCTGCGCGGCGATCTGACGGCCCTCAACCACGAGATCCAGGAATCCCTGTTCGTGCAGCCGTCGCTCGCCGTCGCCCTGATGGCCGCCTCGTTCCACTCCGAACAGGCCGCCCGGGCGCAGACGCGGCTGTGGACGGACCGGTACGCCCAGTGCGAGATTCTCGTCGAGCGCGCCGTCGAGCGCGGTGAACTCCCCGCACACCACGCGGACGCGCGGAGCCTGCTGATCGCCGCCACGGCGCCGCTCTACCACCAACTGGTGCTCCTGCGCGCAGATCCGGACCCGCAACTCCCGGAGCGGGCTGCGGAGGCGGCAGTCCTCGCGGCAGCCGGCGGCGCCTTCTCCGTCCGCCGGGAAGAGAGCGTGCGATCGAGGAGACGGGGAGCAAACGCAAGCGTGTAGGAGCCGCCAGAAGGCGCTGCGAGCGGCGCTGGAGGAAGAGGCCACGCGGGACTGTCGGGCGGGCGTGCGCGCCCGGGTCCGCGAGCAGGCCGCCTCCAGCGCGGGCCTGCTGATCGAGGCTGCGGCGCTGCCGCTGGCGTGGCTCCTCGGGGCGGCGCTGCCGCCGGTAAGCGCGGGAGTTCCCTCCCTGCTCATCCAGGTAATGATCGTGTAAATTGGGCTCCGGTGTGCCGGGAAGCCTGGTCGGCGGTACGAGAGAACTCTCTTCGCTGATCGGGGGCCTGCCGTGGTGCTCATTGTCGTCTTCGGGACGGCTTTGCTGGTGGCGGTGCTGTTGTCGGGTCTGGCGGCCCGCTCGGTGCTCTCCACGTCCCTGCTGTTCCTGCTGGGTGGGGCGCTGGTCGGTGACGGCGCCCTGGGCCTGGTCCACATCCACCCCGGCAGCCCGATCGTGGCGATCACGGCGGACCTGGCGCTGTTCACGGTGTTGTTCACCGACGGCCAGCATGTCTCCTTCCCTTCGCTGCGTGCCGCCTGGCGCAATCCGGTGCGTGCGCTCGGGGTGGGGATGCCTTTGGCGTTCGCGGGCATGGCGGTGATCACGCACTTCCTGGTGGGGTTGGACTGGACGACGTCGTTCCTGGTGGGGGCGGTGCTGGCGCCGACTGATCCCGTGTTCGCCTCGGCGATCGTGGGCCGCCGGGAGGTCCCGGCCCGCTTGCGGCAGTTGCTGAATGTGGAGAGCGGCCTCAACGACGGCCTGGCACTGCCGGTGGTGCTGCTGCTGATCGCGATGGCTGGACCGACCGCGGGCGGCGCCGATGCGTCGTTGTCCAAGATCGCCCTGGAACTGGTGGGCGGGCTCGCGCTGGGCGTGGTGCTGCCGCTGGTGGTCGCGCTGCTGGTACGGGTGCCGCTGCTGGGTGCGGAGCCGAAGTTGCAGCCGCTGCTGCCGCTGGCGACCGGGGTGATCCTCTACGCCGCGTGCCACCTGACCCACGCCAACCCCTACCTGGCGGCGTTCTCGGCCGGAGCGGTGCTGGCCTCGGTGTCACCGGAGTCGAAGAAGACGTTCGAGCCGCTGGGGGAGGCGCTGGCGGAGCTGTCCAAGTTCGCCGCGCTGCTGGTCTTCGGCTCCCTGCTCACCCCCGGTCTGTTCGGGGACCTGTCGATCGGCGGCTACGTCGCGGTGGTGCTGGCGATCGTCTTGATCCGTCCTGCTTCGCTGCTGGTCTCGCTCGCCGGAACGGGTGTCGACCGGCGCGAGAAGCTGACCGCGGCGTGGTTCGGACCGAAGGGCTTTGCGTCGGTGGTCTACGGCCTGCTGGTGCTGCAGGCCGGGATCCCGCACGGCCGGCAGGCCTACACGCTGATCGCGGTGTGCATCGCGTTCTCGATCGTGGCGCACTCCAGCACCGACGTGCCCATTGCCCGGATGTTCGATGTGGAGGACCTGGTGGGCATTCCCGACGACGACCCGGACCCCGGCGGCGACAGGACGGCAGTCGGTGGTGTCGCCGCAGCCGGTGGTGGCCCGGCGCGGGGTGAGACTTCTGATGACGCCCGGGCGCCGATGCCCGCGGCCGACACGAAGGAGACCGGCGATGCGCGCATCTGACCTCGCCACCGACTACCCGACAGTGACACTCGACAGCGACGCCCTGGAAGCGGCCCGGATGCTGGCCACCCAGAAGCTGCCCGGGGTGCTCGTGATCGACGCGGACGGCGCACCCTACGCGGTCCTGCCCGCCTCCCGGCTGGTCAAGCTTCTGGTGCCCGCCTACGTCATCGAGGACCCCGCCCTGGCCGCGGTCGTCGACGAACACCACGCCGACCGGCTGTGCCAGACCCTGGCGGGCCGGTCGGTCGCGGACGCCCTGCCGCGCGAACCACGCGACCGTACCAAGGCGTCGGTCGCCGACGCCGACGACACCGCGCTGGAAGTGGCCGCGCTGATGGCCCGCGAGCGCAGCCCCCTGGTCGCCGTCGTCGACCGGGCCGACGGCGACCGCCTGCTCGGCGTGATCACCGCCGCCCACCTGCTGGACCGACTTCTCGAGGTGACATGAACGACTGGCACGCCTGGGCCGCCGTCGCCGTTTTCGCCGGCACCTACGCGCTGATCATCAGCGAGAAGATCCACCGGGTCGCCGCCGCCCTGGGCGGCGCCGGCCTGATGCTGCTGGTCGGCGCGACCGACGACACCTCGGCGTTCTACTCCGTGGACTCCGGGATCGACTGGAACGTCATCTTCCTGCTGATGGGCATGATGATGATCGTCGGAGTGCTCAAGCGCACAGGGCTGTTCGAATACCTGGCGATCTGGGCGGTCAAACGCGCCCGGGCCCGCCCCTTCCGGGTGATGGTGATGCTGATCGTGATCACCGCGGTGGCGTCCGCGCTGCTGGACAACGTCACCACCGTGCTGCTCGTCGCCCCGGTCACGCTGCTGGTGTGCGAGCGCCTCGCGCTGCCCGCCGCGCCGTTCCTGATCGCCGAGGTGTTCGCCTCGAACATCGGCGGGACAGCGACCCTGGTCGGCGACCCACCGAACATCATCATCGGCAGCCGCGCCGGCCTGACCTTCAACGACTTCCTCGTCAACGTCGCCCCACTGTCGGCCGTCCTGGTCCTGGTCCTGATCGCCCTGGCCAGGGTCATGTTCCGCGCGGCGTTCACCCTTGACGAGCAGCGCGCTGCCGAGGTCATGGCTCTCGACGAACGCGAGGCGATCCGCGACCGGCGCATGCTCGTCCAGGGCCTGGCCGTGCTGGCCCTGGTCATCGCCGGCTTCGTCCTGCACCCGGTCCTGGACTTCGCCCCCAGCATCGTCGCCCTGCTCGGCGCCGGGCTGCTGGTCGCCGTCTCCGCCGCCGACACCAACGAGGTCCTGTCGGAGGTGGAGTGGCCGACCCTGGCGTTCTTCGCCGGGCTGTTCGTCATGATCGGCGGCCTGATCGACACCGGCGTCATCGGACACGTCTCCGACGCCCTGGCCGGCGCGGTCGGCGACAAGGAACTCGGCGGGTCGATGCTGATGCTCGGCGCCTCCGGTGTGCTGTCCGGCGTGGTGGACAACATCCCCTACGTGGCCACCATGGCCCCGGTCACCGCCGACCTCGTCCACCACCTCGGCGGCGACAAGCACCACGTCATGTGGTGGGCGCTGGCCGCCGGCGCCGACCTGGGCGGCAACGCCACCGCGATCGGGGCGTCCGCCAACGTCGTCGTCCTGGGCATCGCGGAGCGCGCCCGCCAGCCCATCACCTTCTGGCAGTTCACCCGCTACGGCCTGATCGTCACCGCCGCCACCCTCGCCGTCACCGCGGCCTACCTGTGGTTGCGCTACTTCGCCCTCGCCTAACCGGCTCGTGAGGCCACCGCCCGAACCCCGCACCGCAGCGGCCCCCCACGGCCGCGGTCAGGGGACCTGGTCGCTGCAGCGCAGGAGACGGCCCAGGCCGTACCGGCGCAGCACGGCCCGCTGCCCGGCACTGGCCCGATGCACCGTCACCCGCGTGTGGCGCCCCTGCGCAAGGGCCGCGACCGAGGCGAAGACCCCGCCGATCCCCACGGTCTGATCAGTACCGGCGAGATCGGTACGGGCCTGCCCCGGCGCCGACGACACCAGATCAGCCAGGACCAGACCCACCCCCGCGGTCCGCTGCGCACCGGGTTCCCCACGCACGCTCACCACCAGCTCCCGGCGGACATGGCGCTCCACCAGGACGGCACGGCGCAGCTCCCGGGCCCGCCAGGCGACCAGGCGGTACCGGCGGGACACCGGCACAACACGGCGTCGGCCGCGATCGAGTAGCCGCAGCCCGGCCGGAAGGGACCCCGGCTGTCAGCCGGCGGCGCGGAGTCCTCGTCGCGCAGGCGTTCCAAGGTGGCGGCGACGTAGCCGCGGTCGTCGGAGCCGGCCACGAGAGCGGTGACGAAGCGGAGCAGGCTGTGGGCCAGTCCGATGATGCTGCCGGTGGTGGGGGAGTCGTGCTGCCGGTCGCGCAGCGCGGAGGATGTCCGCAGTGCGGCAGCGGCCCGAGATGTGGGTCCACCGCAGTGTGCGCGGACACGTGGGCGGACGTCATGGACCGGCCGGGAAGTTGTGTCCAGGCCGGCCCTGGGCGGGTCCGTACCGCAGGTGGATTCAGTTGCGCGTTGCGAGCTCGCACGAAGGCCGTGAGAGGAATTCCGGAACGCCGAAGTCATCCCGTGCGACCTTCACACACGCGTCCGCGCCTTCCCTGGCGCCTACGACGCACGCTTCGCCGGCCCCGAACTGCGCCATGAACTCGGAGCACTCGCTGACGCTGGCGTGAGCGGCCGGAGCCGTCGCCACGATGCCGGTCAGGGGCACGATCGCGGTGGCAGCGAGCACTGACAGCGCGCCGAGCAACTTACGCATGGGGGCCTCTTTCTCTCGGGCGGCGCACCCGCGGAAGCTGATGCGCGACGGTTCGTGGGAACGTGCCTGGTGGTACGTCAGCCACCTACCCGTCCGCGCAGCCGGCGCCACCCCACATCACCCCTGTGGCCGACAAGCAGGGCCGGCGGCACCGCGCCGGGCGGACCGAAGCGCCGGCTCGGCTCCGCAGCTCAGGCCGATGTGGGTGTGTGAGGGAGGTGGGTCACGGACCCCAGTCACTCCTCATACGCCAGGGGTGCAGCCCAGGACCGTACCTGCTGGGCGAGCGCAGTTTCGGTGTTCCGGCGGATCCGGCCGTGGACCTGGTCATCCGGTCACAACGGCGACGGGGGCGCGAACATGCCGCACCCGTGGCCTGGGCCGAACGGCCCGGTGCGCCAGACCGCTCGGCCCTGGTGCCGCGGCGCGGGCGGGACAACGATGGTCGTGGATCAAGGAGGCGAATGAACCACAGCCATGAGCCCGCCAGGGTGCACGTGCAGGTCCAGGTCCGCGGAAGCACCTCGGCGGGCGATTCCGACTACGCGCGTGCCAAAATCGCTCCGGTAGTGGCGCGCCTGCGTGCACCGGTGCACGCGGTCGGGGTCAAGCTCACCCAGTCCGCCCGCCCGGCCGGCAGCCCCGCGTCAGCCGTCGCCTCGGTCGACCTCAACGGACGCCCGGTGCGGGCCCAGGTGACGGCGGCCTCGATGCCCGAAGCGATCGACCTGCTCAAGGACCGGCTGACCAGCCGCCTGTCCCGGATCACCGATCCCCAGGCCGGAACCTGGCACCGATCGGACCCCGCGCCGAACCACCACGGGCACCGGGTGCCGTTGCGGGAGCGGCGCATCGTACGCCGCAAGTCCGTCGCGCTCTCGCCGCAGACGCCGGACCAGGCCGCCTTCGACATGGAGGCTCTCGACCTCGACTTCTACCTCTTCACCGACGCCGCCACCGGAGCCGACAGCCTCATCCACCGCAGGGCCGACGGATACGGGATGGCCCAGCTGGGCGGCGCCCCATCCGGCTACATTTCGCCCCCGGCCATCCCCCTCACCCAGAGCCCGGACCCCGTCCCCCGGATCTTCACGGCCGAGGCCGTGCGTCGCATCGAGGCCACGGCGGCACCCCATCTCTTCTTCGCCGATCCCACAACCGGCAGGGGACACGTCCTCTACCACCGTCGCGACGGCCACTACGGCCTGATCACCCCGGCCTGACGGCACCAGTTCCGCTGGGACACCGGTACGAGCACCGGCGGTCGCACGGTCCGCTCATCGGGCCCTGCGACCGTCAGTGGCGACGCCCTGCCACCGGGGCGTCCGGGCTGAGACGGGCGACCTGCCAGAGTGAGCAGTCGCCGGCCCTGGTCGCCACTCGGCGCCGGCCGGCCAACGTGTTTTCTCGCCCCCGTGGGAACGACGCACGCCACCGTCGTGTGCCAGTCGTCGTCTTCAACGGCGGCAGGTGCTCAAGCGGTGTTCGCACGTGCCGGTGCGCTTGGTGCCTCCCGAACGGGTGTCCGTTCTCGTGGACAACGCCCCACCGGGTGAGCGGCGGCTCGGCCGCATCATCGCCATCAGGGCATTTCGTCCTCACAGAAGGAGACCGCACCTGGAACTCGGACGAGCTGGCAACGGTCCACACCGCAACAGCCCAAGGTCTCAGCCGGCTCCAGCTCCGAGCGGCCGACCGAGCCTCGACGCGTGCCTCAGGGCGATCGCCTCCGGACGTTCACGCCCGCGCTCGCATCGTGGCCCCCGGCGCGCCGCCGCGCACCCCGCCGCGACCGGGAGACTCGGCCGCGTGTCAGAGCCCGTACCCCGGACGTCGTCGATGCGGTGGGCAAGCCGTCCCGCCGGCTGCGACGCCCGCACGAGGCGCGCGTCGCGGCCGGCAGCCGGAAGCGGTTACGCGTGGGTGTCAGTCGGCGGGACCGCCCCGGACCACGCAGGAGCGGTTGTTCTCCCAGCCCCAGCCGTCCCCGTCCGGGTCGGTCGCGCTGCCGTTGGCGCAGTACGGGTACCCGTTGGGGGCCGTTCCCGGGGTCGAGCCGCTGCTGCCGTACACGGCGGCCCTCCTGGCCGTGGAGGAGATGCCGTTGCTGCCGTAGAAGATCCGGTTGCCCCACCAGGTGAGGGAGTTGGGGTTGAAGCCGTTGCTCATGTCCAGGTATGCGACGTCGCCGCCGTTGCCGCTCCACGACCAGCCGAGGTACCCCAGGCCCCGGGCCTGGGCGGTGGACATGATGGCGTCCTCCGCGACGTCACCGTCGCTGTGCTGGTAGCCGAACTCGCCGACGACCACGGGCAGGTGGGCGTTGACGTAGGCGTCCAGGTAGCCGGTGACCTTGTCGGCGGTGTTGTAGACGCCGTACATGTGCACCGAGAAGATCGTGTTGCGGTCGGGGTCGGCGGCGAGCACGGACGCGGCGTTCGCCTTCATCGTGCCCGACCAGTCCTGGCCCCAGTTCGGCCCGTCGACCATGAGCGCGTGGTGAAAGCCCGCAGCGCGCATCTGCGCGACGGCGCTCTTGGTGGCGGCGGTCCACTGGGCGTAGTTGGTGTTGCCCCACGGCTCGTTGCCGATGTTGATGACGGTGTAGGCCTCCTGGCCGTCCAGCGCGCTCTTGACGCTCTTCCAGTACGCAACTGCCTGGTCGAGGGACGCGGCGGCCGCGTCCTCGCCGTATCCCGTGGTGTCGTGGTCCTCCAGGACGCAGACGACCTTGCTCTGCTTGCACTGGCCGATGAGGGACGCCACCTGGGAGGCGTCGGTCCTGGTCCAGCGGTTGCCGCCGCCCAGGACGACGCGGACGGTGTTGGCCCCCTTGGCGGCGATGTCGCCGATGGCGGCGCTCTGGCCGGGGTACCAGACGTATGCGTGGCTGGCTCCGCGCATCACGAAGTCCGCGCCGTCGCCTTCAACGATCCTTCCGTTGCTGACATGCAGGCCGGTGCTCGCGGCCTGCGCGGTCGTGACCGGACCGGCGGTCTGGACGAACAGCGCCGCCAGTCCGGCGAGCACGGTGGCGACGGCCGCGCGCGGCACGCTCGAACGTAGGGTTCTTGCCATGGTTCGCTCCTGTGGGGGGTGGGTGGGGGGAGGGGGCGAGCGCTGCTCACCACCTGGTCATGTCGGGCAGCTGGTCGACGGGGACGGTCCTCGGGTCGCCATGGCGGTCCTCCACAGCCCCTGGACGTCCTTGCCGCTTCCGGCCCAGTCCCGGGACGCCCACACGACGACGTACGACCACGCCGGGCGGTGCAGTGCCAGATCGCCGGCGGGGGCGCTGTCCGTGGGGGTCGGCGCGGGAGTGGCCGCGGTGTCCGTCGGAGTCGGAGTGGGCGTCGGCCCGCCGCACGGGGTGCCGTTGAGGGTGAACGCCGTCGGTGAGGGATCGGCGCCGTCGTAGGCGAGATCGAGGCCGAACGTGACTGTGCCGCCGCCGGCTGCGATGACCGCGTCGTAGGCGGCGTTCGTCGCCGTGACAGCCGCACCGGTCCGGGTCCTGGTCGCGTTCCACCTGTCGGTGACGGTCTGACCGCCGGGACAACTCCAGCCCACCGTCCGAGCTTTGACCCCCGTCGAGGCGTTGTTCGTCACCTCGACGTTCACTGTGGCGCCGCCGCCCCAGCCGTGGGTCACCTCGTACCGGACGTCGCAGGAAGCAGCTGCGGCGGCGGGCGCGTCCGGCGTCGACGCCGCCGCTGCCGGCACCGCGGCGGGGACCGGCACCGCGGCGAGCCAGGCTCGCGGTCCTCTTCCTCGCTCGAGCATTGCCTACTTCCTCTCCTGGGTGGACCGTGACGCGGTCCCGGCACCGAGACGCGTCCCTGGCGGCGGGACGGGAGGGCAGGGCGTCGTCGTCACAGGACGTGTGACATGAAGCGCTTCAGTTCCCGTTCAGGCATGGCGGAGCCGCCCGCCTTCGGCCCGCAGGGGGCGAGACGTGTCGGTCAGCCAGCGGAGATCAGGAAACAGAGACTCGCAGCGAGGTGGCGAAACTTTTCGTGATGAGAGTGATGGTGAAGCGGTTAATCTGTCAAGGGGCCCGGCACGGAGTCGACGGCACGAGGCGGGCGGCCCTCGCGCGTCCGGCTGCCTGCTCCCCGGGCGGACTCCGGGCTCACGCCCCCTCCGGGTCGCGGTCCTGCCCCCGGGGCCGTCCGGCGGGGCCGTATCCGCCACCGCCGGGGGTCTCGATCACGAGGACATCCCCCGGCTCCATGCGCACCACGTCGCTCGCTGCCAGGACGGACACGGTGCCGTCCGCACGCTCCACCCGCCCGGCTCCCGGCGCGCCGGGAAGCCCGCCCGCCATTCCGTACGGGGGCACACGGCGGTGCGAGGCCAGGGTGCTCACCGTCATGGGCTCCAGGAAGCGGATCCGCCGCACCGCCCCGTCGCCACCTCTCCAGCGGCCGGCTCCTCCGCTGCCCTCGCGGACGGCGAACTCCTCCACCCTGACCGGATGGCGCCATTCGAGCACCTCGGGGTCGGTGAGCCGGGAGTTGGTCATGTGTGTCTGCACGACCGAGGCGCCGTCGAAGCCGTCGCCCGCACCCGCTCCCGAGGCAACGGTCTCGTAGTACTGGTGCCGGTCGTTGCCGAAGGAGACGTTGTTCATCGTCCCCGAGCCTTCCGCCTGCACGCCCATCGCCCGGTAGAGGGCCCCGACCAGCGCCTGCGAGGTCTCGACGTTCCCGGCCACCACGGCGGCCGGGTAGACCGGCGCCAGCATCGACGCGTCCGGCACCTCGATGCGCAGCGGGCGCAGGCTGCCGTCGTTGAGCGGGATGTCGTCGTCCACCAGCGACCGGAAGACGTACAGGACCGCCGCCGTCACCACGGCGGTGGGGGCGTTGAAGTTGCTGGGGAGCTGCGGGGAGGTTCCGGTGAAGTCGACGGTGGCGGCGCGGGCGGCGCGGTCCACACGGATCTGCACGGCGATCACCGCGCCCGAGTCGGTCTCGTAGCGGCACGATCCGTCGCCGAGCCGGTCGATGACCCGCCGGACGGCCTCCTCTGCGTTGTCCTGCACGTGCCGCATGTAGGCCTGGACGACGTCGAGGCCGAAGTGGTCGATCATCGCGCCCACCTCCTCGGCGCCCTTGCGATTGGCGGCGACCTGTGCGCTGAGGTCGGCGACGTTGGTGTCCGCGTTCCGCGAGGGGTGGGGGCCGCTCGCGAGCAGTTCCCGTGTCTCGGACTCGCGGAGCCGGCCGTTCTCGACGAGCAGCCAGTTGTCGAAGAGGATGCCCTCCTCCTCGATACGGTGACTGTCCGCGGGCATGGACCCAGGGCTGAGACCGCCGATGTCCGCGTGGTGGCCACGGGAGGCGACGTGGAAGAGGACCCGGGCAGGCCCGTCCGGGCCTCTCTCGTCGAAGACGGGGGTGATGACGGTGACGTCCGGCAGATGTGTGCCCCCGTGGTAGGGGTCGTTGACCGCGTAGCTGTCCCCGGGCCGCATGGCGGCCCCCCTGCGGCGGATGACCTCCTTGACGCTGGTGCCCATGGACCCCAGGTGCACCGGGATGTGCGGGGCGTTCGCCACCAGGTTGCCCTCGGGGTCGAAGAGTGCGCAGGAGAAGTCCAGCCGCTCCTTGATGTTGACCGAGTGGGCGGTGGACTCCAGCCTGGCTCCCATCTGCTCGGCGATCGACATGAACAGGTTGTTGAACACCTCCAGCATCACGGGATCGGCCTCGGTCCCCATACGCTGCCCGGACCCGGACGCCACGCGCCGCACGAGGAGTTCGCCGTGTTCGCCGGCCTGCGCCTGCCAGCCGTCGTCCACCACCGTGGTGGCATTGGCCTCGACGACGATCGCGGGCCCGGTGACGACGGTTCCGGCGCGCACCTCCTCCCGCTGCAGCAGCGGCACGTCGCGCCAGGATCCGCGACAGTACATCGGCGCGGTGTCCTGCGCCGCGGCCCCGCCCGCCAGGCGCTCCGGATCCGGGACGGTCCACTCGGTGGCGCACCGCGCCTCCACCGAGAGGGATTCCACGGTGAGGGGACGGTCCATCAGGAAGGAGTACCGGGCAAGGTGCTCCGCCTCGAAGGACCGCCTCATGTCGCGGGCACCGGAGAGTTCCACCGGATGGGCGGTGTCCGTTCCCTCGTAGCGCAGCATCGCGCGGTGCACGACGGTGATCCGGCCGGTGTCGACGCCCTCGTCGCGCAGCTCGTCGCGGGCGGCCGCCTCGAGTGCGCCGGCCACCGAGCGGATCGGGGGCATCGACGCGTCGGCGAGCGGGAGCTCGACCGACTTCTCCCGCATCGCCGTCACGTCGGCCAGGCCGATGCCCAGCGCCGAGAGCACCCCCGCGTGCGGAGGTACGAGGACGGTGCGGATTCCGAGCGCGTCCGCGACGGCGCAGGCGTGCTGACCGCCGGCGCCACCGAAGGTCGTCAGCACGTACTCGGTGACGTCACGCCCCTTCTGCACCGAGATGCGCTTGACGGCGTTGGCGATGTTCGTGACCGCCACACGCAGGTAGCCCTCGGCCACCTGCTCCGGGGTGCGGTCGTCCCCTGTCTCGCGGCGGATCCGCCGGGTGAGTTCGGTGAAACGCCGGCGGACCGCGTCCGCGTCCAGCGGCAGGTCGCCGTCGGGCCCGAACACCCGCGGGAAGTGGCCGGGCTGGACACGGCCCAGCATGACGTTGGCGTCGGTGACCGTGAGCGGCCCGCCGAGGCGGTAGCAGACCGGCCCCGGTACGGCCCCGGCGGAATCCGGGCCGACGCGGTAGCGCCCGCTGTCGAAGTGCAGCACGGAGCCCCCGCCAGCGGCGACCGTGTGGATGTCGAGCATGGGAGCCCGCAGCCGTACCCCGGCGACCTCTGCGGTCTGGACGCGCTCGTACGCCCCCGCGTAGTGGGACACGTCGGTGGACGTGCCCCCCATGTCGAAACCGATCACCCGGGTGAACCCCGCGCGCCCCGACGTCCGGGCCATTCCCACGATGCCGCCCGCGGGGCCGGAGAGCACCGCGTCCTTCCCGCGGAAGTGCCCGGCTTCCGCCAGCCCCCCGTTGGACTGCATGAACATCAGCCGCACCCCTGGCATCTGCCGTGCGACCTCTTCCACGTAACTGCGGAGGACCGGTGACAGGTAGGCGTCGACGACTGCCGTGTCGCCGCGGGGCACCAGCTTCATCAGCGGGCTGATCTCGCTGGACAGGGACACCTGAGGAAACCCGACACGGCGGGCCAGCTCGCCGACGGCGTGCTCGTGAGCAGGGTTCCGGTGACTGTGCAGGCAGGCCACGGCCACGGACCGGATGCCCGTGTCGTAGGCGGCCAGCAGGTCGTCCTCCAGCCGCGCGAGGTCGGCGCGGCGCACCACGGTCCCGTCGGCGGCGATCCGCTCGTCGACCTCGACCACCCGCTCGTAGAGCTGCTCGGCTGTGCGGATGCGGCGTGCGAAGATCCGCGGCCGGTTCTGGTACCCGATCCGCAGTGCGTCCCGGAACCCCCGGGTGACGACGAGGAGGACCCGCTCCCCGGTGCGCTCCAGCAGCGCGTTGGTCGCCACCGTCGTACCCATCCGTACGGTCTCCACCAGCGACGCGGGCACGGGGTCGTCCGTCCCCAGGCCGAGCGCCCGGCGGATGCCGGCCACCGCCGCGTCGCGGTAGCGGGCCGGATCGTCCGACAGGAGCTTCTGCGCCAGCAGCCGCCCGTCCGGGCTACGGGCCACGATGTCCGTGAACGTGCCGCCCCGGTCGATCCAGAACTGCCAGCGCCGATCCGTCATGGCCCCAGTATCAAGGTGGGGCGGATATGGGTGCAAAAAGGAAATATCGGCACCATGCTCCCGGGAATCGGGTATCCCTTTCCGGAGAGGTGGTCGAAGTGGCGTCGTTCATGGTCGGCGTGTGTGCGGAGACCGGCCCGGGCGAGCGGCGCGTGGCCGTCGTACCGGCCGCGGTCGGCGCGCTGCGGGCGCTCGGCGCCCGGGTCGCCGTCGAGGCCGGCGCCGGACACCCGGCCGGTTACGGTGACGGCGCGTACGTGCGCGCGGGTGCCGAAGTTCTCTGCCGGGCGGACGTGACGGGCCGAGCGGACGTTCTCCTCGGGGTCGGGCTCCCCGCCGGTTCGACCGGGCCGGGGACACGCCGCGGCCAGATGGTGGCGGGCCTGCTCCGCCCGTTGCGGAACGCGCTGATCGTCCGCTTCTGGGCGGAACGCGGGATCACCGCGGTGAGCTTCGACCTCCTTGCCGAGGCGCCCGGTGACCTCGCCGACATGGACGCCGCCGCCCAGCAGGCACGCATCACCGGACGTCAGGCGGTACTGACCGGACTCCTGCACAGCGGGCGGCACCTGCCCGGATCCGACACCGGACGCCGGTTCCCGCCCGTGCGGGTGCTGGTGGCCGGCGGTGGCCCCGCCGGCCTCCAGGCCGCGCACACCGCCCGCACGCTGGGCGCCGTGACGACGGTCTGCGACACCGCCGGCCCGCGGGAGCGGGACGGCACGCCGCGTTCCCTGCTGAGGGTGCTGCCCGATGCCGACATCGTCGTCGTCACGGCCCGGGACCTCTCACCGGGCATGCCGGAGGTGCTGGTGGGCGGGGGTGCACTCGCCGCCATGGCACCCGGCTCGGTCGTCGTGGACACCACGGCCGAGCCCGACGGTGGGAGTGTCGCCCGGGTCCGCCGGGGCACGGCGGTGACGGTACCGCCCGGCGTCACCGTTGTCGGCTCCGGCGGTCTGGTCACCGAGGTGGCCCACGAGGCCTCGGCGGGCTACGCGCAGAGGGCCGCGGCGCTGCTGGGCCGCTTCGCCGTGGACGGGCGGCTCGCGGTCGACCTGGAGGACCCCCTGCACGCCACGCTCGTGGTCGCACACCGCGGTGACGTCCTGCGACATGACGTGCAGCGTGACCTCGTCCGTCTGACGGAGGTCGCGGGGCTGCCGTGAACCCGGGCAGCGCCGTACCCGCGGCGGGCGAGGGTCAGGACGCCAGCAGGACGAGATGCCGGACGGCGGCAACGGAGTGCCAGGCACAGCCTTCGTAGCAGCGCCCCAGGAGGGCGATGTCGACGGCATCCGGTGCACTGGTCCGCGGCCCGTCGGCCACCAGGGCTTCGTCCAGGGACCGCTGGCGTCCGGAGATCCCCGCGAGCCGCAGGTCCAGCTCTTCCAGGGGGTCGGCGTCCGGCGGCGCCCCGCCGGGCCCGCCGGTGCGCTCCACGACCTCCGCCGCGCGTTCCACGAGCTCCGTCGCCTCCCCGCCCAGCGCCGTCACCGCCGCGTGAACGGCAGGCGGCACCCCCTGTCCCCCCGGATGCCACGACCAGGCCATCTCCGCGACCTGCTGGACCAGCTCGCCCACCCGTCCCATGTCACCCCCGGCATGCGCCGCGGCCACCGCCGCACGCAGCCCGGCGGTCGCCGTACCGTCGAGCAGGAGGCATTCCACGGCGTCGCGCAGCTCGTGCAGGGCGGCGTCGGAGGCCTTCACGCGCTCCCCGTCCCCGTCTCCTCCGATGACCTCCGTCGCAGCGCCCAGAGCCGTCCGGGCCGCCCGCAGGGCCGCCCCGCACAGAGCCGCGACCTCGCGGAGCCGATCGTCTTCGGGCCCGGTCATACGCCGCCTCCTCTCGCCGCGGAAGGCACCCGCTGACCGCGGAACGTGCTCAGTTAATCACGTTCGGCGACGGCTGCGGCGATGGGAGAGCCCGTGTGATGCGCCTGTCCGTTCGGTCCCGCCAAAGCCGGGCATCCCGGGCCCCGGCGGGTCGCACAGGGCGCGCTCACCCGGGCGCTCCGACCCGTGACGGTCACCCACCACCACGGACCGTGACGTCCACGTCCTTGCCGGAGCGCATCCGGGGAACTCGTCCCCCGTGGGCATCGTCCTCGGCGTCTCCTCGGGGGCTCACCGGCGAGCGGCCGGAAGGCTCGGAGGACATCCTCGAAGTCGCCGGGCCACCAGCGTTCGCGCGTCCTTTCCGCGGGGTCCCGCCTCCCGGGCGGTGCCTACGACTGCCCACGCTCCCGCGTGCGCCTGTCGGCGGCGAACCGGCGCCCTGAGGCCGGGGCCAGGTGCGCCTCCGGACCCGGGAAGAAGACCGTCTCACGGTCGTTCTCGGTCCAGTGCACGACGTACGGAGGTGTGCCGTCGGAATGCTCCACGCCCACGATCTGCCCCCTGCGCCTCGGGCCGTCGAGATGCAGGGCCTCGACCACGATCCAGTCTCCTACCTCGGCATGCATGGCGTGCTCCCTCCTGCTCTCTCCAGCCTCCGCACTCCTGGCGGAAGCGGCAAATGCGGTGCGGTCCTGCCGGGCTGGAGCGGCCGTCGTCGCACCGGCACGTGTGCGCCGGAGCCCATGACCCCCACCTCCGAGGAGGGTCGGCAGCGCCGGACACGCCCACCGCGTGGGCGGTTCGGCGACGGCCGCGGCAGGCACGGCCCCTTCCCGCGGTTCGGGACCGCGCGGTGGCCGCACCGCCGAGGCGGCTCGTCGCAGCAGGGCTGACCTGGCCGGGGCCAGCGCCGCTCGGCCCGGTGCGGCGGCTCCCGGGGGGCCCGGGAGAAGGGACAGAATCAGGGCCGCCAGCACACGACAGCAAGGGAGCCCGCCCAACGTGGCAGAGGTCAAAGTCACCTACGACAAGACTGTGGACGCAGCGTACGTCTACCTCACCGAACCGCCGGCCCTTGTGAAGTCCGCGCGCACGTATCCCTGCGATCCGGTGGACGTTGACGGCATGATCAACCTCGACTTCGACGAGCAGGGCCGCCTCTTCGGCATCGAGGTGTTGGCGGCCAGTTACTAACTGTCCACGTACCTGCTCGACTCCGCGGAGCGGCTGGACACTGAAGGCTCATGAACCGGCGGGCACGGATCTGGGCGGCGGCCGCGGTGTGACCTACCGCAGGTTGGAACAGCTCCGTGGCCGTCACCCGCCAGACGGCACCGGCCTCATCGGTACGCGCGCGGTCGCCGCCGACGGCATCCTCCAGATCGCGGACGTCCCCCATGGCGGCGGGCCCGGCCGTCTACACCGTCACCTTTTCCGGTGACGACACGTACAACGGCAGCACCGTCGCGCAAACGGTGCAGGTACCTCCCCAGGAGGGGCCGCTTCCCCTTTGCCCGGACGCCGGGCGGTGCGCCATGGCGATGCCGGACGGCCCCGGGGGTAGGCCGCTGCCGTGTTCACCGCCCGGCCGGCCCGTTCCCGGGCACGTGCGCACGTCGATCACGCTGCCGCCGGTGGGAGGCCCCTGCCGCCCTACTGGACGTGAACGGGCGGGACGGGACCCGCGCGGTGAACCTCCGGGCCGGTGCGCGCCCCCCGGGCGCTGTCGAGCCGCCCACCATCCTCGGTGACGCCGGCCGCGCGAGGTGCACCCCCAACGGCCCATCCGCGGTCGGCGGCGACGCGTAGGCCTTCCTACCGTGGAGTCATGCCGCCCGCCGATCCCGACGCCCCCGCCCGGCTCGCGCCTCCGGTCCCCGGCTCGAGGATGACCGACGAATACCTGCGCACCCTGGGCCGCAACGCCTATCTGTGGGGTTGGCCGCTGGTGAACCTGCACAACCGGCTGACGATCATGGAGAAGGTGCCCGCTCCCGGGCTGCTGGGCGGCACGGTGCCCGCCGGGCCGCCCGGGACGGTGGGGATGCTGCACGACTACATCACCCCCGACGAGCGCATCGTGGCCTGCCCGAACCAGGACGTGGTCTACGGCTTCGGCATCCTGGACGCCAGGCGCGGCCCCTCGGTGGTGCAGGTCCCCGACTTCGGCACCAGGTTCTGGGTCTACCAGGTGGTCGACCAGCGCACTGACGCCTTCGCACAGCTCGGCTCCATGTACGGCACGAAGCCCGGCTGCTACCTCCTGGCGCCGTCCGGCTGGAGCGGACAGGTCCCCGACGGCATCGCCGGCGTGTTCCGGTATGACACCCGGGCCGGGGCGTGCATCCCCCGGGTCTTCATGAACGACACCGACGAGGACCGGGCCGCGGTCCGGCCGGTCGTCGACCAGATCATGGCCTACCCGCTCGCCGAGTACACCGGACAACTCCGCAGGACCGACTGGTCCAAGGCCCCGTCCTATCCCGCGGGTGACGCCACCGGCGGAGAGCGGGAGACCCAGTGGGTCGACCCGGGTACCTTCTTCGACATCCTTCCCGAGGTGCTCGACGAGGTACCCGCCCGCCCGGGCGAGGAGGCCCTGTACGCGATCTTCCACTCGCTACTGGACGCGGCCGCCGTCAGCCGGCACGCTGCCGACGTGCTGCGTCAGGCGGCAGCCGACACGGACGCCACCCTGGTCCGGGAACTGTTCGAGTTCCGCAACATCGGTGTCCCGCTCGACCACCACTGGAGCACCCAGGCCAACGGCGCCGCCTTCGGCGGCGACTACCTCAACCGCACGGCCATGGGCAAGGCCAACATCTTCGTCAACACCCCGCGTGAGACGGCGTACTTCTACCAGGACTGCGACGCCGAAGGGAACCTGCTCACCGGGGACCACGCCTACACGCTCACCTTCCCCGCGGGCGCCCTCCCGCCGGTGAAAGGCTTCTGGTCGGTGACGCTCTACAACGAACACCACTTCTTCCACCCCAACGACCTTGCCCGCTACTCGCTCGGAACCAAGAACACGACCCTGGTGCTCGACGACGACGGTTCCCTCACCCTGTACGCCGGCACCCGTGCGCCGGCCGACAAGCGATTCCACGCCAACTGGCTGCCGTCACCAGCCGGCCGGTTCTCGCTCTATCTGCGCGCGTACTGGCCCGAGCCGGCCGCTCTCGACGGCACCTGGCGCCCTCCGGCGGTCCTGCGGGCATCGAACTGACGCAGGGCCGCCGACGGGCCCGGCCCGCGACGGAGGGGGAAGCCGTGGGTGAAGCCATCGGCTCCCTGCCGGCGCCCGCCGCCGGCATCGCCGTCAGCCCGGTTCCCGCCCCCTCGCCGTGGACCTGCGCCGGCCGTGGGAGAAACCGACCACCTCCGGCCGGCTCAAGACGTCGACTCCCGAGAACCGGCCCGCTGGCGGGAAGCAGCGGATGAACCCCTGGGACCGCTTCCATGACGTCCGCGTCGCCGTCATCGTCGCCGTCTGCGCCCCGTGGGCCGCCGCCCTCGCCTGACCCCGCGGACCGACACCGCGCTGGTGGCGCACGATGCCCACTCCTGGGCGGCAGCAGAGCCCGCAACTGTGATCGCGACGAACGCGCGTACGCGCATGCCCTCCCGCCAGACGGCTCACCGTTTCTGCACAGCAACCCCCGCCCCAGGACGCCCTGGCCGGGTGGAAGGCCCGGCGGACGGGGCTGCCGTCTTTCTCACGCCCGCCGTGTCCTTTACCTCATGCACCGACGCTGCGTCACCCCTGCTCCGCGGCGGAGCGCAGGCGAAGGGTGACCGCCGCGGTCCCGAGCGCGGGCACCTCGACCGGGACCACGCCGCCGGGTTCCAGGCCGAGTTCGTGCCCCGCGAGGCCGAGGTAGTTGGTGCAGAACGCCTGGGTGACGGGGAACGGCGTTGCCAGTCGGCAGGTGATCGGCACCTCGGTCAGGGACTGCAGACGGACCATCAGGACACCCTCGTCCGGGGACGTCAGGCCCACAAGGCGGACGCGGGGATCGTCCACGGTGAGGAACCGCACCTGCGCAGGTGACGGCCCGCCGGCCTCGTCGCGGGCGCGCACCGTGACCAGCGGGTGGCCGGTGACGGCCGCAGTGCGCGCCGCCAGTCGTTCCCCGGCCGCTGTGGCGGGGCTCGCGGTGGCCTCGGTGGCCTCGGTGGCCTCGGTGGCCTCGAAGCCGACGCTGTAGCGGAAGCTCTGGTCGAATGCCTGCTCGGCGGGGAAGTTCGTGTCCCAGATGTTGTTGTGCACCCACGAGAAGACGGTGGCCGGCTCCTCCTGGGCCAGCGATTGCGGGTAGGGGACGTAGGGGATGGCGATGCCGCCGAGTTGGACGAGCGGGGCGTCGGTCGTGGTCAGCACGGCGTGCTGGGTCCCGTCGGTGAGGGCGATCCAGCGCCGGACGGCACGCATGTGGGCCGCGGATCCCGGTACCGTTGCCAGCCCGGTGCCGGTGACACCGCCGGTGGCCTCCATGCGCACCGCGGGGTCCTCCAGTGCGAAGGGGAAGGCGAAGAAGGCGCTTTCCTTGGTCAGCGTCGCGGGCTTGTCGATGCGGTTGTCGATGTCGAGGCGTGCCGCACCGTGCGGGAGGTGCACCGTGACGCGCAGCCGGCGGGTGCCCGCGGGGGCGCACTCGTACACCAGCGTGTGTCCCGTGGCGTCGCAGGTGCGCTCGACGAGGGCCGCGGGCGGCGCGACGCGACGTGAGGCCAGCAGGTGCATCGAGTCGTCGGCGACGGTCTTGCTGGACTGGTGGTTGAAGCCGCCGGCAGTGGCGTACTCGTCGTACACGTAGCCGTTGAAACCGATGGTGGCGTCCTGCCGGACGAGTTCGCGTCCGGTGTGCTTGTCGATGACGGATCCGATGCAGGCCCCGCCCAGGTCCACGGTGACGCGCAGGTGGTCGTTCTCCAGGACGGTGGCGTCCGCGGGCGTGCCCGTGGTGCACGGGACGGCAGCGGTGGTGCCGGCGGCGGTGTCAGCGGCGGGGACGATGTCCAGCCGGACGGCGCCGCATGCCGGCACGTCGGCCACCGGCACGTTCAGGAACCGGCCGGCCGCCCGGTGGCGCTCGTTGCTCTGGGCCTCCTCCGCCACGGGCAGGGGCGCGCCGGTACGTGCGTCGAGGACCCGGACGGCGTCGCCCAGCCCGGCGGTGCTCTCCGGCAGGAAGAGGCGGGCGGTCTCCGTGCGCGGCCAGCTGCAGGTGTTCACCACGTAGAAGGAGGCAAGGGCGCCCGGCTCGGGCGGGAGGGCCTCGCCGAGGAGGGCCCTCGCGGAGTCGAGCAGCGTCTCCGCCTCGTCGTGGGCGCGCAGGGCCTGGGCGTACTTCCAGTGCCACTGCGTCTCGCCGGAGCCGTGCCCGTGGTCGCCGTGGGTCCAGGGATCCCCGGCGCCCCAGGTGTGTTCGTTGAACAGCGAGGCCGCGCGGTAGACCGTGGGCGCCGCCTCGGTGACGGACGTGCTGCCGGGCACGCCCAGCAGTTGGGCGTAGCCGGCGACGGTCTGCGCCTCGGCGAGGGCGGCCTGGCCGCGGCGGGTGGCGGCCAGCGGGACCGCGCCGGCACCGACACCGTCGACCCACCAGTCGCTCCAGTCACCCTGGTAGGTCTCCAGGCGGTCGCCGACCCGCTTCTCGGCGTCCTCGAAGAAGTCCTGGTGGCGGGAGGCGCGCAGCTGGGGGTAGGCCCACTCCTCGTTCCACCGGCGCACCGTGTCCGAGATGATCCGGCGGGGCGGGCCGTTGTCGGCGAACTTGCCCAGCACGCGCAGGTGCAGGACATCCCACGGGTACGGGTCGGCGTCGGGGGTGTGGCCGAGGGCGGGGAAGCCGGGTATCCCCGGACCCTGGTGCGGGTACGGGAACAGGGCCATGGCGCCGAGGTAGGCGGGCAGGAGGTCGTCGACCCGGTCGTAGGACTCGTCGAAGCCGAGGATGGAGCCTTCCATGTAGGCCAGGCCGTGCGGGGTGTCGGTGCGCCAGACCAGGACGCTGTTGCCGCTGGGGGCCTGCCAGCGGAACAGCCGGGGCAGCCGCTCTCCTCCGACCAGGTGCGGCTGGGCGCGTCCGGCCCAGTTGTGGGCGACGGACAGGTAGCGGATGCCGTTGCCGGCCAGGACGTCGGGCAGGCCGACCACCTGGCCCGGCACGTCGGTCTGCATGGCGGTACGGATGTCGAGGCCGTGCCGGTCGCGCAGTTCCGTCATGGGGCGCAGGAGCTCGTGCAGCTCGTCGGTGGAGCAGGTCTCCGTGTGGAGGTTGAACGGCATGGCCGTCAGCTCGATGCGGCCTTCGCGGACCCGGTCGAGGAAGCTCCCGATCTGGCGGTCGGGGCGGTTCGCCCGCCAGTCCTGGAAGGAGTGGAAGCCCTCCACGGCCCAGCGGAAACGGGCGGCCTCCGGCCAGTCGTCGGTGTCGTCGCACAGTTCGAGCAGCGAGTCGAGGTAGCCGCGGTGCTCGGCCAGCACCCGGCCCTGGGGGTCGGTGTAGCCGATGTCGAGGTGGGAGTGCTGCACCAGGTGCAGCGTCCAGTGACGCTGCGGGTGCGCCTGGAAGTCGACGACGAAGTCCTCGCCGAGGTCGGGGAGTTCGATCCGTACGACCGTGGGGGCGTCCACCTCCGGTATCAGGATGCGGACGTCGTCCCCGGGGCCGGGAAGGATCTCGCAGTGCAGGGGGGCGCCGCCCTCGGTTCTGACGCGGGCACGCGTGATCAGCGGCGCGCCGTCCCCCGTGCCGGAGCGGCGTACGCCCAGCCGGACGGACTGGAGGAGGTCGCCCCTGCTGCTCCGGCGCAGCAGGGGCTCCCCGGTGAGCCGTACCTCCCAGCCGCTGATACCTGTGGTGACGGCCACGCGGTCGCGCAGGAGATCGCGCGCGATGTCGGAGTCCCACCAGGAGGGCCTGGTCAGCGGTGGCTTGGGCATGGCCGTGGGTGTCCTTCGTGTCGGGTGTCGTGGGTGGTACGTCGGGCGGCTGGTGCGGGTGTTCCTGCCGCCGCGGGTCAGGAGGCCGCGGTGTGGCCCGGCTGACGGCCCTGCCCGGTGGCGCGGGCCAGGGTGGCGAAGATCTGGACCATGGCGGACTGCTCCAGGGTTTCGGCCGGCGCGGTGGCGTCGTAGTCGCCGCCGCCCGAGGGCTGGAAGCGGAACAGACCGGTCGCGGTGTCCCGGTTGGTGGCGTAGGTGCTGTCCGCGTAGCCGGTGGCCGCCTGCAGGTACGACGGGTCGGGTCGCACGGCGTCGAGGGCGAGCAGGTCCTTGAAGTAGAAGGCGTTGAAGATCGCCGGCTGGTCGTGCAGGCGGGTGGCCTGGGTCCAGTGCGCCAGTGAGCCCCGGGCGTCCTCGACGGCCTTGTCCAGATAGCCGGCGTCGCCGGTGCCGCGGTAGAGGGCCACGGCCGCACCGATCATGGAGCCCGAGTTGTAGCTCCACAGGGTCGGGTCGGTGCTGCCGTCGTCGCCGCGGTCGTTGACGTAGAGGCCGGGGGACTGCCGCATGCACGAGTACACCCAGCCGTACCACGTCTCGGCGGCGTGCAGGTAGGCGATGTCGCGGGTGTCCTCGTACAGCCTGGCGGCGAGCTGGGCGGACAGCGCGGTGACGTTGGTGGCGCGGACGGTGTTGCCGGGCGAGTCGAACCAGTCCATGCCGCCCGGGCAGGCCTTGGCGCTGTCGTCGTCCCAGGCGCGGGCGACGATGGGTACGATCTGCTCGGCCCGGTCGAGGTACGTGCTGTCGCCGGTGGCCTCGTACTGGTCGAGCTCGCTCAGGCCGACCACGGCGTTGTCGTCGTAGTAGGCGTCGCCGCCCGATCCGAGGGGGGCGGGCAGGTAGGACTGGTAGCCCGGCCGGTCACCGGGGGCGAAGTACAACTCGACGGTGTCGAAGCGCTGCGTCGCGTCCCGGCGGTAGGACGGGCCGGTCTTCGGGAGCTGCTGCATGTCCACGGCCGCGGCCGCGGCCTCCCGCATCGGCCACAGGTAGGAGTGCGCGGGATCCCCGGCCTGCCGGGGCGCGCGCTCCAGGTAGAGGCCGTGACCGTCGGCGCCCTGGTAGAGATTCGCCTGCAGCGCCCGGTAGGCGTCGGTGGCCCGGTCGGCCCACTGGGCCGAGGCGACCGTGCGAGGGGAGTGGGCGTCGTGGGCGGACTGGGCGTGCGCGGGGACGGCGGTCCACAGCAGTCCGGCGCAGAGCGCGGTGACCGTGGTGTGGCGGAGCGTCGATCTCAGCATGGCGTTCTCTTCTCGAACGGAGGAGGAGGGGTGCGGATCAGCTGTGGATCTTCAGGCTGCTGACGAAGTAGCGCTGGGCGGAGATGAACAGCACCAGCGTCGGCAGCGAGACCAGGAGGGCGCCGGCCAGGACGATCGGGGGTCCTACGTTGGAGTAGTTGCCCTGGAGGTCGGCGAGCGCGGCCATGACAGGCCGGATGTTGCGGCTCGTGGTGAGCGTGATGCCGAACATCAGGTCGTTCCAGACGGCCACGAACTGGAACACGAACACGGCGACCATCGCGGACTTGGTCAGCGGGACGTGGATCTGCCAGAACACCCGCCACCACGACGCGCCGTCCATACGCGCGGCCTCCACGACCTCGCGCGGCAGCGTCAGCGCGTAGTTGCGCATGACGAAGAACGCAAAGGGAACCGCGATGGCCGTGTAGATCAGGATGAGGCCGATCTGGGTGTCGTACAGGGAGGAGCGGGCGTACTCGACGAACAGCGGCCGGATGAAGACCTGCAGCGGCAGCAGGGTGCCGGAGTAGATCACCCAGAACCACAGCACCCGCCGCTTGACCGGCATGATGATCGTGGCGAAGGCGGCACCCGAGGCCACGACGGCGGCGGCCACGGCGCTGACGGTGGCGTACAGCGCGCTGTTGCCGAACGCCGGTCCGAGGTTGGCCTTGTCCCAGGCCTGGGACATGTTGCCGAACAGCCCGAAGTGTCCCGGCAGCCAGTGCGGGCTACCGGAGTAGCTTCCCGCGGGCACCATGGCGTTGACCACGAGGAGCCACGTGGGGATCAGCCACAGTGCGGCGAGCACCACGACGGTGCCGTTTCGCAGAACTCGGCCGAGAGACATGGTCATTCGCCTTTCACGTCCAGTTGGCGGCGCAGGTACAGCCAGGAGGCCGCCAGCACGATCACGGTGAGGACGACCGCGATCGCGGCTCCCACGCCGGGCCGCAGCTCAAGGAAGGTCTCGTTGTACATGGACACCGCGAGTGTTTCCGTGGCCCGCCCCGGACCGCCCTGGGTGAGCACCCAGATCAGGTCGAACGACTTGAGGCCGTTGACGAGGCTCATGCCGATCACGATGATCGACACCGGCCTGAGCTGCGGGAGCACGATGTAGCGGAACTGCTGCCAGCTCCCGGCGCCGTCCAGCGCGCCCGCCTCGAGCGTCTCCGGCGGGATGGACTGGAGGCCGACGAGGAAGAGGATGACCGCCACCCCGGTGGCCTGCCAGGCGTTGGCCAGGATCATCACGATGGTGTTGCCCGGCCACGTCAGCAGCCAGCCGTGTGCCAGCGAGCCCATGTGCAGGTTCGTCAGAACCTGGTTGACGGCGCCGTCGGTGGTGAGCATGAAGTTCCAGACCACCGCCACCGCGGCACCCGAGAGCGCGTAGGGCAGTACCACGCACAGCCGCGCGGCGCGGGACCAGCGGGTGGCGTTGGTCATGACGGCGATGGCCAGACCGAGCACGAAGGGCAGCACGACCGTGCCGGCGACCCACATCAGTGTGTTCTGGACGGAGCGGGACAACGCCGGGTCGGAGGCGAACCGCGAGTAGTTGTCGAACCAGCTGAAGGGCGAGGTCCGTGAGTCGCTGAAGAAGCTGCGGTAGATCGTCCAGACGAACGGGAGGATCAGGAAGGCCACGACCAGGAGCACCGCCGGGGCCATGAAGGTGCCTGCGGCCATCCGTTCACGCGGGTCGAGCCGGGAACGTGACAGGAGGGGCCGCCGGGCGTCACCGGGGGACTGCGCCTGCCTTCCGCCGCCGGCGGCGGGGAGGTCTCTTTCGGTTGTCGAAGTGCTCATGCCTCGTCGCGCCTCCAGGCCGCCCATTCGTCTTGTGCACGCTCCTGCATCCGGCGCAGCGTGGTGGCCGGAGAGGTCTGGCCGGCCATGAAGCCGCCCAGGTCGTCGGTGTTGCCCTGGATGAGGCTCGGAGGGCTGGCCTCCCAGTAGCGGATCAGCGGGATGCGGCGCTCCCGGGCGATGTCCTGCTGGAGTTTCGCCACGACCGGGTTGCTCGCACGTACCGTCGGGTTCGCCGAGCTGTCCTGGAGGAAGTCGCTCCAGACCCGCTGCACCGAGGGTGTGAGCCAGGCAGCGGCGTTGGCCATCGCGGCGCCGTGCGAGGAGGCGCGTTGGGGGACGACGAACACTCCCGACTCGGCGATCACGCTCTTGGGGGTGGACGTCCGCACGGTGGGAAGGATGCAGGCGTCGTAGTCGACACCGGGTTTCATGCCGGCCGCGGCGATCCCCTGCGACTGCCAGGTGCCGTGCAGGAACATGCCGACGGTGCCGGCCTTCAACGCGCCGGGGCCGCGCGCCTGGTCGAAGTCGGGCGGCGTCATCCATCCCTTGCGCATGAAGTCCTGCCAGATGTCCATCGCCTGGCGGGCCCGGGGGTCGGTGTAGGAGGCCTCACCGGTCACCAGCTTCTGGTAGAAGTGCGGGTCGACCTTGGTGACCAGCTCCTGGAACCACTCGATCGCGGGCCAGCCGCCGACCTGGCTGGCGAGGAACGGCGTGATCTTGTTGCGCTTGAGGACTTCCGCGCAGTGCAGCAGTTCCGCCCAGGTACCCGGGGCCGACAGCCCCAGCTTCGCGAACACGTGCTTGTTGTAGAACAGCACGTAGTACGACTCGTAGATCGGGATGCCGTGGACCGTTCCGCGGTAGGACACGGCGTCCCGTGAGGCCTCGCGCACCCACCCCTTGGCCACGTACCTGTCCCAGACCCCTGTCAGGTCCGTGAGCCCGCCCGTGCGCGCCAGCCGCTTGAGCTGGTAGCCGGATGCCCATTTGACCAGGTCGGAGGCCTTCGACGTCTGCAGGGTCATCTGCACGACCTGCTGATACGACGTCACCGAGGGGTTGGACAGCGGGCGCAGGGCGTAGCCGGTGAGCCCCTTCAGCGTGCGCCCGGCGGCGCGATAGCCGTCGTCCCAGGTGGCGTTGTCGTTGGAGAGGCTCGTGGTGCCCGGCTGCGCGGAGGTGCTCTCGCCGCGAGCACACCCCTGGAGCGCGAGGGAGGCCGCGCCCGCGGCCATCCCGGCGAGGAGGCTGCGCCGCGCGAGCGGCACAGCCGCACGGCGGGTCCTGCCCGATGCTGACATTGATCACCCTTCGCCGAATCGGGCCACCACAAGTGGCCGGATATGCCCCACGGGGCACACGGGTACTCGCAAACTCCCTGGAGCATCGAGTACACGTTGCGTGGAGGTTAACGACACCATTCGGTTGAAGGCAAGACTTCCGTGCCGAAAACACGGCTCCACGCCCCGCTCCGCCAGCAACAATGCAGGTCAAAGGCGTTTTAGGGAGCGAGAATCCACGGTCTAAGGGGGGTGACCAACTTCAGCCGAGAGCTGTTATCGTTAACGGACTCTTGGTGACTTGGTGAGGAGCCGATGTGCAGTCCGCGTCTCGTTCGTACGACCCCCACCCCAGCTACGGACCGGTTGACGGGCAGGTGGTGGCCGGCTGGCCGGCGGCGGTCGGCGGGCTGCCCGCCGGTCCGCTCGTCCTGTCCGTGGACGGGCCCTCCGCGGCCGACTGGGATGCGCTGGCCGACGGCCTGGCGGCGGCCCTGCGCTCCGCGGGACGTGAGGTGGAACTCCTGGACGTGCGTGACCACCATGCGCCGTCCGGCGCCGAGCGGCTGAAGGCCCGGCCCGTCCCCGCCGACGACCCGTTCTTCACCCCGCTGTCCGAGGCGAACCTCGCGGACCTCTTCGACGCCGTGCCCGCGCCGGTGAAGCCCGCCGGCGACGGGGTCGTGCTGGTGTTCGGGCCGGGCGCGGCGCTCTGCGAGTGGGACCTGCTCTGGTACGCGGACCTGCCCAAGCGGTACGCCGAGGCCGCCGTGGCCGGCAAGGACCTGCCGGTCGGCGTCAATCTCGGCCGCCCCGGCGAGCCCGGCGACCTCGTGCGCCTGTTCTACACCGACTGGCCCGTCCTCGACCGGCACCGGGACGCCATCGCCGGACAGGTCGACCGGTGGATCGACCTCCAGGACCCGAGCGGGCCCGCCTCCCTGGACGGCGCCGCGCTGCGCCGCACCCTGGCACACCTGGCCCGGGGCCCGGTGCGCACCCGGCCGTACTTCAACTCCACCCCGTGGGGGGGCCAGTGGGCGGCGACCGAACTGGGCTTCACCCCGGGCGGGGGCAACACGGCCCTGGGGTACGAGCTGATCGCCCCCGAGGCGGGAGTCCTCGTCGGCGAGCGGCACGGCGCGCAGATCGAGGTCCCGTTCCAGCTGCTGTGCGTGTGTCACCCTGAGGACATGCTCGGCCGGGAGGTGCACGACCGCTTCGGCACCTCCTTCCCGATCCGGTTCGACTACCTCGACACGATGGGCGGCGGCAACCTGTCGCTGCACCTCCACCCGCAGGAGCAGTACATGCGGGAGGTGTTCGGATGGCCGTACACCCAGCACGAGACGTACTACGTCACCGCCGCGGAGCCGGGAGCCCAGGTGCTGCTCGGCCTCACCGAGCACGCCGACCTCGACGTCCTGCGCCGGCAGGTGGAGGATGCCATCGCCACCGGCACCCCGCTGCCGGTGGCGGACCATGTGCAGAGCCACCCGGCCGCGGTGGGCCAGCTGTTCATGATTCCGGCGGGCACGCCGCACGCCTCCGGCGCGGGCAACCTGGTGCTGGAGGTGAGCGCGACGCCGTACCTGTACTCCCTGCGCTTGTACGACTGGCTCCGCAAGGACGCCGCCGGCGCCTCCCGGCCCCTGCCGTACGAGCACGGCTTCGCGAATCTGGACGCCTCCCGGCGCGGCGACCACGTGACGAGGGATCTGATCCAGCAGCCGCGTACGGTGCGCGCCGGTGAGGGCTGGCGCGAGGAGGTCATCGGCGCGCTGCCGGAGATGTTCTACGCGGTGCACCGCCTCGTCGTTTCCCCCGACACCGATGTCGTCGACGACACGGCAGGCCGCTTCCACATCCTCAACGTCTCCGCGGGCCGGGGGGCGGTCGTCGAGACCGGTGACGGCCGCAGTCACTTCCTGGCCTTCGCCGAGACCCTCACGGTCCCCGCCGCGGTGGGTTCCTACCGTGTCCGCCCCGTGGGGCCCGACGAGGTGCACGTCGTGAAGGCCCTGGTGGTCGAGCAGTGACCGCTGCCGCCGCGGGTCCGGCCGCGCCGGTCCCCGTGCTGGAGGTCGGCGGTACGCACGTCACCGCCGCGCTCGTCGCCCCGGACACCGGCCGCCCCGTTCCGTCGTCCGTGATCCGCAGGCCCCTGGACTCGCACGGTACGGCCGACGCCGTCCTCGGCACCGTCGCCCGCACCGGGCTGGAGCTGCCGGCGGGGCACCGGCCCTGCTGGGGTGTGGCCGTGCCCGGCCCCTTCGACTACGACAACGGCATCGGCCGCTACGTGGGCGTGGGCAAGTTCGAGTCGCTGTCCGGCGTGGACGTGGCGGCCGGTCTGCGCCGGCGCCTGGGCGGTCGCGCCGAGCGGCTGTGCTTCCTCAACGACGCCGACGCCTTCGGACTCGGGGAGTACCGGGCCGGCGCCGCCGCCGGGCACGACCGCGTCGTGTGCCTGACGCTGGGCACCGGCGTCGGGTCGTCGTTCCTCGAACGCGGTCGGCTCGTCCACGACGACCCCCGGGTTCCGCCCGAGGGATTCGTCCACCACCTCACCGTGCACGGCGGGCCGTTGGAGGACGCCGTCTCCCGCCGCGCCATCCGCGCGCGCTACGCCCGCCGGGCGGCTCTGCCGGACGGCCCCGAGGTCCCGGACGTCCGGGAGATCGCCGCACGTGCCCAGGGCGGGGACCCCGTGGCCGCCGAGGCCTTCGAGTACGCTTTCGGCACGCTCGGCCAGGCCCTGGGCCCCTGGATCGACCGGTTCGAGGCCACCTGCGTGGTCATCGGCGGGTCGATGGCCCGGTCGTGGGAGCTGGTCCACACTGCTTTCACCGACGGGCTGCCCGCGGCGAACAGGGCGGTGGTGAGCGTCCTGCCGGCCGGACTTCCGGAGGAGGCGCCGTTGATCGGGGCCGCCCGATGGGCTCAGGACGCGCCGGACCCCGCATGATGAGAGTGACTCCGCCGCTGGACGGCGCAGGGAGGAGGAGGGGCATGCCCACTCAGCGAAGCGGCGGGCCGACCATGCACGACGTCGGCAAGCTCGCGCAGGTCAGTGCAATGACCGTCTCACGGGTGCTCAAGAACGATCCGGGCGTGTCGGAGGCGACCCGCGAGCGCGTCTTCGCCGCCGTGGACCGGCTCGGCTACCGCCGCAACGAGACCGCTCGCAGCCTGCGTCTCGGGGGCAGCGGGATGATAGGGCTCGTCGTCACCAACCTTGCCAACCCGTTCTACTCACGCCTCGCGCTCGGAGTCCAGGAGGTCGCCACCGAGCACGGCTTCAGGGTGGTGCTCAGCAATTCCGCCGATCAGGTCGACAAGGAGCCGGGCCTGGTCGACGGCCTCGTCGACCACCAGGTCGAAGGGCTGATCGTCGTTCCCGCGGGAAGCCGGCAGAAGCACCTCGAGGTCGCGATGCGCCACGTTCCCGTCGTCCTGGCCGCACGGCCGCCGGCGGGACTCGACACCGACTGCGTACTCGTCGAGGACTTCCACGGAGCCCGCGAGGCCACGGCGTGCCTGCTGGCCGAAGGGCACACCCGTGTCGCCTTCCTCGGCAACCCTCCCGCCCTGTACACCGGGACGGAGCGGCTGCGCGGGTTCTGGGCGGCGCACGAGGAGGCCGGTGTCGAGCCGGACAGCACCCTGATCCGCCAGGGCCTCGTCGACGCCGTGACGGCGGAGCGGGCGACCGCGGAACTCCTGGACCTGCCCAACGCCCCCACAGCGCTGTTCTGCGCCAACAACCGCATCAGCCAGGGCGCGATCCGGGTCCTGTTGAAGACGGGGACCAGCATTCCCCTCGCGGGGTTCGACGACTTCGACCTCTCCGACGTGCTCGGCCTGTCGCTCACTCTCGTCTCCTACGACGCCGACGAGATCGGCCGCCAGGCCGCACGCCTGCTGCTCGACCGCCTCGGCAACCGGGGCGCACCGCCGCCCGCCGCCCGCCGCGTCACCGTTCCGACGCGCGTCATCCGTTACGGGCCCCCTTCCGGCGGCCCGCGCGAGGTCCCCGCATGAAGTTCCCCACCACCGTCAAGGACCACCCGACCGTGGAGGAGGCGCTTCGCCGCCTCGACGCGCTGGGCGACCCCCGGTTCGGGCAGACCCTCGTACGCTGCCTCGACGACACCCTGGCGCGCACCATCCGCCCGATGCCCGACGGCACCGCTTTCGTGGTGACGGGTGACATCCCCGCCATGTGGCTGCGCGACTCGACGACGCAGATGATGCCGTACCTGGCGCTGCTGCGGGACGACGCTCCGCTGCGGAACCTCGTCACCGCCGTGATGAGGCGGCAGTTCCGGCAGATCGAGCGCGATCCCTACGCGAACGCCTTCAACGCCGGGCCCTCCGGGCGGGCGCACGACGCGGACGACCTGTGCGAGGACCCCTGGGTGTGGGAGGAGAAGTACGAGGTCGACTCCCTCGCCTTCCCCCTCCTGCTGGCCCACCGCTTCTGGGCGGCCACCGGACTGACCGAACACCTCGAGGACACCGCGCGTGTCGCCCGCGTCGTCATCACGGTGTGGCGCAGGGAGCAGGATCACGAGGGACGGTCGACGTACCGCTTCGTGCGGCGGGCCGGCCCGCCCGGCGACACGCTGCCGAACGGGGGACGGGGGACGCCGGTCGCCCGGACCGGCATGACCTGGAGCGGATTCCGGCCCAGCGACGACGCCTGCGTCTTCGGGTACAACGTGCCCGCGAACCTGTGCGCTGCTGCCGCCCTCGACGGTGTGGCCGACATCGCACGCCACCTGTCGGACACGGCGCTCGCTGCCGACGCCACGCTGCTGGCCGCGGAACTGCGCGAGGGCGTCCGCAGCCACGGGACCGTGCGCCACGCCGGCCTCGGCGAGATCTACGCGTACGAGGTGGACGGACACGGCAACGCGCTCCTCATGGACGACGCCAACATGCCGAGCCTGCTGTCCCTGCCTCTCGTCGCGAACATCCCCAGTACCGACCCGCTCTACCGTGCGACCCGGCAGTTCGTGCTCTCACCCGAGAACCCGACCTGGTACCGGGGAAGCGCCGCCGCGGGGGTGGGCAGCCCGCACACCCCCGCGGAGCACATCTGGCCGATCGCGATCGCCGTGCAGGGCCTGACGAGCGACGTCGCCCAGGACCGGCTGAGGGCGCTGCGCGTGCTGATCGACACCGACGCGGGCACCGGGGCGATGCACGAGTCCTTCCACAAGGACGACCCGCGCCGGTTCACCAGGCCCTGGTTCTCCTGGGCCAATGCGATGTACGCCGAACTCGCCCTGGACGTCGTCGGACTCGGCACCCGCTCCCTGTGGGCGACCGCCGACACCGACCGTGGTGAGGCGCAGCCGGTGTGACTCGGCACGTCGGGTGTCGTCTCAGGTACTGGGCAACCTTGCGGGTTTCAGGCTGGATGGGGCACGCGTGGACGCCGTTTCCTTCGGGGGCGCGCGCGTTGTCGATCTTCGAGGGGCATGTACAGCACCCAGTTCCTTGGGGGACCTGTCCAGGCGGTGGTTCCCGAGACCGACACGATTCCCAGGCAGGCAGTTGCCGAGGATGCCGCGCGGGCAGCTGGAGATGTGGGGTACCACGACGGTCGTCACAAGACAGGCATTCCCGGAGCGGCGCTGCGCAGGGGGCGTCGAGCAGTAGCGACGTAGTTGCCCTGACGTGGAGGCCGAGGCGCGCCACGCGCTCCTGAGCCGACCCGACGATGTACTCCGCGAGTACCCGGCGGCCCGGACGGCCTCCAGCGGCCGCGCGCCCCGGACGTCCAGTCGCCCCCGCAGCTCCTCCGGCAGCCGGTCCAGCTCCAGCCGGGCGTGGTGCGCCCCGTCGCCGCCGGCCCGGCTCACCGCGTCCTCCGGGGTGCGCCACGTGCCGCGTCCGCAACCGTCACGGCCACCCGAGCCGGGCGCCCTCCGGCGGGCCTGTCCGGCCACGGGCGGCAGAAGGGGTGTTCCGGCCCCTCTTTCGGGGCCGTGCCGCTCGTGCACCGACCGCCGTGCGGCGGCGACACTGGGAGTGACAGCGGTACGGGCCCCGGCAGGGGACCGGCCGCAGGACAAGGGCAGCCAAGGGAGGCCGACGCCATGTCGAAGGAATCCGCGCCGGCGGGCGACATCGGCCGCCGGCTGGCGCTGCGCCGCCGCGAGCTCGGTCTCAGCCGCGAGCAGGTGGCCGAGCGGGCCGGCATCGCGCCGGAGTATCTGCGGTACGTGGAGGAGCGTCCATTCGCCTCTCCGGGATCGACCTTCCTGCTGAGGGTCGCCGTCGCGCTGGATACCAGCGTGTCCCGCCTGCACGGCGCCGACACCGGGCTTCCGCCCGGGCTCGGTGAGGCCGCGGACAGCCCGCGGCTGAGCGCGCTGGACCCCGCCGAGTGCCGCGAGCTGCTGTCCGGCCACGGAATCGGACGGATCGCGGTGACCACGGACGACGGGCCGGCGGTTCTCCCGGTCAACTACGCGGTGGTGGACGGCGCCGTCGTCTTCCGGACGGAGCGGACCGCCGCTCCCGCACAGGCGGTTGGCCGGCAGGTCGCCTTCGAGGTGGACCGGGCGGACGAGGCGCTCAGCGAGGGCTGGAGCGTCCTGGTCGTCGGCCGCGCCTCCGCCGTCACCGATCCGGACGCGGTACGCGCCCTGGGGACGCAGATCCGCTCCTCGCCGTGGGCCGGCGGCGAGCGCCTGCTGTGGGTACGGATCGAGCCGGAACGCATCACCGGCCGCCGCATCACCGCGGAATGACCGGGAGGAGAACCTCGTGACCGGCACGCACGAAGGCGGCGTCTCCGGCGTCTCCGGCGCCCGGACCGGGCGGAACGGACCGGTGGCGGAATGGGCCGCCCACGGGGCCGCGGCACGCGGGCTTCCGTTGCACCTCGTCCACGTCCGGTGCGGGACCCGTCGTCGTCGGCGTCGACGGTTCGCACGCGTCCTCGGCAGCGGTCGACCTGGCCTTCGAGGAGGCTGACGCGGCCGGTGCGCGGCTGATCGCCGTCGCGGTGCGCAGCCCCCGCGACTACACCTGGGCGGAGTACCGCGAGGACACCGGCCTGCTCGTGGCCGAGCAGGTGGCAGGCCACCGGCGGCGCTACCCGGACACCGAGGTGCGGCAGGAGGTCTGCAGCGGCGACCCCGCGCAGGTGCTCGCCTCCGTCTCCCGGCAGGCTCGCTGCCTGGCCGTCGGAAGCAGGGGCCGCGGCGGATTCAGCGGCTGCTCCTCGGCTCCACCAGCCGTGCCCCGGTCCACCACACCGACCGCCCGCTGCTCGTCGCCCCGCGACCGCCGGACGTGACGTGTGACGGCACGAACCCGTGGTGGACCGGTCGGCCGCAATCCGGGCGACCGACGGCGCTGCCCGCTGCCGCCCGGATTCGTGCACGCTGGAGTGGGGACCCTCGTGGAAGGGAGACTCGCGATGTCGACGCACAGGACCGTCAGCGATCTCATGACGCACTCGGTGGTGCGCGCCAGGCCGGACACCGCGTTCAAGGAGGTCGCCAAGCTTCTCGTGGACAACGGCGTCACCGCGCTGCCGGTGGTCGACGAGGACGACCGCCCGCTGGGCGTGGTGTCGGAGACCGACCTCGTGCACCGGGAAGCCGGCCGGCCCGAGCCGGCCGGACTCCCCGGGCTGCTGGACGTACCGCCGCCGGAGTCGGCCGAGGAGAGGACCACGGCGGCCGCACTGATGAGTGCGCCGGCCGTGGTGGCCAGGCCGGAGTGGTCGGCGGTACAGGCGGCCCGCGCGATGGACCAGGCCGGCGTCAAGCGCCTTCCCGTGGTGGACGGCACGGGGCGCCTGGTCGGGATCGTCAGCCGTGCGGATCTGCTGCGGGTCTTCCTGCGCCGCGACCACCTCATCCGGGAGGAGATCGCCGGCGAGGTCCTCGATCGCACGCTCGGCATCAGCGCGGACGAGGTGGGTGTCAAGGTCACCGACGGGCGGGTGTCCTTGCACGGCAGCGTCGAGCGACGCAGCCTCATCCCCGTGCTGATGCGGCTCTGCGAGGGGGTGGACGGGGTCGTCGAGGTCACCGGGCACCTCGACTGCCGCACCGAGGAGGCGGCCGCGGTGGCATCTCACGAGCCCGGAAGACTGCTGCCGTGACTCAGCGGCCCGGAAACAGGGCTGACGGGGCCGACACGGGAACGCCCGTCGTCCTGGTCGTCTACGCCACGAGGAACGGCGGAACCGCGGAGATCGCCGACTGGATCGGTACGGCTCTGGCCGACGGGGGAGTCGACGCCCTCGTACGGCCCGCGGCAGCGGTACGGGACCTGCCTCCGGTACGCGCCGTGGTGCTCGGGTCCGGACTGTACGGCGGCCGCTGGCTGCGCGAGGCCACCCGCTTCGCCCGGCGGCACCGCAGGGCGCTGGCCTCCCTCCCCGTCTGGCTCTTCAGCAGCGGTCCGCTCGACGCCTCGGCAGCCGCAGGCGACCTCCCGCCCACCCCTGCGGTACGGCATCTCGCCGACCGGGTGGACGCCGCCGGACACATGACGTTCGGTGGGCGGCTCGTCCCCGGTGCCCGCGGCCCGCTCGCCCGCATGATCCTCGCCCGCGGACAGGGCGGGGACTACCGCGACCCCGAGCGGATCGGCGCCTGGGTGCGGGACATCGCCGCCCAGGTGCGTGCGGCGGCCGATCAACCGACGCGATGACCGGGACGGCCCGGGCCGTCGCCCGACCTGCGGAGAGATCATGTACAACTCACCACGTACCGTCGGTGACGTCATGACGCACGAGGTCGTCGCCATCGGCCCTGACGCGACGTTCAAGGAGATCGTGGCAACTCTGGCGGAAGGGAAGGTGAGCGCCCTCCCCGTGCTCGAGGGGGACGGACGGGTCGTGGGGGTGGTGTCGGAAGCGGACCTGCTGCACAAGGAGCAGCTCCGGGACAGCGAACCCGGCCGCTTCGGATCGGTTCACACGCTCTCCGACGTCACCAAGGCCGAGGCCGTCACCGCCGAGCACCTGATGACCTCCCCCGCCGTGTGCGTCCACACCGGGACCACGCTGGCGCAGGCCGCCCGCATCATGGCCCAGCGCAAGGTGAAGCGGCTGCCGGTCACCGACGCCGAGGACAGACTGCGCGGCATCGTCAGCCGCGGCGACCTCCTGGAGGTGTTCCTCCGCACGGACACGGAGATCGCTGCCGAGGTACGCAAGGAGGTCGTCCACGCGCTGTTCCCGGACGAGGCAGGCCCGCGGGTGGACGTGCACGAAGGCGTCGTCTGGCTCACAGGCCGGGTCCACGAGGCCGGGCTGATCCCGGTGGCGGGTCGCCTGGCCCGAACCGTCGAGGGAGTGGTGGACGTCCATACCGACCTCACCGCCGGGGTCACCGGCGGGGGAGGACGGCCACCGGGCAGTGGGCGTGGTGCAGCACGGCGTGCGTGACCCCTCCGAGGCCGACGCCCATCACGTGGGCCCGCCGCCGAGCCCCCATGACGAGCAGGTCGGCGGACGCGGAGGCGTCCACCAGCGCCGCGGCCACGGAACGTGAGCGCACTGCGTCCTCCGTGATCGTCAGGTCGGGGAACTCCGCACGAATCGGGCCGACCGTCCGCCGGGTCGCCTCGACCTCGGACCTGGCGACGGCGTCGATGTCGACTGCCACCGCGCCCATGCTCCCGACGTTCTCCAGGAACCTCCACACGCTGACCACGCGCAGAACCGCGCCGCGCCGCGCCGCCGTGCGGGCGGCGAACCGCACTGTCTCCCGGTCTCCGTCGTCCCGGACCGCCGCCACCACCGTGCCGGTCGTGTCCTCGGGCACGGCCCGCACCACGACCACCGGCCCCCGGCTGCGGGCGGCGACCCGCAGGCTGACCGAACCGAGCAGGAGTGACGCGAAGCCTCCCCGGCCACGCGATCCCACGACCAGCGTGTCCTCGGCCCCTCCGGCCTCCAGCAGTGCCGCCGCGGGGTCACTCCTGCTCAGCGTCGTCGCGACGGGGAGGCCCGGGTAACGCTCCGCGACCACGGACTGCACGTGGTCGAGCAGCCGCCCGCCTCCCGTGATGACGGCCTCGGCCTCGTCCGGCGTCCAGTAGCCCTGCCGTTCGGCCCCCACACCGTGCACCACCGTCAGCGGCCGCCCCCGGGCCTCCGCCTCCGCCGCCGCCCACACCGCGGCACGGTCGGAGTGCTCCGAGCCGTCCACACCGACCACGACCGGTCCCAGGCCACCCTCGTTCGGCGCGCTGTTCTCCATGCCCTCGCCTCCGCTCTCATGGGTCCGCGGCCCCGCCGGCCCGCACGGAGCACCGCGGACATCGCGATTCGGTCCCCTCCATGGTCCCCTCGGCGAACGATCGCCGCTCGTCCCGAAAGACCCTGCGCCGGGCCGGAAGGCCCCGGGCTGCCGCGGCCGAGAGGCGCTGCGCCCTCAGTCGTGGGCGATCACGGCGACCGGGCAGGGCGCATGGTGCACCACCGCATGGGTGACGGCACCGATACGGACCCCGAGCGGCGTGCGCCGCCGGCGGCGGCCCACGACGAGCAGTCCGGCGGCGCTCGCCGTCGTCACCAGGCCGTCGGTGACCGACCCCTCTGCGAGGTCCTCGACCACCCTGACCCCGTCGAACCCCGCACGGTACGGCTCGAGCAGGGAGGAGAGCTCCTCCGCCTTCTCCCTGTGCAGTTGATGCTTCAACTGCGGGCTGAAGGCAGGTACCGCGTAGCCGTACTTCCTGTGCAGGTCCCACACGTGCAGCACGCGCAGAACGGCGCCGCGGGCCGCGGCCTCCTCGAACGCGAACGTCATCAGGGCGTCGCACGGACGGCCGAGGTCGACGCAGAGAACCACCTCGGCACCCTCCTCACCGGGCCCTGCGTCCGGCTGCCTCACCAGTACCACCGGCCGGTCACAGCGGGCCACCACCTGCAGACCCACCGACCCGTAGACGTAGCCGGCGAGCGCCCCGGCACCGCGTGACCCCAGGACCAGCATCGCCGAACCCCCGGCCGCCTCGACCAGCGCCTGCACCGGGGCCCCGGGCACCTGCTCGGCGGTGGCGACCACCTCCGGGTGGTCCTGCTCCACCTGCCGTGCCGCGTCGAACGCGCGGGTCTCCTCCCACATGCGCAGCCCCTCGGGGCCGGGCGAGAACTGCACGTTGCTCGTCGGGGCGCGCCAGACGTTGAGCATGCGCACCGCCGCACCCCGCATCGACGCTTCGCGCCCGGCCCACTCGGCTGCCGCCGCGCTCGCCGGGGAGCCGTCGATCCCGACCACCAGTTGCTCCACCATCGCCGTCATCACCCCATAGGCCCCACCATCGGACACAACCACCTCTCGTAGCTGTTCCCCTCGGAGCACCAGGCCCGACAGGGCCGAACGGGGCGTCCGCGGCTCCCGCGACTCCGCGCCGATTCGGCCCGGGCGGCTCGTCACGGTGAGTTGGGGGGCTGGGCGGCGGTGGTTGCCGTTGTCGCAGGCTGCCGCGTCTGCCGATGCGCAGGTGGTCGCCGGTCGCCGCGTCGGCGTCCTCGCTGTCCCCGGCTGCGGTGATAGGCCGCTTGACCCGGTGGTCTCAGTGCCGGCCCTCGGCGGCCAGGCGGCGAAGTCCTGCGGCGACGTCCTGGGGCATGGGGAATGCCGCGCCTGCGCAGGCGCCCTCCGTTCGCCGTAGCCCGCGCTGCCCAAGCCACCCTTATGGTCGACATCAACAGCGCTTACTTTGCTTATGGGAGCCTGGAGGGGTGAGGGGAACTTCTGGGGGACCGATGCGGTGTGGGAGCGAACTGGTGCAGACGATCGGGCTGATCGGCGGGATGAGCTGGGAGTCGACAGCGGAGTACTACCGGTACGTGAACGAGTTCACACGCGATCGGCTCGGCGGCCTGCATTCGGCCCGGTGCGTCGTCTACAGCGTGGACTTCGCGGAGATCGAGCGGTTGCAGGTGCGGGGACGCTGGGAGGAGGCGGGGGAGGTCCTCGCCGCGGCGGCCCGGTCCCTGGAGGCAGCCGGCGCCGACTTGCTGCTGCTGTGCACCAACACCATGCACAAGGTTGCCGACGTCGTCGCGGCGGCGGTGTCCGTCCCCCTGCTGCACCTGGCCGATGCCACTGCGCAGGCCGTACGGGCGTCCGGCGTGCGCCAGGTCGGACTGCTCGGCACCGCCTTCACCATGGAGCAGGACTTCTACCGGGCCCGCCTGGAGGCAGCGGGCCTGGACGTCCTCGTTCCGGACGCCGAGGGACGCGCGCTCGTGCACCACGTGATCTATGAGGAGCTCTGCCTCGGGATCGTGCGGGACGAGTCGCGCGATGCTTACCGGGGGGTCATCGAGGATCTCGTCGGCGCCGGCGCGGAAGGCGTCATCCTGGGCTGCACCGAGATCGAGCTGCTCGTCGGCCCCCAGGACAGCCCCGTTCCGCTCTTCCCCACTGCGCGCATCCACGCCGAAGCGGCCGTCAACGCCGCGCTGTCCGGTACCGGGAACGGCAGGCGCACGGAAACCGGTCCCTGACTCGCCTTCCCGGGGCGTGGCCTCCTCGTGACGGCAGGCGGGCCGGGGCGGCCGGCCGCGCCGAGCCGCGGGTGCCGGCATCGGGTGCCGAGTGGTGCGGTCCTGGCGGCAGGCGGCAGGAGCCGGCCGCCGGGACCGGACGGTGGTGAGGAACACGAGCGGTGTCCCCGCCGCCCGTGCCGGCGAGGAACAGGAGCGCGGGTGCGGCACCGGTGCCGGCAGCGCGGACGCGCCTCGCGGGTGGCCGGAGAAGAGAGCCGCCCCGCTGCCCGCACTGCACCGTCCAGTCCTCCAGATGTACTGAGTAGCCGTTAGGCGGCGTTGTCGTGCGAACTGGAGCCTCAGCGGACAACGGAGCGTCGCGCGTCGCCACGAGAAACCAAGCACCCGAGCAGCTCCGACCGGAACTCCGCCACCACTGTCAGCGAGTCTCGTCGAGCCCCGTGCTCGACCAGTCCCACGATCCCTGCCTCCGTGCTGCGTTGTCGCTGGGCACAGGATCGGGCCGCGTCCCCTCACCCGTCCGATGGACTGGGGAAAGCCGACCGACTTCGAATCCCGTTCGACGCCCAGTGTCAAACGTCAAGCTGAGCCCCGGGGGCGTGGGTTGCCGTGGGCGTTGCCGGTGGTGAGGGTGTTTTCTCGAAGGTCCGGTGCGGTGCGGATCGTTGTGGCGAACCATGTGGCGTAGCGGTCGCCGAGGTACGGGGCGGTGGCGCCGTGGAGGAGGATGCTCAGGCCCACGGTGATCGCGATGACACCGTTGAGCAGCGTGGTCCCGGGCAGGTGTTCGTCGAGGGCGAGCAGGCCGAAGACCAGGGAGGCGAGGCCGCGTGGGCCGAACCAGCCGATGTAGGCGATGGAGGCCGCCTGTAGCCCTGTGCCGGCCATGGCGAGGACTACGGGGAGCATCCGGATGACGGTCAGGCTGATCAGTGCATAGAGCACCATGCGCCAGGTCAGGTGCTCGACAGCCGGACCGAGGATGACCGCGCCGAAGGCCAGGAAGCTCACCGATGCGAGCAGAAGCCCGAGCTGTTCGCTGAACACGACACTCTGCAGGTGGTCGGGAGCGCCGCCGTGATCGTCCCGGCGTGGTGACGCGCCCCGCAGCCGGCTGCCGTAGGCGAGACCGGCGGCCCAGGCGCCGATGAAGCCGCTGCCCTCGGCAGCGCCGCACAGCGCGTAGGCGACCAGGGGAACGGCGAGGGACACGAACTGCCGCCAGTCGGGAGTGATCCAGCCCCGCGCGACCGACCACCGCAGCACACCCGCTGCGCACCAGCCGGCCGCGAGCCCGATCGCACCGCTCAGCAGGAGCGCGCGAAGGAACGTTGCGACGACGCCCGGACGGCCCTCGCTCCCGCCTGCCGCTGCCAGAGCAAGGACGAAGAACGGGAGGACCAGGCCGTCGTTCAGGCCCGACTCGACGCCCAGGCCTCCTCGGACCAGGGCCGGAACCCGCTGGTTGGAGAAGGCCTGTTGTCCGAGCGCGGCATCCGTGGGCGCCAGGATGATCCCGGCCAGAGCCAGTTCCCACATGCTCAGACCGGGCAGCAGGGGCCAGGCGACCAGCCACCCCAGCGCCATCGTGAGTGGCAGCCCGATGGCGAGCAGTCGCAGCGGCAGGAACTCCTCCCGGCGCAGGTCCCCGAACCTGATTGCTGCCGCGTCCGTGAACAGCAGGAGGATCAGCGCGCTCTCCAACAGGATCCGGGTGACCTCCGGGTCGCGGTTGGCGTTCAGCAGGTCCAGGCCCAGCGGCCCGATCGCCAGCCCGCACGCGGTGAACACCATGGGCCCGGACAGCACGGTCGTCGACAGCCGACGCGAGAGCGCCCCGTAACAGGCGACCACCCCGCCGCCGGCCACCAAAGCCCACTGGCTCATCCGTACGTCCTTGCCTGGGAGAAGGGGCACCGGTCAGGCGGCTGCGGTCAGGCGCGCGCTGACTGCTGACCGCCGCGCCCCTTTACGCAGGGGAACGGTCATTCACTCTAGGTGTCCCTTGCGGTCTCATGGGGGACGCTCGACGCCAGGCGTGACAGATCGTGGGCCCGAGAGCCGTTGGAGTGACGTCTGCGATCACGCCGGGGCGTTCTGCGCGCCCCTATGCCGTCCTTGGGACACTTGGCCACTGCGCCACGCAAGCGGCCCCTTGCCCGTACGGAGCCGGGAAGCAGCCAGCACCTCGCCCCTCGGTCACCGGATCAACTCATGGCGCGGTCACCTCGGCAACTCGGCCGGGCGGACCAGCGGGCTGCGCGAGGAGGCCTGCACGGCCGCGCATCGCGGGGCGTCGAGAGCGGAGCTCTGCGGTGAGAAGCGATTCCCGAACCGGAAGGCAGCGCCTTGATCGAACTGTCGTCCAAGCGGGTCTTGTTCAGGCAAGCAAGGCTGGGCCGTGCACAGCAACAGGGCCTCTTGAACATCTCACTGATGTCGAGTCAGCCGAGGACAGGAGGCCCTGATGTCCCACTGTGTCGCGTTCGCAACTCCCTCGTCCCCTTCCGGTGCACCGGCGTGTGACGGTCTTGCCAGGTTTGTGGCGCATGGTGGCGAGCCTGGACAGTAGCGGGGCCACCCGGATTGATCGGTGCGGGCACCTGATAGGCGGACAATGATCACTCCTGGATATTCTGTGAAGATGAGATCAATGGAGCTGTTCCGCGACGAAGCCCTCCGTCTTGGCGTACCGCAGGACGAGGTCGAGCGGTGGCTCGGCACAATCCTCCGTCCGTGCGCGTCGCTGGGCCCAGGAAAGCCGACCGACGGCCCGGTGGCCGGACGGCTCGGCGGGCTGCCGCCGATACCCGAGGACGAGCCCGTGCCGAACTTGCCGTTCCTCGCTTCGGTCGACCTCGCGGCCATCCCACCGGACGCGACGGACCTCCCGCTGCCGAAGGAGGGCACGCTGCTCTTCTTCGCGGATACATTCGAAAACGCCCCGTACGGCGACTATCGCGACTGGTCCCGGCTCGTCTACGTCCCGGCAGGCAGGCCGGTTGCCGAACGCGGTCCGGGCGGTGAGCGGCCGCCGAAGGTCTACCCGGGCGGAGATCTCCGTGTGGTGATCGATCCCTCGCTGCCCAACCGCAGCGACCACATCAAGGGGTTCCCGCACGGCGACGAGCTGGCCGAGGTGTGGTGGGACTACTCCTACGAAATGCAGACGGGCGGATTGGTGCAGATCGGCGGCTACCCGTGGGTCGAGAACAACGATCCCATCCCGGACATCGAGCACGGCCCGGGCGACTGGGTGCTGCTCGCGGAGATCGGAAGCGCGGTGGTCGAAGGCGACATGGGGCGTGTTTACTGGGTGATCCGCCGGGACGATCTGGCCGCAGGCCGTTTCACCCAGGCCCGGGCCGCGTACGACATGACCGGCTGACGCGGCCTCAAGGCAAGCAGTAGCCGCGGTGACGATGCTTGATCGAAACATCGTCACTGTGGCTGCCGTTCGGGTATGAGCCGTGCACGAGATTCTCTCGTGCTTCACGCCTACTGTCCGCATGGAACCCCGGTGTCGACACACAGTTCGTGACGCTTGTTTTCTTTGAGAAGCGACTCCCCAAACCGGAAGGTACGGGCTCGGGTCGAACTGTTGGTCTGGTTGGTCTCGTTCAGGTGGTCGCCGGACGGCCGGGCATGAAAGAGGGCCTCCTGAACATCTCGGTGATGTCGAGTCAACCGAGTCGCCAGGAGCCCTGACGACCCACTGTGACGTGTTCGTGCCCGCCTCATCCACTCCGGGCACCCCGTTGTGCGACTGTCTCGCTCACCGGTTCGGAAACGCGGCCGACCGTCCGGACCGCGTACGGTGCTACGACTCCGACATGAGCGACGCGGAGTGGGCGGTGGTACGCCCGCTGCTGCCGGTCCCGGCCTGGCTGGAAGGCCGCGGTGGGCGCCCGGAGGGCGACTGCCACCGCCAACTGATCGACGCCGTGCGCTATCTGACCTGGGAAGGCGTGCGCTGGGCCAGCCTGCCGAGGGACTTTCCCGCCTGGCGGGCCGTCTACCGCTTCTTCCGCCGCTGGCGCGACAACGCCCTGAGCAAGGAACTGTACGGACGGCTCCGCAAACTCCTTCGGGAACTCGCAGGCAAGACGGAAGAGCCGACGGCCGCGATCATCGACTCGCAGTCGGTGAAGGCCGACGCCACCGTCCACGCCGCCACCCGTGGCTACGACGCCGGGAAGAAGATCAACGGACGCAAGCGGCACATCGCCGTGGACACCCTGGGCCTGCTGCTGGTGATCACGGTCACTGCCGCTTCGGTGAAGGACAACGACGCCGGCCGCGACCTGCTCCAGCAGCTCCGCGAACAGCACCGGGCCATTACCCTCGTCCGGGCCGATGCTGGCTGCTCCCTCGCGTCCGTTGCCGGCCAGCTCAGCTCCTCCCGCATCCGCCGGGCCCTCACACCCTCCCCACCCCCGGCCGCATCCCGCTCCACCAACGCCACAATCCGCGCGCAATCAGACGGCAGCACCTCGGCCCCCAGCCCCTCGCGCCACACCGGAACCTCCACCCGCGGCGGGCCCATCAGCCGACTGCCCAGGGCCCGCGCCATCGCCGACAACCTAGGCCACCGCCGTGACCGTCTCCTCACGAGCAATGACCGCACGTCGAGCCGCCTCCACCGCCTCGGCCACAGCGGCCTCGAGACGCGCGAGCTCTGCCGCAATTCCTCCGCCCGGGCCAGCGCCACCCGCTCGCGCCTCTCCAGCACACCCAACACCGACGGCATCCGCCACCTCCGAACACAGCCAGCACCGACACGACGGCCCGAGCCTGCCTATCGAGCGACGGCCACACACCTCACCTGGGAAAACGTGACCCTGTCTTCGGAATGGGAATCGCTTCTGAGGCATGCGGTGGGCTCTGCGGGCTGCGTGGAGAGAGGGCCGGGGGTGCGACGTCACGGCCCTCTCTTGCGGTCTGCCGGCTCAGCGGGTCGCCGTGCGAGCGGCGCTGACGAGTGCCGGGTCGACATCGGGCACGGCGAGCCTCGGGTTGTGGCCGGACGCGACGACCCTCATGACGAATCCCGCGGCCTCTTCCAGTTGCCGGGCGCTGTCGAGCCCCCCGATCACGGCCGTCCGCCCGCCCAGGTCACCGATCAGCGTTGTGGCGAGATCCAGAGCGCTGCGCTCGCTGCCGCAGATCGCCACGACCGGCGCCGTCTCCTGCAGGCCCGTATATGGCCACGAGGCTCCCGCGAACAGGTGCAGTGCCTTGACAACGTGGGCACCGGGAGCAGAGCGAGCCGCGAGCTCTGCTGCGGAGCCGGATGCCGGCTTGAGTTCACCGGTCGCGTAGTCGACGGGGTTGGTGCAGTCGATCACGGTCTTGCCCGCCAGCGTCCGGTCGGAGCCGCCGACGAGATGCAGGGCGACCTCCAGCCCTTCCCAGGAGACCGCTACCACGACCGCATCGGCCCTCCCCGCGAAGTCGGTGGGGGCAACTGCTTCCGCCGAGGGGCCGATCTGGTCGGCGGCCTGGCCGGCGTGCAGCGGATTGCGCCCTGTCACCACGAGCGAATGGCCGGATGCGGCCCAGGCGCGACCAAGCGTCACGGCCAGGTTTCCGGTGCCCAGGATGCCTACGTTCACAGCTGTCTCCTCCGTCTGGAAGCGGTGTCCTCCAGAACGCTACGACCGCAGCTCCTACCATTCGGTAGGAGGCTGATGGGACACTGAACTCCGTGATCGAGGAGTCCTGTCAGACGTTCATCTCCGACTGCCACGTGCGCGCGGCAGCGGAGCTCATCCGCCATACGTGGGATCCCGTCGTGCTCTCAGCCCTGCGTCTGGGGCCGACGCGACGCAACGAACTACTCCTGCGCATTGCGGGAGCCAGTGACAAAGTGATCAGTCAGTCGCTTCAACGACTGCAGGCTCGCGGTCTCGTCGTCAAAGCGGCCGGCACCGAGCAGTCGTCGGAGCATCCCGGCGCGATCTACCAACTCTCCTCCCTCGGCGAATCGTTCGCGAACGGGCCTCTGGCGCGGCTCGCGCAATGGGCGGCAGACAACCAAGCCGAACTCACCGGCCCGTTGACAACCTCGTGATCAGTACAGCGGTTGTGAGCAGGCACCTTGGCGACAGCAGGTGGGCGGCAGCGGTAGCAAGCGCAGATCGCCTGGTGGCGGGCAGTCGTGTGGGCCGCTCTGCTGTCACGAGGTGACCGGGTGGCTGCCGTGGTCCGACCAGGACTGGTTCGGCGGGCTGTTACGGGGGTGCCTGCTCACACCACGTGCTGGTTCACCTACGAGAAGTACGGCACGCCCCACTCCACCTCCACCTGCGGTCGCGGTCGCGCCGTCTGGAGCGGCGGTGTGACGGGTGGTCCGGCGGAACCGGGGTAGCCGCCCGGCACACCGCCGTTCCGGTCCCGAGGAGAAGCATGTTCCTGTTCGCGTCACGCAGGCTGCGCAGCACCGCCCGCCGGGTCTTCGGCTGGGAGCGGCTGCGTCCGGCGCAGCTCACGGCGATGAAGGAGGTGATGAAGGGCCGCGACGTGCTCGCCGTGATGCCGACCGGGGCGGGCAAGTCGGCCGTCTACCAGGTGCCGGCGGCGCTGCTGGGCGGGCCCGTCGTGGTGGTCTCGCCGCTCATCGCCCTCCAGCGGGACCAGATGCAGGGCCTGCTCGCCTCCGGCGCGCTGCGTGCTGCCGCGGTCAACTCCGCGCAGCGGCGCGGCGACACCGAGAGCGCGTGGGACCGGATCAGCGCCTCCCGCGTCGACGTGGTCTTCCTGGCGCCCGAGCAGCTGGCCAAGCCGGAGGTGACCGCAAAGCTCGCCGCGGTACGGCCCCGGCTGCTCGTCGTCGACGAGGCGCACTGCGTCACCTCGTGGGGCCACGACTTCCGCCCGGACTACCTGCGGCTGCGCCAGGCCCGAGAGAGCCTCGGCAATCCGCCGGTGCTGGCGCTGACCGCGAGCGCCGCCGCACCGGTGCGCCGGGACATCGCCGAACGGCTCGGCATGCGCAGCCCGGTGGAGATCGTGGCCGGCTTCGACCGCCCGAACATCGCCCTGGAGGTGGCGTCCTTCCAGGACAAGGCGGCCAGGGACCGCTTCACCGTGGAGCGGGCGGCGGTGGAGGCCAAGCCCGGCATCGTCTACGCCGCGACCCGCAGGCAGGCCGACTCCATCGCCGCCGACCTGGCGGAGCTCGGCCTGTCGGCCAGGAGCTACCATGCGGGGCTGCCGGCCCGCGAGCGCGGCGACGTCCAGGACCGCTTCCTCGCCGGCGACGTGGACGTGGTCGTCGCCACGTCCGCCTTCGGGATGGGCATCGACAAGCCCGACGTGCGCTTCGTCCTGCACGCCGCGGTGCCGGGGTCGCTGGACGCCTACTACCAGGAGATCGGGCGGGCCGGGCGCGACGGGGCCCCCGCTCGGGCGATCCTGGCGTACCGTCCGCAGGACCTCGGCCTCCAGCGGTTCTTCGCCGCCGGGGCGCCGGACGCCGACGTGCTGCAGCGGGTGGCCGAGCGGCTGCGGGAGGCCGGCGGGCCGGTCGGCGCGACGAAACTGCGGGACGCGTGCGACCTGAGCGCCACCCGGCTGTCGGCCGTGCTCAACCTGCTGGAGGAGGCGGGGGCGGTGCACACCGGGCGCACGGGCAGCCGCTGGACGGGGCAGGACACCGACGGCGCCGTCGATGCGGCGGTCGCCGGCGCGCTCGCCGCGGACACCGCGCACCGCCGGCTGGAGGAGTCCCGGGTCGAGATGATGCGCGGCTACGCGGAGACCGCCGGCTGCCGCCGCGCCTTCCTGCTCGGCTACTTCGGGGAGACCGTCACGACACCCTGCGGGGCCTGCGACGTCTGCGCCGGGCGGGCCGCGGAACCGCTGCCGGGCGAAGGCCCGGGGGTACCCGCAGGGCGGGAGCAGCGGTCCGGCCGCGCCGGGGCGCCCGCGCGGGGCGGCCGGCTCCGCCGGGGTGCGGGCAGCACGGGCGCGGCCCCGCAGGAACCCGCCGCGGACGCCCATCCGTACCGTCCCGGTGTCCGCGTGCACCACGAGCGGTGGGGCGAGGGCGAGGTGATGAGCGAGGGCGACGGAAGGCTGACGGTCCTCTTCGCGTCGGTCGGCTACCGTACGCTGTCGCTCGATGTGGTGACGCACAGGCAGCTGCTCGCGGTGCTGCCCGGCCAGGCCCGCTGAGAGTTCACCGCCGCCACTCCAACCACCGCAACCACGCTGCCCGGACCCGGGCCCTGCACGCCCACCTGCGCTGGCGCAACACCTGCGCCCGACGTCCTGGCCACCCAGCGCCGCGAGGGCGCCCGCATCCGCAGCGAGAAGGGCATTCGCTGGGACGGACGTCCCCTCGCGACCGCTGATCAAGCGACCTCGGTGAAGAACGTCAGGTCCTCGTACCGCGGGCGATGCGGTACAGCACGTTCGGACGCCGCGGACCTTCGGGCTCGGTGGGGTCGTCGAAGTCTTCAGCCGGGTCCCGGGTCATGCCGATCCGGCGCATCACCGCCTGCGAACGAAGGTTGGTGGCTGTGGTGACAGCGAGGATCTCGGGAAGTTCGAGAGTGTCGAAGCCGTGGGCCAGGACTGTCAGCGCAGCCTCGGTGGCGTAGCCGTGGCCCCAGGCCGAGCGGGCGAGCCGCCAGCCGATCTCCACCCCCGTGAACGGCATGTACTCGTCCACTTCGTCCAAGCCCGCGAAGCCGATGAACTCGCCCGTGGCCTCCACCTCGACCGCCCACCACCCGTAACCCCGCTGGTCGAACTCGGCCTGGAACCGCGCCACGGAGTCATCACTCTGTTCGCGGGTGAGCAGGTCGCCCAAGTGCTCCCGCACCTCGGGATCGGCATTCATCGCCGCCCACGGTTCAAGATCGGAGTCACGCCATCGGCGCAGGACGAGGCGGTCGGTACGCAGTTCAGCCATGCTGCACAGCCAACATGGGCTCTGCCCCCAGGGCAATCTCTCTTCTCCTGCGTGGCACCGCCCCAGAGGCACGACTCCGCCCACAACGCACGGAGCCGCCACCAACCCGGTGAATCTTTGCGGTCACAGCACTAGCCGAGATTCAGTACCTCGTCGTCGGCATGCGTGCCGAACTCGGCGACGCGTACCTCCGCGATGTGCTCGTACCGGTTGATCCTGTCGGTCCACTCCGTTTCGACGCCGAACGCCACCTGCGCGAATCCCACCCGGCCGATGGCCTCGGCCAGGCCCGGATCGCCAGGGGCCAGCAGCCGCACCGGCGCGTCAAGTGCCACGGTGTGCGGCGGCACGAAGTACTCGTCCGGGAGAACGGTGCGGGCATGGACCAGCGCGCCGACAGCGACAACCGAGCCGGCCCCCAACCGTGCGCCCTGCAGCACCGTCGCCGCGGTCGCCACGTAGACGCACCTGCCGACCTCGCAGCCCAGCAGCGTGGCATGCGGCCCCACGAAGACGTGGTCGCCGACGAGCACCGGCTGATCGCCGGCGACCGCAGACCCGCGCAGCACCGCGTTCTCGCAGATCACCGCCGCCTCCCCGACCTCGATCCGAGACCCCTCGGCATCGAGCACCGCTCCGTACATCACCCGCGCTCTCGGCCCCACGCGGACATCACCGACCAGCGTGGCCGTCGGGGCGATGTAGGCGGTGGGATGGACCTGCGGTTCATGCCCGCGATGCCGGATACGGATTCCCTGCGTTTCAGCGATCATGAGCGAATTCTCACCCGACCGACCGTGAGCGCGCCTGCGAATTTTGGACCTCACGTTCGTCACGACCCGCGCCATCGGAGATCTGAGGCACTTACAGGGCGAACAGTGGCTTATGCGGCACCAGGGCCTGTTGGGGGTTCGGATCACGTGGTGAAAAGAGGCCCGGTTGGCCTTCGATGAGTAGGCCCTGTCCGCGGCCACGGGTCAGGACGAACGACAGCGGCAGTCCTGTGGCGTCGACCGTGGCATGGGTCTTGCTGCTCAGTCCGCCTCGGGACCGGCCGAGCCCGGCGGCGTCCGCCCTGGCCCTGCGGCGCCGCCGCGTTGCAGCCCTGTCCGGGTCCGGCGCGTGCGTGCCACCCATGTCCGCACCGGCCCCCTGCGGATCACCCGCAGCACCGGTGGTTGGTGCGGGGAGCCCCCTTTTCCTCGGTCAGGGCCTGTTCCAGGGCGTCCAGGGTCTCCCCGGCCACGGCCAGACCCGCCGATTCGTGATGCGCCCGCACGATCGTGGAGTCCACACTCACCAGCTCCAGGCCGACCTGACCTCCCCGGCCGCCTCGGCGATCAACGCCTCCATGAGGCCCTGGAACACCCCGGCCTTGGACCAGTTGCTGAACCGGGAGTAGGCCGTGGACCAGAGCCCGTACCGGTCCGGGACGTCACGCCAGCCGCTGCCGGTGCGAAACCTCCACAGCACCCTGAACTGGTTCCGCACCCGCCGCGGCAACGGCCCGGTGGCCGCTACCGGCAAGTGCGGCTCGATCAGAGCGCATTCGGCATCCGTCACGTCAAAACGCGCCACGCCCGATTTCTACCAGCCACCGCCACCAGGCCACCGGGTATGCAGCCGGGCCCGGTTGTGGCACCTCGTGTCAGGCAGGGCCACACGGCTGCGGGCACGGGTCAGGCCCGGGCCCTCAGACCGGCTGGCCACGGTGACGGCGCCCGATGCCGACGACTTCGCGCCCCTGCGTACGGGGCGGTGGCGGCCGCTGGTCAGGCTCCGCCGGGGACGGGTGGAGCATGTTGTCCGGCATCCACGTCCCGGGACTGGTTCACTCTGTGAGTAACTGATCGAGTCGGCCGGTGATGATCATTCTTCGGCGTTCCTGCAGGTCCTCAAGCATGCGTATCGGGTCCGCGATATCGGATGTTTCCATGCGTATGGCGGCGAGACGTGCTTCGGTGCGGAGCAAGCGGTAGGCCCTCTTCCGCTCCGTCGCGGACACGTTTCGGGCGTCGGGCCGCAGGAAGGTGGATACCGACACGAGGCACCCGCTGATGAGCGCGCACAGCGCGGCAGGGACTCGTGCCCCGGATGACGACAGTCCTGTGGCGCCTGCGATCGTGGCGAGCACGACCGCAGGGAGTCCCAAGATCACACGGATCCATTCCCATCGTCGTGCTCTGGAGGCGTGCTTGTTCTCCTGGACTTCGCACTCAGCGATAAATGCGTCCAATTCGGCTCGTGCTACGGCATGGGCCCGCTGCTCTCCCTCGGTCTGCTCATCACCTGGTCCGTTGGCCTCCGACATGACTGAAGCGTGTCAGGCTCTCGCCGAGCCGTGGCGTGAATACTGGATCACGGCGACCGGCGACCTGGCCGGATCCTGCGCTACCAGCACGTGCCGAGTACGTCGGGTTCCGCGCGCCGCTCGGGCTCCAGCTTGTCGGCCCGGCGCCCGCAGTTGTCGATGAACATCCCCACCTTCACGGTGGTCTGCGATCCGTCCGGCTCGGTGAGTTGGATGACGGCCTTGCGGGGCACGGCTTGCAGGCTGCCCTGCGGGCGTGGATCTGCCTCGCCGCCCGGATGTTCGCCGCCCACTTGTCCGCCTGTGTACGGAGCGCTGGCGGCCGCGCCGAGGCCTCCGCCGGGGGAGAGGTGGAGCATGCGTTCGAGCATCCAGGCCTGTGCGGGCAGCAACTCCTCCCAGCCGTGCCGCTGGGTCTGGATTCGTGCGCCGAGGTCGTCGCCCTGGGGGAGCCGGCAGTGATGAGGGCGCGTCACAGCCGGTAGTGGCGCTGCCGGGCGACCGGCCGGGCCGAGCGCCACGCAGGGTCGATCGCCCCCCGGGGACGTTGCGGCGCTCCTCGGTCAGGGCACCCGCGGTGGAGCCGTCCGAGTCGGCCGCTGCTTGCGTCCGCCGGGGCAGGTACGCAAACAGGCCGCCACCATCCTGGTCAGGAACCCCTGTCGCCTACGCCCTCCGCGGCGGTTCCGCTCGCCAGTGGTCCACGACGGCCGAATACGGCGGCCGGCCCGGCCCGAGGACGGCTTCGCGTCCTACCGCCGGGAGTGGGTCTCGCCGGCCGCCGTCCCGTCCCTCGCCGAGCGCGGCGAGATGAGGTCCGCGAACGCGGTGGCCGCGCTTGTCCTGCTGCACCCGATGCACGCCGCCGAGCAGGAAGTCGCCACGGCCCACTCCAAGTGGATATATGATGTCCGCTATGAAGATGGGCAAGGGTGTCGAAGCAGCAATGCACTGCTGCCTGGTCATGCACTGGCTCGAAGGCCGGCCCGTGACGTCTGCGCAGCTGGCCGAGTTCTTCGGTCTGCCGCCCGCGTATCTGCAGAAGACCCTGCGCGCTCTCGTTGCGGACGGGATCGCGCAGGCGGCACGCGGGCAGTCGGGTGGCTTCGTGCTGGCGCGCGCGGCGGGGGCGATCTCCCTGATGGACGTCGTGGCCGCCGTCGAGGGGCGCTCGCCGGCGTTCCGGTGCGAGGAGATCCGGTCGGCCGGCCGGTCCGGGAGCCTCGGCGCCCGCTCCGGGCAGTGCGCCGTCGCCCATGCCATGTCGCGCGCCGAGATGGCGTATCGAGCCGCGCTGGCGGCCGAGAGCATCGCCGACATCGCCGAGCGGACCGGCTCGGTCGTCCGCGAGCGCACCGTCGCCACCCTGGTCTGACCGCGGCGGCGGACGCCGGTGAAGCCGGTCGCCGTTCCCTACGAGCATCGAAAGATTGTGGACAATGAGTATCGATAACCCGCGGTGGTGGCCTCGCCTGCTGCCGCTGCTCGCCGCGACGGTCGCGGTCGGAACCGACGCCTGGGTCGTCGCGGGTTTCCTCCCGGCGCTGGCGGGCGACATGGCCGTGTCGACGGCGACGGCGGGCTTGTCCGTGACCGTGTTCGCCGTGGCGTACGCGGTGGCCGCTCCGGTGCTCGCGGCGCTGACCAGCGCGGTCCGTCCGCGGCGTGTGATCGCCGTCGCGCTGGTCGTCCTCGCCGCGGCCAACGTCCTGTGCGCGGTGAGCACCGGCTTCGGGCTGTTCCTCGCCGGGCGGGTGCTTGCGGCGCTGGCGGCATCGATCGTGACACCGGCCGCCGGTGTTCTCGCGGCCCGCGTCGCCGGGGAGCGTCACCGCGGACGGGCACTGGCCCTCGTGATCTCCGGCCTCACCGTCGCCACTGCGGTGGGCGTCCCCCTCGGCAGCGTCCTGGCCACCATCACGAGCTGGCGCGCGGCGCTGCTCGGTGTCGCGGTGCTGGCCGGGGGCGCGGCGCTCGTCATCCACCGCACCGCGCCGGACCCTCCCGCCGGGGCACGTCAGCGCATCGTGGAGCGGCTCGCGCCGCTGAGGCGACCTCGTGTCGTCGCGATCCTCGCCCTCACCGTCCTGGGGATGACAGCCGCCTACGTCCCGTACGCCTACGCCTCGACCCTGCTCCCGGGGGGTGGCCACGGGTGGCTCGTCGGCGTGCTCACCGCCTACGGCGTCGGTGCGGTGTGCGGGTCGCTCGCGAGCGGGCACCTGACCGACCTGCTCGGATCCGGCCGGACGCTGGCCGTCGCATACGTCGTGATGGCCCTGTCGTTCGCGGTTCTGGCGAGCCACCCGTCCGCGATCCTCGTGGTCGCGGCGGCTGCGCTCTGGGGCACGGCGAGCTGGATGCAGACCCCGCCGCAACAGCACCGCCTCCTCGCGGCCGCACCAGGGAGCGGACCGGTGACCATCGGGTCGAACGCCTCCGCCCTCTACGCCGGAATCGCACTCGGCAACGCACTCGGCGGCATCCTCCTCAGCGCGGGAAGAACGCCCCTGTGCCTCGCCGCAGCCGCCGCGGCTCTCGCGGCGCTGCTGTGGAACCTCGGGCTGTCGTTCCGCCTCCGTCCCGCCGCAGCCGGCCGCTGACACACGCCAAAACGAGCACGAAAGGCCACGGGGCGAGAGCCCTTGCGAGGCTGCCCAAGCCTCGCGGGGAAGGGGTTGCCCATACCCTGCGGCACCTTGGTGGTGTGATGACGCCTCGTCTCTACGGCGCCAACCACGACGATGCCGACCCGCTCGCGTCGGCGGGTCGTTGTCGGTGCCGGGCCGTACGCTGCGGCCACTGATCAGCAACTCGAATGGAGGACGAAGACATGGGTGGCGACGGGTGGAGCCAGACAGGTCCGTATCAGCAGGATCTCGCAGCGGCGTTCCGGCAGGCGCAGGAGCAGGAGCTGGCCCGGGACAGCCACGGCTTCGACGGCCTGACCATGGACGAGTTGTGGCAGGACGAGGAGTGGCGGGAGTACATCATGACCGGGGGAACGGGCACTGTACTGGACCAGATACGCGTGGTGGACGCTGCCCACAGCGAATGGGGTCCGTTCATGCGGCCGTTGACCGACGCGGAGGTCCGGGCCTGGTGCCCGAACGGCCGGCCCACGCAGGCTGAGTGGCGTGATGCCCTGAAGGCCGGCCGACTGGACTATCCCGAGCGTGCCTGCGGGAACTGCACTGTGCTGTACCACGAGGGGCAGCCCGCTCAGATCGGCTACTGGGGTGTCACCGCGGACTGACGTCGGCATCGCCGGTTCCCCAGCGAGCGCGGTGCCGTTGGCGGCGGCTGTGATGGGGCTGCAGGGCGGCACACAGAAAGGGCCATGCCCGGTCTCCGACGTTGATGAGGCTTCGTGACTTCAGGGAGCCTCAACAACGTCACGTCATCTGCCAGCGCATGCCGAGCTCGATCAGCTCCTGGCGTCGTTCGGGGGTGAGCTTGTCGGCCCGCCTGCGGGCATTGTCCACGAACAGGCCCAGCTTGCAGGACGCGCCGTCGAGTTCTTCGATGTGCTTGCGGGGACGGGAAGGTGGCCTTCGCGGGTGTGGAACTGCCGGGCGGCCGCCATGTTCGCCGCCCATTTGTCGGCTTGTGTGCGGTGTGGATTCCTGGTTCTGATCTGGAGCGCTTCAGGATGTGAGCTGGGCACACGTGGTCAAGCTGGATAGGCACGGCCCGAATTGGGTGGTATCTGACCTGTATAGGTTGCGTTCTGTGTGGCTATGGCCAGCGGTACGTGGCGCTGTGAGCTGCGAGTCCGTAATGGAGCTGGAAAGCCGCAACTACCACGGGAACCCTTATAGGGTTCCTCGCATTTGCGCAGGTTAGAGGCGTGTAAGAGTGTGCGGTGTCGCCAGCCGGATGGCCAGCGCGCCGGTTTGAGGGAACAGGCGATCGACCTGCTTGGCGGGGTGGGTCAGGGGCGGCCTTGTGCCTGTTGAGCAGCGAGTTCCTCGATGATGCTGGCCTGCTCGCGAATGTCGTCGGCCTGTGCTGGGGTGGGCTCGTACCGTGTGAGGCTGCTGATCTCTGCTCTGGCCGCAGCGATGTCTCCGGTACAGGCGAGGACCACGGCTCGGTGAGACCTGAGCCCGACGATGAGTTCGGGCAGGTTGTAGGCCTGAGTGATGGGCAGGAGCTGCCGGTCGATCAGGCTCAGGGCGCCCTGTGCTTCGTCGAAGCACAGGAGGGTCTCGACCACATCCTGGCCGAGGTCGACGGCGGATCGCCAGGCCCCAGCGACCATGTAGAGCTTCATCGCGGGGAACGCGGCGCTGCCGTAGTCGAGTTTGAGCTGACGGCAGCACTTGACATGCATGGCGAAGCAGTCGGCGAGGCGCTTGTAGTCGTCGGGTGTCTCGCTGTTCAAGCAGGCTTGCTGCAGCGCCTCGGTGGGGCCGTGGAGGTCGGCCAGATTCAGGCCGAGGTGATCGCAGTAGGCGTCGGCGAGCTCCAGGGCTGCGGGGCCTGCGGCTCGGTAGCTGCCCGCGTGGTAGAGCCCCTGAACGTAGCCGTAGCGCAGAGATCGCTCCAAGAAAGAGGGGGCGGGAAGCTCAGCCAGGGCTGTCCTGAACGCAGCATCGAGGGTTTCGATGTCACCGGTGCGCCCGTACAGAGGGAACTGGCGGATGGCCACCAGGACCTTCTCGCGTGGTCCGATCCCGCTGCTGCCCTCTGCGGCGAGGGCTTCCATGGCGCGGACGTGGCGTGCGTAGGCCTCCCAGTCGTTGTCCCCATATGCCCAGGCGGCCAACGCACTGTGCGCATCAAGGCGGTCGACGGCGTCCCGACCCGCTTCCTGCGCCACCTCCGCGATCACCGTGCGCAGCTCGCGCGGGAAGCCACCCTCGTAGAACCCCTCCTGACTGGTGATCCCCAGCAAGAGGTCGATCTGGCCGGTATCGGCGAGCAGCCGCATCCAGCGGGCCAGCCGCGGCAGCTCCCTGTGGCCCTCGACAAGATCAGCCAGGGTCTGCTCGACACGGCGGGCGGCTTCCTCAGGCAGGTCATGCGACGCATGGAGGGCCAACGGCGCGGCCGCATCGTGGAGTTTGGCGAAACCGTCGGCGAATGTCTGCACGAGGCCGAGCCCTGCGAGTTCGCGCACGGCCCCGGCCGCGGCAGCGGGACGTGTCGGTCCCGCTGCTGCCGCCAGCCGCTGCAATTCCGGGCTGCTCAGGGGCACTTCGGCGATGGCCATGAGGCCGGCCATCGTGCGTGCCGGCACGGACAGGTGCCCGAAAGTCTCTGCCAGGATGCGTTCCTGGGCCGTGGGGGCGAGGTGGGTCTGCTCCTGCACCGACGCGCAGAAGGCTGCACCGTCACCTGCGTAGAGAGTGCGGGTGAGAGCCGCGGAGTTGAGGATGTACAGCGGCAAACCAGCTGTGAGCGCCAAGGCCCGCTGTGCGGTGGGGTAGTCCAGGGTGCAGCCTTCGGCAGCGAAGACGGCGGCCACGGTGTCGGTGTCCCAGCCGGGCAGGGACTCGGCGATGAGACCCAAATGCGCGGCGAGCGCGGTCTGCTCCGGGTGGGGGTGGCCCAGCAGCATGATCCGGGCCGTCGGCAGCGCCTGGACAAGCAGCCGTACGTCGTCGGACGGGAGGTCGTGCACGTTGTCGATGACGACCGCGATGGCTGTGCCGTCGTGGGCCAGGCGGCCGTGCACGGCCCGAAGGACGTCGATGCCGGCCCCGCTCGGCAGGTTGACGGCATCGGGCCCGCTCAGGTGCCGGGCAGCAACCTCCCGGGCCAGCGCACCGGGCACCACCGCGGGCGGCATCTGGCCGGCATCGAAGTAGGTCACCGGGAGCGGGCACCGGGCGGCGGCGTTCGCCGCCCAGGTCGTCTTCCCGGCCCCGGAGAAGCCCGTCACCAGCCGCACGCGCTGCTCGCCCGTCAGCTCCGGTTCGCTGCCATGCGGCCAGTAGACGTCGGGAACCTGGGGAAAGGCCTGCAGCTCCTCGACGAACTGCTCGTACAGGGCGGGCAGTTCACCGGCATGAAAGGCTCGCCGATGGGCTCCGGCACTCGCGTACTGGACGCGGGCAGCCAGCTTCCACACCAGCGTCTGCGCTCCCAGGGACCCGAACGGCACCTGGGCGGCCTGCTCGGTGCACCACTGCAGGACACCGGTGAGATCCGCAGCAGCGGGCGGCAGCCACGTCTCCTGCGGATCGGGATGGCCCGGCCACACCAGCGACACGCCCGCCGGCCAGCCCGGCTGCTGGGTCCGTCGCAGCAGATCTGGCCCCGGTGCGGTATTGCTGACCACGACCAGCTTGGGCGTGCCGAGGCGCCGCCCTGCCGTGTGCTCGGCGCGTAGCTTGGCGAACTGCTCGACCGACCCCCTGATGTCGCTCCACATCAGATTGCCCTGCCGGGTCTTGACCTGCAGGTAGAGATACCGATCCGGAAGCACGACCTCCAGGTCCTCGTCCAGCTCCATCAGCAGCGTTTGCGCACCGGCCTGACGCAGCCGCAGCAGGCAGCCCACGGCGTACAGGTTCTGGTAGGTGAACCCGCGGTGCAGGGACGTGATCCGCCGCAGCTGTGCCGCATTGAGCGGGGCGGCCGGCCCTGTGGCGGTGTCGCTGGCCGGTGGCGGTTCCTTGTCGTGCACGCCGCCAGGGTAGCGGCCCGCCCGCAGCAGCCGTACGTCCCGCATCGCGGTGGTCCGGGCCTGCCGCCTCCCGCAACGCGATGTCGGCGGCCGTTAGGGGCGCTGGAGCAGGCAATCTCGTCGTCGCCGAGACTGCATTGGTGCGCAGGGTGCTGGTCAACGCTGGGTCCAAGGGGCCGGGATCCGGAAAAAGCTCGCGGACGGAAACGGCATGCCCTCCCAGGACCCCCGGCCCGGGGAGCCTTCCAGGCCGCACCCGCCGTGACGCATGTTCGTCTGCCGAGACGGTTCGTGGACCGGCCAGGCCGGGCGGTGAGAAAGAGCCGAGCCTGCCGGGGCACATGGGGCGTCGAGCGGGATCCACCCCGTAGCGCGCCGGATGCCTCACCACGGCCTGTAGCGGCCGATCTTGGTGCATGGCATGCCAGGTCAGGCCGCAAAGCAAGCGATGACACAGCACGTGGGTCACCACCTCGTGATGGTCACCCGGTCCCGCCCCTGCTCGCGAAGAGGTCGCGTGCTGGCCGTGTCCGGGGCTGGCAAGGACCCCTGACGTTGGCCCTGTTGACGCATGAAATGCCTGATGAGGCCGTGTTGTCAGTGGCGCATGGTAGATGTGAAGACAGGGAGAACTTGTTTGGTTTTCCCGTTAGTTGATCAACGCCGAGTTAAGAGGCAGGGCATGGTCGTGACGGAACTTCCTGAGCGTGGGGTGGTGTTCTGGCCTGTCGGCACGGGCGACTCCACCACGATCGTGCTCGGGGGCGACCTGGTCCTCCAGGTCGATCTGCGGGACATGAAACAGGCCGACGAGGAAGGGGCAGTGGTCGCCGCCGTCATCGACCGGCTGGTGGATACCCTGCCGCGCCCCGACTGGCTGGACGGGGAGACGCCCTACCTGGCGGTGTTCGCCCTGACCCACGCCGACCTGGACCACTGCTGCGGGTTCGGTGACCTGCTGGACAGCGACATCCTGATCGGAGAGATCTGGGCAACACCCCGGCTGTGGCGGGAGATCTCCGAGGACAAGACCATGTGCCAGGACGCCCAACTCTTCCAGGACGAAGTCGAGCGCCGCGTCGCCGCCACCCTGGAGGCCCTCGAGAACGGTGAGGAGCCCGCCAGCGGCAACCGGGTACGGATCATCGGCTACGACGACGACCGCGACCAGCACTCCTACAACGAGCTGCCCGACGAGTACTTCACCTTCCCCGGCAAGACGATCACAATGATCGATGGCAACGACCTGTCCGAGACGTTCGAGGCGTTCGTCCACGCCCCGTTCAAGGGCGACTGCGCCGGCGAGCGCAACGAGACCTCCCTCGCCCTGCAGATCCGCATGCACACCGGCGACGGCACGACGGGCCGGCTGCTCCTCCTCGGCGACCTCGCCTACCCCACGATCAAGAAAATCTTCGACAACAGCAAGTACTACGGCAACACCGACCGGGTGGAGTGGGACCTGCTGCTCTCCCCGCACCACTGCTCCAAGAAGGTCATGTACGCCAAGGGCGAGGATGGTGAGGAGGAGCGCAAGCAGGACATCCTCGACCAGTTCGAGACCTACGCCAGCGCGGACGCGCGGGTGATCGCCAGTTCGCGGCCCTTCCGGGACCAGGACGAGAAGGGGCACAACCCGCCCCATCTGCTGGCCCGTGACGCCTACGAGAAGATCACCGTGCTGCCGGTGCTGTGCACGGGGGAGTACCCCACCCAGGACGAGCCCCGGCCGGTGGTGTTCGCCCTGGAGCCCTTCTTCGGGTTCGAACTCGTCGACGTCGCCGAGCTGGAGAGCAAGTCCCTGGTGATGAAGGCCGCGGGCGGTGGCCGCCGGATGCTGGCCGCGCTGGGCACCACCCGCTTCCCGGCCGCCGCGTTCACCGCCACCGCCGCGCTTCCCTCCCCGCGGGCGGCCGCCGCCGCGCGCAGCGCCGTCGAACAGGCCCGCGGAGACAAGGCCGCGCCCGCCACGCCCTTGGGATTCGGTGACGCGTGAGCGACCGAACCACTACGGCCGTCACGCCAGGCCAGCAACTTGCCCTCGACCAGCTCCGGCAGATCACAGGCTCCGACCGCGGTGGGGTCTTCCTCTCCCACGTGGACACGGCACCCGCGGCCCCTAAGGGCTTCGTGGAGGCGCGCATCAGCGTGGGCTGCGCCGGTCTGCCCCGCGGCGAGGGCGGCCTGCGGCTGCGCAGCGAAGAACCCGTCACGCTCTACATCCCGCCGGACTTCCCCTTCGAGACCCCGATGGTGTACTCCCGGCACAGCCGCTTCGCCGGGGCCCCGCACGTCGTCTGGGCCCATTTCCCGTGCCTGTACCGCTCCACGGCGACCGAGTGGGACCCGGCCGACGGCATGTACGGGTTCATCACGCGCCTGCTGGACTGGTTCAGGGCCGCCGCGGCCGGGGAACTGGATGCGCCCGGCGAGCCCCTGCACCCACCCCACGCGGTGGGCGACTACGCGGATGGTCTGCTCGTCGTCCGCCGCGATGCGCCCGCCGCCGAGGACGACGAGCCGTGGCTGGGCGCGGCCCTCCTGCACCGCATCAGTGATGAGCGCAGTGACGTGGTCCACTGGCTCCCCTTCGGCCAACCGTGGCCGCCCACCCTCGCCGATGCCCGCGCCGCAGCCCAACTCCCCAACGACGCCGAGTTGTTCCTCGCTCCGGCCGTGATCACCGCAGACCACCTGACCTTCGAATACCCCGACACCGCACGTGCGCTCATCACCGCCCTCGCCCGCGGCCGCATCACCGCACGCATGGTCCTTGGTCTCGTCGGCGTGGCAGCCGACCACAACCGCCGCCTGCGCACTACTGCCGAGCAGACCGGCCCGGATGGCACACCGCACCCGGCCGCCCCGGTCCACCTGCTGCTGGGCACCCCCTCCCGGGGGACCAGCGGCCACGGCGTCCGCCGGACCCACCTGGTGGCCTGGCACCTGCCCGACTTCGCCGACAAACTCACCCGTCTCGCCGTCACCGCCTACGTCGACCGCCAACTGCCCGAACTCGGCGACGAGGTCATGCAGATCGGCGAGGAATGGCTCGACACCCTGACCACCCGGTGGATCCGCCTGTACGAGGCCCGTCCCGAGGTCACCGTCCGCCGCGATCACCACACTCCGGCGGCGTGGCTGCACGGCAAACGCATCCTTGTCCTGGGCGCCGGGGCACTGGGCGCGCCCGCCGCCGATATCTGCGCCCGTGCCGGTGCCGCCCACATCACCGTCGTCGACCAGTCACTCGTGCATCCCGGCATCCATGCCCGCCAGCCCTACGCCGACGCCGACATCGGCTATCCCAAGGCCGACGCCCTTGCCGCCCGCCTCAATGAGATCGCCCCGCACGCCACCTGCATCGAGCCCGTCGTCGCCGACATCACCCGCCGTTTCTCCGCCCTTGACGTGCACTCCTTCGACCTGATCCTGGACTGCACCGCCAACCGTGTCGTACGGGCCTACCTCGAACGCGCCCGCCGCACCGACCCGACCGCCTGGCCGCACCTGGCCACCGTGATGATCGGCCACCAGGCCACCCGCGGCATCGCCGCACTCTCACCCCGCTCGGCCACCGGCGGAGGCACCGACGTGCTGCGCCGCACCGCCCTGGCCGCCCGCCAGGATTCCACCCGTGCCCTGGCCGACATGGTCGAGGATTTCTTCCCCACCGAGCCCCACACCGAGCTCTTCCAGCCCGAACCCGGCTGCTCGGACGCCACCTTCACCGGCTCGGCCGCCGACGTCACCGCCCTGGCCGGACAGCTCATGACCGGCATCCTCCACGCCCTCAACGCCCCCGACGACCGGCACACCATGGCCGCGCTCACCGTCCGCACCCCGAGCGGCCCCACCGACCCCCAGCCCGCCGGACCGCGCTGGCTGGCCTGGCCCAACGACACAATCGTCACCGACGACGCCACCGGCTACGACCTCCGTATCGCCCCCGCCGCCCTCGCCGAGATGCGGGCCGAAGCCCGCCGCGGCGCCCGCGTCCGCGGCCCGCGCGTCGAAACCGGCGGCATGCTGCTGGGCGCCATCGACGACTCCACCGGCATCATCTACGTCGACGAGGCCACCGGACCGCCCCCGGACTCCCTGCTGGCCGAGACCTACTTCCAGCACGGCCTGCACGGCGTCACCCGCCACCTCGCCGCCCGCCGCACCGCGACCGGCAACACCAGCCGCTTCCTCGGCCTGTGGCACACCCACCCCCACTCGCCGGCACAGCCCAGCGCCACCGACCGCACGGCCATGGAACTGCTGACCCTGCCCCTGGACGACGCCCCCGCCCGCGCCCTCGTCCTCATCGTCGGCGGACCGCAACCCGTCTGGGACAAATGGCTCGCCACCGGCGACGGACCAGACCTCTACGCCCGCCTCGCCACCCGCACCACCGCGGCCACCACCCCACCAGCAGAGACGCTGCCACCCGGCCGCCCCCGCTCGGCCCTCTGGTGGCCCGGCGGCTACGCCACCCGCCCCACCACCGCCGACAGCACCGTGCCCGCCCCACGCCGATCGGACGACCCCCGCCCATGACCCGCACTCTCGGCCTTGCCCTGTCCGGCGGAGGCTCCCGCGCGGCCGCCTTCCACCTCGGCTGCCTGCGCGCCCTGCATGACCGCGATCTCCTCGACCGCATCCGCGTCGTCTCTGGCATCTCCGGCGGATCCCTGCTCGCCGCCCTATGGGCCTACGGCCCGCCCGACTTCGCCGACTTCGACGCCCTCACCACCGACCTGCTGCGCTCCGGCCTGCAACTCGACATCGCACGACAGGCGTTTACGCCCTCTGCCGTCATCCGCAACCTCACCGCAGGCGCCCGTGCCGGCACCCGCCAACTGTTCACCCGCACTACTGACGTCAGCGTCGCCCGTCCCGCCAACCGCACCGACGCGCTCGCCGCCGTCCTGGCCCGCAAGGCCTTCGCCACTGCCACCATGGCCGACGTCACCCACCCCGGCCTGGACGTCGTTCTGACCGCCACCGACCTGGCCACCACCAACGCCGTCCGTTTCGGCAGTACCCGCAGCGGCTGCTCCCGCTACGGCACCATCACCGAGCCCGTCCACGTCGCCACCGCCGTGGCTGCCTCCGCCGCCTATCCCGCCTTCCTGCCAGCTCTGGAGCGCACCTTCACCTTTCAGCACCACGACGGGCACAGCCAGCAGCACACCGTGCTGCTCACCGACGGCGGCGTCTACGACAACCTCGGCCTGTCCGTCCTGGAACCCGGACGCTCACCGCGCCACACCCAGCACGTCTACGACGTGCCCTTCATCATCGCCTGCGACGCCGGCGTGGGCGAACTCCCCCTGCAAACACCGCACTTCATGACCGGCCGTCTCAGCCGCTCCTTCGTCACCGTCCATCGCAAAGCCCAGGACTCCGCCCGCTCCCGCCTGCACGAATGGGCCGCAAGCGGACGTATCGACGGCTTCGCCCTGGCCTACCTGGGCATGAAGGACCACCGCCTGCCCGCACCGCCGGCCGACCTCGTCCCGCGCAGCGCAGTCGCCACCTACCCCACCAACTTCCGTGCCATGAACCGCACTCACTTCGACGCCATCACCACCCGCGGCGAACAACTCATGCGCACTGTCCTGCCGATGTACCTGCGCTCTTCCCAGCGCTGACATACAGCCAGCGCATTCCTGCGCTGCGCACACCAGGAAGCCCGCCGCCGCAGCGCGGCGAGGGGAGGGTGAGAAACCACGCCCTCAGACCCCGGGCCATCGCCGCGGCGTGCGTGAGCCGGTACGGGCTACAGGTTGCGACGGCAGCTCTCTTGGGCCAGTCCGGGCAGGCCATGCCGAGACCACCAGTGGAGGTGCCCGTCAGAGAACTGCGGCTGGGTGAGGTCCGCCCCGGTCAGCACGATCGGCAGGACGGGATGAACGAACCCTTGATGATCATTGAGTGTGATCGGGGGATGCGTGCACAGTCTCTGCAGAGCGTCCATCTCGCTGGGCTCAAGGTGATCGCGCAGCACGGCGGCCAGGAGGTAGCACTCCACCCCGCTGCTCCCGAAGGCGGGTCTGAATGGCGGTCAGCACGGCGAGGTCGTCCTGGTTGATGAGGTCGCCCGGCTGGGCACTCAGCCCACCCTTGACCTCGCCGACCACCACCACCGGCTGTGGCCCGTCGTCCAGCACCACCACGAGGTCCACCTCACGCGGCCCACCCGGGAACTCGAAGCTGACGCGCAGCTGGCACGTCATCGTCGTCCCGCCGGCAGCGGGCAGCAAACCGGCAGGAAAGAGCTGCTGGTGGTAACAGGCAAGAACAGTCGCGGCTGCCATCACCGGCCGGGTCTCGGCCATCAGGTTCCGCGTGATGCCATCCGCGAGTCGGAAATGCCAGTTAGAACTCCTAACGAAATGATCTCCGGGTTGGTTGGATCGTTCTGGGACCGATGATCTGGGGGTGCGGGGTGGCGCGGCCGAAGCCGTGGGAGGTCGACGACGAGCTGTGGGCGGTATTCGAGCCGCTGCTGCCCAAGGTCGAGCGGCGGAGCCGGCACCCAGGACGCAAGCAGCATCCGGACCGGCTGGTGTTCCAGGGCATCCTGTTCGTCCTGCACACCGGGATCGCCTGGGAACATCTGCCGCAGGAACTTGGGTTCGGATCGGGCATGACCTGCTGGCGCCGCCTGGCAGAGTGGACCGAGGCCGGCGTGTGGCCCCGATTGCACGAGGTCCTCCTCGCCAAGCTCCGCAGCGCGAACGCCCTGGACTTCTCCCGCGCGGCGGTCGACGGCTCCCACATCCGGGCGTTAAAGGGGGCTCCAAGACCGGACGAAGCCCTGTCGACCGGGGCAGAACCGGCAGCAAACACCATCTGATCACCGACGCCACCGGCATCCCGCTCGCTGCCACCTTGACCGGCGGCAACCGCAACGACGTCACTCAGCTCATCCGGCTCCTGCAAGCCGTGCCGCCGGTGCGGGGCAAGCGCGGCCGGCCCCGGCGCCGACCGGACGTGGTACTGGGCGACCGCGGCTACGATCACGACAAGTACCGCCGCCTGGTCTGGAACCTTGGCGTGAAGCCGTCGATCGCCCGCCGCGGCACCGAGCACGGCTCCGGACTGGGCACCCAACGCTGGGTCGTCGAGCGCGCGTTCGCCCACCTGCACTGGTTCCGCCGCCTGCGGATCCGCTGGGAGATCCGCGACGACATCCACGAAGCCTTCCTCACCCTCGGATGCGCACTCATCTGCTGGCGGCGGCTGCGCGCTCTGACGAGCGATGCTGTGGGTTAGTCAGCCGCCGCCAGTCGGTTGAGAACCTCCATGGGGGTAAGGCTCCAGCCGACCAGGCGCGGTCCGCTCCAGTTGATACCGATCACGAGTCCATCCCGTGCGGTGTCGGGCAGTACATGCTCGCACCAGGTGTCCAAGGGCATGGATTCAACGCGTAGCCCATGCCCCCAGATGTCTGCTGCCCTCTGGGCGCGGGCGGACGACGACCAGAAGGGGAGACTTCGCTCGCCGTGCTCGGAGAGGTGAGTCGGACTTCCCTCGCCATTCCGGACAAGCCAGACCACTCGGTTCCGGCAAATGTCTCGGAAGAACGCTGCCGCTTGCGAACCGCTCTGACTCATGGCCACCGAGCCTACCGACCCCCACCACTCATTTCGTTAGGAGTTTTTAGGGGAACAGGGCGCCTAGGGCCTGTTGCGAAAGTGGATCTTGCTCATTGATGATCGCCCATTGTGGGACGTGGGGATCTGACGAACGACCAGTGGGACCGGTTTGAGCCGCTGCTGCCGCGGGGTATCAAGCCGGGCCGGCCGCATGTGTGGACGAGACGGCAGCTGATAGACGGCATACGGTGGCGGACACGGGCTGGTGCCCCGTGGCGTGACGTGCCGGAACGCTATGGTCCGTGGGACCGGGTCTATGACCTGTTCCGGCGCTGGCAGCGGGACGGCACCTGGGCCCGGATCGTTACCCAGCTCCAGGCCGAGGCAGACGCGAAGGGCCTGATCACCTGGGACGTCAACGTCGACTCAACGGTCTGCCGAGCTCACCAGCACGCCGCCGGGGCGGTGAAAAGGGGGATCTTCAGAAGGAACCTCCCGGCGGTGTCTTCGTCGAGCCGGCCGACCACGGCCTCGGCCGGTCTCGGGGCGGGCTGACCAGCAAAATCCATTTGGCGGTCGAGCAGGGACAGAAGCCGCTGTCGGTGGTGATCACGGCTGGTCAGCGGGGTGACTCCCCGCAGTTCGAGCCTGTGCTGGAAGCAATCAGGGTGCCGCGGCTGGGCCTGGGGCGGCCGCGTATTGCGGCCGGACCGGGTGCGAGCCGACAAGGCATACGACTCGCGCAAGAACCGCGCTTACCTGCGCACACGCGGGATCAAGGCGACGATCCCCATCCCCGCGGACCGCGCCCGCAATCGGCAGAGCCTCGGATCTCGCGGTGGCCGGCCGCCGAAGTTCGACAAGACCGACTATCGAGAGCGCCATGCAGTCGAGTGCGGCATCAACCGCCTCAAGAGGCACCGGGCCGTTGCCACGAGGTACGACAAACTTGCCGTCCGCTACGAGGCCACCGTCCAGATCGCAGTCATGAATGAGTGGCTGTGACCGGAATTTCAAGGCGCCAAGCTGGCCTGACTTGGAACAGTCGTATGCGAGACCGCCCGGCAGACCGGGCGATAGAGTCCGCACGTGCGTTGATCTTCCGGGCGGCGGCCAAGCACCGCTGCAGACGTTGTGGGCGCCTCAGGTGAGCCGGGGCGTCTGCCTGGCATGCCCGTCACTACATCGCCGGAGACCACGCAATGACCGCCCAGGAACACCTCACCTACGATGCGTTCGTCGCACTCGCCGCCGCTGATCCGGCGGTCGTCGGGCTTGTCCTCAAAGGCTCCCAGGCCCACGAGGGCATGACCACCGAGCACTCCGATCACGACCTGTACGTCATCCTCGCTGATGGAGCGACGACAGAACTCACTCGGTTCACGGGGCACCGCACTGCAGAACTCGACCTCGTCGTCCTCTCCCTCGACGAGTTCCGCGCTGCCGGAATGCCTGGCTTCGAGCGATACGCCCTCGCCCGAGCCCGGATCGTGTTCGACCGCCTCGGCGGAGTCATCGCCCAGATCCTGGCCGACAAGGCACATCTCGCCGCCGACGAAGCCTTCCACGCAGCGGGCTCATGGCTCGACGCCTACGCCAACTCCCTCTACCGCTCGGTCAAGAACGACCGCGACGGGCATGTCCTCGCGGCCCGACTCGACGCCGCCGACAGCACCAGGTTCCTGCTGGAGCTGCTCTTCGCCCTGGACCGACGCCCCCGCCCTTACAACAAGTACCTGGAATGGGAACTCGCCCGATTCCCACTGCCCGGCTGGGACACCGAGCTGCTGCTCGACGCTGCGAACCATATCTCAGCAACCGGCGACGCATCCACGCAGCGCCGCCTCTTCGCCGAGGTCGAAGCAGCGGCCCGGCGGGCCGGACATGACGCGGTGCTGGATGCATGGGGCGAGGATCTGGGCCTGATGCGACCTCAGTAGGGACGCCTCGAAACTCTTGCTGCCGGGCTTTCGCAACACCCCCTAAGGGCTGTCCCGCAACGTTGAGGCGGGCGGTTGAGTGACCGAGAGGTTCGCCGCATATCCTCCTGTGGTGCAGCTGCCCCGGGATCCGTCGAACGTCGCCCCTGCGCTGACGGCAGCGTTTCCGACCCGTTTTGCCGGCGACGTGCGTACCGTCCTGGCGGTCATGCCGGAGGCCAGGCACGCGCCGATGATGCCCTTCGAGGTCGAGGTGCAGGGCGAGACCGTCGCCATCCCGTCGCGCATCTACAACGATGAACCGGGCGTCGGCTCGGATGGGCAACTGTCCGGGACACAGCAGGTGATTCTGCACTGCCTGTACTCCCGGCACCATGATGGCCGGGTACGCCAGCGGCACCTTGAGCGGATCGTGGCGTCGGACGAGCCGTGGGTAGTCCCGTTCGTGGTGCAGTTGGCCGGCGAGTACGTGCTGGAGATCATCGAAGCGATCGGCCGGGGCCTTCCCGGGCTCGCGGACCCGGGCTCGGCCCAGCGCCGTGCCTACGGGGAGTTCATCGCTCGGAATCCGGCCTTCTTCGCGCGCACGGAGCGGCGCGTGGTGAGCTACTGGTCGTGCTACTACCACTGGAAGTACCGAGCGTTTGGGACGTACCCCGGAAGCGTCCTTTTGGAAGCCTTCCGAGCCGCTGTGGTGGAACAAGTGGGCGTGCAGTGGCCGCGACACACTCCGCGCCCCGCCGACGGACGCGGGTGAGAAACCTGCGGGAGTTCGGCTGTGGTCCTATCCGGCAAGGTTGAGGTTGTGCAGGCGGGCGATGCCGCACATGGCGTGGTGGACGCCGTCGCCTTTGAGCCGGCAGTCGCGGAGGATTTTCCAGGTCTTCATTCGAGCAAAGACGTGCTCCACTCGTGCACGGACCTGCTTGTGTAAGCGGTTGTGCTCCCGCTTCCAGTCGGGCATCTCCTCGTGCTTGGTGCGGCGGTGCGGCATGATCAATCCAGTCCCTGGGTACCCGCCGTCAGCTATCACGGTCGCCCGTCCGACCGCTGACTTGGCCCCTGATTCCTCCCACGCCTTGCAGTCGTTCCGGTTGCCGGGCAGCGGCCGTCCGACCACGACGACCAGACGGGTGTCGGCATCGATGACGACCTGGTGGTTGGTGGAGTACCGATAGTTCTTCGACTGCTCAGCCACCGCGTGATCGCGGGTGGGCACCAACGTCCCGTCCACGATCAGAACAGTGCCCCTCGCGAACCGGCGTCGGGGAGGCAAGGCCAGCAGGGGCCCGATGTGGTCGATGATCCGGTCGGCCGCCGACTTCGAGGTCCCGAACAGCAGAGCCAGTTGGCGCATGGTCAAGTTAGTGCGCCAGTAGGCGGCGACCAGGAGAATACGGTCCTCAAGCGACAGGCCCCACGGACGACCCGTCCGTGGTTCAGCTGCGCTCTCGCGCCGCACCGCGGTCACCAATTTACCGAAGGAGCGCGGGCTCAGCCCGGTGAACGGACGTATCCAAGACGGCTCCGACGCCGTGATCACACCAGCCACATCAAGATCATCTCACCCATGACCGGCAGTTACGGGACACCTCTTAGCCTCGCAGCGGCCGGCCGCGCCCCGGGGCGGGCCTGGCCGCGGGCTGTCTAGCGGCAACAGGCGGAGCAACTGCCCGCGCAGCCGGACCTGGCGGCATGGCGGCAAGGGAGCGTGCAAGAGGCCGTGCAAGGAACCGTGCAAGGCAGCGTGCAAGGGGGCGTGCGGCCGCTTCGGCCGCCGAAGCGGCGGAGCGCAGGTCAGCGGCTGTTTTCGTAGTGAGCGGCATGCCGACTCCCCCCTGATCCGCCCCTGCCCGCCGGGAAGAGAAGGGCGGTGGGCCAGATCGGGGGAGGAGACGGCGGTGGCTCGCGCTGGCCCGGCGTCGGGATTGGGGCCGCCGCCGGGGTTGCGACTGGGGGGGGAGGGGCCGGGACCGGCGGAAGGCGGAAGGGGCCCGGGTTTCGCCGGAGGTATCGCGGCCGGTTTCGCGGCGGGTTTCGCCGGAGGTATCGCCGACGGTTTCGCGGCGTGCTTTACCGCGCCGCCGGGGTCGGGGGCGTTCAGGCAGGTCAATCCCGAAGTGCAACCGCGGCCGCGGGATCGACACCTCTTCCTGGAGCAGGAAGAGGTCACCTCTTGGTTGGTTCGGCGGCAAGGGGACGCGGCGGCCGGCCGCGCGCTCCGTCAGGCAACCCGGCGGGAGTCCCCTGAGGTCCAAGTCGTTCTGCTGGCCGAGTCGGGCTCGGGGCGGCTCGGCCAGTGGCTTCTGTCAGCCGAGGAGGTTCTTGTAGATGCGGCCGTCCTTGATGATGACGGCGAGGTTCTTGTCGGGGTCGCTCAGCACGGTGAGGTCCTGTGTGGGGTCGCCTTCGACGAGGAGGACGTCGGCCCAGGCGCCTTCCGTGATCTCGCCGAGACGGCCGGCCTTGTAGGGGTCGCGCTCGCCGGAGAGCCGGAAGAGATCGGCGTTGCCGGACGTGGCGATCCTGAGTGCCTCGGTGGGGCTGAACCCGAATTCGGTGGACAGGCGGGTGAACATCTCGTTCTGCCGGTCGGCTTTGTCGGGTTCGAGTAGTAGGTCGGTGCCGAAGGCGATCTTCGTCCCCGTCTCCCGTGCCCAGGCGAAGGTGTTCGCGACGCCGTCGCAGACCTGCTTGTTCTTCGCGCTTTTCTCCGGATTGGCGTACTCGTGGTCATCCTCCAGGAAGGGCTGGGTGCTCAGCCAGACGCCCTGCTGCGCCATCAGCCGGACGGTGTCGGGCCCGGCGGCGAGGTGGCCGTGTTCGATCGACTTGATTCCGGCGGCGATCGCGCGGCGGATGCCCTCGTCGTTGTAAACGTGCGCGGCGACGTAGGTGCCCCAGTCCGCCGCGGCCTCGACCGCGGCGCGGAGCTCGTCCGGCGTGTACTGCAGGACGTCCAGGGGGTCGTAGGCGGATGACACCCCGCCGCCCGCCATGACCTTGATCTGGGAGGCCCCGCGCTTCAGCTGCTCGCGCACGGCGGCGAGTACCTGGTCACGGCCGTCGGCGACGCGCATGAAGCCGATCTGCTCGGCCCGCGGGTGCAGCCCGCAGGAGAAGGCGGTCGCGTCCTCGTGGACGAAGGAGAAGTCGCCGTGGCCGGAGGTCTGGGAGATCGCCGCCTGGCTCGGGTAGATGCGCGGGCCGGGGAACATGCCGGCATCCAGGACCTGCCGCAGCGGGGCGACGTCGCCGGCCATGTCCCGCACGGCGGTGAAGCCGCGCATGAGCATCCGTCCGGCCTCCGCGAGCGCGGTGTAGTGGATCGTCCCCGTGGACCCCGCGATCAGCTCTGCCTGGGTGGCTGAGGACCCGAAGAGGTGCACGTGTGCGTCGGTCAGTCCTGGCATGAGCACCCGCCCTCCGCCCTCGATAACGACGACTCCTCCCGGCCGGTCCTTCACGCCGATCGCGGCGATTCTGCGGTCCTGGATGAGCACCGACGTCGGCCCGATCAGCCCGGTGCCGGCCGGATCGGAGGGGCTGGTGGCGTCGAAGACGCGCACGTCGCGGACAAGGATCGGCGCACAGGCCCGGTACTGGGTCACGATCTTCCTCTCAGGATCGCGTGGCGCGGCCGACGGCAGACGCTCTCCAGGCGGCCCCGCGGGACGAAAGCACCCCGGTGACCTGCTGACACGACCGCGATCACAACCGGCCCAGCCTTGCAAAGCCTCACCAAGAGCCGGGGACAGTACCTCTATCGCGGCGTGTTGCTATCCCCGGGGATCGAGTTCGTAGCGGATTGACGCGCTGGAGGAACGGAGCGGCGCCTCGCATTGGCAGCTGTGGACGAGGGCGGGACCCGGGGGTTCAACCCGGACGAGGGCGAGGGCGCGTCATGCCTGCACTACTGCGTCCCTGCCTGCCGACCGGCAGCAACGGATGCCCGAGCTGAGTTCTTGCACTCAACGATCTTGGTCGGCCAGCTGTCCGGGTGCGTGTAGATCTTGTTCCGGACGACCTGTGGGAGCGGGTGGCGCGCCTGTTGCCGCCACGTCCGCCGCGACGGCATCGCCATCCGGGTGGTTGCCGGCCGACGACCGTGCCGCGCTGCGCGGCATCGTGTACGTGGTCGTGCAAGAGCGTGAGCTGGTGGGACGTGCCCGGTCGCCTTCCTGGACAGCCGAATCTCTCTTCTTCGTCTGGGAGTTCTGCGAAACTGCGGGGGCAACGGCGATCACGGGGGTCAGGGTGGCTGAGGAGCAGATAGTTGGGCGGCTGATCGGCGGACGGTACCGGCTGGTGCGGGCGCTTGGGGCGGGTGGGTTCGGGAGCGTGTGGCTGGCACGGGACGAGACACTGGGGGTGGACGTCGCGGTCAAGGAGGTGCGTCTGCCACCTGCCGGGACGGCCGCGGAACATGCCGAGTTGCTGGAGCGGGCCCAGCGCGAAGCTCGGCACGCTGCGCAACTACGGGATCACCCGCACGTGGTAGGAGTGCACGACGTGGTGCTGGATGGTGGCGTTCCGTGGACGGTGATGCAGCTGGTCGAAGGCCGTTCGCTGTACGAACAGATCACCGACGAGGGTCCGCTGCCCGTTCCAGAGGCGGTCCGGGTGGCGACCGCGGTGCTGTCCGCGCTGGACGCCGCGCACCGGGTTGGCATCGTGCACCGGGACGTGAAACCGGCGAACATCCTGCTCGCCCAGGACGGGCGGGTCCTGCTCGCCGATTTCGGGATCGCCGTCCAGCAGGACCAGACCGCGCTGACTGCCAGCGGCGTGTTCCTCGGGTCGGTCGACTACGTCGCCCCCGAACGTGCCCAGGGCGCCCCCGCCGACCCGTCCGCCGACCTGTTCTCGCTCGGCGCGACGCTGTACCAGGCCGTTGAAGGCCGGCTCCCCTTCCGCCGCGATACCCCCGTCGCTACCCTCACCGCCGTCCTGTTCGACCCGCCCCCTCCGTGCGTTCTCGCCGGGCCGCTCACCCCGCTGATCGAGGGCCTGCTGGCCAAGGACCCGGCCCGCCGGCTCACCGGCGAGCAGGCCACCGCCTTGCTCGCCGCGCGGTTGAAGGCGACACAACCGACCGCCACGGTCCCTGCGTCTCCCACCGCCCCGCTGCGCCCAGTCCAGTCGGCCATCCCGAGCACCCGTTACCCCGCCGCGATGGTGGTGCCCCCGCTGGCGGTGCTCGCATTGATCGGGGTGGCGATGCCCTTGAAAGCTTTCCTGCCCCGGGTGGTGGATCCGCCACCGTCTTGGCAGGGTGACACGAGCCTGGACTACATCTTGGTGCACCGGCTGCTCGATCTGAATCAATTTCCTCACGCGGGGCCCACCGGGATGCCGTTCTGGCTGTGGCTGCTGCCCACGGTGATGGCCCTGGCGGCGGCTGTCGCTATGCCGTCCCGGGTTCCGGCGGCAGCCCGCCTACCCGGCATAGCAGCAGCGCTGATTCTGCCCATCCGGCTGCTGACCGGTTCACAACTGGGTTCCGATTACTTCCGGGGTATCCAGGCGGCTCAGGAGGCACACATCGCAGTCGGTCTCGGGCCGGGCTGGTGGCTGCTGCTCGCGGCGTCAGTAGCCGCGCCAGTGGTGCTGCTAGTGCAGTACCTGTCAGCGCGCCGAGCCGGGGCGGTGAGTCCCGTCACCCGCGGTCCCCAGGTGAGACTGTGAGAGGGAGCTAGGGCCTGTTTGAAGTTCGGATCATGTGGTTGTGGTCAGGAGTTTCAGCCACATGATCGATCCGCGGAGGTGGAGTCCGGCTTCGTAGCTGTCGGGAGACTTGTCGTAGCGGGTGGCCAGGCCGCGCCAGGTCTTGATCTTCTGGAAGCAGCGTTCGACGGCGTTGCGCTGTTTTTAGCGTTCGGGGTCGTAGGTGACCGGCCGTCCGCCGGCTGAGCCCTTTTTCTTGCGGTTGGCCTGCTGGTCGATCTTTTCCGGGATGACCGCGGTGACGCTGCGCCGGCGTAAGTAGGCCCGGTTGGCCTTGGAGGAGTGGGCCCGGTCCGCGGCCACGGCCGGCGGCCGGGTGCGGGGACGGCCGACCGGCCCGGGTATGCGGACCTTGTCCAGCACGATCGGGAACTGGGGGCTGTCCCCGGCCTGTCCGGGGGTGAGCACGAACGACAGGGGCAGTCCTGCGGCGTCGACCGCTGCGTGGATCTTGCTGCTCAGCCCGCCTCGTGACCGGCCGAGCCCGGCGGCATGCGCTCTGGCCCTGCGACGCCGTCGTGCTGCAGCCCGGTCCGGGTCCGGCGTGTCCGTGCCACTCGCTTCCGCACAGGCCGTCGCTGGATCACCCGCAGCACGGGCGGTTGTCGCGGGAGCGGAGCCCCCTTTTCCTCGGTCAGGGCCTGTTCCAGGGCGTCAAGGGTCTCCCCGGCCACCGCCAGACCTGCCGATGCGTGATGCGCCCGCACGATGGTGGAGTCCACGCTGACCAGTTCCAGGCCGACCTTCCCCCGCTCGGCCGCTTCGGCGATCAAGGCGTCCATCAGGTCCTGGAACACCCCCGCCTTGGCCCAATTGCTGAACCGCGAATAGATCGTGGACCAAGGCCCGTACCGCTCGGGGACGTCACGCCAGCCACTGCCGGTGCGGAACCGCCACAGCACCCCGCTGAACTGGTCCCGCACCCGCCGCGGCAACGGCCCGGTAGCCGCCACCGGCAAGTGCAGCTCGATCAGAGCCCACTCGGCACCCGTCACGTCAAAACGCGCCACACCCGAGTTCTACCAGCCACCAATCGCAGACCACCGGGCCTCACAGAGATCCGAACCCCAAACAGGCCCTAAGGGCTGCCCCGCAAAGGCTGCTGGTGCCCGTGCCAGGTACTGAGCGGGATACTCGCGAGACTCCGACACGGGGCTGTGACAGCCTGCGGACATGCCAGAGCTGCGCGTTCATGGGGGCCGTCACTATGCTGTGCAGTTCCACTACGCCTTGCCGGACGACGCATGGTGTGTGGAGCTGAGCGAAGCCGTCCCTGCGCCGGCCGCGTGGGCTGAGATCCCCCACGCCGAAACGCATGTGCCTGGAGTGGCCTTCCTGGTGGCGGTGGTACCCGATGAGGATCCGGACCTGGAGCCGACGGTCCACATCCACAGCCACGACGAGCACGTCATCCCCTACGAGATCATGCGCTGGTTCATGGAGCACGTGGCTGAGCAGGTTGAACGCTGCCGCATCGCGTTCGAGCAGGGAGCACCCGAAGCAGTGGAATGATCACGCAGTGACTGGTGTGATCATGGCGTCGGAGCCCTCCTGGATAGCCCCGTTCAGCGGGCTGAGCCCGCGTCAGTTCGGCAAGCTGATTACCGCGCTCCGGCGCGAGGGTGCAGATCCGGTACGCAAGGGCCGGCCGTGGAGTCTGCCTCTGGAGGACCGCGTGCTGCTGGTCGCCGCGTACTGGCGGACGAACCTGACCCTGCGCCAGCTCGCGCCGCTCTTTGGGATGTCCAAGTCCGCGGCCGACCGCATCATCGACCACCTCGGACCCGCGCTCGCCCTCCAGCAACGCAAGCGGTTCCGCAAGGACACCGTGCTGATCGTGGACGGCACCCTGGTACCCACCCGCGACCACAGCATCGCCGAGCAGTCGAAGAACTACCGGTACTCGACCAACCACCAGGTCGTCATCGACGCAGACACCCGGCTGGTCGTCGCGGTCGGACGGCCGTTGCCCGGCAACCGCAACGACTGCAGGGCGTGGGATCTGTCCGGTGCGAAGGCCGCAGTCGGCAAGACCACGGTCATCGCGGACGGCGGCTACCAGGGCACCGGCCTGGTCATCCCACACCGCCGCGAACCCGGCCAAAGCGAACTGGAGGCATGGAAAGAGGAACACAACACCTCCCACCGCAAGGTTCGCGCTCGCGTCGAGCACGCCTTCGCCCGGATGAAGACCTGGAAGATCCTCCGCGACTGCCGCCTCAAGGGCGACGGCGTCCACAACGCGATGCTCGGCATCGCCCGCCTGCACAACCTCATCCTCGCCGGGTGACCACGAACAGGCAGGTCAACGCACACGTCGTAGATCATTTACGGGACACGCTTAGACGCGCAACTAGCGCGCACCCTCCGGTACACGCCCCCCGAAAAAGGGGCCCTGACCTGCGACAGGAATGTACACCGCCCGCAGACTTCCCTCAGGCCTCCGCTCTCCCCACGCCGGCAAGGACAAGGAAGACGGCGAAGTGGAAGCGCGGAGGCCTGAGGGAACGGGGGCGCGGTCGGCCGCGCGGGCCGCCCGGCCTGGGGGCCAGGCGGCGCCGATCGGCGCGCTCCGCCGCCGGTGACACGGGGACGGGAGCGCGGCCGTCGTGGCGCGCTGCGCTACGTCCCGGCGTGGGCGCTGACCCAGTGCTGGATGGGGTCGGCGGTGAGCGCCTGCACGAGCAGGTCCGCAGCGTGCTCGGGCGGGAGGCCGGCCTGCTCGGCCCCAGCCGCGATCCAGGAGCTGAGCCGGTCGACGTGCTCGGCGCTCAGCAACCACCGCCCGGCCGCCGGGCCGGGGTCGGCGGCGCCCGTTCCCAAATTTTGGAACGCCCCGTTTTGGCTGGTGGGAGCGCTGCCGGGGCCACCTTCTGCGCCCGCGCGGGGTAGGACCGTGCCGGTTACCGGCTGGCCGGGTAGGGCTTGAGCGCCCGTGCGGCGGGAGGGCTTGCGCGCCTTGGGGAGCTGGCGGGGGGTGAACAGCGCGTCCAGGCGCTCGGGCTCGGTGCCGGTGCGGAGGAAGTCGGCGAGGTTGGCGACGACGTCGGCGGTGACCCGGTGCCCGTGCCGTTGGCCGTGGACGCGCAGCTGCTCGTACCAGTGAGCGACGGCCTGTTGCCCCTGCTCGTCGGCGACGTCGACCAGGGCGCGGACGTGGGAGTCGGGCGCGGGCCGCTCGCACACGTCGCCGATCGCCTTGGCCAGCGGCCACTCCCGGATCTCCAGGTAGGCGGCGGACTCGCTGATGCCGTCCCACTCGTCGTCGAGGTACTGCTGGCGGGTTCGTCCCGCTTTTGAGTGAGAACAGGTTCTGAGAACGAATCCGAGCCCGGCGAGGGTCCGGCCGGCCTGCTGTTGATCTTGCTCGCGCAAAGGATCGTTTGCGCGAGCGTGCAGTCGCCGCTCCCGGTCCGGACGCACGTCCCAGCCGGACGCTTTTACTTCAGTCCAGGGCTATTACGGAGGGCGCGATCAGCCTACAGCTCCGCGTATACGCCCCAGGATGTCCCGCAGGAGGTCCGGTGACGTACCGAAGTTGAGCCTGACGAAGCCCTCGCCGCCGGGACCGAAGGTCCGGCCGTCATTCAGCAGGACACGGGCCTTCTCCAGAAAGAACGTGTGCGGGTCAGTGGGGAGTTTGAGGGCGCGGCAGTCTAGCCAGGCGAGGAAGCCTGCCTCAGGGACGCGGTATCCGATGCCGCGCGGCAGCCCCTCATGCACCAGCGCGGCGTTCCGCTCCAGGACCGTCCGCAGCTGTGACAGCCAGGAGTCACCGTCCCGCCAGGCTGCCAAGGTGGCGGCCACGCCGAAGGTGTTGGGCTCGCCGTACAGATGGGTCGGGCTCGAAAGGGCCGCGCGCACGTCGGCCGCGCCGATGTGCGCGATGGCGCAGCGTACCCCCGGCACGTTGAACGTCTTGGTCGCGGAGGTCAGAGTCACTGTCCGGGCGGCCGCCTCGGACGACAGGGAGGCAAGGGGGATGTGCCGGTGCGGGCTGTGCGCGAGGTCGGAATGGATCTCGTCGGATATGACCAGCAGGTCGTGGCGCTCGGCGAGTTCGGCGACCTTCTCCAACTCCTGGCGGCGCAGCACGCGCCCGGTCGGGTTGTGCGGGTTCACCAGTAGCAGCACCCGGCAGCCACCATCGGCCAGCTCCCGGTCGAGCCGCTCGGCGTCGAAGACCCAGCCTTCGTCCTGAAGGACGTAGGGGACGGGGTGCAGGCGCCGCTCCATGCCCGTCACCGTTTCCAGGAAGGGCGGATACGTTGGAGTGTGCAGGGCGACGCCGTCGCCCGGGCGCGTGGCGACGCGCAGGACGGCCTGGAGACCCTGGTTGATGTCGGTGAACTCCCGGACGTGGCCGGGGTCGAGCACCCAGCCGTGGCGTTCACGCATGCGCTCGGCGAAGGCGGCCCGCAGGGGGATCTGCTCGGGGCGCCCGTCCCACGAGGGGTATCCCAGGTCCTCCTGCACACACCGCATGAGCGCCTCCTGCACGGCGGGAGCCGGCGGGAAGTCCATCTCCGCAATCCATGCCGGCAGCACACCCGGCTCGGCCCGGCTCCACTTCACTCCGGGGCGACGGGTCAACGATGAACGGTCAAGGTCGTCAAACATGGCCTCTCTCCTGTCCCTCAGGAGCCGATGGAGGTGCATCTGGTCAGTAACTACGCGACAAGGTGTGGTCGGCCGGCAGGTGGGTGGTGCCGCGGTCGACGCCCGTGGCGATCGTCGCAAGGACAGTGAGCGCAAGGTCCGCGGCATTGTTCCGCTCGTGCATGGGGTGGGTTCGTCATCAGGGTGCTTCTCTCGTCATTGGTCGATCAGGGCGAGGCCGTGGTCGCCGTATCGGGCTCCGTGGGCCCCGGTGTCGGGGACAGCGGCGTCGATGTCGGCGAGGTCGGTGGCGGTCAGGTGCAGATCGACGGCGGCCAGGTTGTCGCGCAAGTGGGGGCGGCGGGAGCTGCCGGGGATGGGGATGACGTCGTTGCCGCGCGTGAGGAGCCAGGCGAGGGCGATCTGGGCGGGGACGGCGCTCTTGGCGGCGCCGAGGCGGGTGATGGCGTCGACGATGGCCAGGTTGCCCTTGAGGGCGTCGCCGTTGTAGCGGGGGGCGGTGGCGCGGAAGTCGCCAACTTCGAAGCGCGTGGTAGCGCGGACGGTCCCGGTGAGCAGGCCGCGGCCGAGAGGGCTGTAGGCGATGAGGGTGGCGCCGAGACTGCGGATCGTGGGCAGGATGTCGTTTTCGACATGTCGTTCCCACAGCGAGTACTCGGTCTGGACGGCGCTGATCGGATGGATGGCGTGGGCGCGGCGGAGGGTGGCGGCCGAAACTTCGGACAGGCCGATGTGGCCCACCTTGCCCTGGGCGACCAGGTCGGCCAGGGCGCCGACGGACTCCTCGACGGGGACGGCGGGGTCGATGCGGGCGAGGTAGTACAGGTCGATGTGATCGGTGCGTAGCCGGCGCAACGACGCTTCGCAGGCACGCCGCAGTTCGTCGGGTGAGCCGGCGGGGAGCAGGCCTTCGGCGGTGCGGCGGACTCCGGTCTTGGTGGCCAGCACGGCGCGATTGCGGTGTGGTGCGAGGGTCCGGCCGAGGAGTTCCTCGTTTGCTCCGTCACCGTAGAAGTCGCCGGTGTCGAACAGGGTGACGCCCGAATCGAGGGCCTCCAGCACAGTGGCCGCGGCCTCGTGCGGGTCAGTGGCGCCGTAGATGCCGGTCATGCTCATGCAGCCGAGGCCGAGTCGAGAGAACGTCGGGCCGTCGGGTCCAAGGGTGGGGTGCATCGTTCTTTCGTCACTTTGCCAGGGCCGCGCGGAGGAACGCGAGGATCTCCGCCTGGGCGGCCTCGGCCTGTGGTTCCACGCCGGGCAAGGTGAGGAACGCGTGCTTTGCTCCCGGGTATTCCGAAAGCCGCACGGAGGTCCCTGCCTGGCTCAGCCGCTCGGCGTAGCGGCGGCCGTGGTCGGCAACCGCGTCCTGGGTGGGCACCACCACGAGCGCCGGGGCGAGCCCGCTCAGATTGTCCGTGTACAGCGGTGAGACTGCGCCGGCGTCGGCTCCCGGCGGGACGGCGAGCGACTGGATGAGCCGCAGTTGCGGCAGGGCCTGGGGCAGTCGGTATACGTACGTGGCGATCGAGGGATAGTCGAGCATCGTCTCGGTCACGTCGGCCACGGGGTTGACCAGTACCTGTGCCTTGAGCTCCAGATCATCCTCCCTGGCCCGGATGGCCGTCAGCGCGCTGATCAGCGCGCCGCAGCTCTCGCCGAAGACGGCCGCGCGCGCCGGGTCGACGCCCCATTGCGCGGCGTGCCGTACCACGTGCTCAAGCACGTCCCAGCCGTCGTCGGCGGCGTCCGCGAGCGGGGAGCCGGGGGCGAGGAGGCGGTGCTCGACCGAGACGACGAGCGCGGGCAGGTGAGCGGCGAGGTGGCTGTTGGTCCAGTCGCACTGCACTGCCGTGCCCACAAAGCCGCCTCCGTGGACATGGACCACGAGTGGCAGGTCGCTTCGGGCCGCGGCTTCGTCGTCTCTCGTCGGGGCCGGCCGGTAGACCCGGACGGGGAGGTCGCGGCCGGGCAGCGCGATCTCCTGCCAGACGATCGCGGCGCCGGTGTCCGGCTCTCCGAGGATCGCCCGCGCCGCGCCGGAGGCCCGCCAGCGGTTCTCCGCGTCGCTGTAGGCGCGCAGTTCCCCGGCCGTGATCGCCGAGAAGTCCGGCTCCGGCGGCCGTACCGCGGTCGTGGTCTCACTCATGCGTCCTTCTCCCCTCCCGGCCGGATGCCGGGTGTGTCGTTATGGCCGGACAGTGCGTTGCCCTGATTATGCACGCAGTGCGTGCATAGGCAAGTGCATAGGTTAGGCTGAGTCCGAGTGAGAGGGGCGAGATGACTGGCCGAAGGCGATGGTCAACCGAGGAGATCCTGGACACGGCGGCGGAACTGCTGCGCACGAGCGACGCCGAGTCGTTCAGCGTGCGCAAACTCGCCGCAGCGCTCGGGACCGACTCCTCCAGCCTCTACCGGCACTTCCGCAACAAGACCGAACTGCTGCGCGCGGTCGCCGACCGGATCCTGCTGGCCGCCATGGACGGCCACCATCCCGAGGGCGACTGGAAACAGCGCATCACCGCCCTGGCCCTGCGCATGCGCGAGGCCTTCGGCGAGCAACCCCAACTCGCCACGGTGTGGGGACGCTACGGGTCCAGCAGCATCGGATCCCGATTGGTCATGGAGGAACTGCTGCAGGCCCTGCGCGCATCCGGCCTGCCCGACGAGGAGGTCCCGGTGCGATACCACCGCATCGTGATCCTCCTCGCCGCGCTGATCGCCTCCGAGGCCGGCATCAGCACCATCACCCCCAAGGAGCACGAACAGGCCATGGAGCAGTTCCGCGTCGCGGTGCTCGGCGCAGACCCCGAACGCTTCCCCACCCTGGCCCACTTCGCCCGCGACATCCGCCCCCTCGCAGCAGACCGCCGCGCCGCATTCGAAGAGATCCTCGCCGCCCAACTCGCCGACATCGATGCCCAGATTCCCTGACGTGCCGGATATGCGGAGGGCTCTTTGCGCTCCCGTGCCATGCGGTCGGGTCGCGCCACTGCCGCGGGCCCGGTGCCGGAGGCCGGGTGCTGGAACGGCGGCCTGGACACGGTGCCGTTCTGGGAGACGCTCTGTCCCCGCACGGGCCTGCCCGGGGTGGCCGCCGCCGGCGGTCGTGCTCACCGGGGCCGGCCCCGCCGTGCTGACCGGCCGGATGCGCGTGGTCGGCGTGCTGTCCTGCGGGTTCTGGGCCGGGCAGGGGCACGCCGGCTACCACTGCGGGGTGACCGGCGACGGCGGGTGGCGGCTTCTGTCTCGGCTTCACCGGCAAGGTGCTGCTGGTGATGACAGCCCTGGACCGTCTCAGGGAGCACGGCCCGATGGGACCGGTTGGTTCCGTGTCGCACGGCACCGCGGCGGCTCACCGCCGTGTCGCACGGCACCGCGGCGGTGAGTCCGAACCGTTGCTGATGGTGCTCGCCGACACCCACCACGGCAGCCGGGTGCCGCTAGCGCCGCAAGGCAGCGCCGGCGTGTCGCGGAGGCTGCCGAAGCCGGCGAGCAGCGCCGTGGAGCAGTCGAGCGGCAGCGGCTGGACGGGAAGCGGGAGAGGAAGGTGAAGGAGCTCGCGCGCTTCTGGGACGAAGCCGGGACCGGCCGGCGAACGGTGAACACCAGGCCCTGGGATCTCGCTTTGGCGGCAGTGGCGGGAGCCGGGAGTTGTCACCGCCGCGACGGTGGTGCTGGGCCGGGCAGCGGCCCGGGCCTTGCGCCGCGCAGCTCTGTCCGGCGCGTGCCCAGGTCAGTCAGCTTCTGATGCTGGCCGGTGTGGTGGCCGTGCGGTGCGGTCTGCGTCATCGTTCGCGTGATGTTCCGGTCCGCACCGGCGGACGTGATGTGGTGAATGGCCGGCAGGTTCGTCTTCTGTTCCGCGAGGGTGGCTGCCGGTCTGGGCGATCACGCACGATGTGAGTCGTACTACCGTTCGTGGTGGAACATGGAAGAGTCGTGCGCAGTTGGCGGAGGCGTTGCAGGAGGTGCGGTAGGGCGTGTCGCATTCCGGGGTCGGCAACGTGTCCGTGTCCGGTTCTGCGCGGTCGGCGGAGGTGCTCGGCGAGCTCGACGCAGCGGTGTGCCTGGTGGACCAACGTGGGACGATCACGCAGGCCAACGCGTGTGCGGAGCGCCTGCTGGGGAGAGGCGCCGCGGATCTCGTCGGGTGGGACGCCCATGAGCTGCTGCATCGCGACCGGCACGGCCGGCCGCTGGCCAGGGCCCGGTGCCAGATGGTCGAGGCGGTGCTGGCCCGGCGGGCGCAGGCGGGCAGCAGCTGGTGCGAGCGGGGTGACAGGTCGCTGGTCGAGCTTTCCTGGTTCGTCGCACCGTGCGGCGGCGTGGGCGGCCCCGCCGGAACGGTCCTCGTCTTCACCGCTGCGGACCACGGACCGGACCGTACCCACCCGCCGCATGCGCCCGAGTCGCTGCTGGTGGAGCTGGAGCGGTTGGCGCTGCTGGCCGAGACCACCACGCAGCTGACGTCGACCCTCGACAGCGACGAGGCGCTGCGCCGTCTGGTGCGTCTGGTGGTGCCCAAGATCGCGGACTGGGCGGTGATCGACCTGATCACCGAGGCCGACGAGGTGGAGCGGGTCACCGTCGTGCACTGCGAGGACGGCGCGTTCGTGGCACATGAGGATCTGCAGGGGCCGATGCCGCCGATCCCGGAGGAGTCGCCCATGCCGCTGTCGCGGGCGCTGCGGGGCGCGGCCTCCACGCTCGCGACACCGCACACCTACCAGGGGCCGCCGGATTCCGGTATCGCCATCGAGCAGAAGCGGCTGTTCGAGGCGACCGGCATGGTGTCGGCGGCGATCGCGCCGATACGGGGTCTGCGGGACGTGCTCGGTGCGCTGACATTGGGCCGGTCGGCGGACCGTGAGCCGCTGACCGGGGCGGACCTGTCGCTGCTGGAGGACATTACCCGCCGTACCGGGCTGGCCCTGGACAACGCCAGGCTCTACCAGAGGCAGCGCAAGGTCGCCGAAACCATGCAGCGCCACCTGCTGCCGCAGCTGCCTTCGGTGCCGGGCCTGCAGATGGCCGCGCGCTACGTGCCCGCGCCGGACGACTCACAGGTCGGCGGCGACTGGTACGACGCGTTCACCGTGACCAACGGAGCGACTGCGTTGGTCATCGGTGACGTGGTCGGACACGACCTGGACGCCGCCGCAGGAATGGCGCAGGTGCGCAGCATGCTCCGCGCGTACGCCTGGACGCACCACGAGCCGCCCAGCGCGATCGTGCACCGGCTGGACGGCTCGATGGCCCACCTGACAGGTGTACCTATGGCGACGCTGGTTTTCGGCAGCCTGGCACAGACAGCCGACAGCGCGTGGCAGCTCACCTGGACGAACGCCGGCCATCCACCGCCACTGCTGGTCACCCACGACGGGCAGGCCCGCTACCTCACCGAAGGGCACGGCCTGCTCTTGAGCACCGGCCTGGAATGGACACGCACCGACGCGAGCTTGCTGCTGCCGCCCCGCTCGACCCTGGTCCTCTACACCGACGGCCTGGTCGAGAGCCGGGACCGGTCCATCGACAGCGGTCTGGAGCAGCTCCGCAAGCACGCCGCGTCCCTGGCCCACCGCCCGCTGGCCGCGTTCACCGACCTGCTGCTGGAACGCGCCCGCCCCACCACCGGGAGCAACGAGGACGACATCGCCGTCCTCACCGTGCGCACGCCGGAAATCCAAAGCGCCGCCGGAGGGGACCTCTGAGGCGTCCAGCCCCGTCTGCCGGACGCCCTGCAGCCACACACCGGGGCGCCCGGCAGGGCCCGATGTACGGGGCCTGTGACCGCCTGGCGGCAGCAGCCCAGGCCCAGTTGGTCAGCCGACCTTAGGGGGCAGTCACAGCGGCGCACGAGGGCCGGGCCCGGACCTTCGGCCGTGCAGCTTTACCAGCGCATGCCGAGCTCGGTCAGCTGCGCGCGGCGCTCACCGCTGAGCTTGTCGGCCCGGCGGCGGGCGTTACCGAGGAACAGCCCGATCTTGTGTTCGACGCCGTCCACGATTTCCACGGCCTTCCTGGGCGGCTGGAGGTGGCCTTCACGGGCGTGGAACTGCCGGACGGCTGCCATGTTCGCCGTCCATTTGTCGGCCTGCGTACGGGGCGCCGGGGGCCGTTCGTCGGGGCCAGCGGGGGTGAGGTGGAGCATGTGCTCGAGCATCCACTGCTGCACGAGCAGCACCTGCTCCCAGCCGAGGCGCTGCGCCAGAACCCACGCTCCCAGATCCTCGCCCTGCACCGTGGCCTCGCCCGGCCCCGGCAGTGGGGCTCCGGCCTCGATCAGGCCCCGGCACAGCTTGTAGCAGCGCTGCCAGGCCACCGGCCAGGCCGGGCACCAGGACGGGGCGATGGCCTCCAGGGTGCGATCTCTCGGGTTTGTGGCAGTGGTGGTGAGGGACAGTTGGTTGTGGGTGGGTTGTTGCTGTTCAGGGGCTGTTTTCCGGGTGGGGAGTCACTAAGACCGTGTCCTATGTGGTGAGGCGGAGGAGGCGTTTGTAGCAGCAGAGGGCGGCGGCGAGTCCGAGGAAGGCCAGGTAGTTACGGGGAT
>NZ_JBIRRA010000017.1:20338-155927 GCF_044333485.1 Streptomyces sp. NPDC020983 | reverse complement strand
GTTACATTCCGAACCCGGAAGCTAAGCCTTTCAGCGCCGATGGTACTGCAGGGGGGACCCTGTGGGAGAGTAGGACACCGCCGAACAAATATTGAGGCCTGGCCTCGGATCCCTGATCCGGGGCCAGGCCCTTTTTGTGCCTGGGGTAGAGTCGGCGCGCAGACGTACATAGATGGAACGGCACAGGAGGGGACCTGGTGGAGGTCCAGGAGACACGGGTGCAGACGGATCGGATCTTCACGATCCCGAACATCCTGAGTATGGCTCGCCTCGTGGGCGTGCCGGTGTTCCTGTGGCTGATTCTGTGGCCCGAGTTCGGCGGCCCCAAGGCCGACGGCTGGGCACTCCTGGTGCTGGCGTTCAGCGGGGTGAGCGACTACCTCGACGGCAAGCTGGCACGACGGTGGAACCAGATCAGCAGTCTCGGCCGGCTCCTGGACCCGGCCGCGGACCGCCTGTACGTCCTGTCGACCCTCGTCGGTCTCACCTGGCGCGGCATCCTGCCGCTGTGGGTCACGGTCCTGCTGCTGGCCCGTGAGGCGATGATGGCGGTGATGCTCCTGATTCTGCGGAGACACCGCTACGGCCCACCCCAGGTGAACTTCATCGGGAAAGCGGCTACCTTCAATCTCATGTACGCCTTTCCGCTGCTGCTGCTGAGCGACGGCAGCGGTTGGCTTGCGACACTGGCGGCTGTTTTCGGCTGGGCCTTCACAGGTTGGGGTACAACCCTGTACTGGTGGGCAGGGATCCTCTACGTGGTGCAGGTCCGGCGGCTTGTGAGGGCGGACACCACGGCTGACTGACGTCACGAGGAGGATGTTTTCCGACATGAAAGCGGTTGTTATGGCCGGAGGCGAAGGTACCCGCCTTCGTCCGATGACCTCAAGCATGCCCAAACCTCTGCTCCCAGTGGTGAATCGGCCGATCATGCAGCATGTCCTGACGCTGCTCAAACGGCACGGGCTCACTGAGACCGTCGTCACCGTCCAGTTTCTCGCGTCCCTGGTGAAGAATTATTTCGGGGACGGCGAAGAATTCGGGATGGAGCTGACGTACGCGAACGAGGAGAAGCCGCTGGGCACGGCGGGCAGCGTCAAGAACGCCGAGGACGCGCTCAAGGACGACTCCTTCCTGGTGATCTCCGGTGACGCGCTCACCGATTTTGACCTCAGTGAACTCATCGCCTTCCACAAGCAGAAGGGCGGCCTCGTCACCGTGTGCCTGACGCGGGTGCCCAACCCGCTGGAGTTCGGCATCACGATCGTGGACGACGAGGGCCGGGTCGAACGCTTCCTGGAGAAGCCGACCTGGGGCCAGGTGTTCTCCGACACGGTGAACACCGGCATCTACGTCATGGAGCCCGAGGTCTTCAACTACGTCGAGGCCGACGTGCCGGTGGACTGGTCGGGTGACGTCTTCCCGCAGCTGATGAAGGAAGGCAAGCCCATCTACGGCTACGTCGCCGAGGGCTACTGGGAGGACGTCGGCACCCACGAGAGCTATGTGAAGGCGCAGGCGGACGTCCTGGAGGGCAAGGTCGACGTCGACATCGACGGCTTCGAGATCTCGCCGGGCGTGTGGGTGGCGGAGGGTGCGGAGGTGCACCCGGACGCGGTGCTGCGCGGCCCGCTGTACATCGGTGACTACGCGAAGGTCGAGGGCGGCGCGGAGATCCGCGAGCACAGCGTCATCGGCTCCAACGTCGTCGTGAAGGCCGGCGCCTTCGTGCACAAGGCGGTGGTGCACGACAACGTCTACGTCGGCCCGCAGTCGAATCTGCGCGGCTGCGTCATCGGCAAGAACACCGACGTCATGCGCGCCGCCCGGATCGACGAGGGCGCGGTGATCGGCGACGAGTGCCTCATCGGCGAGGAATCGATTCTCTCCGGCAACGTACGCGTCTACCCGTTCAAGACCATCGAGGCCGGCGCCTTCGTCAACACCTCGGTGATCTGGGAGTCGCGCGGCCAGGCGCATCTGTTCGGCGCGCGCGGCGTGTCCGGCATCCTCAACGTGGAGATCACCCCCGAGCTCGCCGTGCGGCTCGCGGGGGCGTATGCCACGACGCTCAAGAAGGGGGCGACGGTCACCACCGCGCGTGACCACTCCCGTGGTGCGCGTGCACTCAAACGAGCGGTGATCTCGGCGCTCCAGGCGAGTGCGATCGAGGTGCGCGACCTGGAGAACGTGCCCATGCCCGTCGCGCGTCAGCAGACGGCCCGCGGCAGCGCCGGCGGGATCATGATCCGGACGTCGCCGGGGCGGCCGGACTCGCTGGACATCATGTTCTTCGACGAGCGCGGCGCCGACCTCTCCGCCGCGGGGCAGCGCAAGCTGGACCGGGTCTTCGCCCGCCAGGAGTACCGCCGGGCCTTCCCGGGCGAGATCGGCGACCTGCGCTTCCCGTCGACCGTCTTCGACTCCTACACCGGCGCGCTGCTGCGTGCCGTCGACACCTCGGGCATCGCCGAGTCGGGCCTGAAGGTCGTCGTGGACGCCGCCAACGGCAGCGCCGGCCTCGTGCTGCCGTCGCTGCTCGGCCGGCTCGGCGTGGACTCGCTGATGGTCAACCCGGGTCTCGACGAGGCCCGCCCCACGGAGACCGAGGAGACCCGCCGGGCGGGTCTCGTACGGCTCGGGGAGATCGTGTCCTCGGCGCGGGCGGCCTTCGGGGTGCGCTTCGACCCGGTCGGCGAGCGACTGTCCCTGGTGGACGAACGCGGCCGGATCGTCGAGGACCACCGGGCGCTGCTGGTGCTGCTGGACCTGGTGGCCGCCGAGCGGCGCAGCGGGCGGGTGGCGCTGCCGGTCACCACGACCCGGATCGCCGAGCAGGTCGCGGCCTACCACGGCACACAGGTCACGTGGACGACGACGTCACCGGACGACCTGACCCGGGTCGGCCGGGAGGAGGGCACGATCTTCGGCGGCGACGCCGCCGGCGGCTTCATCGTGCCGGAGTTCAGCAGCGTCTTCGACGGGGCCGCCGCCTTCGTGCGGCTCATCGGCCTGGTGGCGCGTACACAGCTCACGCTCAGCCAGATCGACGCCCGTATCCCGCAGGCGCACGTGCTCAAGCGGGACGTGCCGACCGGATGGGCGGTCAAGGGCTCGGTCATGCGGCGGGTCGTCGAGGAGGCCGGCGACCGGTCGGTCGACACCACCGACGGCGTGCGGGTCGTGGAGTCCGACGGGCGCTGGATCATGGTGCTGCCCGACCCCGCGGAGGCGGTCACGCACCTGTGGGCCGAGGGACCGGACGACGCGTCCGCGCAGGCCCTGCTGGACGAGTGGTCGCAGATCGTGGAGAGCGCGGGGCAGTAGCGGGCAGCGGCCCCCTCGCGGTGGTGTACGCCCTGAAGGGCGTGCCGCGAGGGGGCCGTTCCCGTGATGCCGTCACGACATGCGACGATGTGCGGCATGCCGCAGCCGCAACCCGATCGGAGCAGCTCCGCGCCCCGGGCCGACCGGCGGCGCCCGGACGCCTCCATGTTCCTGCTCACCAGCGTCATGGAGCACAGCCTCGACGACGGCTACGCGGAGGCGGCGGCGCGCCGCGGGCAGACCGGCAGCTCGCGGCTGCCCACCTCGCTGGCCGGACGGCTGGGGCTGGCCGGCGGGCTGCTGCTCGCCGCGGTCGTGATCACGGTGGGCGCGGCCCAGGCGCACCGTGCGGCGCCCACCGAGGCCAAGGAGCGGCAGAAGCTCATCGACCGGGTGCAGACGCAGACCGGGAGGGCCGACGCCCTCCAGAAGGAGGTCGACGGGCTGCGCGACACGGTCTCGGCCGAGCAGCGGGCGGCCCTGAAGGACCAGGGCGACGGCCGTGAGGATCTGCTGGAGGTGCTGGCGGGTGCGACGCCCGTGCACGGCCCCGGCGTCAGGCTTGTCGTGGACGACGCCAAGGAGGCCTCCACGGGCGACTCCGGCGGTCCGCGGGAGAGCGACGGCTTTTCCGACACCGGGCGGGTCCGCGACCGCGACATGCAGCGCGTGGTCAACGGCCTGTGGGCGTCCGGTGCGGAGGCGATCTCCGTCAACGGGCAGCGGCTGACGGCACTGTCGGCCATCCGGGCGGCCGGAGACGCCATACTGGTCGACAACCGACCACTGGTGCCGCCGTACACGGTGCTGGCGATCGGTGACGGGGAGAAGCTGAGCACGGCTTTCCAGGACAGTGCGGACGGTCAGTACCTGCACGTGCTGGAGCAGAACTACGGGATCCGGGCGAGCGTCACCGTACAGAAGGACGTCCGCCTGGCCGCCGCACCCAGCCTCATCGTGCGGTACGCCCGGCCGGTCGCGGGCAGCAGCGGGCCGCCGGAAGCCGGCGCAACAGGGAAGGGTTCGTCGTGATCGCCGTACTGGGCCTCGTCGTGGGCATCGTGGTGGGACTCGTGGTGCGCCCCGTGGTGCCGACCGGGGTGGAGCCCTATCTGCCCATCGCGGTCGTCGCGGCGCTCGACGCCGTGTTCGGAGGCCTGCGCGCGATGCTCGACGGGATCTTCGACGACAAGGTCTTCGTGGTCTCCTTCCTGTCCAACGTGGTCGTGGCGGCGCTGATCGTCTTCCTCGGCGACAAGCTGGGCGTCGGCGCGCAGCTGTCCACGGGCGTGGTCGTCGTCCTCGGCATCCGCATCTTCTCCAACGCCGCCGCGATCCGCCGGCACGTCTTCCGGGCGTGACAGCGGCATGAGCGACGAGCACGGCGAGCACCGCCGGTACGACGAGCAGGACGAGCGCGGGACGGACGCGCGCGACGACGGCCCGGAGGGGCCCGAGGACACGGCGCCGGACGGCGTGCGGGGGCCCGAGGACGCGCAGGAGCAGCTCACGGGGCGCCAGCGGCTGGTGGCCGGGCTGTGGCCGCCGCGGGCCTCCCGCGCGCAGCTGACGGTCGCCGTGCTGCTGTTCGTGCTGGGCCTCGGCCTCGCCATCCAGGTGAACACCACGAGTGACAACGGCGGCACCCTGCGCGGGGCGCGCCAGGAGGACCTGGTGCGCATCCTCACCGAGGTCGACAACCGCACACAGCGGCTGGAGGACGAGAAACGCGGTCTGGAGACCCAGCGCTCCCAGCTCCAGTCCAGTTCGGACCAGGCCGCCGAGGCGCTGAAGCAGACCCGGCAGAAGGAGCAGCAGCTCGGCATCCTGGCCGGCACGGTCGCGGCGGAGGGTCCCGGCATCACGCTGACCATCACCGACCCGCACGGCAGCGTGGAGGCGGATTCGCTGCTGGACACGCTGCAGGAGCTGCGGGCGGCGGGCGCCGAGGCCATCCAGATCAACGCCGTGCGGGTGGTGGCGGACACGTACTTCACCGACGGGTCCGACGGTGTGCTGATCGACGGGCACCGTGTCGCGCAGCCGTACGTCTTCACGGTGATCGGAAACCCGCAGGATCTCGAACCGGCCCTCAACATCCCCGGCGGGGTGGTGCAGACACTGGAGAAGGAGCAGGCCACGGCAGATGTGGTGCGGTCGCAGAAGATCGTCGTGGACGCCTTGCGGCCATCGAAGCAGCCTGACTACGCTCGGTCGTCATCCCGGTGAGGCGGGGGGTCGGGGCGTCGCTGAGTTGGTGTGTGGTGGAAACTGTGTGTAGTGAGAGTTCGTCCTGCCTTACGGGCGGGTCTGCGTCTTTCGAGGGGAATCGCCCGTGAAGCTGTTTGGGAAGTTGTTCGGCAAGAGCGCTCGGCAGTCGGCCGACCCCGCCACGGCGCGGCACCGCGCCCGGCGCGGCCCGGCGGACGAGCAGTCCGCCGACCGCCCGCTGTTCCGCAACGACGGCCAGGGCCGCGGCGGGCAATCGGGTGGGCCCGGCGTGGCGCCTGTTGACCCCGCTCGGGCCGCTCGCATAGGTTCCGGGGAACCAGCGGCCTCGACCACGGGTGGAGGGTTCGGTTTGCCGGTCTGCGGCAGGTGCGGTTTCACGAACACGGAAGCGGCCCGCTTCTGCTCGAACTGCGGCGCCCCGCTGCGCCCGGGGAGCGGGCCCGGCTACCAGAGCGCGTCCGAGACGACGTCGACGATCTCGATCTCCGGGATCGAGGCGTACGAGGCGGAGGCCACCGGCCAGATCGCGTCGCCGTCGCTGTCGCCCGAGGCGCAGGCCGCGGTGGACGCGCTGCCGCCCGGCTCCGCTCTCCTCGTGGTGCGCCGCGGGCCGAACTCCGGCAGCCGCTTCCTGCTGGACGGCGAGCTGACCACCGCGGGACGCCACCCGCAGAGCGACATCTTCCTGGACGACGTGACGGTCTCCCGGCGGCACGTGGAGTTCCGCCGCGGCGCCGACGGCCTGTTCACCGTCTCCGACGTGGGCAGCCTCAACGGCACCTACGTCAACCGGGAGCGGATCGACGCGGTGCCGCTGAACAACGGGGACGAGGTCCAGATCGGGAAGTACCGGCTGGTCTTCTACGCCAGCCAGCGGGGCTACTGACCGCAGCAGCCCCAGCCGACCCCCGCTCCCGTGCAGGAAGGGTGCGCATGCCGCGAACGACGGGCGGTGCCGGAGACGGCACCGCCGCCACGGACGGCGCACTGCTGAGCATCGGTGCCGTGCTGGGGCAGCTGCGGGACGAATTCCCCGAGGTCACGATCTCCAAGATCCGCTTCCTGGAGGCCGAGGGCCTGGTCGAGCCGCAGCGCACCCCGTCCGGTTACCGGAAGTTCGCCGCCGCCGACGTCCAGCGGCTGGCGTACGTCCTGCGGGTGCAGCGCGACCACTACCTGCCGCTGCGGGTGATCAAGGAGCATCTGGAAGGTCTGGACCGCGGCGAGCAGCCGGTGCTGCCGGCGCTCGCCGCCGCAGAGCCCGTCCAGGAGCCCCGTGAGGGCGCCGAGGAGTCCCTGGCGGCGGCGCACGGGCCACGACTGGGCCGGGAGGACTTCCTGGCCGCCACGGGGGCCGGTGAGGCGGAGCTGGACCACTGGGAGTCCTACGGGCTGGTCGAGGCCGCCGGTGACGGCGGCTTCGAGGCCGAGGCGGTCACGATCGGCCGGCTCATCGCCGATCTGGGCCGCTACGGGCTGGAGCCGCGGCACCTGCGCGCGGTCAAGGCGGCGGCCGACCGCGAGGCCGCCCTGCTGGAGCAGCTGGTGGCACCGCTGCGCCGGCACCGCAATCCGCAGACCCGGCGACACGCCGAAGCCACCGCGGAGGAGCTGGCCGAGCTGTCGGCCCGGCTGCACGCCGCGATGCTGCGCTCGGCCTTGCGGCTGCGGCTGCGCTGACCGGGCGCTCGCGCCGCCGGGTGCGTCCCGGACGGCGGTGCGGGCCGTGCCCGACTACCCAAACCGGCTGGGGACGTCCTAGGGTTGACGTGTGAAAGAGCTCGATGTTGTGGGTGTCCGGGTGGAAATGCCCTCCAATCAACCGATCGTGCTCCTGCGTGAAGTGGGAGGCGACCGGTATCTGCCCATCTGGATCGGGCCGGGCGAAGCCACCGCCATCGCCTTCGCGCAGCAGGGCATGACGCCTGCGCGACCGCTGACGCACGACCTGTTCAAAGACGTGCTGGAAGCCGTGGGACAGACGCTCACCGAGGTCCGCATCACCGACCTGCGGGAGGCCGTCTTCTACGCCGAGCTGGTGTTCGCCAGCGGCGTCGAGGTCAGTGCCCGCCCTTCCGACGCCATAGCGCTGGCGCTGCGCACCGGCACGCCGATCTACGGCAGTGACGGGGTGCTGGACGACGCCGGTATCGCGATCCCGGACGAGCAGGAGGACGAGGTGGAGAAATTCCGCGAGTTCCTCGACCAGATCTCGCCCGAGGATTTCGGCACCAGCAACCAGTGACGCCGGCGGCTGCCGCGGAAGCCCGCCGGGCGGCCGCGGCGGCTCCGCGCACGCACGGTGATCGCGACGGTGACCTGGGCAATGTTGTCACCATGAGGCCATCCGGGGAGGAATTCCCGCCTCCGGTCACATCAAACCACTCCTGGGGTGACTTTCACTCGGCGTGCCGAGTGTGGCGATCGTTGACGCACCCCTGGTGACTGCCTACCGTCGAAGTGGAAAGTCCCGTGGCACGTGCGCGCGGTGTCGGGGACGAGAAGGACGGAGGGCGGCGTGAGAAGCACCGGCGACGGTTCGGCGACCGGCGGCCCGTATCCGGCCAGGGGGGCGCTGGCCCGCGCGGCCGAGCCGGGGCCCGTGCCCGCGGCCGAGCCCGCACCGGAGCTGGTCGGCTACCGCGGCCCCACGGCCTGCGCGGCGGCGGGCATCACCTACCGCCAACTGGACTACTGGGCGCGTACGGGTCTGGTCGAGCCCAGCGTCCGCCCTGCCTACGGGTCGGGCACCCAGCGGCTCTACAGCTTCCGCGACGTGGTCGTGCTCAAGATCGTCAAGCGGCTGCTGGACACCGGCGTGTCCCTGCAGAACATCCGCACGGCCGTACGCCAGCTGCGCTCCGTCGGCCCGGCCGAGCTGGCCAGGATGACGCTGATGAGCGACGGCGCCACCGTGTACGAGTGCACCTCGCCCGCCGAGGTCGTCGACCTGCTCCAGGGCGGGCAGGGCGTCTTCGGCATCGCGGTCGGCGTGGTGTGGCGGGACGTCGAGAGCTCGCTGTCCGAGCTGCACGGCGAGCGGGTGGACACCGGCGAGACGCTGGTCGGCCACAACCCCGCGGACGAGCTGGCCCGCCGGCGCAACCGGGCGGTCTGACCCTGGTCACCGGGCCCCGTGGCGGCCCGGCAGCGGGACGCCGGCGGCATGCCGTACACGTGTACGGTCATTGTCGGTGGGATGAGGCACGATCGAGGGTGTGAGAAGTGCGCCGACGATCCTGCACCTGGACATGGACGCGTTCTTCGCCGCGGTCGAGCAGGCCTCCAAGCCGAGCCTGCGGGGCAAGCCGGTGGTGGTCGGCGGCCTCGGGCCCCGCGGCGTCGTCGCGACCGCGTCCTACGAGGCGCGCGTGCACGGCGTCCACTCCGCGATGGCCACCGCGCACGCCCGCCGGCTGTGCCCGAACGCCGCGTATCTCGTGCCGCGCTTCACCCTCTACCGGGCGGTCAGCGACATCGTGATGGGGCTGCTCGGCGCGGTGTCCCCGCTGATCGAGCCGCTGAGCCTGGACGAGGCCTTCGTCGACCTGGAAGCGGGGGAGCGGGCCGAGCAGCCCCGGGCGGTCGCCGAGCGGCTGCGCGCGGACATCCGTGCCGCCACCGGGCTGACGGCGTCGGTGGGGCTGGCCGGCTCCAAGCTGCTGGCCAAGATCGCCTCGGAGCAGGCCAAGCCGGACGGCCTGGTGGTCGTCGAGCCCGGCACCGAACGCGCCCTGCTCGACCCGCTGCCCGTGCGCACGCTGTGGGGCGTGGGCCCCGCCACCGCGGAGCACCTGCGGCGGGCCGGCATCCTCACCGTCGCCGAGATCGTGCAGGCCGGGGAGCCGGAGCTGGTGCGGCTGCTCGGCAAGGCGCACGGCACCTCGCTGCACGCCATGGCGGCGGGCCTGGACAACCGCCCGGTGGTCGCCGACCGCGACGTGAAGTCGATCTCCGTCGAGGACACCTTCGACACCGACCTCACCGACCGCGCCCGGGTGCGGTACGAGATCGACCGGCTCGCGGAGCGCTGCGTGCAGCGGCTGCGCGGCGCGGGCCGCTCCGGACGGACGGTCGTGGTGAAGATCCGGCGCTACGACTTCTCCACGCTCACCCGGTCCGAGACGCTGCGTGCGCCCACCGACGACCCGGCCGTCGTCCGCGAGACCGCTCGCCGGCTCGTCGAGGCCGTCGACACCACGGGCGGCGTGCGGCTGCTGGGCGTGGGCGTGTCGGGACTGGCCGACTTCACGCAGGAGGACCTGTTCGCGCAGGCCGCCGAGGCGCAGGCCCAGGCGGAGGTGCCGGGTCCCGCCGCCGGGGAGGGCGCCGCCGGACCGCTCCCGGCCACGTCCGCGGAACTGGAGCTGCCCGCCGCGCCGCCGCCGGAGCCGGCGCCCGGCAGCCGCTGGCTTCCCGGCCAGGACGTCGAGCACGCCGTGGAGGGGCGCGGCTGGGTGCAGGGCAGCGGTGTCGGCCGGGTCACCGTACGCTTCGAGCTCCCCTCGGACACCGCGCCGGGCCGGGTGCGCACGTTCTCCGTCGACGATCCGGCGCTCGCGCACGCCGAGCCGCTCCCGCTGGCCTCTTTCACCCCTGACCGGGGGCTGCTCGCCGGGTGAGGCGCGCGGGAGCGCCGGATCAGCCGGCGTCGTCCGGGCGGCGGTCCCCGGCGGGCAGGTCGCCGAAGTCGCGCGGTCCGCTCCCGTTGCTGCCGCTGTCGTGGGGGGAGCCGGGCGGTTCGGTGGGGAGGTCCATGCCGTAGTGGTGGTAGAGCTGGAGCTCCTGCTCCGGCGACAGATGGCGCCCGACGCCGAAATCCGGGGCGTCCCTGATCAGCGACTTCTTGTACGGCACCCGCAGCGCCTCGCCCACCAGCTCGCTCGGCTCCAGCGGGACGAACGCGTCGCGGGTGAAGAAGCCGGTCCGCACCGCGGCCCACTCCGGGCTGCCGGTCGCGTCGTCGAGGTACACCTCGTCCACCGTGCCGATCTTCGTACCGTCGCGGTCGACGGCACGGCGTCCGATGAGGCTTCGCGGATCGATATCGGTCTGCACGGCTCCTCCAACCAGCTCCTAGCAACAGCGACACCTGCTGGTTACCACCAAAAGCCACATCACCGGCGCTGTCGACCCGAACCTCCGGTCGGTGCGCGCCCAGATCCCGCTGGTAGGCTGGACGAAGGCTGCAGACCCCATGCGGGAGAGTCCTCCGGTCACCTGCCGCAGTGGCAGACCGGGGGCGCCGAAGGAGCAAATCCTCCCCGGAATCTCTCAGGCACCCGTACCGCAGGGGCGAGGTCACTCTGGAAAGCAGGATCCGCCCCGGGCAGCGCCGTCCGGGGGACGGGTCTTCACCGAAGGTGAAAGCCGGCCCGTGCGCGGGTAAGGCGAAGCTCTCAGGTACTGATGACAGAGGGGGAGGCCGTACGGGCGCCCGCGCCGGGTGCCCCCGAAGGTCGTCGCAGACCAGGAGGCCTCCGCAGATGACTCATCCGACCGCACACCGCCTTCCGCTCGCCGAGCTGGAAGCCGGACTGCCCTTCGCCCGCCGGCACATCGGCCCCGACACCGCCGCGCAGGCCAAGATGCTCGCCCAGGTGGGCTACAGCTCGCTGGACGAGCTGACGGACGCGGCCGTACCGGACGCCATCAGGAGCGCCGCGGCGCTCGCGCTGCCGCCGGCCCGCACCGAGGCGGAGGCGCTGGCGGAGCTGCGCGCCCTGGCCGCCCGCAACCAGGTGCTCGCCCCGATGATCGGCCTCGGCTACTACGGCACCTTCACCCCGCCGGTGATCCTGCGCAACGTCATGGAGAACCCGGCCTGGTACACCGCCTACACCCCCTACCAGCCGGAGATCTCGCAGGGCCGGCTGGAGGCGCTGATCAACTTCCAGACGATGGTCGCCGACCTCACCGGGCTGCCCACCTCCGGCGCGTCGCTGCTCGACGAGGGCACCGCGGCGGCCGAGGCGATGGCGCTGTCCCGCCGGGTGGGCAAGGTCAAGGAGGGCGTCTTCCTGGTCGACGCCGACACCTTTCCGCAGACCACCGCCGTCATCGGCACCCGTGCCGAGCCCACCGGCGTCGAGGTGGTCGTCGCCGACCTGAGCGACGGCATCCCCGCCGACGTCGCCGAGCGCGGCGTCTTCGGCGTCCTCCTCCAGTACCCGGGGGCCTCCGGCGCCGTCCGCGACCTGCGGCCGGTGATCGAGCAGGCGCACGGCCTCGGCGCGGTCGTCACCGTCGCCGCCGATCTGCTGGCGCTCACGGTGCTGGCCTCGCCCGGCGCCCTCGGCGCGGACATCGCGGTCGGCACCACCCAGCGCTTCGGTGTGCCCATGGGCTTCGGCGGCCCGCACGCCGGCTACATGGCGGTGCGCGAGTCCTACGCCCGCAACCTGCCCGGGCGGCTCGTCGGCGTGTCCGTCGACGCCGACGGCGACACCGCCTACCGCCTCGCGCTCCAGACCCGCGAGCAGCACATCCGCCGCGAGAAGGCGACCAGCAACATCTGCACCGCCCAGGTGCTGCTGGCCGTCATGGCCGGGATGTACGCCGTCTACCACGGGCCCGAGGGCCTGGAGCGGATCGCCCGCCGCACGCACCGCTACGCGGCCGTACTCGCCGAGGGGCTGCGCGCGGCCGGCGTCGAGGTCGTGCACGGCGCGTACTTCGACACGCTCACCGTGCGCGTGCCCGGACGCGCCGCCGAGCTGGTCGCCGCCGCCCGCGACGCCGGGGTGAACCTCCGGCAGACCGACGCCGACCTGGTCGGCATCGCCTGCGACGAGACCACCACCCGCGCCCAGGTGGCCGCCGTGCTCGCCGTCTTCGGCGGTACCGCGGACATCGAGGAGCTCGACGCCACCGCCCCCGACGCGCTGCCCGCCGGCTTGGCCCGCAGCGAGCCGTACCTGACCCACCCGGTCTTCCACCTGCACCGCAGCGAGACCGGCATGCTGCGCTACCTGCGACGGCTCGCGGACCGCGACTACGCGCTCGACCGCGGCATGATCCCGCTGGGCTCCTGCACGATGAAGCTCAACGGAACCACCGAGATGGAGCCCGTCACCTGGCCGGAGTTCGGCGCGCTGCACCCCTTCGCGCCCGCCGAGCAGGCAGAGGGGTACCTGGCGCTGATCCGGGGCCTGGAGGAGCAGCTCGCCGAGGTCACCGGCTACGACAAGGTCAGCCTCCAGCCGAACGCCGGGTCGCAGGGCGAGCTGGCCGGGCTGCTGGCGGTGCGCGCCTACCACCGGGCCAACGGCGACACCGGCCGTACGGTCTGCCTCATCCCGTCCTCCGCGCACGGCACCAACGCCGCCAGCGCGGTGATGGCCGGGATGAGGGTCGTGGTGGTGAAGACCGGCCAGGACGGCGACGTGGACGTCGCGGACCTGCGCGCGAAGATCGAGCAGCACCGCGAGCAGCTGGCCGTGCTGATGGTCACCTACCCCTCCACGCACGGCGTCTTCGAGGACAACATCACCGACATCTGCGCCGCCGTGCACGACGCGGGCGGCCAGGTCTACGTGGACGGGGCGAACCTGAACGCGCTCGTCGGCCTCGCCCGCCCCGGGCGCTTCGGCGCCGACGTGTCGCACCTGAACCTGCACAAGACCTTCTGCATCCCGCACGGCGGCGGCGGCCCCGGCGTGGGCCCCGTCGCGGTCCGCGCGCACCTGGCGCCGTACCTGCCCAACCACCCGCTCCAGCCGGCCGCGGGCCCCGCCACCGGCGTCGGCCCCGTCAGCGCCGCGCCCTGGGGCTCGGCCGGCATCCTGCCCATCTCCTGGACCTACGTACGGCTGATGGGAGCCGACGGGCTCCGGGAGGCGACGCAGCAGGCGGTGCTGAGCGCCAACTACGTCGCCAAGCGCCTGGAGCCGCACTACCCCGTGCTCTACACCGGCCCCGCGGGCCTCGTCGCGCACGAGTGCATCGTCGACCTGCGGCCGCTGACCAAGGAGACCGGCGTCACGGTCGACGACATCGCCAAGCGGCTGATCGACTACGGCTTCCACGCGCCGACCATGTCCTTCCCCGTCGCCGGCACGCTGATGATCGAGCCGACCGAGAGCGAGGACCTGGCGGAGCTGGAACGCTTCTGCGACGCCATGATCGCCATCCGCGCCGAGGTCGACAAGGTCGCGGACGGCCGGTGGCCCGCGGACGACAACCCGCTGCGCAACGCGCCGCACACCGCGGCCGCGCTGGGCGGCGACTGGGAGCACCCGTACACCCGGCAGGAGGCCGTCTTCCCGGCCGGCGTGCAGGCGGCGGACAAGTACTGGCCGCCGGTGCGCCGTATCGACGGGGCGTACGGCGACCGCAACCTCGTCTGCTCCTGCCCCCCGCTGGACGCCTACGACGGCTGACGCGGGCGGACACCCCGGGCCGCGCCCCCGCGGACACAACGAAGCCGGTTCCCTTGGCACCAGGGGAACCGGCTGGGTCTGCGCGGCCCGGCGGGCTCGCGAGGGGGGCGGGCGTCGGGCCCGCCGGTCAGGCCGCGGTCGTGATCTGCTCGCTGCCCAGCGGGCGGTGCGGGGCGATGATCTGCCCGTCGGGCTGCAGCTCCCCGGTGTCCTCGAAGAGCAGCACACCGTTGCACAGCAGGCTCCAGCCCTGCTCCGGGTGGTGGGCCACGGTGAGGGCGGCCTCACGGTCGGGGCCGTCGGCGGAAGGGCACTGCGGTTGGTGCTGGCACATGGGTCGAGTCTTTCGCTGCGTGAGGTCGGTGGTGCGGTCGGTCGTGCGGTCTGCCTGGTGCATCTGCGTCCCCCGTGTGTGCGTGAGGCCGATCCCAGTGTTGTCCTCCTGGCGGCAATCCGCAGGGATTTCGCCGAGGCGATGCTCTCCGGTGAAGACGCGTCACCCGGGCGGGCGGTTGCCGTCACCGAGAGTCAACCGCAGGCCGGTGGTGGCCGCGTGACAGTGCCCCCGGCCGCACCGGCCGGGGGCACCCTTGCTGTTCCGGGCCGGTCCGTCAGGCCGGTGACCCCGCGAGCGGCGGCGGCGCCAGGCGCACGCTCAGTACCCGCGCCAGCTCCGTCATCCGGTAGACCCGGTGGGCGGCGATGCCCGGCGGTGCGGGCGCCAGCGGCACCAGCAGGTCGTCCGGGTCGGGCTGCGCGGTGGCCGCCTCCGCCCGCGGTACGCGGTGCAGCCACAGCGCGAGCATGTAGAGCCGCGGCACCGACAGCAGGTGCGGCTGGTACGTCGCGGGCAGCGCCTCGGCCTGGACCAGTGCCCGCTCGATCGACACCAGGAAGGGTCCCTCCGAGAACCGCGAGAACACCCAGCCGTCCGGGGTCAGAACGGTCTCTCCCGCCGCGGCGACCCGGGCACCTGCCCTGATATGGAACCGCCAGCCCGTCAGCCGCGCCTGCGGCAGTGCTCCGGGAACGGCTGCCGGCTCGAAGACGTGGACGGGCAGCGGGTGTTCGGCGGCCAGCGGCCCTTCTGCGGTACGCAGCGCCGGGGTCCTGGCTTCCAGGACCGCGGTGGGCGAACTGAGCGCGGCGAGCACGCTCAGCAGGGCTGGGGCAGGTGCTGGGGGAACAAGCAGCGGCATGATTGTCGCCTCTCACTGGGAGACACGTGGTGCGGGGAGGGCGGGCGCGGACGGCACGGTCGGTTGGATGCTCTGCGGGAGACCTGCTCAGGCACGTCCGGCGACGGCGGATGCATTGCCTTGTTCGCGGAGTTTATACGACGTGTGTTCGCTCCGTGTTTCATCTAGTCGATGCCAGTATTACGCGCAAGACGAGAATTCGCCTTCCTCGGCGTACGTGTCGACGGCATTCCCGCAGCGTACGGGAGGGCGCTGCATATTTCTGCGCGCCACGGACGGCCGGATCCCGACGGTCATTTCCCGCGAGGGCGCGCCTCCCGTGGCAACTGAATGTGCCAGCGGAATGTGCGCGCTTCGCCACTACTGCAAGCCTAGCGTGCGCGGCCCGCCCGGCGTGGCGTTATTCGATCATTTGGGTGGGCATCCTCCGATGGATGGCCGGGCGGCGGCCACGGGACGGAGGAACCTGCGATGGGCGAGAAGGTCGTCGCCAGCGGCTTCGAGCCGGCCGACCGCGGACGCTACCGGCACAAGCTCCAGCAGTGCCTGCTGGGGCTCGAGCGGCTGCTGGAGGGCAAGCGATTCGACCGGCCCCGCAATCTGATGGGCCTGGAGATCGAATTGAATCTCGCGGATTCCACGGGACTGCCGCGCATGATGAACGAAGAGGTGCTGGAGCGCATCGCGAGCCGGGATTTCCAGACCGAGCTCGCACAGTTCAACATTGAGGTGAACATTGCCCCGCACCCGCTTTCCGGGCCGGTCTTCGACCGGCTCGCCGAGGAACTGCGCACCGGCCTGTCGTATGCCGACCGGATGGCCGCCGACGTCGGCGCGCGCATCGTCATGGTGGGAATTCTGCCCACCCTCCGGGCCGACGACCTGGTCACCGCCAACCTCTCCCACGCCGACCGCTTCAAGCTGCTCAACGACCGCATCCTCGCCATGCGGGGCGAGGACATCACCCTCGACATCGACGGCGTCGAGCACCTGGAGCACGCCTCGCACTCCATCGCCCCCGAGGCGGCCTGCACCTCCACCCAGATGCACCTCCAGGTCACGCCCGGGCGCTTCGCCGCGGTGTGGAACGCCGCGCAGGCGGTGTGCGGCCCGCAGGTCGCCGCGGGTGCCAACTCGCCCTTCCTCTTCGGGCGTGAGCTGTGGCGCGAGACCCGTCCGCTGCTCTTCCAGCAGTCCATCGACACCCGCCCGCAGGAACTGCGCGCCCAGGGGGTGCGCCCCCTGACGTGGTTCGGCGAGCGCTGGATCGACTCGCCGCTCGACCTCTTCGCCGAGAACGTCCGCTACTTCCCGGCCCTGCTGCCCATATGCGACGACGAGGACCCGCTGCGCGTCCTCGACGACGGGGGAGTGCCGCTCCTGCGCGAGCTGACCCTGCACAACGGCACCGTCTACCGCTGGAACCGCCCCGTCTACGCGGTCGTCGACGGCGTCCCGCACCTGCGGGTGGAGAACCGCGTGCTGCCCGCGGGGCCCACGGTGGACGACGTGCTGGCCAACGCGGCCTTCTACTACGGGCTGGTACGCGCGCTGGCCGACGCGCCGCGCCCCCTGTGGCACCGGCTGCCCTTCCGTGCCGCGGCCGCCAACTTCGACGCGGGCTGCAAGGACGGCATCCGCGCCGTCATGCACTGGCCGCGCGGCCGCAGCGGGAGCCTCACCGAGATCCCGGCCGCCGAACTGATCCAGGACGAACTGCTGCCGCTCGCCGCGGCCGGTCTCGACGCCTGGGGGATCGAGCCGGCCGACCGGGACCACTACCTCGGCATCATCGAGCAGCGCTGCCGGTTGCGCACCAACGGTGCCGAGTGGCAGAGCGAGTCCTTCCACCGCCTGCTGGAGCGCGGCCCGGACCGTATGGCGGCCCTGGCCGGGATGACCCGCCGCTACCGGGAGAATTCCGCGGAGGGCCGGCCGGTCCACGAGTGGGCGGCCGTCTGAGGGCGCCGCCGCAGGCCGTGGGCCGCCTCCCGCCGCCCGCGGCCGGGCCCGCGTGACGGACACGGCGGTCCCCGACCGGGGGTGGCGGGGCGGGGGCAGGCGCGATCTTCGTATCTTGTCCTTCAGACACCCGCGCCGCTGGAGGACCGCATGCACACACAGCCCCGCCCGGCGGACCAGGCGGCGGAGCCGGAACTTTCCGACCGCACGCTGCGCAACGAGACGCTCATCGTGCTCGCGCTCTCGCTCGGCGCCGCGGGAGTGTCCGCCCTGATCGACTTCATCGGCTCGGTGACCAGGCCGGGTGCGCTCAAAAACCAGTCCGCCACGCTGGTCGGCTCCTACGCGCCGCACCGGCCCTGGCTCGACCTCGCCTGGCAGCTCTTCTCCGTCTCCACCGCCCTCGCGCCCGTCGCGCTGGTCGCGTACCTGCTGGGCCGCGAACGCGCGGGGATGCGGTCGATCGGCTTCGACCTGACCCGCCCGCGGCCGGACCTGCTCCGGGGCGCGCTCGTCGCCGCCGTCATCGGCGGCACGGGACTGGCCTTCTACCTCGGCGCCCGCAAGGCGGGCTTCAACCTGACGGTGGTGCCCGAGTCGCTGCCGGACGTGTGGTGGAAGATCCCGGTACTCGTGCTGTCCGCGGTGCAGAACGCGGTGCTGGAAGAGGTCATCGTGGTCGGCTACCTGCTGCGCAGGCTGGACCGCCTCGGCTGGACACCGGCGGCCGCGCTCGCCGCGAGCGCCGTGCTGCGCGGCTCCTACCACCTCTACCAGGGCATCGGCGGCTTCGTCGGGAACATGGTGATGGGCGTGGTCTTCGTACTGCTCTACCGCCGGTGGGGGAGGGTCGGCCCGCTGGTCGCGGCGCACGCCCTCATCGACACCGTGGCCTTCGTCGGCTACGCACTGCTCGCCGGCAAGGTGGGCTGGCTGCCCACGGGCTGAGGAGGGCCCGCCCGTTCGGGCGGGCCCGGGGGCTCAGGCGTGCTGCGGAACCTCGTCCTTGAGGACGGAACGCAGCTGCTCGCGGAATTCGGGTGAATCGGTGTGGCCGTGCACGGACACAGCGTGCTCGGCGGCCGCACGCAGCACCTCGTCCTCCTCGCCGGAGATCGTCAGGGTGCAGTTGCTCTCGCTCGGGTAGTCACGGCAGTCGGCGACCTTGCGCATGGCCGGTCATCTCCTTGTGCTCTCCGTGCTCTCCCTCCCCAGTCTACGGGCGGCCCGTCGGCCGGCGCGCGCCGCCGTAGACGGAGGACCGCATCGCCCGGGCGGGCGGCGCCCGGGCCGGGCGGCCGGCGGACGGCCGCCCGGCCTGCGCCGGAGCCGCGCCGCCCGTGAGCGGGGACGGTCAGTGCTTGGCCTGGGTGAAGCGGACCTCGTTGCCCGCCGGGTCACGGAAGGCGCAGTCCCGGACGCCGTACTGCTGGTCCATGGGCTCCTGGACGACGTCCGCGCCCGCCGCCGAGAGCTTCTCGAACGTCGCGTCGACGTCGTCGGACCAGAAGACGACGCGGCCGTACACGCCCTTGGCCATCAGGTCGGCGACGGCCTCGCGGTCGGACGGCGTCATGTTCGGGTTCACGGCCGGGGGTTCGAGGACGATGTCGACCTCGGGCTGGGAGGGCGAACCGATCGTGACCCAGCGCATGTTGTTGTAGCCCACCTCGTTGCGGATCTCGAGGCCGAGCACGTCGCGGTAGAACTCGATGGCCTTGTCGTGGTCGTCGACGGCCAGGAAGGTGTGGGAGAGCTTGATGTCCATGCCGATCACGCTACGACAGGGCCGCCCGCCCGCACTTCTTTGATCCTGACCGGTCGGGTGACGATCCGGGCGACGCAGGACGGCAGCGCCGCCAGCTCGGCGTGGTTGCGCGCGCGGTAGGCACTCGGGGACTCGCCGACCAGCTCGGTGAAGCGGGTGCTGAAGGAGCCGAGCGAGGTGCAGCCCACGGCCATGCACACATCGGTCACGGACATGTCGCCGCGCCGCAGCAGCGCCGTGGCCCGTTCTATGCGGCGCGTCATCAGATAGGCGTACGGCGTCTCGCCGAAGGCCGCGCGGAAGCTGCGCGAGAAGTGCCCCGGGGACATCAGCGCGTCCCGCGCCAGCGCCGGGACGTCCAGCGGCTGCGCATACTCCCGGTCCATGCGGTCGCGGGCCCGCCGCAACCGGACCAGATCCGATCTGTCCATGCCCTCAGTGTGCACGACCCCTCCGACAACGCCCGGCCCGCCGGGAAGGGGCTTGCTCTGCGACAGTCACCGATATATCGTTGAAGCATCGCGAACGATCACGACAGGAGGCAACGTTATGCATGGGCACCACCACGGACACGGACCCTGCGCGCACGGCGAGCACGGTCCCGGAGAGCGCGAGGGGCGCCGTCCGGCGTTCGGGCCGTTCGGGCCGCCCTTCGGCGGCGGCCCCTGGGGCCCCGGCGGACGGGGCCGCGGCGGACCGCGCGGCAGGGCGCGGCGCGGCGACGTCAGGGCGTCGATCCTGGCCCTGCTCAAGGACCGGCCGATGCACGGCTACGAGATGATCCAGGAGATCGCCGACCGCAGCGGCGGCGCGTGGAAGCCGAGCCCCGGCTCGGTCTACCCGACGCTCCAGCTGCTGGAGGACGAGGGCCTGATCAGCAGCACGAGCGAGGGCGGCAAGAAGCTCTTCACGCTCACCGGCGAGGGCCGCACCGAGGCCGAGGCCGGACCCGAGGCGCCCTGGGAGGACGCCGGGCGCGGCGTCGACTGGGACGCCATGAACGAGATAAGGAAGGCCGGCGGCGGTCTCGTCGAGGCCTTCCGTCAGGTGTGGGTCGCGGGCACCCCCGAGCAGCGCGAGAAGGCGCTCACGGTGGTCAACGAGGCCCGCAAGCGGCTCTATCTCATCCTCGCCGACGAGGACGACGTCAGGGGCGGCGGGACCGGTGGCGGCGCCTTCCGCAAGGACGGCGGTCCGGCCTCCTGAGCCGCCGCCCGCCAGGCGGCGCGCGGGAGCGCAGGCCCCGGGGATCACGCCCCCGGGGCCTGCGCCGCGTCCGGAAGGGCGCTCACACGGCAGCGCGCTCGCCCTGCGCGCCGTCCGCCGCCTCCCGGGCCGCGGTGCGGGCCGGCGGCGCGAGCCCGCCGAGCAGCGCCGCCGGTACCCGCCCCGCGCCCCACGGGTGGGCCGCCGCCCGCACCAGCCCGTACCCGAATCAGACCCCCGGGCGGCTCGACCCGCGGATCACCAGCCGGGTCGGGATGATGCACGGCCGCACCGGCTCCACCGGGGCCGCGTCGATCAGCCCGCGCAGCGCCGCGACCGCGGCCTCGCCCAGGCCGCGCTGGTCCTGGGCGACGGTGCTCAGCGCCGGGCGCACCAGTGAGGCCGCGTCGATGTCGTCGAAGCCGACCACCGCCAGGTCGCGCGGTACGGCGAGGCCCTCGTCGGCCGCCGCGTGCATCGCGCCCACCGCCATCTGGTCGCCCGCGGCGAAGACGGCCGTGGGCCGGTCCGCCAGGGCCAGCAGCCGCTTGCCCGCGCTCTGCCCGCTGGCCAGGAAGAAGTCCCCCTCGATCACGTACTCCGGCGGCACGCTCAGGCCCAGCCGGGCGCAGGCCCGCCGGTAGCCCGCGAGGCGTTCGGCCGCCGGCGGCAGGTGCAGCGGGCCGGTGACGGTGGCGATCCGCCGGTGGCCGAGGTCGTACAGGTGCTGGACGGCGGCCTCCGCGCCCGCCGCGTTGTCGGAGCTGACCCGTACCGTACGCGGCCCGGTGAAGGCGGTGTCGATGCCCGCGCAGGGCACCCCGGAGTCGGCGAGCACCCGCAGGCAGCGGTCGTCCGGCGGGGTGGTCAGCACGATCACGCCTTCCAGGTTGTGCCGCCGCACCGCCTGCAGGTGCGCGGTCTCCTGGTCCTCGGCGCCCGGCGTGGTGAGCAGCATCAGGTGGTAGTCCGCCTCGGACAGCGCGGTGCGCACGGCGCTCAGCAGGCCCAGCAGGTACGGGTTGTGCAGGCCTATCGCCTCCTGGCCGCTGTCCCACACCAGGCCGACGGTGTCCGAGCGGCGCCGCACGAGGGTGCGGGCGGGCTCGTTGGGTGCGTAGCCCAGCTCGCTCGCGAGCGCGCGGATCTTGGCACGGGTGGCTTCGCTCACCTCGGCCCGGTCGTTCAGGGCGCGGGAGACGGTGGCGGTCGACACCCCGCTGCGGCGGGCGAGTTCACGGATGTTCACGGATGACCCGTTCTGCGCGAGAGAGGAACTGACGGATTGCCGGGGGCGGTGTGCGGGACACGGAGGGGCATATGAGAACGACAGGAGTACGCGGCCGAAAGCGTCCTGCGCACAGTCTTGACGATCAGTCGGGGCGAGGACAGACTTCCCGCCGATCGGAAACGTTTACGGCTCGGTCTGCCCCGGCGAGCCCGGGGATCCCCAACAGGAACGGGACGCCCGCGATGCCAACGAACGCTCGACGACTGCGCATGAGAACCCTTCTGACCCTGGCCACCGCGGCCGCCTGCGTGGCGGCGGTGGCCTCCGTACCGGCCCAGGCCGGCGACAACCCCAGCTACACCAATGCCAACGCCCCTGTCGACGTGCGGGTCAAGGACCTGCTCAGACGCATGACACTCGACGAGAAGATCGGCCAGATGGACCAGATCTCCGTCGTGCGCATGCAGGGCGACTGCCAGTGGAGCGGCGGCGCCTTCACCGAATCGTGCATGAAGAAGGTCCTCGTCGACAATGCCGCGGGGTCCGTTCTCTCCGGCGGCGGCGCCGGGCCTTCGGCCAACACCCCGTCCAACTGGGCGGCCATGGTCAACGCGGTGCAGAAGTACGCGATCGAGAACACCCGCCTGCACATCCCCGTCATCTACGGGGTCGACGCCGTGCACGGCCACAACAACGTGCTGGGCGCCACGATCTTCCCGCAGGAGATCGGCCTCGGCTCCACCTGGGACCCGGCGGTCGTGGGCGACGCGGGCGCCGCCACGGCCAAGGCCGTCGCCGCGACCGGCATCGACTGGAACTTCGCCCCGGTCGCCGACATCGCCCGCGACCAGCGCTGGGGCCGCTACTACGAGACGTACGGCGAGGACCCGCTGCTGTCGGGCACGCTCGCGGCCGCCGCGGTCTCCGGCATCCAGGGCGCGGACGGCGCGAAGAAGGTCGCCGCGACCGTCAAGCACTTCGCGGGCTACGGCGAACCCGGCAACGGCCACGACCGCGTCCCCGGCGACGTCTCCCTGCGCTACCTCCAGGACACCCTGCTGCCGTCGTACAAGCAGGCCATCGACGCCGGTGCGATGTCGGTGATGGTCAACTCCGGGGCCGTCAACGGCATCCCGGCCACCGGCTCCCATTACCTGCTCACCGATGTGCTGCGCAGGCAGTTCGGCTTCAAGGGCGTCGTGGTCAGCGACTGGGCGGACGTCAGCGCGCTCCAGAACAGCTACCACGTGGCCGCCGACTACCCGGCAGCCGTCGCGAAGGCCGTCAACGCCGGCCTGGACATGGCGATGGAACCGTACGACGCGCAGGGCTTCAGCGACGCGCTCAGGACCGCCGTCCAGCGCCACCTGGTCTCCGTCGAGCGCATCGACCAGTCCGTGACGCGCATCCTCACCATGAAGTTCCGGCTCGGCCTGTTCGAACACCCCTACGTGGACGCCTCGAAGGCCGACGCGCGCGTCCTCGGCGCCGACACCGCGCTCGCCCGGCAGGCCGCCGACGAGTCGCAGGTGCTGCTGCGCAACGAGGGCGGCGTGCTGCCGATCGCTTCCGGCGCGAAGAAGATCGTGGTGGCGGGCTCCTACGCCGACGACATCAACGACCAGGCAGGCGGCTGGACCGTGGGCTGGCAGGGCGTGCCCGACGGGGTGACGCTTCCCGGCACCACGGTGCTGGAAGGGATCAGGGAGGCCGCCCCCTCGGGGACGTCGGTGGTCCGCGCCGCTTCCGCGGACGACGCGGTGGCGCAGGCGAAGGACGCCGACCTGACCGTCGTCGTGGTCGGCGAGAAGGCCGCCGCCGAAGGCAGCGCGGACTCCCCGCGCCCCGAACTGAGCGCCGACCAGCAGGCGCTGGTCAAGTCCCTCAAGGCGACAGGCAGGCCCGTGGTCACCGTTGTCCTGGCCGGCCGGCCGCTGGTCCTCGGGGACGCCGACGGCACGCAGGGCCTGCTGATGTCCTGGCTGCCCGGCAGCGAGGGCGGCCACGCGGTGGCCGACGTGCTGTTCGGCAAGGTCAACCCGAGCGGGCGGCTCAGCGCGTCCTGGCCGAAGGACATCGGCAACGAGCCGCTGTACTACCAGCAGCTCCCCGGTACCAACGCCGGGCCCGAGTCCTCCTACGACGCCGCCTACCGCTTCGGCGCGGGCCTGTCCTACACCACCTACGCCTTCGACTCGCTCAAGGCCCGTTCCGCGACCGCCCGCACCCGCGACACCATCAGCCTCGAGGTCGGCGTGTCCAACACCGGTGACCGCGCGGGCGACCTCGTCGTGCCGGTGTACGTCTCGCAGCCGACCAGCGACGTCCTCGCACCGCCCACGAAGCTCGTCGCCTTCACCCGCGTCCACCTGGCCGCGCACCGGAGCACGACGGTCACCCTCAAGGTGCCGCCGAACCGGCTCGCGGTGACCGGGGGCGACATCGACGGCTCCGGACCGCAGCAGGTGGCGCCCGGCGCGTACGTCTTCACCGCGGGCAGCGCGACGACCACGGTGACCGTCCGCTGAGTCCCGCCTGCCGCTCCCCGCACGGGCGCGGCGGGCCGCGCACGGGGCCAACCCCGCGCGCGGCCCGCCGCGCCGCGCACCGCCGGGCGCGGCTGCCTGCGAGGCTGGGCCCGGACGGATGCCCGGGACGTGCCCGGCGGACGGAGGAGGCGCAATGCGGGACGACCAGGAGACGGGCCCCGGTGGCTCCGGGGGCACGGGCGCGGCCGACGCGGACCGGGCGCTGCTGGGACGGATCAGGGCCGCGCCGGTCCTCGCCGGGCCGCTGCCGCGCTTCGACCCGGAACAGGCGCCCGCCGCACCGGGGCCGCTGCTCGCCGGGTGGCTGGACCGGGCGCTCGCCGACGGGCTGCCCGAGCCGCACGTCATGACGCTGAGCACCGCCACGCCCGGCGGTACGCCGAGCGCGCGGGTGCTGATGCTGCGCGGGGTGGACTCCGCCGGCTGCGCCGTCGTCTTCGCCGGCGACGCCCGCAGCGGCAAGGGCCGCGACCTCGCCGCCAACCCCCTCGCCGCCGCGACCTTCTACTGGCCCGCCCACGGCCGGCAGATCCGGCTCGCCGGGCCGGTCGCCGTACTCGACGCCGAGGCCGCCTGGCGGGACTTCCTCGGCCGCAGCCCCGCCTCCCGCGCCGCCGCCTTCACCGGCACCGTCAGCGCGCCGCTCGGCAGCCCGCAGGAGTACGCGCGCGAGCGGCTCGCCGCCGAGGCGCTGGTCTCCGCCGAACCCGACCGCGTGCCCGAGTGGCACACCGTCTACCGGCTGCGTGCCGACGAGGCCGAGTTCTTCCAGGCCGACCCGGACCGCGGCCACCTGCGGCTGCGCTACACCCGGCAGGCCCGTGCGGAGGGCGGCTGGTCCCGCACTTTGCTGTGGCCATGACTCATCCCCGGGGAGGAGGGCGCGCCGGGTGCCCCCCTCCCCGGGCGGATGCGGAATGGGCCGCTGAGCCGATGCGCCGGGCCGCCGCCGGCTGCTGTGATGGTGGCGTGTACAGCGACCAGGGGCCGCGGCACGAGCCGGCCCGTCCCGCGGACGGCGCCCACCTCACGCCCGAGGTGCGCGCCGTCGTCGCCGACGCCCGCCGGCGCGCGGTCCGGGACGGCGACGCGCAGGCCGACACCGCGCACCTGCTGCACTCCCTGCTGGAGCACGACCCGCGGGCCCGCGCCGCCTGCGACGCGCCGGCCGGCCGCGCCGTGCGCGTGCTCGGCTACCTCGTGCAGCGCAGCGTCGGCTACGGGCTGCGCTGGCGCGGCTCGGTCGAGGACTCCGGCGCCACCCCCACCCTCACCCTGACCCTGCCCGGCTGGAGCCCCGCTGCCGCGGCCGCACTGCGCGGCGCCGCCGAGCTGGCCCGGCTGCGCGGCCGTGAGGAGGCCGCGGGCATCGACCTGCTGCACGCCCTCACCGCCGACCCGGACTGCCGCGCCGCCGACGTCCTGCGCGCCGCCGGACTCGATCCCGACGGGCTGCACGAGCCGTCCGTCCCGGCGCCGCGCGCCGACAGGGATTTTGAGGATGACGGTCCTGACGGCGGCTGACATGATGGCCCGATGCGCGGATCCGGTGTGAGGAGCAGGGGACTTGGTCTCGCCGTGCTGTCGGCGTGCGCCTTCGGCGGGTCCGGGGTCGCCGCCAAACCGCTCATCGACCTCGGACTCGACCCGCTCCAGGTGGTGTGGATGCGGGTGGTGGTCGCCGCGCTGGTGCTCGCGCCCGTCGCCCTGCGGTACCGGGTGCTGCCCCGGCAGCGCCCCGCCCTGATCGCGGGCTTCGGCCTGCTCGGCGTCGTCGGCTGCCAGGCGCTCTACTTCGTGGCGATCGCCCGCATACCCGTGGGCATCGCCATCCTCGTCGAATTCCTGGGCCCCGCGCTGCTGCTGGGCTGGATCCGGCTCGTGCAGCGCAGGCCCGTCACCCGGGCCGCCGCGGTCGGCGTCGTCCTGGCGACCGGCGGCATGACCTGCGTCGTCGAGATCTGGACCGGCCTCGCCTTCGACGCGCTCGGACTGCTCTACGCGTTCGGCGCCGCGTGCTGCCAGGTCGCGTACTTCGTGCTCGCCGACCACGGCAGCGACGGGGACGACGCGCCCGAGCCGGTGGCCGTGGTCGCGCACGGCCTGCTCGTCGGAGCGGCCGCCCTCACGCTCGCCGCGCACCCGTGGACCATGCAGTGGGCGGAGCTCGGGCACCAGGCCGCGCTCGGCGACCGCGACGTCCCGGCGGTGCTGCTCGTCTGCTGGATCGGGCTGGTGTCGACCGTCGTCGCCTACCTCGCCGGGGTCACCTCCGTCCGCACGCTCAGCCCGCAGGTCGCGGCGGTCGTGGGCGTGCTCGAAGCGGTGGTGGCCACGGTGCTCGCGTGGGTGCTCATCGACGAGCACCTCGGCGCCGCGCAGATCGCGGGCGGCGCGCTCGTGCTGGCCGGCGCGTTCGTGGCCCAGACGGCCGCCGCGGCTCCTCCCGCCGCGGTTCCCCCCGCGAGCCGGCCCGCCGTCCCCGAACTCACGCGCTGAGGCCCCCGGGGGCGCTGCCGGGTGCCTCCTGCGGTGCCCCGCGCGGCCTCCCTGCGGTGGCAGATCGCGCGGGCTTCCTGGCGCCTTGCGCTGCGGGGGCCTGCCGCAGCGTTCGCCGTCTTCCCGCCGTCGCGGCCGATCGCGCCGTTCCCCGTGGCCCGCACGGAGTGGCTCGCTCATGCCGCGCAGGGGGCTCATCAGGGGAGCGGCGCGATCGGCCCGCCACCCGGGGAAGGCGATGTGTCGGCGCGAGTGGCACTCACCCAGGGGCGGTGGGAACCGCGCGACCGGCCGTCCGCGGGGAGAGACGGCCGGCATGGCCCGCGGAGGGGCGGTCGCCCGCCCCGGGCGGGGATATCGTGACCCCGTGGACACATGTGTGCTCCCGCCGCCCGCGGTGTGACCGCGGGCAGCGAAGGGGTCTGAGGACGACGTAGACGCGACCCGGCGCGAGCGCCGGGGCGGTCGGTGCTGCCCGCACGCAGGGACGAGTGATCCGACCACCCACCCTTTCGCGGGAGAAATCCGTGTCCTTCAGGCACTCCTTGAGGTATGCCCCCGCCCCGGCCACCCGGGGCTTGATCTGTGTCGTCGTCGCAGCCGTCGGCTGGGGGACGGCCGGTGCCGTCGCGGCGGCGCTGTACGGGCGCAGCGGGCTCGGTCCGCTGGCGCTGACGTTCTGGCGGGCGGCCGGCGGCTTCCTGCTGCTGCTCGGGGTCCGGCTGGTGCGCCGGCCGGCGCGCGGAAGGGCCGCCGGCCCGCGGGCCCGGTCGGTGCGCCGGGTGCTGGCGACGGGCGCCGGGCTGACGGTCTTCCAGGCCGCCTACTTCTGCGCGGTGCGGTCGACGGGCCTGGCGGTGGCGACCGTCGTGACGCTGGGCTCGGGCCCGGTCCTGATCGCGCTGGCCGCGCGGCTGGTGATGGGCGAGCGGCTGGGCCGCGGCGGCGTGACGGCCGTGGCGGGCGCGCTCGGCGGGCTCGCGGTGCTGGTACTGGGCGGCGGTGGCGCCTCCGTACGCCCCGCGGGGATCGCGCTGGCGGTGCTGTCCGCCGCGGGCTACGCGGCGATCACGGTACTGACCCGCTGGTGGGGCCGCCGGGGCGAGGCGGGCGACCCGTTCGGCACGTCGATGTGGGCCTTCGGGCTGTGCGCCGTCCTGATGCTCCCGGCGGCCTGGGCGGAGGGCCCGCTGCCGCACGCGGCGCACCTCGGCCGCACCCTGCTGTTGCTCGGCTACCTCGCGTCGGTGCCGACCGCGCTCGCGTACGGGCTGTACTTCGCCGGTGCGGCCGTGCTGCGCGCGGCCACGGTGTCGGTGATCGCGCTCATCGAGCCGCTGTCGGCGACGGTGCTCGCGGTCACGCTGCTCGGCGAGCAGCTGACGGTCGCGACCGTGCTGGGCGGCGTCTGCCTGCTGGGCGCGGTCGCGGCGCTGGCGGGCGGCGAGGCGCGCGCCGCGCGCCGCCTGCCGCGGCAGGCGGCAGCGGCGGCCGCGGTGGTGGCGGTGGTGCCGCTCAGCCCCGCGCCGGCGGCAGGTACTCCGGCAGCGGCGGTGTCGCCAGGCCCGGAAGCCGGGCCGGTTCGGGGGCGCCGTACGCCGTAGCGACCGGGACCACGCCGGACCAGTAGGGGAGCGCGACGTCCTCGGGCTCCTCGTTGGGCCCGCCGGTGCGCGACTTCACCGAGACCTCGCCGAGGTCGAGGCGGATCACGGCCGTCGCCGCCAGCTCCCTGGCGTTCGGCGGCCGGGTGTCGGCGGACCGGCCGGGCGTGACCTGGTCGACGATGGCGTCCAGCGCGGCCGCCCGCTCGTCGGGGTCGGTGACCTCGTACGCGACGCCGTGCACCACCACCGAGCGGTAGTTGAGGGAGTGGTGGAAGGCGGACTTGGCGAGCACCAGGCCGTCCACGTGCGTCACGGTGAGGCAGACCGGCAGGCCGCCGCGTGCGGCGCCGCGCAGCGGGCGCGAGCCGGTGGATCCGTGCACGTACAGCCGCTCGCCGCTGCGGGCGTAGAGCGTCGGCAGTACCACGGGCGCGCCGTCCCTGACGAAGCCGAGGTGGCAGACGTACCCCTGGTCCAGGACCGCGTGCACGGTCGCGCGGTCGTAGGCGGCGCGCTCCCGGGAGCGGGTGGGGACGGTGCGGTCGGTGGCGGTGTAGGTGCCGAGCTGCTCGGTGGGCCCGCCGGAGGGGGAGCCGGCGGCGGTCGGTGTCGGCATGGCGCGATCCTTTGCACTAGTGCATAATGAGCTTTGTGCTAGGAGAATACAGAGTCACTGGTCGCGGCGCATCGGGTATCGCCGCCGACATCGAACGGGCGGTCGGCGACGGTGCGCTGCGCCCCGGTGACACCCTTCCGCCGCTGCGGGAGCTGGCCGCCGAACTGGGGGTCAACGCCAACACCGTGGCCGCCGCCTACCGCCTGCTGCGCGACCGCGGGGTCATCGAGACCGCGGGCCGCCGGGGCAGCCGGGTGCGCGCCAGGCCCGCGACCACGCCGCGCGACCAGATCCCCATCGAGGTGCCGCCGGGCGTGCGCGACGTGTCCAAGGGCAACCCGGACGTCGCCCTCCTCCCGCCGCTCGGCGACGCGCTCGCGGCGGCCGCCGCCGAGCACGCGCTGCACCCGGCGCTCTACGGCGGCCCGCCGGTCGACGCGGACCTGGAGCGGATGGCGCGCGCCGCGCTGGACGCGGACGGGGTGCCCGCCGGGCCGGTGGGGCTCAGCTCCGGGTCGCTGGACGCCATCGAGCGGGTGCTGACGGCGTATCTGCGGCCCGGTGACGCGGTGGCCGTCGAGGATCCGGGGTGGGGCAGCCTGCTGGACCTCGTCCCGGCGCTGGGTCTTCGCGCCGTGCCGGTCGCGGTCGACGACGAGGGGCCGGTGACCGCCGAGGTGGCCCGGGCGCTGCGGGGCGGCGCACGCGCCCTGATCGTGACCGACCGCGGGCAGAATCCCACCGGTGCCGCCGTCTCCGCCGCCCGTGCGGCGGAGCTCCGCGAGCTGCTGGCCGGGCACCGCGAGGTGCTGGTGATCGACGACGACCACTTCAACGGCGCCGTCGACCTGCCGCTGCACTGCCTGTCGGGCGTCACCGGTCACTGGGCGCTGATCCGCTCCGTCGCCAAGGCGTACGGCCCCGACCTGCGGCTCGCGCTCTACACCGGCGACGCCACCACCGTCGACCGGGTCCGCGGCAGGCACCGGCTGGGCGCGGGATGGGTGAGCCACCTGCTCCAGCGCACGGTCGTGCACCTCTGGCAGGACGGCGCCGTGGACAGCGCGGCGGTGGCCGCCTCGTACGGGCGGCGGCGCGACGGGCTCGTCCGGGCCCTGGCGGAGCGCGGGGTCGCGGCCCACGGGCGCAGCGGGTTGAACGTGTGGGTCCCGGTCAGCGACGAGACGGGCGCGGTGGCCGGGCTGTTCCGGCACGGATGGGCGGTGACGCCCGGCGCCCGCTTCCGGGTCCGCTCGCAGCCCGCCGTGCGGCTGACGGTCTCGACGCTCGCGCCGGACGACATCGGGCCGCTGGCCGACGCCGTCGCGGCGGTGCTGCGTGACTCCACGGCCGGTCAGGTCCGCTACGGATGACGGACCGCCGCTACCCGCGCGGCCGGCGCTGCGTGAGGGCGGCCCCGGCCAGGATGACGACGGCGCCGACCGGCTCGTTCCAGTGCAGGGTCTCGCCGAGCAGCAGCACGCCGGCCGCGGTCGCGACGATGGGGATCAGGTACGTCACCATCGCCCCGATGGTCGGGCCCTTCTCGGCGACCAGCCCGTACTGGATCAGGAAGGCCAGGCCCGTCCCGAGCGCGCCCAGCGCCAGGACGGACAGCACCGACTTCGCCGGCCAGCTGTCCGGCAGGGAGGTGAAGAAGGGCGTGACGGCGAGCAGCTGCAGCGTGCCGACCAGCAGCTGGCTCGCGGACACCGCCAGGTGCGAGCTGCCGGTGCCGCTCAGCGTCCGCCGGACGTACGCCCAGCCCACCGCGTAGCTGACGGCCGCGGTCAGCGCCATCAGCGTGCCCTTCGGGTCCTGGCCCGAGAAGCCCTGCCAGGCGCCGAGCACGGTGAGCACCCCGACGAAGCCGAGGCCCACGCCCGCGAAGCGCTCGCGCGACGGCCGGTCCTCGGACAGGGCGACCAGCGACACCAGCATCGAGAACAGCGGTGTCGCGGCGTTGCATATCCCGGCCAGCATCGACGGGATGGTCTGCTCCGCTGTCGCGAAGAGCGTGAACGGCAGGGAGTTGAGCAGGAAGGCGGCCACGAACAGGTGCAGCCAGACGCGCGGCGAGCGCGGCAGCCGCTCGCGCCGGAAGGCCACGGCGGCGGCGAGCACCGCCGTGCCGAACACCATCCGCCCGAGCGTCACCTGGAGCGGTGCGAAGGCCTCGTTGCCCACCTTCATGAACAGGAAGCTGAATCCCCACACCAGGCCGAGGGCGGCGAAGCGCAGCCGCCAGTCCAGCAGCGGCCGGCGGGCGGGTGCGGTGGGGGCGGCGGGACCGGTGCCGGTCGTGAGGACGGCGGGACGGCTGCGGGTGGGTGCGGTCATGACATCACGATGACGGTCGCGATCTCGTAGAACAAGCGAGTATTCGTATAACCGTCCGCGTAGAATCTCTTACATGTTGAGCCTGGACCGCCTGCGCATCCTGCACGCCATCGACAGGTACGGCTCGGTGAGCGCCGCCGCCGACGTGCTGGGCGTGACGACGTCGGCCGTCTCGCAGCAGATGGCCAAGCTGGAGCGGGAGACCGGCCAGACGCTGCTGACCCGCAGCGGCCGCGGGGTACGGCTCACCGACGCCGGGCGGCTGCTGTCCGGCCACGCCGAGCGCATCCTGTCCCTCGTCGAGCTGGCGCACTCCGATCTGGAGGCGCACCGCGGCGCCGCGGTCGGCGACCTGACCGCGGGCGCCTTCCCCACCGCCGTCCGCGGGCTCTTCCCGGCCGCGCTGCGCACGCTGCGCACCGCCCACCCGCAGCTGTGCACGACCGTGCACGAACTGGAGCCGCACGACTCGCTGGCGCGGCTCGTCCGCGGGGACATCGACCTCGCGGTCGTCCTGGACTGGTACAACAAACCGCTGTCGCTGCCCGGCGGACTGGCCAAAGCGCCGCTGTTCGACGACATCGTGGACGTCGCGCTGCCGGCCGGGCACCGACTGGAGGGCCGCGCCGAGATCGACCTCGGCGAGCTGGCCGACGACGACTGGATCGCCTGGCCGGACGGCGGCTTCTGCCACGAGTGGCTGCTGTTCACGCTGCGCGGCAAGGGCGTCGAGCCGCGGATCGCGCACCACGCGGAGGAGCACGCGACGGTCCTCGCGCTGGTCGCCGCGGGTCTCGGGGTCGCGGTCATCCCGCGGCTCGGCCGGGACCCGATGCCGGAGGGCGTGCGGGTGGTGCCGGTGCGGCACACCATGCGGCGGCACATCTACGCCGTCTGGCGTGCGGACGCCGACCGCCGCCCCGCGATCCGGGCGGCGGTGGACGCGCTGGGGGCGGCGGCGGCCGGGCTGGGCCCCGACCGCCGGGGCCCGCGGGCGCTCAGCCCAGCGTGATGCCGTCCCCGGAGACGGTGACCGTCTTCGGCGGCAGCGGCGAGGTGGCCGGGCCGTGCGCCACCGACCCGTCCTCGACCTTGAACTTGCTGCCGTGGCAGGGGCAGTTGATCGTGCCGTCCGACACGTCGATGACCGTGCAGCCCCGGTGCGTGCACACCGCGGAGAAGCCCTTGAACCGCCCCGCGGCCGGCTGCGTGACGACGACCTTCTGGTCGGCGAAGACCTTGCCGCCGCCCACCGGGATGTCCGACGTCCTGGCCAGCACGTCGCCCCCGCCGCCGGAGCCGCCCGAGCCGCTGTCCGAGGTGGGCGCGTCCGGGGCCGGGGTGTCGGACGCGGAGCCCGAGCCGGAGTCCGAGCCGCACGCGGTCAGTACGGCGGCGAGACCCGCGCCGCCGGCCGCGGCAACGACGGCACGGCGGGTGGAGGCCGGGGGGAGTCCGGGCGTTTCGGGCATGAGCTGTTTCCTGTCCGCTGGTCGGACCGGGCGGCGGGGCCGTCCGGCGGCGCGCTGTCCACGCGTGTCCGTTGATACGGGGGATCGCCGCCGTCCGTTCAACGACACGCGCAGCGGTTTCCCCACGTCACCGCATCCGGTGCCCGCCGCACTGTACGCGGGGACGCCGGCGCGCACCCGATAGCCTTGGGCGATGCTGAGAGAAGTGACGGGCATCCGCTATGTGACGCCGCTGCGTGAGGGCGGGTCGGTGCCCGGTGTGGTGGAGGCCGACGACCTCGGCACGTACGTGGTCAAGTTCAGCGGCGCCGCGCAGGGACGCAAGGCACTGGTCGCCGAGGTGGTCGCGGGTGAGCTGGGCCGCCGGCTGGGGCTGCGGGTGCCGGAGCTGGTCCGCTTCGACTTCGACCCGGTGATCGGCCTCGGCGAGCCCGACCAGGAGATCCAGGACCTGCTCAAGGCCAGCGGCGGGCTCAACCTCGGCATGGACTTCCTGCCCGGCTCCCTCGGCTTCGACCCGCTGGCCTTCGGGGTGGATCCGGCCGAGGCGAGCCGCGTCGTCTGGTTCGACGCGCTCATCGGCAACGTCGACCGCTCCTGGCGCAACCCCAACCTGCTGGTCTGGCACCGCAACCTGTGGCTCATCGACCACGGCGCCTCGCTCATCTGGCACCACAACTGGAAGGGTGCGCAGGCCTCGGCCGCCAAGCCCTACGACGCCTCCGACCACGCGCTGTCGCGCTTCTCGCCCGACCCGGCCGCCGCGGCGGCCGAACTCGCCCCGCTGGTGACCCCCGCCCTGCTCGCCGAGGTCACCGCGCTCGTCCCGGACGAGTGGCTGGCCGGCGAGCCGGGCTTCGCCGGGCCCGACGACGTACGCCGCGCGTACGTGGAGCTGCTGGCCGCCCGCGCGCCCGGCATCCACGAGCGGATCACCCTCGCGCCCCGGCAGCGCGAGCGGCAGCCTCCGCCGGAGTGGCTGCGCACCTGGGTCGAGGGCAGGAACGCCGACGCCGCGGCCGAGGACGGCCGGCGGGACGAGGAGAGGCACGCCTGATGGGTGCGAGGGACGTGTTCGAGTACGCGCTGGTGCGCGTGGTGCCGCGGATCGAGCGCGGCGAGATGATCAACGCCGGGGTGCTGGTCTACTGCCGGGCGAAGGCGTACGTGGGCGTGCGGGTGCACCTGGACGAGACGCGGCTGCGCTGCCTGGACGCGGACGTCGACGTGGCGGGGGTCAGGGCCGCGCTGCGCGGCTACCAGGAGGTCTGCGCGGGGGGTGAGGACGCCGGGCAGGCGGGCGGCGACGACCCGGGCCGGCGCTTCCGCTGGCTGACGGCGCCGCGCAGCACCGTCGTGCAGCCCGGCCCGATCCACACCGGCCTCACCGCGGACCCCGAGGGCGAGGCGGACCGGCTGCTCGCGCTGCTGGTCCGCTGACGCCCGCGCGCCGGGCGCGCGGCCGGTGCGCTGAGCCACATCGGCCGTGGTGGCGTTGACACTGGGTCACTGTCCTCCTACGGTTTCGGCATCGGAACCTACTAAGCGGTCGCTCATGCGTGGCCACGCGCCGTGCGGCCGCACCAAGGGCTGAGGAGAACAGATGTCCAGCACCGAGCAGCGCGTCGCGATCGTCACCGGCGCCGCCCGCGGTATCGGCGCCGCCACGGCGGTCCGGCTGGCCGCGGAGGGCCGCGCCGTCGCCGTGATCGACCTCGACGAGACCGCCTGCAAGGACACGGTCGAGGCCGTCACGGCGGCCGGCGGCCGGGCCCTCGCGGTGGGCGCCGACGTCTCCGACGAGGCGCAGGTGCAGGCCGCCGTCGACCGGGTCGCCGCCGAACTGGGCGCGCCCACGGTGCTGGTCAACAACGCCGGCGTGCTGCGCGACAACCTGCTGTTCAAGATGAGCTCCGCGGACTGGGACACGGTCATGGGCGTCCACCTGCGCGGCGCCTTCCTGATGAGCCGCGCGGTGCAGAAGCACATGGTCGACGCGTCCTTCGGCCGGATCGTCAACCTCTCCTCGTCCTCCGCGCTCGGCAACCGCGGCCAGGCCAACTACTCGGCCGCCAAGGCCGGTCTCCAGGGCTTCACCAAGACCCTGGCGATCGAGCTGGGCAAGTTCGGTGTCACGGCCAACGCCGTCGCGCCCGGCTTCATCGCCACCGACATGACCGCCGCGACCGCCGCCCGGGTCGGCATGGGTTTCGAGGACTTCCAGGCCGCCGCCGCGTCCCAGATCCCCGTGCAGCGCGTCGGCCGTCCCGACGACGTCGCGAACGCCATCGCCTTCTTCACCGGCGACGACGCCGGCTTCGTCTCCGGCCAGGTGCTGTACGTGGCCGGCGGACCCCTCGACTGACCGCCCGGAGGGCGCACACACCATGACCCAGAACCCCACCACCCCCGACACCGGCAGGGCCGCGCTCGTCACCGGTGCCAGCCGCGGCATCGGGCTGGCCATAGCCGAGGCACTCGTCGCCCGCGGCGACCGGGTGTGCATCACCGGCCGGACCGAGGACACCCTCAAGGAGGCCGTCGAGCGGCTCGGCCCCGACCGGGCGGTCTACGCCGTGGGCAAGGCCCACGACGAGGCGCACCAGGCCGCCGCCGTCGAACGCGCCATGGAGGCCTTCGGCCGGATCGACTACCTGGCCAACAACGCCGGCACCAACCCCGTCTACGGGCTGCTCGCCGATCTCGACCTCGGCGTCGCGCGCAAGGTCTACGAGACCAACGTGATCTCCGCGCTCGGCTTCGCGCAGCAGACGTGGAAGGCGTGGCAGAAGGACCACGGCGGCGCGATCCTCAACATCGCCTCGGTCGCGGGCCTGGCCCCCTCGCCCTTCATAGGCGCCTACGGCATCAGCAAGGCCGCGATGGTCAACCTGACCGTGCAGCTCGCCGCCGAGATGGCGCCGGGCGTGCGGGTCAACTCGATCACCCCCGCGGTGGTCAAGACGAAGTTCGCCGCCGCGCTCTACGAGGGGCGCGAGGAGGAGGCCGCGGCCGGCTACCCGCTCGGGCGGCTCGGCGTGCCGCAGGACATCGGCGGCGCCGCGGCCTTCCTGCTGGGCGACGAGGCCGGCTGGATCACCGGGCAGAACCTGGTGATCGACGGCGGGCTCTTCCTGCACGCCGGGGGCGCCTGACCGGCCGTCCACCCGGGACCGCCCGGCGGACCGGCCTGCGCCGGGCGGCCCCGACGACCACCGCGGCACGGACTGTCAGTGCCTGCCGGTACGTTCTGACGCAGTAACTGATCGCGTACCGGAGGTCCCGACGTGCCCACCATGCTCCCCGAGTCCTGGCGATCCGTCCTCGGCGAGGAGTTGGACAAGCCCTACTTCCAGCAGCTCGGCGAATTCGTGGCGGCCGAGCGGAAGGAACACCGCGTCTTCCCGCCCGAGGACGAGGTGTTCGCGGCACTGGAGGCGACCCCCTTCGACCGCGTCAAGGTGCTGATCCTCGGCCAGGACCCCTACCACGGTGCCGGCCAGGGCCACGGGCTGTGCTTCTCCGTCCGCCCCGGTGTGAGGACGCCCCCGTCGCTGCGCAACATCTTCAAGGAGATGCACGAGGAGCTCGGCCACCCGATCCCGGACAACGGCTACCTGCTGCCGTGGGCCGAGCAGGGCGTCCTGCTGCTCAACGCGGTGCTCACGGTGCGCGAGGGCGAGGCCAACTCGCACAAGGGCAAGGGCTGGGAGAAGTTCACCGACGCCGTGATCCGCGCGGTCGCCGCCCGCCAGGACCCGGCCGTCTTCGTCCTGTGGGGGAACTACGCGAAGAAGAAGCTGCCGCTCATCGACACCGAACGGCACGCCGTCATCCAGGGGGCGCACCCCTCGCCGCTGTCGGCGAAGCTCTTCTTCGGCAGCCGCCCCTTCACGCAGATCGACGCCGCGGTCGCCGCTCAGGGCCACGCCCCGATCGACTGGCGCATCCCGGACCTCGCCGTGGCCGCGGGGAGCTGACGGCCCGTACGCACGGGCGGCGGCGCGGGCCCGGTCAGCGGCCGTAGACGCCCTGGCAGATGGTGGCGGCACTGCTCCCCGCGGGCCAGTGCCCGTAGGCCCGGCCCATCGCGCACGGACCGCTGCCCTGGATGCCGGCCGCCGGTCCCGCCACCCGGTGCCGCTCCGGCCGCGGGGCGCGCGGCACCGCCTCGACGGGCCGGCGCGGGGCCGCGGCCGGCCCCTGGCGCGGCGCCGGGGTGGCGGACGGCGTGCCGGGATCCGGGCGCACGTCCGCGAGCAGCGGCGCGGCCGGTGACGGCGTCAGGGTCATCACGGCGGGCGCGCGGCCGGGCGGCGGGGTCGTCGCGTCGGGCCGGGCGGGGGAGACGGTGGTGCAGCCGGCCACGGCACACGCCGTGAGCAGGAGCACCGCAGCGGGCAGCAGTCGCACCCGCCCACTGTGCCCGGCTCCTCCTGGGCACGTCAGTCCCCGCAGGAGTGAAAATCGCGGCCGCCGTGCACCCCGGGTCACCCGTCCGGGTGGCGCTCACCTGCCCGTATGCTGCGGTGGCACCGCTCCCGCCCCGGGCGCGGGCGGCGGAACGGCGAGGAGCAGCGGATGGCAGCGGGCAACGCCCCCCTGAAGGTCGGCGTCATCGGGCTCGGAGACATCGCGCAGAAGGCGTACCTCCCGGTGCTGGCCGCCCAGCCGGGGCTGGATCTGCACCTGCACACCCGCACCCGCGCCACCCTCGACCGGATCGGCGACGCCTACCGGCTGCCGCACCGGCACACCTCCCTGGACACGCTGCTCGGCGAGGGCCTGGACGCCGCCTTCGTGCACGCGCCGACCGCCGACCACGTCGCGATCGCCGCCCGCGTCATCGAGGCGGGCGTCCCGGTCTACGTCGACAAGCCGCTCGCCCGCGACGCCGAGGGCGCCCGCTTCCTGGTCGAACTCGCCGAACGGCACGGCGTCCCGCTCACCGCGGGCTTCAACCGCCGCTACGCGCCCGGCTACGCGCAGTGCCTGGACCACCCGCGGGACCTGGTCCTGATGCAGAAGAACCGGGTGGGGCTGGCCGACGACCCGCGCGAGGTGGTCTTCGACGACTTCATCCACGTCGTCGACACCCTGCGCTTCCTGGCCCCCGGCCCCGTCGAGCAGGTCCGCGTCTCGGCGAGGACGGCCGGCGGCCTGCTGCACCACGTGGTGCTGCACCTGTCGGGCGACGGCTTCACCGCGATCGGCTCGATGAACCGGACGAGCGGCTCGGTCGACGAGAGCCTCGACGTCAGCGGCGGCGACCGGCGCCGCCAGGTGTTCAACCTCGCCGAGGTCGTCGACCACGAGGACCGGCCCACTGTGCGCCGCCGGGGCGACTGGGTGCCGGTCGCCCGGCAGCGCGGCATCGAGCAGATCACCCTGGCCTTCCTCGACGCCGTGCGGGCCGGCGCCGGCTCCCCGCTCGACGCGCGCGACGCACTGGCCACCCACGAGCTGTGCGAACGCATCGTCAGCGAGGTACGGGGACAGGCCGCCTGACGGCGCACGTCACCTCGTACGCGGCGGCCGAGAGCACCAGCAGCAGCGCCAGGTGCGGCACCCAGTCGCCGAACCGGACGTACGGGCTGCGGCCCGCCGCGAGCGGCACGTCGTAGACGACGGCCTCGGCGGTGCCGGTGCCGACGCGGTGGCCGGCCTGCCGTCCGGCGGCGTCGTAGACGGCGCTGACCCCGGTCAGCGTCGCGTGCACCACCGGCCGCCAGGTCTCCGCGGCACGCAGCGCCGCGAGCGAGGCGTGCTGCGCGGGCGCCCAGGTGTGCTGGAAGGACGCGGTGGACGACTGCGCGACCAGCAACTGTGCGCCGTCGCCGGCCAGACGGCGGCTCATGTCGGGGAAGGCCGACTCGAAGCACACCAGCGGCCCGATCCGCAGGCCCTCCGCGTCCATCACCACCTGCCGGGCGCCGCGCCGCCGGTCCTCGCCCGCGGCCTTGCCCACCGAGGTGGCCCAGCCGAGCAGCGGACGCAGCGGGACGTACTCGCCGAAGGGCACCAGGCGCATCTTGTCGTACGCGGGCCCGGTCACGCCCCGCGGGCCGACCAGGACGGACGTCTTGGAGATACCGGTGCCGTCGGCGCGTTCGGCGTCCACGTTGACCAGCAGGTCCGCGCCGACCAGCCGGGACAGTGCGGCCAGCCGCCGCGCCACGTCGGGCCGCGCGGCCAGGTCCACCCCGACGCTGCTCTCGCCCCACACGACCAGGGACGGACGGGTACCGGCCAGTTGCCGGGTCAGCTGCTCCTCGCGGGCCAGCCGCGCGTTCCTCCCGACGACCACGCCCGGCTGCACCACCGCGATCCGCGCCCAGCCCGCCGGGTGCGGGCGCGGCGCCCACAGCCAGGCGGCGCCGGTCGCCAGTGCGGCGGCGAGCAGCGCGGCGGCCGCCGGGCGGCGCAGCGCGGGCAGGGCGACGAGCGCCGTGACCGCGGTGTTCACCAGCACCACCAGCGCGCTGACCAGCCACACCCCGCCCAGCGACACCAGCCGCAGCGCCGGCGGGACCTGCCACTGGCTGGCCCCCAGCAGCCCCCAGGGCCCGCCGAGATACTGCCAGGAGCGGGCCAGCTCCACCATCAGCCACCCGCACGGCAGCAGGACCAGTGCGGGCCACGGCCGCGGCACCGCGCCCCCGGGCCCCGTGCCCAGCAGCCGCCGCACCAGCCAGCCCCACGGCGCCCACAACGCACCCAGCAGCAGCGCCAGGACGACGAGGAAGACGGTCAGGCTCGCGGCCAGCCAATGGTGCACGGCCAGCATGAAGCCGGCGCCGCCCAGCCAGCCGTCGAGCGCGGCACGGCGCGGGGTCGGGGCGGACCGCGCCAGCAGCATCCACGGCACCAGCGCGACGTACGCCAGCCACCACAGCGCCGGAGCGGGGAAGGCCAGCGCGGGCAGCGCGCCCGCCGCGGCCGCGCCCGCCCCGCGGGCCCAGCCCGCCCGCCGCGCCGCGGGCGCCGCGGACTCCGCCCGCGGCCCGGGGGCCGTCACCGTCATCCGCGCTCCCTCGGCCGCTCGGGCACACCTGTCCGCACCGCTCCCGGCGCGGGCGACCAGTCTCGCCGCTCCCTCCGGCCCGCGCGCGCCGGGCGCACCGCGCCGTGTACGGCGTGTCGGCGCGCGGCGGGGGCGCGAGGGCGCGGACCGCAGCCCGGCGGGAACCGTGGGAGCTGCCGCGCTGCGCGGCCGGGGGACCCGTACCGCCCCCGCCCGGCGGCCCGCCGTACCGGCGTCGGCGTGGCCGGTGCGGGCGGGGGGGTCTCCCGGTCGCGCGGGGGCGGACGTCGACCGGGGTGGCCGCGCGGGGGCCTGCCGTCGTACGGGCGTCGGCCGGGGTGCTCGCGCTGGGCGGGGTGGGTTACGGCAGGCGGTTCCAGGACGTCAGGACGTGGCGGCCGTGCTCGTGGCCGAGGCGGCTCACCGTGCCGGTGGCGAGCTGGAAGAGGGCGCCGTCGGCGGGCGGCAGGCCCAGCCGGCGGGCGGTCAGGACGCGCAGGAAGTGGGCGTGGGCCACGAGCACCACGTCGCCGCCGTCGCCGTTGGTGAAGGCCGCGTCGACCCGCGCGAGGACCCGGTCGGCGCGGTCGCCGACCTGCTGCGGTGTTTCACCCGGATGGTCGTCGGGGCCGGGGGCCACACCGTCGGTCCACAGGTCCCAGTCCGGCCGCCCGCGGTGGATGTCACGGGTCGTCACGCCCTCGTAGCCGCCGTAGTCCCACTCGTGCAGGTCCGGGTCGACCATGGCGTGCTCCAGGCCGGCGAGCTTCGCGGTGTCCCTGGCCCGCTGCAGCGGGCTGGTCAGGACGCAGGAGACGTGCCGGGAGGCCAGCAGCGGCGCGAGGCCGCGTGCCTGCGCCTCGCCCTTCTCGGTGAGCGGCAGATCGGTGTAGCTGGTGTGCCTTCCCGACCGGCTCCACTCGGTCTCACCGTGCCGGATCAGCACGAGCTCGCCCATGGGGTCACCTCCCGTGACGCCGTTCGGCGCCGCAATATGATCATACGTCGCGGTGCGGCGCGGCAGCCGGGCGCCGCCGCCCGGCCCTTCCGCGACCGTCCGCGTACTCCGGCCGGCCCCTTCCGCGCGGTTGTGGCATGACACGCGGGCCGGCGGGCAGACGCCCCGTCACCTCGTCTCAGTACGATGACCGCGCGTCCCCGGTTGCGGCATCAGCGTGACGCCGGAGCGATCGCGGTGCGCGCCCGGGCCTTCACGCCCGTGCCCGTCCGGCCTGCCCTTCCCGCCGTCCGACCCGCAGCACAGGAGCCGCCGTGAACGACGCCACCGACGCCCCCCGTACGTACGACGTCATCGTGATCGGCGCAGGGCCGGTCGGCGAGAACGTCGCCGACCGCACCCGCGCGGCCGGGCTCAGCACCGTCGTCGTCGAGAGCGAGCTGGTCGGCGGTGAGTGCTCGTACTGGGCCTGCATGCCCAGCAAGGCGCTGCTGCGCCCGGCGCTCGCGCACGCGGACGCGCGCCACCTGCCGGGCCTCAGCCGTGCCGCGCAGGTCCCGCTGGACGCGGCGGCGGTGCTCGCCCGGCGCGACGACTTCACCTCGCACTGGAAGGACGACGGGCAGGTCGACTGGCTCCGCTCGGTCGACGTCGACCTGGTGCGCGGCCACGGCCGGCTCGCCGGTGAGCGCCGGGTGGAGGTCGACACGCCCGACGGCGGCACGGTGCGGCTCGAGGCCCGGCACGCGGTGGCCGTCTGCACGGGGACGACCGCCGCCCTGCCGCCGATGCCGGGGCTGCGGGACGTCCGCCCGTGGACCAGCCGGGAGGCCACCGGCGCCAAGGAGGTGCCGCGGCGGCTCGCCGTGGTCGGCGGTGGTGTGGTGGCCGTCGAGATGGCCACGGCCTGGCAGGCACTCGGCTCGCAGGTGACGCTGCTGGTGCGCGGTGACATCCTGCTGGACCGGATCGAGCCCTTCGCGGGCGAGATGGTCACCGAGGCGCTGCGCGAGGCGGGCGTCGACGTGCGCTTCGGCGCGAACGTCGCCTCGGTGGAGCGGGACGGCGCGGAGGGCGAGGTCAGGGTCGGTCTGGAGGGCGGTGCCCAGGTCGCCGCCGACGAGGTGCTCTTCGCCACCGGCCGCGCCCCGCACACCGGCGAGATGGGCCTGGAGACGGTGGGCCTGAAGCCCGGGGGCTGGCTGGCGGTCGACGACACGCTCCGCGTCACCGGCGTGGAGGGCGGCTGGCTCTACGCCGTCGGCGACGTCAACCACCGCGCGCTGCTCACCCACGAGGGCAAGTACCAGGCCCGGATCGCGGGCGAGGTCATCGCGGCCCGCGCCAAGGGCGAGCCGGTCGACGACGCCGCCTGGGGACGCCACGTCGCGACCGCCGACCACGCGGCGGTGCCGCAGGTCGTCTTCACCGACCCCGAGGTGGCCGCGGTGGGCCTGTCGGCCGCCGAGGCCGAACGGGCCGGGCGGCGGACGAAGGTGGTCGACTACGACCTCGCCCAGGTCGCGGGCGCGAGCCTCTACCGCGACGGCTACCGCGGCCGCGCCCGCATGGTCGTCGACCTCGACCGCAACCATCTGCTCGGCGTGACCTTCGTCGGCCCCGGCGTCGGCGAGCTGCTCCACTCCGCGACGGTCGCGGTGGCGGGCGAGGTGCCGATCGACCGCCTGTGGCACGCCGTCCCCTCCTACCCGACGATCAGTGAGATCTGGCTGCGCCTGCTGGAGGCCTACCGCCAATAAGGGCAAAGCGGCAGGGGCGTGGTACGGCGGAGAAAGTGATCGAACGGGCCGACGGCGGATGCGGTCGATGCTCGGCCGGGGTCCGTCGCCTGTCGCAGACGTCCGCCACCACCTCGCCCTGAACGACGGCGGCACGACGTGCTCGACGCAGTGAAAGCTGTCGGCGGGCACGTCGTCGCCTGGGCTGACGACGGGGAGGCCCCGGGCGCCACCGACCCCGTGACCGCCCGGCACTCGGACCCTGACCGAGGGGAGAGGGGGCCCCGCGACGGAATCGCCGGTGCCGCGGTCGACCGTTTGGGCCGCAACCTCGTCGACTGCCTGCACACCGGCTGCACGATGCGGGACTCCGGGAGCCGCAGACGAGGCCGGCGCCGGCCACCGTGAAGCGTGCCTGGGGGCTCGGGCGGTGGCGGCGGCGGTGAGGTTGCGGGTGCCGTCAATATTGGTGCTGCGTACGGCGTCGGTCTCCTGGGTGCGGAAGAGGGCGGCCAGGTGGCCGACGTGGGTGACGCCGTCCAGCGCCCGCCGCAGTGAAGCGGCGCCAGGATGTCGCCGTCGACGGGCGTGGCCCCTCAGGCACGGCCTTGCCCGGCCGGATATGGGCGCGGCAGTCGAGGCCGGCGCCGGCCAGGCGGAGCAGGAGGCGGGCGCCACGGGGTCTCCCTCGCCGACGGGGAAGGCCCCGGGCGCGTCGGGCGATCCCAGTTCGGCCGCGTGCTCGGCGATCACACGGCGCCGCGGGGGCGCGGCACGGGAGCGGTCGGTGGGAGTGCCGGGCGCCGGGAAGGCAGCGGGCGACCGGGGCGACAGGTATGGCCGGGATGTATCGCATGCTGACCTTCTCGCCACCGTCCCCGGCCGGACCGTACGCCCAGAATCGAGGCATGACTTCGACGGACACCTCTGAGAACCTCAACTCACCGGGCCCCGCGGCCGCCACGGACTCCTCGCACCCCGCCGCCCCGGACGGGGCCCCCGTGATGCTCGCCCTGCACCAGACGGCCCTCGGCGGCCCCGAGGTCCTGCGGCTGACCCAGCTTCCGCGGCCCGCGCCCGGCCCCGGGGAGATCCTGATCGCGGTGCACGCGGCCGGACTCAACCCCACGGACTTCAAACACCGCGCCCTGAGCATTTTCCTGCCGCCCCCGCCGCTGACCCTCGGCTGGGACGTCTCCGGCACCGTGGTGGAGACCGGCGGCGGCGTCACCCTCTTCGAGCCCGGTGACGAGGTGTTCGGCATGCTGCCCTACCCCCACGGGGTCGGCTCCCACGCCGAGTACGTGACCGGCCCGGCCCGCGCTTTCGCCGCCAAGCCCACCGGCATCGACCACGTCCAGGCGGCTGCTCTGCCTCTGGCCGCGCTCACTGCCTGGCAGGCCCTCGTCGACACCGCGGACCTGCGGGCCGGGCAGCGGGTGCTGATCCACGCCGCAGCCGGCGGGGTCGGTCACCTCGCCGTACAGATCGCCAAGGAGCGCGGCGCGCACGTCACCGGGTCGGCGAGCGCTCCCAAGCACGACTTCCTGCGCGAGATCGGCGCGGATGCCTGCATCGACTACCGGTCCGCGGACTTCACCGACACCGAGGAGCCCTACGACGTCGTCCTCGACCCCCTCGGCGGGGAGACGGCCACCCGCTCCGTGAGCGTGCTCCGCCCTGGCGGTGTGCTCGTCTCCCTGGTACCGGGTGCCGAAGACACCCTGGTCGCGGCGGAGAAGGCACAGGTCCGCGCCGTCGTGCTGCTCGTCGAGCACGACCAGGCAGGGATGCGCGCCATCGCCGACCTCGTCGACCGGGGCAGGCTCCGCGCCCACGTCTCTGGCACCTTCCCGCTCACCGAAGGCGCCCGGGCCCACGCCTCGGGGGAGACCGGCCGCACCACGGGCAAGCTGGTCATCATCGTGCGCTGAGGATGGGACGGCCGAGGTCGTCGCGCGTGCGCGGTCGCGACGGCCGGCCGCCGGCGGCGTGGGCAGCGCCGCGGCAGCCATCGTGGCGGCCCGCGGCGCCACCGTCATCGGCACGTCCGGCACGGACAAACACACCTTGGTCGTCACCCTCTGACGGCGACCGCAGTCGTGCGTGGGCCACTCGGCGCCGGCCGAGCCACTTGAGCGGGCTGATGCGTGACTCGCTTCGGAACCGGCGGGTGAAGGTACGCACGCTGAACTGGGCCTGCCCGCCCTCGCGCCACGGGGCTGCCACGCACCGGCGGGCCGCGGCCGCGGCGACGGCCGCTCCGTGGTCCCGGCGGACCAGGTGCAGGCACAGGTCGATGCCCGCGGCCCCGCCGGCGGACGTCGGAACGCGCCCGTTGTCGGCGGACAGCACGTTCGGATCGACCTCGACGCCCGGGAAGAGCCGCGCGAAGGAATCGCACAGCGCACGGTGGGTGGTGGCCCGCAGGCCGTCCAGCAGGCCGGCTGCCGCGAGCAGAAAGGCGGAGGTGCACGGGCTCACGATGCGGGTCTGCGGGCGACTCCGGGCCGGTACCGCGGCGAGGCCGTCCGGCAGGCCCCCTGCCGCGAGCAGGTTGTCGCCCGGCGCCACGGTCGCGATCACCACGGTGTCCGCCGTCCCCAGCAGCGACTCGTCGTGGTCGAGCAGGATCCGGAAGTCCTCGTGCGTACGGACCGGTCCGCCGCCGATCGAGAAGGTGCTCACTGAGCAGAGAGGGGTCCCGTCCGGGGCGCACGCCTCGTTCAACACCCAGGCCGGGATGCCCAGATCCAGTGGCAGGACCCCGTCGGGAGCGAGAACGGCAACGCGATGCGCCATGGCCGGAATGGTACGACAGGTGTCCTTCCGGCCCCTCACTCGCTGTCCTGGACGCACACCAGAGTGAGTCTCACCGGGCCAGGCCCGGGATGAGAACACACGAAGCCACATGACTGAGGAATCAATGAGCGAGAACACCATGCGTGCCGTCACCATCAAGGAGTTCGGCGGTCCCGAGGTGCTGACGAGCGAGCGCGTCGCCCGGCCGGAGCCGCTGCCGACGGAGGTGCTGGTCCGGGTGCGCGCCGCCGGGCTCAACCCGGTGGACTGGAAGACCCGTGCGGGCCAGGCCATGGCCGGCGTGCAGACGATGCCGCTGATCCTGGGATGGGACGTCTCCGGAGTCGTGGAGGAGGTCGGCTTCGGCGTCACCACGCTCAAGCCCGGCGACGAGGTCTATGCCATGCCCTGGTTCCCGCGGGCCGCCGGTGCTTACGCCGAGTACGTCACGGCGCCCTCCCGCCACTTCGCCCGCAAGCCGGCCTCGATCGGTCACGTCGAGGCCGCGGCCCTGCCCCTCGCGGCGCTCACCGCGTGGCAGGTCCTGGTCGACACCTCCGCCGTGCGGGCCGGCCAGCGCGTACTCGTGCACGCGGCGGCCGGCGGAGTCGGGCACCTGGCCGTGCAGTTCGCCAAGCACCTCGGCGCCGAGGTGGTGGCGACCGCCAGCGCACCCCGGCACGCATGGCTCAAGGAGCTGGGCGCGGACGAGGTCATCGACTACACCCAGCAGCGGTTCGAGGACGTCACCGGCGACATCGACGTCGTCGTCGACCTGGTCGGCGCCCATGACGACACCGATGTCCGGTCCGTGTCGGTGACCCGTCCCGGCGGCCTGGTCGTCTCGATTCCCGCCGGTGTCCCGGAGCGTCTCGCCACCGTCGCCGGTCAAGCCGGGGTGCGCACCAGCCCGTTCCTCGTGGAGCCGGACTCCGCCGCCCTGACCACGATCGCCGGTCTGGTCGACTCCGGCACGGTCCGCATCGAGGTGGAGCGCACCTTCCCGCTGGAAGAGGTTGCCGAGGCCCACCGCGTGGGCGAGGCCAACCGCACCCGCGGCAAGCTCGTCCTCACCGTCACGGACTGACCCCCTCACCCACCCCGGAGAAACACCATGCACTACGAGATCCGCCGGTACAGGACCCGGCCCGGGCGCCGCGAGGAGTGGGTCCGCTACATGGAAGCGGTGATCATCCCGTTCCAGACCGCGCAGGGTATGGACGTGACCGCCTCCTTCACCGACGGCCGGGACGAGAACGGCTATGTGTGGATGCGCCGGTTCGAGAACGACTCGGAGAGCGCCGCCCTGTACGCGGCCGTTTACGAGCACGACCGGTGGAAGAACGAGATCGGCCCGATCGTCAACACCCTGCTGATCCGCGAGGAGACGGTCGTCACGTACGTGAGTCCCACGCCCGCCTCCCCGCTGCGCTGAACCCGCGCCGTGGACATCCGGCCGTCCCCGCACCACCACACAGCCATGAGGACACTTCTGATGAGCACTGTCATTGCAGAGAAGACCGTTCACTCCTCCTCGGTCACCCAGGCAGCCGCCCGCGCACTCGTCGAGGCAGTGAACGCCGCTGCCGGCCGCATCGGCTTCACGGCAGCCGTCGCCGTCACCGACCAGGGCGGGCACCTGAAGGCATTCGACCGCGCGGACGACGCGCCCTTCCTCACCGCCGAGGTCGCCCTGGACAAGGCATGGACCGCGGCGTCGTTCCACCGCCCGACCCATGCGTGGAACGACTTCCTCACCGACCGGCGCATCGCGCCGCTGTCCGGCCACCCACGCGTGATGGCCGTGGGCGGCGGCTACCCGATCATCGTCGACGGCCGGTGCGTCGGCGGCCTGGGCGTCTCCGGAGGCAGCTACGAGCAGGACATGCGTGCCGCGGAGGAGGCGCTGACCACGCTCGGGTTCGAACTGCCCGCTCAGTGACCGGACTCGGCACCTCCCGTCCGCCCTCGATCCCCCGAGGGTAGACGGGGCGGACACCGAAGCCGATCCGCTGGAACCGTCGTGAGCAACGCCGCGTAGGAGGGTGTCAGAACTCCTCACGACATGAGCGGCGGGGGTCGGTGGGCCCGGTGCCCATGAGCCAGGGGATCGCAACCGTGGAGCCCTGGGTCTGGTGACCGCCGCCGAGAAGCAGCCGCCCCCCTCCGGGGCGGCGGAGGAGCGCGACGATCAGCAGTGCCCGGCTGTCGGGGTCGACGGCGGGCGGCCGCTGTCTTCCGGGCGGCGGGGAATCACAACAGGGAGATCACCCGCGCCGCCGGCAACGGCGCGTGGTGGCCCTCATCTTCGAGGCGGGGAGCATGACAACGACGGTGGCAGCACCGACGGCCCTACGGCCCTGGCCGTACCTCTGAGCCTGCCGTTCAACGTCTGGCGGCGGCCGGTCCGGATTCTGACTGCGACCTGGGCTTTGTGCCGATCAGGTGGTGGTCGGCTGCGTCTGCGGCGGGTGGGAGGTGGCCGTCCGGTCGGTGGCGGCATCTGCTCATCAGGGCGGCGCGGGATCGGGCCGACCCCCGGGGCAGCATGCAGCGCCGTCGCGGTGGTGGCTGCTGCCTGTCAGGCGGCCGCGGACGGTGAGGCAGAGGCTGTTGTGGGTCGTCACAGGCGGTTGCTGGAGGCGTACCGCGGCTGACGGCCCGCCCGCCGGTGACCACGCCCCGTGCGGGCGGCGGTGGGCACGCGGCGGGGTCCGGCGCCCCGTCCGGGGGGGTGCCGGCCCGCGCTCCGGGCGCCCGTTCCGCGGCCGGGGGGCGTCCACGATGCGGGCAGGCGTTTGACCGCGTTCGCCCGTTCCGGCTACGTTGCGCGGCATGCAGCGGACCACACACCTCACGACGCGGGGTCATGTCGACCTCAAGCGCGTGTGCTCCGCCGCGTGTCACCAGGTCTGACAGCTCAGCCCCGTACGGAGGTACGGAGCCCCAACGGGGGTGCCCGCCCCGCCGGTTCGCCGCCGGTGCGCGTGCCGCGTGCGTCCCCGCCGCCGTCGACGACCTGGAAGGCCCACCGTGGTAGTCCTGCCGCCCGAACGTCCTGCCGCCCCGACTCCCTTGCGCCGCCCGCACGCCGCGCCGTCCGCGGGGCAGCCGCGCCGTCCCGCGGGGGCCGCCGCGGTGCTCCGCGCGATCCTCGACCACGGGCCGGTGGCGCGCAGCACCGTCGCCCGTCTCACCGGGCTGTCGCCCGCGGCGGTGAGCGGGCACTCTACGCGGTTCGTGGCCCGCGGGCTGGTCGCCGAGCGCCCGCAGGCGCCGGGCCCGCGCGGTCTGGGCCGCCCGCACATCCCGCTGGAGATCGACACCGCCCGCTACGTGGTGGCGGGCGCTCACATCGCCGTGGCGCACAGCACCCTCGCGCTGATGGACCTGCGCGGCCGCGTCGTCGCCAGTGACCGGCGACCGCACCGCGGAACCGATCCGCACGCCGTGCTCGGCGGGCTCGCCGCCCGGCTGCCGCGGCTGGTCGAGGCCCACGCGGGCGGCCGTACGGTCCTGGCGCTCGGCGTCGCGACCGGCCAGTGGGTCGATCCGGACGCCGGGGTGATCGTCGATCACCCGCGCCTGGGCTGGCGCGATGTGGCGGCACGTGAGGTGCTGGCCGCCTCGACCGGGCTGCCCGTGCACGTCGACAGCCACTCGCGGGCGCTGGCCCGCGCTGAGCAGCTGTTCGGCGCGGCGACCACCCGGGGCAGCGCGGTGCTGCTCTTCGTCGGCGCGGTCGTTGACGCCGCCTTCGCCACCGCCGGCGGGGTGCACCGCGGGCCGCGCTCGGCGGCGGGCAGCGTGGCGCACCTGCCGGTCGGCCCGGAGGGACCGGGCGGGCCGCCCGCCGAGCCGTGCGCCTGCGGCGCACCGGGCTGCCTGCAGTCCGAGGTGTCCGAGCCCGCTCTCGTGCGCCAGGCCGCCGCCCGCGGCCTGGACGTCACCGACTTCCGCGCGCTGCTCGCCCTCGCGCTGGCCGGCGAACCGCGGGCGGTGGCGCTCTTCCGGCGCCGGGCGCTCCTGGTGGGCCGCGCGGTGGCGCTGCTGCTCGACGTGTTCGACCCGGAGGTCGTGGTCGTCGTCGAGGCCGGCACCGGACGGCTGCCGGAGTGCCTGGACGTGATGCGCGCGGAGGTCGGCGCCCGCTCCTGGGTGTGCGACGACCCCGAAGGAGTGGTGCTGCCGAGCAGCTTCACCGGCTCGGTGCTGCCGGTCGCGGGCGGCGCGGTGGCCCTCGGCGCCCTCTACGCGGACCCGCTGGGTCCGTGGCCGGCGCTGTCCGCGGTGTGCTGAGCGCCGCGCCGCCCGAATCGTCCGCGCAACTCCGAATTCCGACTTAATTCAGGCAGTTGCATTGTTGACCTGGCAGAACTCGCACGCGAGAATGGAATCATGAACGGCAATCAGCGGAATCAGGAGCAGGAGCCGGCCGCGGCACACTCCTTCCGCGTGCCCTCCGCACCGGGCCGCGAGACTTCCGGCCGTGCGTGGTGCCGGGGCACGTCCGGCGCCGTTCTCCGTTGTCCGGACGGGAGCTGTACGGGCGCTTGCCGCGCCGTGCGAGGCACCGCGGGCAAGCGCGAACCGATTACCGCCCGGCGCTGATTCTCCGCGGCGACCGTGAACGCGGTGAACGGCCGCAAGCGGTAGCGGACGATTACGTGAATGGCGCACGGCATTGCCGCCGCCGTTTTCCCTTCCGGTAATTCCCTTTCTCCGTCAGCCCCACCGTGCCCTGCCGCCCGATGCCGTGCGGCCCGCGGGCACGGGGCTTTCCGCTGCGCGTGTGACACCCGCGGCGCGGCTCCGCACGCCCGCCGCACCCCTTCCCGTACCCGCCCTCGACCCAACTGGGGGAGACGTTGACCATCACCGTGCCGTCACCTGCCGTCCCGGGGATCGACCCCGAGCGCTTCAAGCAGATATTCCGCAACCATCCCGCAGGCGTGGTGGTCGTCACCGTCGACGCCGGGCGCGGACCCGCGGGCTTCACCGCGACCTCGCTCACCTCGCTGTCCCTGCATCCGCCGCTGGTGTCCTTCGGTATCGGCGCCGGCACGTCGTCGTGGCCGCACGTCGAGCAGGCGCGCAGCGCCGTCGTCAACTTCCTGGGCGCCGGCCAGGAAGAGGTCGCCAGGACCTTCGCCACCAGCGGCATCGACCGTTTCGCCGCGCCCACCGCCTGGCGCCGGCTGCCGCAGGGCGAGCCGGTGCTCGACGGCGTGGGCAGCTGGCTGCGTGTCGGCATCGAGCAGATCGTGCCGGCCGGCGACCACCGGGTCGTGATCGGCCGCGTCCAGGAGTCCTGGACGGACGGCACCCGCTCCCCGCTGCTCTTCCACGACGGCCGCTACCACACGCTCTGACCCGCCCCGCCCGACGCCCACGCCACGTCCGGACCCGCGTGTCCGGCCCTCCTTCCGGGAATCCGCCATGACTCACCGCCCTACCGCCGGACTCGTCCCGCGCCGGTCCCTCCTCGCCCTCGCAGGAGGCGCCGCGCTGCTCGCCGCCTGCTCGCGCAACGCGTCCGCCTCGATCGACTCGGTGCCGACCCGCGCACTGCCCTCGGGGGCACCGCCGCCCGGCACGAAACTCGCGATATCCATCCACACCTCCCAGCTGCAGCTCGCCGGATCCGGGCTGGACAAGAAGCTGCCCTTCACGGTCTCCGGCTGGCCGAACCTGACGGCCGGACCCGACGTGATCCAGGGCTTCCGGGCGCATTCCGTCGACCTGGCGAGCAACGCCGGGATCCCGCCGATCCAGGCCGAGGCCATCAAGGTCGGCGCCCGTATCGTCGCCGTCCAGACCCGCGACCACCCGCTCTACACCTTCGCCACCGCGCCCGGATCCGGCGACGCCATCGCCTCCGCCGCGGACTTCCGCGGCCGGAAGATCGCCTTCTCGCAGGGCCAGGCCCAGGGTGTCGTGGTGCTGCGCGCGCTGAAGGAGGCGGGCCTGAAGAACTCCGACGTCTCGCTCGTCCCGCTGCCCAGCACGCAGTTCCTCACCGCCCTGCAGTCCCGGCAGGTGGACGTCGCCCCGCTCGGCGAGCCGACGCTCACCAAGTACCTGGGCCAGTACGGCAAGGACGGCGCGCGCGGTGTGACGACCGACGTGGTGGACCTGCTCACCGTGCTGTGGGCGCCCACCGAGGTGCTCAACGACGACGCCAAGGTCGCCGCGATCCGCAGCTTCGTCCCGCTGTGGGCGCAGGGCGTGGTGTGGGCCTGGGAGCACACCGACGAGTGGGTCCAGCGCTACTACGTCGAGGACCAGGGCGTGACGGCCGCCGACGGGCAGCGCATCGTCGCCTCGCAGTCGCAGCCGCGGTTCCCGCGCAGCTGGGACCGGGCCGTCGCCTGGGAGCAGGAGACCGCCGACCTGATGGCCGCCGGCGGCTTCGTCCCGAAGATCGGGGCAGCGGGGCTCTTCGACCGCCGCTTCGAGGGCCTCGCCTCGCAGGCCGTACCGGCGCGGTACCAGGTGGCGTCATGACCGGCATCCTCCCGACGGCCGTCGCGGCACCGCCCGACGGGCCCGGCGCCCGTACCGTCCCCGCGTCCGGTCGGGCGGCCGCCCCCGCCCCCGCCCGCGGCGGCGGGGCCCCGGCCCGGCGCCGGCGGCTCGGGCCCGGGCGGGCGGTCCCCTTCGCGCGGCTGGCCGGACCGGCTCTGCTGGTGCTGGTCTGGTGGGCCTCCTCCGCGCTCGGCTACCTCGACCCGCGCATCCTGTCCGGCCCCGGCACCGTCGCCTCGACCTTCGCCGACCTGGTCGGGAGCGGGCGGCTGCAGGACAACATGCTCGTCTCGCTGCAGCGCGCGGGACTCGGTCTGCTCTTCGGCACCCTGGCCGGGGTGGCGCTCGCGGTCGCCGCGGGTCTCAGCCGGATCGGCGAGTACCTGCTGGACGGCACACTCCAGGTCAAGCGGGCCATCCCGTCCCTCGCGCTGCTGCCGCTGATGATCCTGTGGCTCGGCATCGGCGAGGAGATGAAGGTCGTCGTGATCGCCGTGGGTGTCGCGGTGGTGGTGTACGTCAACACCTACGCGTCGCTGACCGGCATCGACCGCAAGTACGTCGAGCTGGCGGAGAGCCTGGACCTGACGCGGGCGCAGTTCGTCGGCCGGGTCGTCGTGCCCGGCGCACTGCCCGGCTTCTTCGTCGGGCTGCGGCTCGCGGTCACCGCCTCCTGGCTCGGGCTGGTCGTGGTCGAGCAGGTCAACGCCACCCAGGGCCTCGGCTACATGATGTTCCAGGCCCAGCAGTACGCCCAGTCCGACGTCATCGTCGTGGGCCTCGTGGTCTACGGGGTCTTCGGCTTCGTCTCCGACGCGGTCGTGCGTGCCGCAGAACGGAAGGTGCTGTCATGGCGCCGCACGCTGGCGGACTGACCGCAGGGCGCCCCGCCGTCCGCACCACGGGGCTGGTCCGGTCCTTCGGCGACCGGGACGTGCTGCGGGACCTGGACCTGACCGTGGGGCAGGGCGAGTTCATCGCGCTGCTGGGCCGCAGCGGCTCCGGCAAGTCCACGCTCCTGCGGGCGGTGGCCGGGCTCGACCACGGGGTGGCCGGCTCCGGCGAGCTGAGCGTGCCGGAGCGGGTCTCGCTGTCCTTCCAGGACTCCCGGCTGCTGCCCTGGATGCGGGTGCTGGACAACGTGGTGCTCGGCATCCGCGGCAGGCAGGCCCGCGAGCGCGGCCGCACCGCCCTCGCCGAGGTCGGCCTCGAAGGGCGCGAGCGGTCCTGGCCGCACGAGCTGTCCGGTGGCGAGCAGCAGCGCGCCGCCCTGGCCCGGGCCCTCGTCCGCGAGCCGCAACTGCTGCTGGCCGACGAGCCGTTCGGGGCGCTCGACGCGCTGACCCGGCTGCGGATGCACGGCCTGCTGCGCGAGCTGTACGAACGGCACCGCCCCGCGGTGCTGCTCGTCACGCACGACGTGGACGAGGCCGTGGAGCTCGCCGACCGCGTCCTGGTGCTGGAGGAGGGCCGCATCGCGGTGGACCTCACCGTCGACCTGCCCAGCCCCCGCAGCCGCCGCGACCCGCGCTTCCAGGAGTACCGCGACACCCTCCTCGCCGCACTCGGCGTGGAGCTGCCCGACGCCCCCGTGCCGCACACCCGCGCCGCGGCCCCCGCCCACCCGGCGCGCCCCCGCCCCGTCCCCCTCGCCGCCTCCGCGGCGCCCGCCCGCGCGCTCGGCCACGACCAGGAGAAGAAGGACCATGACCGCCAGGACTGACCGCAAGCCGCTGCACCTCAACGCCTTCCTGATGTCCGTCGGTCACCACGAGGCCGCCTGGCGGCTCCCGGAGAGCCCCGCCTCCGGCGGCACCGACCTCGACCACTACCGCGAACTGGCCCGTATCGCCGAGCGTGGCAGGCTCGATTCGCTCTTCCTCGCCGACAGCCCCGTGCTGATGGGCGATCCGGGCCGCCGCCCGGGCAGCAAACTGGAGCCCACGGTGCTGCTGACGGCGCTCGCCGCGGCCACCGAGCACATCGGCCTCATCGCGACGGCCTCCACGAGCTACAACGAGCCCTACAACCTCGCCCGCCGGTTCGCCTCGGTGGACCACATCTCCGGCGGCCGCGCGGGCTGGAACATCGTGACGACCGCGGGTGCCGACGCGGCCCGCAACTTCGGCCTCGACGACACCCCGCTGCACCGCGACCGCTACCTGCGCGCCGCCGAGTTCGTGGACGTCGCGACCAAGCTGTGGGACAGCTGGGCCGACGACGCGGTCGTGGCCGACAAGGCGGCCGGCGTCCACGCGCGGGCGGACAAGGTGCGCAAGGTCGGCCACCGGGGCACGTACTTCCGGGTGGACGGACCGCTCAACGTGCAGCGCTCCCCGCAGGGATACCCGCTCCTGGTGCAGGCCGGCTCCAGCGAGGACGGCAAGGACTTCGCGGCCCGCTACGCCGAGGCGGTCTTCACCGCCCAGCAGACCCTCGAAGAGGCCGTCGCCTTCTACAAGGACGTCAAGCAGCGCGCCGCCGCCCTGGGCCGCGACCCCGAGGGCATCAAGATCCTGCCCGGCATCGTCCCCGTCATCGGCGACACCGAGGAGCAGGCTCACGCCCTCGACGACGAGCTGGACCGGCTGATCCGCCCCGAGTACGCCGTACACCAGCTCTCCAAGACCCTCCGCATCGACCCCGAGCGGCTGGAGCTCGACGAGGAACTGCCCGCGGACATCCCCGGCGAGGACGAGATCGAGGGCGCCAAGAGCCGCTTCACCCTCATCGTGGAGCTGGCCCGGCGCGAGCGGCTGACCGTCCGTCAGCTCATCGGCCGGCTCGGTGGCGGCCGCGGCCACCGCACCTTCGCCGGCACCGCGGTGCAGGTCGCCGACACCATCGAGGAGTGGTACGAGGCGGGCGCCGCCGACGGCTTCAACATCATGCCCGCGGTGCTGCCGTCCGGTCTGGAGCTGTTCGTCGACCGGGTCGTGCCGATCCTCCAGGAGCGCGGCCTGTTCCGCACCGAGTACACCGGCCGCACCCTGCGCGAGCACTACGGGCTGCCGCGCCCCGCCAACCGGCTCTTCGAGCCGGCGGGCGCCACCGGCGCCGGGCACCTCGGCATCGCACTCCCGGAGGTTTCGTGACGGACTGTACGGACACCGCACCCGGGCCGGCCGCCGCGGCGGCCGGCCCGGCCCTGCCGCCGGGCGGCCGGCTCCCCCGGCTCGCCGGTTCCTGCCCGCGCCACCGCGCCGACCTCGTCGCCGTCGTCGTGCCGCCCGGCGTCCACCTCGTCGCCCGCGACGCCGGGTACGCCCCGCCGGCGCTCTCCGACCCCGCCCTGCGCCGCCGCTCGCACCGCTGAGCCGGGCGCGGCGCGCCGCCGTGTCCCCGGGCCCGCCGCCCGTGTCACAGTCGGCGGGGCTGCCTCGTCATACCCCGGGGGACGGTGGACGGCGAGGGAACCGGGAAGGTGAGCGACATGCGGGTGTTCGTGGCGGGCGGGACCGGGGTGCTCGGGCGGCGGCTCGTGCCGCAGCTGGTGGCCGGCGGCCACCAGGTCACGGCCACGACGACGAGCCCGGCGAAACTGGACCTGCTGCGCGGGCTGGGCGCCGAGGGCGTCGTCATGGACGGCCTCGACGCCGCCTCGATACGGGCCGCGGTGGCGCGCGCCCGGCCCGACACGGTCGTCCACCAGATGACGGCGATCTCCCCGGCGCACGCGGGCAGGCCCGACATCAAGCACCCGGACCGCTGGTTCGCCGCCACCAACCGGCTGCGCGGCGAGGGCACCGACAACCTGCTCGCCGCGGCCGCCGAGGCAGGTGTCCCGCACGTCGTCGCGCAGGGCTACGCCAGCTGGAACGGCCTGCGCGAGGGCGGCTGGGTCAAGACCGAGGAGGACCCGCTCGACCTGCTCCCCGGCACTGCCGCCCAGCACGGCATGGAGGTGCTGGCGCACGTGGAGCGGGCGGTGCTCGCGGCGGGCGGCGCGGTGCTGCGCTACGGCGCCTTCTACGGGCCCGGCGCCATCGACGACCAGGTCACGCTGGTCCGCAAGCGGCAGTACCCGCTGGTCGGCAGGGCCCAGGGCCACAGCTCCTGGATCCACCTCGACGACGCGGCGAGCGCGACCGTGCTGGCCGTGGAGCAGAAGGCACGCGGGGTCTTCAACATCGTCGACGACGAGCCCGCCCCCGCCGCCGAGTGGCTGCCCCACCTGGCGGAATGCGCCGGGGCCCGGCCGCCGCGGCGGGTGCCGGTGTGGCTGGCCCGGCTGCTGGCCGGCGACCAGGCGGTGATCATGATGACGGAGGGCCGCGGCTTCTCCAACGCCAAGGCCCGGCGCGAGCTGGGCTGGGAGCTGCGCCACCCCTCGTGGCGGGAGGGCTTCCGGACGGAGCTTCAGGGGTGACGCCCGCCGAGGAGTTCGAGGAGCTGCGGCCGCTGCTGTTCTCGATCGCCTACCGGATCCTCGGCAGCGTCAGCGAGGCCGAGGACGCCGTGCAGGAGGCATGGCTGCGGCACCGGTCCTCACCCGTCCGGCCCGACTCGCCGCGTGCCTACCTGTCCGCGGTGGTCACCCGGATCGCGATCGACGTGCTCCGCTCGGCCCGGGTCCGCCGTGAGGAGTACGTCGGCCCGTGGTTCCCCGAACCGCTGCTCGCCGATCCGTACGAGGACCCGGCGCGCTCGGCGGAGCTGGCCGACTCGGTGTCGATGGCCGCGCTGCTGCTGCTGGAGCGGCTCAGCCCGCTGGAGCGCGCCGTCTTCGTGCTCCGCGAGGTCTTCGGCTTCGGCTTCCCGGAGGTCGCCGCGGCCGTGGGGCGGTCCGAGGCCGCCTGCCGGCAGCTGGCGGTACGCGCCCGCCGCCACATGGACGCGGGCCGCCCGCGCTTCGAGGCCGACCGGCGCCGCCGCGAGGAGCTGGCCGGGCGCTTCCTCGGCGCCTTCCGGGACGGCGACGTGGAGGCCCTGCGGGACATGCTCGCCGCCGACGTGCGGATGGTCGCCGACGGCGGCGGGAAGGGCCCGAACTTCCTCACCCCCGTCGTCGGCGCCGCCCGGGTGACCCGGGTGCTGGCCGCCCTCGCCGGCTCCTTCACCGCGCTCGGCGCCGGGCTGGAGCCGCACCGGCTCAACGGCCAGCCCGGGGCGATCTTCCGCGACCGGGACGGCAAGGTCATCAACACCTGGACCCTCGACGTCGCCGACGGCCGCGTCCAGGCCATCCGCACGGTCGTCAACCCGGACAAGCTCGGGCACGTCGGCCCGGTCGCGGACGCCTGGGAGCTGGTGCGGACGTCCTTCCCCACCGCCCCGGCCCCGCCGGACCGCCCGGTACGGCGGGGCCGGGGCGGCTGAGGGAGACCCTCAGCCGCCGACCGTGAGGACGATCTTGCCGCGGGTGTGGCCCTGCTCCACCGCCCGCAGCGCGGCCCCCGCCTCGTCGAGCGGGAAGGTCCGCGTCACGTACGGGTCCAGGACGCCGTCGACCACGAGCGCGGCCACCGCGTCCAGCACCGCCGCCGTGCGCTCGCGGACGATCGCCGACCCGCCCAGCTCGGCGGCGCCCTCCTTGTCGGCCCCGCTGACCAGCCGCGAGCGGTCGCCCAGCAGGACCGCCAGCTCGCGCAGCGGCTCGCCGCCGACCAGGTCGAGGATCGCGTCCACCCCGCCGGGCGCCGCGACGCGGACCCGCTCGGCCACACCGGGACCGGAGGCGACGTGCACCGCGCCCAGCGATTCGGTGAAGGCCCGCTTCGCCTCGCTCGCGGTGCCCACGACCTTCAGGCCGAGGTGCCGGGCGATCTGCGCCGCGGCCACGCCGACCCCGCCGCCGACGCCGTTGACCAGCACGGTGGCCCCCTCCGGCAGCGCGAGCCCGACGAGCGCGTCGTACGCGGTCGCGGCGGCGACCGGCAGCGCGGCCGCGTCGGTCCACGCCAGCGCGGCGGGCTTGTGCGCGGTGCCGGCCGCGGGCAGCAGCGTCAGTTCGGCGTAGCCGCCGCTCCCGGCGTGGCCGAAGACCTCGTCGCCGGGCGCGAAGCCCTCGGCCTCCGGCCCCACCTCCACGACGACGCCGGCGGCCTCGCTGCCGAAGACCGCCGGCAGCTCGGTGGCCGGGCCGCCCGCCCGCCGGTAGCCCTCGCGCCGTTTCCAGTCGACCGGGTTCACCCCGGCGGCGCGTACGGCGACCAGCAGCTGCCCGGGGCCGGGCACGGGGCGCGGCAGGTCGGCGAAGGTCTCGGTCTCGGGCCCGCCGAAGGCGGTGTGGACGTACGCGGTGGGCATCCGGTGCTCCCGTGCTCGGTGGTCGGTGCGGTCTCGGGCGTTCAGCGGGCGGTGCCGGCGGGGACCTTCGAGAAATGGAAGTGCACCTCGCGGCGCCGGGAGAAGCCCAGCGACTCGTACAGCCTGATGGCCCCGGTGTTGACCGCGGCGGCGTGCAGGAACGGGGTGTCGCCGCGGGCCGCGATGCCCGCCGCGGTGTGCAGCACGAGCCGCGAGGCCAGGCCCTGGCCGCGGTGCTCCGGGTCGGTGCACACCGCGCTGATCTCCGTCCAGCCCGGCGGCCGCATCCGCTCGCCGGCCATCGCGACGAGCCGGCCCTCCCGGCGGATGCCGTAGTAGGCGCCCATCTCGACCGTGCGGGCCGCGAACGGGCCCGGCTTGGTCCGTGCCACCAGCTCCAGCATCTCGGGGACGTCCGCGGGGCCCAGCGGCTCCGCCTCGTCGTCGGTCACGGCGGTGACGGCACTGCCGACCATCTGCACCCCCTGCCCCGCCCAGCCGGTCTCCCACCCGCCGGGCAGCGCCTCGGCCCCGGTGAAGGCGAAGGCGTTGCCGCCGCCGACGAGCGCGGCCAGATCGGCCCAGCCCCGTGGGTCGTCCGGATCGGCGACGGCCACGAAGGGCGACACCTCGGGGTGGAAGCGGGCCGCGGAACCGGCGGCGACGGCGAGAGCGGCCTGCGGGCCGTTCAGCGCGGCCCACACCGGGTTGTCCAGGGGGTGCGCGGCAGGTGCCGGACGCGCCGGCTGGGCGGATTCGAGGCTGGTCGACATGGTCGCGCTGCTGCTCCGTTTCTGCGCCGGGCCGGCCGGCGCTCACCAGTGGTGCAACCCGATCCGGCCGCAAGATCTTCCGCACGGCCCCGGCGTCCCGTCCGCCGGACGCGTACGGGCCGGGCGGGGGGTCAGAGCCGCAGGCCCGCGGAGAGCAACGCGAACTGCCGGTCGTACAGCGGCACCAGGTCCACCTGGCCGTCGTGCTCGACCCAGTGGCGCACCACCGCGGTGGAGACCGCCATGAGGGCGGCGGCGGTGCACCGCACGTCCAGGTCGTCCGCGGCGCGGCCGCTGCGCTCCGCGATCACCTCGGCCACCGAGTCCTGGCTGCGGATCAGCTCGTCCCAGGAGCGGGCCCGCAGTGCCGGGTCGGTGAAGCCCAGCCGGGTACGCAGCAGCAGTTCGTCCCGATCGGCCTCCAGCAGCCGCCCGAGCGAGTCCGTGAGCGCGACGCGCAGGCTGTCGACGACCGGTTCGCCGGGCGGGCGGGCGCGCAGCGCGTCGGCGAGCGCGGCGTCGTAGTCGTCGTCGAGGACGACGTCCTCCTTGGTCGGGAAGTAGCGGAAGAACGTGCTGGGGGAGACCTCGGCCGCGGCGGCGATCTGCTCCACGGTGGTGCGTTCGTAGCCCTGGGCCGCGAAGAGGCGGAAGGCCTCGCGCCGGATGGTCGCGAGGGTGCGCCGCTTCTTGCGCTCCCGCAGGCTCGTCTCCGGCGCGGCGGGGGTCTCCTTGGCGTTCATGCCGGTGATTCTCCGCGCTCGGGCACGGCTCCCGCCAACCCGGCCCCCGGGGAGCCCGCCGCATCCACCGCCCCGGTCGGGCCGGCCGGTTCCGGTACGGTGGCCCGCCCGTCCCCGCCGTCCGTCACGGTCCGCCCGGCGGCGGCGCGCCCGGGCAGGAACAGCGCGGCGAGCACCGCGCCGGCCACGGCGATGGCGCAGCACACCAGCAGCGCCAGCCCCATGCCGTGCAGGAAGGCGCGGTGCGCGGTGTCCGCCAGGCGCGGGTCGTCCAGCCGGGCGGCGACCTCGTCGGCGCCGCTGACCGAGTCGCGGGCCCGGCCGGTGTCCGCGGCGGACAGCCCGGGCACGTGCAGCCGGGCCAGGTACCCCGCGCTCAGCAGGCTGCCGAGCCCCGCGACGCCCAGCACCCCGCCGACCTGCTGCACCGTCTCCAGCAGGCTGGTGCCCCGTCCGGAGGCCCCGGCGGGCAGCGAGGCCATCACCAGGCTGGTCGCGGGGACGGTCGCGAGCCCGAAGCCCAGCCCCGTCAGCGTCAGCCACAGCGCCGCGTAGCCGTACCCGGCGCCGCCGCCGGTGGCCGCTCCCAGCAGCGTGCCCACCGCGAGCGCCAGCAGCCCGGCGGGCACCACGACGCGGGCGCCGAGCCGCGGGACGAGCTGCTCGCTCAGGGCGGCGGCCGCCATCAGCCCGCCGATCAGCGGCAGGATCCGCAGCCCGGTGCCGAGCGCGTCGTGCCCCAGGACCGCCTGGAGGTACTGCGGCACCACGAAGAGGATGCCCATGACGGCGAAGTTGACGAAGACGGCGACGAGCGTGCCCCAGCGGAACCGGGGGTCGGTGAACAGCGCGGTGTCCACCAGCGGGAAGGGGTGGCGGCGCTGCTGCACGACGAAGGCCACGAGCAGCACGGCGCCGCCGGCGATCCCGGCCAGCACCTTCGCGCTGCCCCACCCGTGGCCGGGCACCAGGATCGTGCCGTACACGAGGCCGGTGATGCCCAGCCCGCTGAGCAGGGTGCCCGTGACGTCGAAGGGCGCGGCGCCGGCCCGGTCGCGCGGCTCCCCGGCGGGCAGCAGCAGGAGGCACGCGGCCAGCGCGACGGCGAACAGCGGCACGTTGAACAGGAAGACCGAGCCCCACCAGAAGTGGTTCAGCAGCCAGCCGCCGACCAGCGGGCCGACGGGCAGGCCCAGGGCGGTGGCCGCCGTCCACACGCCGACGGCCTTGGGCACCTCCTCGGGGCCGAAGACCTGCGGCAGCACCGCCATCGACACCGGCATGATCATCGCGGCGGCCAGCCCGAGCACGGCGCGTATCGCGATCAGCTGCCCGGGACTGCCGGCCTGGGTCCCGGCGAGGGAGGCGAGACCGAAGAGCGTGACACCGGCGACCAGGATCCTGCGGTGCCCGTAGCGGTCGCCGAGCAGCCCGACGGGGAGCATGCCGACCGACAGCGCCAGCAGGTAGCCGCCGTTGATCCACTGCAACTGGGCGCTGTCGGCGCCGAGTTCACCGGACAGTGTGGGCAGCGCGACGGTGACGACGGTGCCGTCGAGGGCGACGGTCAGCACGCTCAGCGTCAGTGCCGCCAGCACCCACCAGCGGCGTGGTGACGCCGCGAGCGGCGGCGGAGGAGGGGTGGGCGCGGACATGGCGGCCTCCGGGGGAGTCGACTGTTTGTTGACAGTAGACTCCCAGATCGGAGAGTGATGTCAAATGAAAGTGGACTGTCGTTTTTTCCGCGGGTCGCGCGACCGCCGTCTCAGTTCGCCTTCCGGCGGCCCGCGGTCTTCTTGGCGGGGGTCTTTTTCGCGGGGGCCTTCTTCGCCGTCTTCCTGGCCGCCGTCTTCTTCGCCGCGGCCTTCCTGGCGGGACGCTTGCCGGTGCCGGTACCGGCACCCTTTCCCGGCCGGTCACCGATGTCCGTCACCGTCGCGTCCTTGCCGCGCCCGCTCTTCGCGCGGCCCTCGTGGGCCTGGTCCACCGAGGCCTGGAGGGCGGCCATGAGGTCCACGACCTGCCCGCCGCCGGTCCCGCCCCCGGCCGTGGGCGGTTCGGCGCCCTCCAGCTTCGCGGTGACCAGCGCCTCCACCGCCGCCGCGTACTCGTCGTGGTAGGCGGCCAGGTCGGCCTCGCCCAGGGCGTCGATGAGGGTGTCGGCGAGCTTCAGCTCGTTGTCGGAGATGGTGACCTTGCCGCGCGGCGCCGCGTCGGCCGCCGGGTTCAGCTCGTCGGGCCAGCGCAGCGTCTGGAGCAGCAGGACGTCGCCGCGCGCGGTGATCAGGGCCAGGTGCTCGGAGTTGCGCATCGCGAACTTGCCGACCGCCGCCTTGCCCGAGCGGGAGAGCGCCTCGCGCATCAGGACGTACGGCTTGTTCGCGGTGGGGGAGGAGGGTGCGAGGAAGTAGGGCGTGTCCAGCTGCATCTGGTCGATGCGGGAGGTGTCGACGAAGCCGCTCACCTCGATGGTCTTGGCGGTCGGCAGCGGCAGTGCCTGGAGCTCGGCGTCGGTGACCTCGACGAGTTCGTCGTCGGGGGTCTCGAAGGCGCGGCCGATCTCGGCGGAGGACAGCACCTCCTCGTCCAGCTCGCAGGTCTTCTGGTAGCGCACCCGGCCCTGGTCGGCCAGGTGGATCTGCCGGAAGCTGATCTTGTGGCTGGACACCGCGGATCCGAGCTTCACCGGGATGGAGACCAGGCCGAAGGCGAGGGTTCCGCTCCAGACGCTGCGCATGGCATGTCCCTTTGATCCGGATATGGGATCTTTAGGATATGCCGATCACCGAGGTCGGGGGCCGCCGGATCACCCTCAGCCACCTCGACCGGGTCCTGTGGCCGGACACCGGGACCACCAAGGGCGAGCTGCTGCACTACTACGCGACGGTGGCCGACGCCCTGATCCAGCACTGCGCCGGGCGTCCGGTGAGCTTCGTACGCACCCCGGACGGCGTGCAGGGGCAGCGCTTCTTCCAGAAACGCCCTCCCGCCGGTACGCCCGACTGGGTGGCGACGTCCGAGACGCCGCGCAAGAGCGGCGAGCTGATGCCGCAGGTCCAGGTCAACGACCTGGCCACGCTGATGTGGGCGGCGAACCTGGCGTGCGTGGAGATCCACACCCCGCAGTGGCGGTCGGGGGCGCCCGGCACCGCGGACCGCCTCGTCGTCGACCTCGACCCCGGGCCGGGGCGGACCGTCGTCGACTGCTGCGAGATCGCCCTGCTGCTGCGCGACCGGCTCGCCGCGGACGGGCTGCGCGCCTGGGCGAAGACCAGCGGCTCCAAGGGCCTGCACCTCTACGCGGCGCTGCGCGACGCCGACGCCGAACAGGCCTCGGACTACACCCGCGCCGTCGCCCGCGAGCTGGAGCGCGCCCACCCCGACCGGGTCGTCTCCCGCATGGCGAAGGCCGACCGCACCGGACGCGTCTTCCTCGACTGGTCGCAGAACTCCCGCAAGAAGACCACCGCGACGCCCTACACCGTCCGCGCCCGCCCCGAGCCCACCGTGTCCACGCCGCTGTCCTGGGACGAGGTGGAGTCCGCGGCCTCGCCCGCCGACCTGGCCTTCACGATCGCCGACATCCCGGCCCGCCTGGCCGCCCACGGTGACCTGCTGGCCCCGCTGCTCTCCCCCGCGTCCGCGGCGCGGCTGCCCTGAGGGGCCCGGGGGAAGGTCAGCCGCGCGGCTCCCCGTACCAGCGCCACTTCTCCTGGCGCGGGTGGTCCGGCAGGGCGACGCGGCCGGCCGACCACAGCAGGGCGGGCCAGGGCTCGGCGTCCCCGGGGGCGTGGGGGAAGAGGCGGTGCAGGGTGCGGGCGCACAGGGCGGCCGGCGGGGTGAAAGGCGGCAGGCCCAGCCCGGCGGCGATGTCGTGGACGTGGACGAGGGTCTCGACGACGCCCATCGCCGCGAAGCCCTCGGGGTCGGCGGCGCCGAAGACGTGGTGGGAGCGCACCTCCGGCGGGGTCACCCGCACCATCGCCGCCAGCAGCGCGCCGCAGCCGTCCAGTACCTGGAGCAGGCCCTCGGTGCCCTCGGCGCGCTCCACGAAGATCGTGCTCGCCGGCCCGCCGGGGAACTCGCGGCGCCAGGAGACCGGCACATGGGTCGTCAGCGGCGGCTGCTGCGGCCCGAGTTGCAGCGCGTAGGCGAACAGGTCGTCGGCCAGGTGCTCCGCCGTCTGCCAGCACGTCCATGTCAGGTCGCCCGCCGGTGAGTCCCAGCCGTCCCCGGGGGCTCCGCGCAGGGCGGTGATCGACAGGCGGACGGCCTCGGTGACGTCGTCGGCGGTCACCGGTCCGGGAGTGCGTGCTGCGGCTGAGGTCATGCCCGGCACCGTACCGCGGGGCGGGGGCCGCCGGAGATCCTGTCCTTGCGTTGGAATCTGTTGACCGTCGAACGAAAAGCGCCCTAGATTCACCATGATCGAACGCGAGGACTGAGAGGACTCCCCATGCCCACACCCACCGCCCGTGTCCTCGCCCTGCGGGCCGCGGGCACCGCGCTCGTCGTGGAACTGACCGAGCCGGTGCCGCGCGTACTGCACTGGGGCGCCGACCTCGGCGCCCTGGCGGAGGCGGACGCCGCCGCGCTCGCCCTGACCGCCGACCAGGCGGTGCTCAACAACGCCCTCGACGTGCCGCGCCGGCTGACCGTCTGGCCCACCGAGGCCGACGGCTGGTCCGGCACCCCCGCGCAGGAGGGCCACGTGGCGGGCGGCGCCGCCGCGCCCGGGCCGGTGCTCACCGGCGCCACGCACGAGGAGTCCGCGGAAGGCGGCGGCACGATCGTCCTGTCGCTCACCGACGCCACGACCGGCCTCGACACCGAGCTGACCTACCGCCTCGAACCCTCCGGCGTGCTCGCCGCGTCCGCCACCCTGACGCGCCGGGCGGACGCCGGACCCGAGCCGTACGACCTCGCGCGCGTCACCACCGTGCTGCCGCTGCCCGGACGGGCCACCGAACTGCTGGACTTCACCGGCAAATGGAGCCGCGAGCGGGTGCCGCAGCGCCGCCCGCTCGGTCACGGCAGCCACGTCCGCGAGGCGCGCCGCGGCAAGCCCGGCGCGGACTCGCCCTACCTCCTCGCCGCCGGGGTGCCCGGCTTCGGCTTCCGCACCGGCGAGGTGTGGGCGGTGCACGTCGCCTGGAGCGGCGACCAGCGCTACCTCGCCGAGCGGCTGCCCGAGGGCGCCGGCGTGCACGGCGGCGTCCTCGGCGGCGGCGAGCTGCTGCGGCCCGGCGAGATCCGCCTCGCCCCCGGCGACAGCTACCGCACCCCCGTCTGCCACTTCGCCTGGTCGGGCGCCGGGCTCGACGGGCTCGCCGACCGCTTCCACACCCTGCTGCGCGCACGCCCGGGCCACCCGCGAACCCCCCGGCCCGTCGTCCTCAACAGCTGGGAGGCCGTCTACTTCGACCACGACCTCGACCGGCTGCGCCGCCTGGCCGACCGGGCCGCCGAGGTGGGCGTGGAGCGCTTCGTACTGGACGACGGCTGGTTCACCGGCCGCCGCGCCGACACCGCGGGCCTCGGCGACTGGTACGTCGACCCCGCCGTGTGGCCGGACGGCCTCGCCCCGCTCGCCGACCACGTCCGCGCGCTCGGCATGGACTTCGGGCTGTGGTTCGAGCCGGAGATGGTCAACCCCGACTCCGACCTGGCCCGCGCCCACCCGGAGTGGATCCTCGGCCCCGCCCGCGGCCTCGGCCCCACCTCCCGCCACCAGTACGTGCTGGACATCGCCCACCCGGACGCCTGGGCGTACCTGCTGGAGCGGATCGGCACGCTCGTCGAGGACCACGGCATCGGCTACCTGAAGTGGGACCACAACCGGGACCTGCACGAGGCCGTGCACGGCCCCGGCGACCGACCCGCCGGCCACGCCCAGGTCGTCGCCCTCTACCGGCTGCTCGACACCCTGCGGGCCCGCCACCCCGGGCTGGAGATCGAGAGCTGCGCCTCCGGCGGCGCCCGGATCGACCTCGGCATCCTCGCCCGCACCGACCGGGTCTGGACCTCCGACTGCAACGACCCGGTCGAGCGCCAGGCCATCCAGCGCTGGACCGGCCAGCTGCTGCCCCCCGAGCTGATGGGCGCCCACGTCGCCACCGCCGAGAGCCACACCACCGGCCGGGTGACCGCCGCCTCCTTCCGGCTGGTGACCAGCCTGTTCGGCCACCCCGGCATCGAGCAGGACCTCACCGCCTGCGAGCCCGGGGAACTCGCGCGCATCACGGACTGGACGGCGCTCTACCGCGAGCTGCGCCCGCTGCTGCACGGCGGCCGGCAGGTGCGCGCCGACCTCCCCGACGACGCGGTGCTGCTGCACGGCGTGGTCGCGCCCGACGCCTCCGCCGCCGTCTACTGCTGGGCCCGCACCGCGACCTCGGCCGACGGCCAGTCAGGGCGCGTGCCGCTGCCGGGCCTGGACCCGGGCACCGCCTACCGGGTGCGGATCCGCACCGAGCCGGGGCTGCCGTCGCTGCACCAGAACGACGGACCCGCGTGGTTCACCGCCGCGCTGGAGGGCTGGGTGCCGCTGCCGGGCGCCGTGGCGGTGCACGCCGGGCTGCCGATGCCGACGCTGAACCCGGGCCAGGCGCTGCTGCTGGAGCTGCGCGCGGCCTGAGCGCGGGCCGCCCGCCGCCCGTTCGGCCCACCCCGGCTGCACGGGCGGCGCGGCGTGCGCAAGGGTCTGGGGTGGACAGCCGTGCCCGGGCCCGGGCACGGACCAGCCGGCCCGGGGAGAACCGATGGACCTCAGCAGCACGGTGGACAGCCTCATGGACGGGCTCACCGCCGACCTCGCCCGGCTCGCCGCGATCCCCTCGATCGCCTTCCCCGGCTACCCCCGCGCCGAGGTCGAACGCGCGCACGACCTGCTCGTCGAGCTGCTGCGGGACGCCGGTGTCGGGCACGTCGAGCGCATCGACCTGCCCGACACCGCACCGGTGATCTACGCCGAGGTGCCGCCGCCCGCCCCGGACGCCCCGACCGTGCTGCTCTACGGCCACTACGACGTCCAGCCGCCCGGCGACGTGTCCCTGTGGCTCTCCCCGCCGTTCGAGCCCACGCCCGTCGAAGGCGGCCTGCGGGCGCGCGGGATCGCCGACGACAAGTCCAACGTCATGGCCCACATCGGGGTGCTGCGGGCCTACGGGGGCCGCCCGCCGACCGGGCTGAAGATCGTCCTGGAGGGCCAGGAGGAGTACGGCAGCGCCTTCGACGACTACCCCCCGACCGACCCCGCGCGCTTCGCGTGCGACGCGATGGTGATCGCCGACATGGGCAACCTCCGGCCCGGCACCCCGACCCTGACGACCGGGCTGCGCGGGGTCGCCGAGGTCGTGGTGGAGGTCCGCACCCTCGCCGAGGCCCGGCACAGCGGCGAATTCGGCGGCGCCGCCCCCGACGCGCTGCTCGCGCTGCTGCGCGCGCTCGCCGGGCTGCACGACGAGCGCGGCGACGTCGCGGTGCAGGGGCTGCGCCGCGAGGAGTGGCGGGGCGCGTCGTACACCGAGGAGGAGTTCCGTGAGCTGGCCACCGTCGCCGGCGGGGTCCCGCTGACCGGCAGCGGAAGTCTCGGCGAGCGGCTGTGGAGCGGCCCGGCGGTCACCGTGATCGGCCTGGACGCCCCGGCCGTCGACGGCGCGGCCTCCGCCGTCGTCCCGTACGCGCGCGCCAAGCTCAACCTGCGGGTGCACCCGCAGCAGGACCCGCGGGAGGCCACCGAGGCGCTCGTGCGGCACCTGCGCGAGCACCGCCCGTACGGGATCGAGCTGACGGTGACCCCGGGCGACACGGGACCCGGTTTCGAGCCGGCCACCGACGGACCCGCCTACCGGGCGGCGCGTGCCGCGCTGCGCGAGGGCTGGGGGAGCGAGGCGCGGCTCGCGGCGAGCGGCGGGTCCATCCCGCTGGTCAACGGGCTCGCCAGGGCCGTGCCGGACGCGGAGGTGCTGCTCTTCGGCGCGCAGGACAGCATGTGCAATCTGCACGCGCCCAACGAGCGGGTGCTGTTCTCCGAACTGCGCGGCGCCGTCATCGCCGAGGCGGCCTTCCTGCGCGAGTACGCCGCCGACTTCAAGGCGGCGGGCGGCCGGCGGTGAGCGCCGCGGCGGCCGGTCCCGGCACGCGGGCCGGCGCCGCGGGCCCGCCGCCAGGCGGCGGCCCCGGCGGCGAGGGCGGCGGGGAGGGGCCCGGTGAAAGGCGCCGCTTCACCTTCCCCAGCGCGCTGACGATCCTCGCCCTCGTCACGATCGCGGTGTGGGCGCTGGCCTTCGCGATCCCGTCCGGCGAGTACCGCCGCAACGCCGACGGCAAGCCGGTCCAGGGCACCTACCACCACGTGCCCTCCGGACTGAGCTTCGGCGGCCGCCTCAAGGACCTCTTCCTCTCGCCGGTCAACGGCCTCTACGGCATCCAGGACACCAGGACCGGCGCGGTCGGGCCCGACAACACCGGCGACCTCTACGGCAGCGCGGGCGTCTTCCTCTTCGTACTGGCCATCGGCGCTTTCATCACGGTGGTCTTCGCGACCGGCGCCCTGGACCGCGGCATCGCCCGGCTCGCGCACGCGCTGCGCACGCGCGGCGCGCTGCTGATCGCCGGCATCATGGTCGTCTTCTCGGTGCTCGGCACGGTCGAGGGCTTCGCCGAGGAGACCCTCGGCTTCTACGGGCTGATCGTGCCGCTCATGCTCGCGCTCGGCTACGACCGGATGGTCGCCACCGGCACGATCATCCTCGGCGCGGGCGTCGGTGTGCTGTGCTCCACCGTCAACCCGTTCGCGACCGGCGTCGCCTCCTCGGCCGCCGGCATCTCCCTCGGTGACGGCATCGTGCTGCGCTCCCTGATGTGGATCGTGCTGACGGCCGTGACGGTCGCCTACGTCGTCCGCTACGGCCGCCGGGTGCAGCGCCGCCCCGAGCGCTCGGTCAGCGGCTTCCTGCCCGGCGACCGCGAGCAGGGCGAGCGGGGCGCGGGCGAGCCGCCCGAGCTGACCCGGCGGCACAGGACGGTGCTGGCCGCGGTGGTGCTGGTCTTCGTCTTCATGATCTTCTCGGTGGTGCCCTGGTCGAGCGCGGTCACCGGCAGGGCCGACGCCCTCCCGTACGGCTGGGAGCTGGACTGGTCCTTTGCCGAACTCGCCGCGCTGTTCGTCGTCGCGGCCGTGCTCGTCGGGCTGCTCGCGGGGCTGGGGGAGCAGAAGCTCAGCTCCACCGTCGTGCAGGGCGCCGCGGACTTCGTCTCGCCCGCGCTGGTCATCGTGCTGGCCCGCGGTGTCACGGTGATCATGAACAACGCGAAGGTGACCGACACGGTGCTGCACTCCATCGAGGGCGCGGTGTCCGGGTCCTCGAACGCGGTCTTCGCGGTCGTCGTCTTCGTCGTCAACCTGCCGCTGGCCTTCCTGATCCCCTCCACGTCCGGCCACGCGACCCTCGCGATGCCGATCCTCGCGCCGCTCGCGGACTTCGCGGGCGTCTCCCGCGCGGTCGTCGTCACCGCGTGGCAGGCCGCGAGCGGCTGGATGAACCTGTGGGTGCCCACCACGGCCGTGACGATCGGCGGCGTCTCGCTGGCAAAGGTCCGCTATGACCAGTACCTGCGCTTCATCTGGCCGCTCCTGGCCCTCCTCTTCGTGCTGATCTGCGCATTCGTCTCGCTCGGCGCCGTCGCCACCTGACGCGGCGGCACCAGCCCCGCCTGCCCGCGGCAATGTGTGCAATTGCATCCGGAATTGCAGCTGCACTTGCGGGGTAGATCCCGGATGCGGGCACGCGCCTGACGGTGCCCGTGCGGCGGACGGGCCGCCGGAATCGAGCAGGAGAGGCGGTACGGCGATGAGCGCGCAGTTCGGCAACGGCGTCCGGGCCAGCAGCATTCCCGGAGTGGAATGGATCAAGAGCGCTCGCAGCAACCCGAGCGGCAACTGCGTGGAGTTCGCGCGGCTTCCCGACGGAGGGGTTGCGGTTCGCAATTCCCGTTATCCCGACGGGCCTGCTCTGGTATACACGCGGGAGGAGATAAACGCATTCGTCGGGGGCGCCAAGGACGGCGACTTCGACACCTTCACGGTGTGAAGCCCGTGCAATGACGCCCGCAGGGGCGGGTCGCGGGCTTCGCGGAGCAGTACCGGCCGGCCGGTACCACTCGGGGAGCCAGCATGTCCGCACTGCCGCAGCCCGCCTCGCCCTTACCCCTGTTCGAGCGCCGCCCCGAGATGGGTTCCCGCGCCGTGTCCCGGGTGCTCGGCTCCTACCTGCGCGCCCTGCGGGAGAGCCGCAACTGCTCCCCGGCCGCGGCCGGTGCCCACATCCGCGCCCACGCCTCGAAGATCAGCCGCATGGAGACCGCGCACGTCTCCCTCAAGGTCCGCGACGTCGACGAGCTCCTCCAGCTCTACGGGGTCGGCGAGGGCGAGCGCGCGGAGATCGGGCGCCTGGTGCAGCGCGCCGCCGGCCCCGACTGGTGGCAGCCCTACGGCGAGGTCGTGCCCGACTGGTTCCAGCAGCTCATCGGCCTGGAGCGGGACGCCCACCTGGTGCGCAGCTACGAGACGCAGTTCGTCCCCGGCCTGCTCCAGACCGAGCGGTACGCCCGCGCCGTCGTGGAGAGCGGCCACCGGCTCGCGCCCCCGGAGGAGAACGCCCGGCGTGTCGAGCTGCGACTGGAGCGGCAGCGCCGGATGACCGAGCCGGGCGCGCCCGTGCTGTGGGCGCTCGTCGACGAGGGGGTGCTGCACCGCCCGGTCGGCGGCGCCGCCGTGATGCGCGAGCAGCTGACGTACCTCCTGGAGGTGCTGCGGCAGCCCGGCGTCCGGCTGCAGATCGCCTCCTACGCCGCCAGCGCCGCCGCGACCCCGGGGACGTCCGTCACCTACCTCCGCTTCGCGCAGGGCTTCCTGCCGGACATGGTCTACCTGGAGCACATGACGAGCGCGGTCTACCTCGACCGGCTCACCGACGTCGACCACTACCGCGCCGCGCTGGACGAGCTGAGCGCGCTCGCCGCGACCCCGGCGGACAGCCGGGTGCTCCTGGAGCAGGCACTCCAGCGCTACCGCTGACCCCGCGGCAGCGGGCACGGGCCCGCCGCCACGGGCCCGTCAGCGGATACGGCCGACGCCGCCGTACTCGATCCACTCCATGCTGGGCTGCCGCGGCGCCAGGTCGGAGTCCGGGCGCCATGTCGACACCTCCACCAGTCCCGGCTCCAGCAGCTCGGTGCCCTCGAGGAAGCGCAGGACGTCCGCCTCGCGCCGCACCTCGCCCCAGTTCCCGCCCGTGGTGCGGTCCATGAACTCCGTGACGCCGCGCCGGGTCTCCTCGTCCTCGCTCACCAGCTGGCACACCACCAGGAAACTGCCCGGCGGCACCTTCGCCGCCGCCCGCCGCACCACACCCGCCGGGTCGTCGCGGTCCGGGATGCAGTGCAGCACCGACACGAAGAGCACCGCGACCGGCTGCTCGGTGTCGATCAGCCGCTTGACGTCGGGGTGCGACCACACGGCCTCGGTGTCGCGCATGTCCGCGTGGATCACGGCGGTGTTCGCGTTCTGCTCCAGCAGCGCCCGCCCGTGGGCGAGCACGATCGGGTCGTTGTCGATGTAGACGACCCGGCACTCCGGGTCGACCCGCTGGGCCACCTCGTGCACGTTGTCCTGCGTCGGCAGGCCCGAGCCGTGGTCGACGAACTGCCGGATGCCGTAGTCCTCGGCGAGCCGCCGTACCACCCGGCGCAGGAAGGCCCGGTTGTTGACGGCCAGCACCTTGGTGCTGGGGACCTGCTCCAGCAGCTCCTCGGTGGCCGCCCGGTCCGCCGGGTAGTTGTCCTTGCCGCCCATCAGGTAGTCGTACATCCGCGCCACACTCGGCACGTTGACGTCGATGCGGTCCGTCAGCGGGACAGAGGCGTCGTCCATCGGATCCTCGCGGCATCTTCGGCCCGGCGCAGCCGAGGTGAAAGTGAGCTGGAGCACTCCCATCCTAGGCAGCCGCGAGCCGCCGGTCGACACCAACTGCCCCACCAGCAATGGCTCGTGACGTCTCGTGGTGTCCGCGTGCCGGTCAGGGCGACGGGTGGCGGACGACGTCCACCGGCGCCGCGGCGCCCGGGCGGTCCGCGTGCCACGCCCGGACGTGGTCGATCAGTACGTCGTCGCTGCCGACCACCAGCGCGTTGCCCGTACGCCCCGGGCCCCCGGCGCCGACCCGGAAGAAGACGTCCTGCACCGACGTCGGGTCCCGCGGGTCACTGCGCCTGCCGCGGCCGCCGATCTCCAGCAGCGCGGGCGGCTCCTCCCCGGCCGCGTCGAAGAGCAGCCCGGCTACGCGCACCCCGCGGACGTTCTCCACCCGCATCGCCACCGCGCCGGTGACCGGGACGAGCGTCGGGAAGCCCAGGCCCAGCACCACCGTGCCGGACCAGGTGACCTTGAGCGTGCCCGTCAGCCGGTAGACGCCGGGGGTCAGCAGCAGGTGCTTGCCCTGTGCCAGCGCCCGGTTGAGGGTGACCACCGAGTCGGCGGGCTTCGCGACGAAGAACTGCTCGATCGGGACCGAGGTGCCCCGGACGCGCCCCGCGCTCCGGCCTGCGTCCGCCGTGCCGTAACGCAGCGCGGGCAGGAACACCCGGTAGCGCCCGGCCGCGTCGAGGTGGAGGAAGGGCTTCTCGCGGCTGACCGGCGCGGCCGGCGCGGCGGGACACGGGGGCTGCGGGGAGGGCTGACCCGGCGCGCCGGCGAACCTGCGGAAGATCTGGTCCCGGACGCCGTCGGGCCGGCCGGCGGCCGTGCTGCCGCGCGTCGGCCCCGGCTGCTGCGAGGCGTTCACGACCCCGCTGCCGGCCGCCGGGTCCGCGGTGTGGCCGCCGCTCGTGGAACCGCCCCGGCGCGGGGGGAGGAGCAGCTGCCCGCGGATGTGCACCCGGCGCGGCGGCGCGGCCTGCGACACGGCCCACCGGCCGGTCCCGTCGGCGGGGCCGACGGCCAGGTTCTCCGCCGAGCACGGCAAGGCGGTGAGCGCGCCGCCCCCGCCGCCCGGTTGCGGCCGGCCCTCGACGCGCACCGCGCCGTTGATCGTCACGTCGTCGGGCGACAGGCCCAGGCCCGCGATCGAGGTGCAGGAGCCGAGCCGGGCGTCCACGTCGTAGGTGCCGGGCCGGAAGAGGAAGGCGAAGCCGCCGCCCGCATCCTGCCGGCGGGCGGCGGCGTCCAGCGCGGCCTGGATCTCGGCGGCGGGGGTGGCGGGGCCGAAGACCCGCACGTTCGGCCCGAAGTCCGGTTCGGGGGAGCCCGGCCGGCGCTCCTGCCCGCGGGCGGCGGAGGCGGGGGCCGTCCCGGGCGGGGCGGCCGGGGCCGGCGCGGTGGACGCGGCGAACGTGCGGCGGCTCCGCCCGGCGCCGGGGCCCGGGCGCGTGTCCGCGGGCGAGCCGGTGCGGAAGCGGGCGCCGGCGGCGGTGGCGGTCCCCGTTGCGGTGCCGGTGAGTTCACTGCCCGCGACCCTGAACGACGACATGACGACGACCACCTTCCGCGACTGTCCGCGAGCTCCGTACGGCCCGGGACCGGCAGCCCCACGGATCCCCGGAGCGCGTGAGAGCGCTCTCTTGCAGACGTACCCTGCGGGCTGCGGGAAGCCGGTGTCAAGAATTCGTGAGAGCGCTCTCGGGGACGTGTGACACCGCTGTTCACAGCCGCACCAGCCGCCCCGCGACTCCCACCCCGCCGCCCGGGGGAGCGGTCCCGTGAGGGCCGCCGCTGACCTGCCGCCAGCCGGCCGGTCCTCGAAAAGTGGGCTCTGACCTGGGGTTTCGCGTCAGGAGCCAGGGTGTGCCGGGGGCGCCGGGGCGACGGCCGCGGCGTGTGCCGGAGCGGACGCGAGCGCGATCACGGTGTCGTAACTGTTGCGTGTGCGCCAGGTCGCGGCAGGCGCCGGCGTTTCAGTCGGACGTCCCGGCCGGCAGCCGCAGGCCGAGCCACTGCTCGGCGTCCCAGGCCCGAAACCGCTCCACCTCCGCGAACCCCAGCCGCGCCGCGAGGCGCATGGAGGCGGCGTTGGCGGACTGGGTGGCGAGCACCACCGGCTCGCCGGGGAAGGCGGCGTCGAACCAGCCGAGCGCCGCCCCGCACGCCTCGGCCGCGTAGCCGGACCCCCATGCCCGCGGCAGGAACAGGTAGCCGAGATCGGCCTTCCCGGCAGCCGCCGGGCGGCGGTCCCCGGGCACCCTCCGCAGCAGGATCTGGCCGATCATCGCCCCGTCGAGTGCGACGACGAAGCTGCCGGGCCACGACTCGGGTACGTCGGGCAGTTCGCGTTCGAGATCGGCACGCGGACGGGGACCGCCCAGGTAGGTGTGCACCTCCGGCGAGGCGAGCAGTTCGACGAAGGCCGCACGGTCCCGTGCCTCGGACGCACGCAGCACGAGCCGCTCCGTCCTGATCGGGGCGGGGGGCCACGCGACGGGGACCAGGTTCTCCATCGGCGCACGCTAGCAGGGGGCCGTTCGCCGCGGGAAGGCCGATCAGGGCCCGGGAGGCCGCGTGGCAGCCGCCCGGGCGGGAGTCTCCTCGACCGGGCGCGTGGGCCGAGCCGCGAGTGCCGCGCCGGCGCACGCCCGGCGAGCGCCGTTCAGGCGCGCCCACCCCCCGCGGTGTGGCGTTGCCGCCGTACGCGGCCCGGCCGGCCGGGAGCGCTGCCCGGGCGCCTCAGGCCTGCGCCCGGTGCGCGGCCGCGCAGTTCACAGCGCCCGTTCCATGCACACCAGGCCGTCCCGCTCGTCCCAGGACTCCGCCACGGTGAAGCCGAGCCGTTCGTACAGCCCGATCGCACCGGTCCGCCATTTCCACACCGACAGCCGCACGGTGTCCGCGCCCGCCGCCGCGGACAGGGCGAACGACGCGCGGATCAGGGCGGAGGCGATGCCGCGGCCGCGGAAGGCGGGCTCCGTCCAGAGCCTCCTGACCTCCGACCGCGCGCCTGCCGGTGCGCTCAGGACGACGCAGCCGGCAGCCGTGCCACCGCTCGTCGCCACCAGGACGGTGTCACCCGCGAACGCGGTCCTCGGGGCCTCCACCTCGGCCCGGTAGCGGGCCGGCAGGTTCTCCGGGCTGCCGACGGGAACGCCCTTCTCGGCCTGCGTCCGCAGGTGGTACGCGGCGAGCAGGGCGGACAGGGACTCGTCGGAGGGGCCCTCGGCGGGCCAGCGGAGGAGGGTGGTCGGCGCGTCGCTCATCGCGCCAGCATGCCGTACCGCCGGCCAGGCCTTCACCGGGGCCGCCGGGACCCCTGCGGTGCCCCTGCCGGGCCGCTGCTGTGCGCTCGCCGGGCCCCGGGCCGTTCGCTGCCGGGCCGTCGCGGACGGCGTCGGCTCAGACGGTCACGACCTCCACGCCGGCGTCCGCGAAACGGGCCAGCGCGGCGGGCGGGGCGCCGCCGTCGGTCACCAGCGTGTGCACGGCACCCGTGGCGCAGATACGCGCGAAGGCGCGGCGGCCGATCTTCGAGGAGTCGGTGGCCACCACGACCCGCCGGGCCCGCTGCGCCAGCAGCCGGTTGGTGCTCGCCTCGTCCTCGTGGTGGGCGTAGACGCCCTCGTCGGGGTCGATCCCGTCGATACCCAGCACGGCCAGGTCGAGGGTGATCTCGTGCAGCACCCCGGCGGCCAGCGGGCCGGTCAGTTCGTAGGACTGCGGCCGGGCGACGCCGCCGGTCACCACGAGCTTGATCTGGGGGCGGATCACCAGCTCACCGGCGATGTTGAGGGCGTTGGTCACCACGGTGAGCGCGGGGTGCCGGCCGGCCGCCCCGGTCAGATCGCCGCGCAGCGCCAGCGCCCGCGCGACCTCGGTGGTCGTGGTCCCGCCCGTGAGGCCCACCACCTCCCCGGCCCCGACCATCGCCGCGACCGCGGCCGCGATCCGCTGCTTCTGCTCGGTGTGGCGGGCGGTGCGGTAGCGGAGCGGCAGTTCGTACGACACGCCGTGCGCGACGGCGCCGCCGCGGGTCCGGATGAGCATCTGCTGCTCGGCAAGCTGGTCGAGGTCGCGGCGGATCGTGGCCGCGGACACGTTCAGGGCGGCGGCCGCCTCCTCGACGTCCAGGCGCCCTTCGGCGGCGAGCAGGTCCAGGAGCGAGGTCCATCGGGCGTCCCGTGACACGGGGGGCTCCTTCCTGGGCCGTGGGTCGGCGGGTCCGGTGCGTCGGCGGCGGGTGGGCCGGCGGCTCCGGCTGCCCGGCCAGCCTAGTTCTTGCCGGGCGCCACCCCCGGGGGTGCCTGCTGCCGCCGTGCCGGGACTCGCGGCGGGCGGCCGGTCGCGCCCGCGCGGTGCCGCCCGCCCGCCGGCCCGAAGGCGGGGAGGGGGCAGCCGCACGTGCGTTCCCGGCGGGCCGGCACCACCACGAGGGCCCGGCGGCCACGGAACGGCAACGTCCGCACAACGGAGTGGCGGCACGCCCCGTTCGCGGAGGTGCCGCGCCTACGCTCGACAGGGACGGACGCTGGATCCAGGGGGGCCACATGCGGTCGGTCGGGCGGTTGGGGTCGTTCGGAGGGGCTGCCTGCGTGGCCGCGGCGGCAACGGCGATGGGACTTCTCACCGGCTGCGGGGCGCCCACGGCCGGTGCCGCCGGAATCAGTGTGGACGCGAGCGGCAGGCCGGTGGGCTACGTCGCCGTGTGCGGCTCCCACATCGACGGCCTGACGCTCTACTCCGAGAAGGCGGACGGCCACCTCAGCACGATCAACACCTGGGTGCCGGTCCACCCCATCGAGCCCGGGGTGACCAGCTGGCCGCTGAACGGGATCCTGCCCGGCTGGGGGGCCGACTGGCCCACGACGACGCTCGTCCCCAGGGTCACGTACGTGCTCTACGGCTGGACCACGGACAACTCCTGGACGGCGGTCCACATCGACTTCACGGTGGCCGACCTGAAATCCCTCTCGCCCGGCCGCGTCAGCTTCTTCGGCGGAACCGCGAAAACCGCCGACTTCGGGAAGAAGGCCTGCCACTAGCCGCCGGGCGGCGGGGGCCCCGGGGAACGCGGTCCGCGCGTCGGCGGCCCGGCAGGACCCGGCCCCGAGGAACTGCCGGGCCGGGGCCCGGTGCGGCGCCGACGCCGCACGGGACACCGTGCCCCCCGCGACCTGCGGCGCGCTCGCGCCCCGCTACGCGTCGGCCGTCCCCGTCGGGGCCGTCGGTGAATGCCCTTGCCCGGCGCCGCCGAGGTCGATCCAGTAGCGGCGCTTGACCCCGGATCCGGTGCTGCGCACGTCTTCGAGGACGCCGCCCCTGCCCTCGATGGTGCGGGCCGAGCCGGCGTTGCCGTCGTCGCAGGTGAGGAGGACGCGGTCCAGACCAAGGGCCGGTGCCTTGAGCAGAACCTCCCCCAGCGCCCACGAGGCCAGTCCGCGTCTCCTGGCGGAAGGGCGGATGCTGTAGCCGATGTGTCCGCCGCCTTCCCGCAGGAAGGCGTTCAGGTAGTGCCGGAGGTCAATGGCCCCGAGGTAGGTCTCGCCCTCGGCGATCCACCAGTGGGTGGCGTGGACGCGACCTTCCCCGACGGGCAGCGACCGGTCCGACTGCTGCCGCAGCCGCTGGACCCAGGAGGCGAACCCTTCCGGGCTGTCGAGGTCGTCGTCACCCACCAGGTGCAGGCCGACCCCGTCCTGGTGAGCGCCGGGCTGCCACTCGTCACGCGCGGTGCGCCACGAGGAGTGCAACCGTTCCGTGGGAGCGATCAGTTCGGCCATGCGGGGGACGATAACACCCGCACCCCCTGTGATCAGGCTCCTCGTGCCGGCTCGGGAGCAGGCCGCCGGGGGGCGCCGGTGAGCCGGATCGAGCCGGGCCCCCGAGTCCCGCCACCACCACTCGACCACCCCCTCGGTCCGCTCTCCTCACGCGGACGGGGGCTGTTCGCTGCGGCGCTTGATGCCGTCGCCCTCCAGGGAGAGGTAGCGGCGGATGGTGGAGCCGAGGAGGAAGGCCACGGGCCAGGACAGGGCGCCGGACTGGTCGAGGGTGAGGGTCATACGGGTGGCGTCGCCGGCCGGTTCCAGGACATGGCCGGCGCGGGAGCGGGCGCCGGGGGCGCGGGTCTCCCAGAAGAAGGAGGTGCCCTCGTCGAGGGCGGTGACCTGCCAGACGGCCGGGCGGAGGCGGGGCTGGCGGACGGCGAACCGCGCGCCGGGAAAGACGCCGGGGCCGGCGAGGCCGCGTACGGAGGTCATGGAGGGGGTCAGCTCCGGCCACTTCTCCGGCGCGGCGAGCACCTGCCAGACCCGGGCGGCGGGAGCGGCGATCGTGACGGCATAGGAGTAACTGGGCACGGGAGCCACGTTACCGACGCGCCGTCGGTTCGTGAACCGGATGGGTGGTCCTGCGGTGGCGGCCGGGCGCGACGCCGTACCACCGCTTGAAGGCGTGGGCGAAGGCGAATTCCGAGGAGTAGCCGACGCGGGCGGCGACCGCTGCGAGCGGGAGTGGCGATTCGGCCAGCAGGCGGGCGGCGAGCGTCATCCGCCACCACGTCAGATAGGCCAGCGGCGGGCGCCCGGTCAGGGCCGCGAAGCGGCGGGCGAAGGCGGCGCGTGACAGACCCGCCTCGCGTGCGAGCCGTTCGACGGTCCAGGGCGCTTCCGGGGCGCGGTGCATCGCGTGCAGGGCGGCGGCGACCGGAGGGTCGGTGAGGGCCGCGGCCCAGCCGGGCTCGCGGGTGTCGTGGCGCGGGCGGTCGGCGAACCACGCGCGCAGCGCGTACAGCAGGAGGGCGTCGAGGAGGGGCGGGACGAGCCCGTCCGTACCGAGCCGCGGGCGGTCCAGCTCGGCGGCGAGCAGCCGGACCGCGGCGGTGACGTCGGGGTGCCGGGCGGGGCTCGCGGGCAGGTGCAGCACCGCCGGCAGGCCGTGCAGCAGCGGGTGGACGTAGCGCGGGTCGAACCGGTGGCTGCCGCTGAACAGGACGGCTGAGGGCCCGTCGCCGGGTGCCGCGGCCGCCGGTGTGCGCTCGCCGCTGCGGGGGCGGGGGACGGGGACGGCGGTCTGCCCGGCGCGGAGGGCGGGTTTCGCCGCGCCGCCGCCGTGCGGGGCCGCCGTGGGGGAGGGGAGCCGGTCCGGTCCGCCGAGCGGGTCGGCCAGCAGGTGGCCGCTGCCGTGCGGGACGAGCAGCACGTCGCCCGGGCCGGCGCGTGCGGTGGCCGCGGGCCGCCGGGCCCCGGGAGGAGGGCGGCCCTCCGCGTGCGGGCCGTCGAAGGCCGCGACCGCTGCGAACGCCCCGCCGTCCGCGTCCTGGGCCGGGACGCGCAGCACGCACGCCCCGTGCAGGACCACGTGGACCGCGACCGTGTCCGGTGCGGGGGCGAACTCCCGTGCCCAGGGCGCGCAGTAGCGCCCCAGTGACGACCGCGGCCGCCCGGTCCGGGCCGCCGCGACCACATCGCTCAGTACGTCCACTCCGGGACGCTACCCCGCGTCGAGACGTCCACGCAGACCGCCGGCGTGCCCGTGTACGGCCCGTCTCCTGCGGGCGCGGCCCGGCGGATCCCTTGACTTTCCGGCACGCCTCAGTATCTTCGTCTCGCTTAACCGGTACAGACGAGAGTCGCCATCCGGCTCCGCTGTCATCCGAGCAGCCTTCCTGTCAGGGAACGTCCGGACATTCCGAGGAGAATGCATGACACTCCCAGCACGACGCTTCCGGCTGGCGGCCCTCGCCGCGGTGACGACGGCACTGATGGCCGCGCTCCTCGCCATCGCCGCGCCGGGCCCCGCCCGCGCCGCGACCACCGGCTTCGTCCAGCGGTGCGGCACGCACTTCTGCGTCGACGGCAAGACCGCCTACTTCGCCGGCGCCAACTCCTACGATCTGTTCACCTTCGGCAGCGGCTCGGGTGACACCGAGACGCAGTACATGGACAAGGCCGCCATCGACAGCGAGATGGCGAACATGGCCGCGGACGGCGTCACCGTCGTCCGCACCTGGATGTTCGACCACGAGCAGTGGCACGGCTTCGAGCCGGCCAAGAACACCATGAACGAGCAGGAGTGGGCGGAGTTCGACTACATCCTCCACTCCGCCGCGCAGCACGGCCTGCGGGTCGTCCCGGTGCTGGAGAACTACTGGACGGCCTACGGGGGCGTCAACGCCGTCCTCGGCTGGGAGGGCGTCTCCACCGCCAACTCCGGCTACTTCTTCGACTCCGCGAAGTGCCCGGGGTGCCTGGCCGACTACGAGTTCGCCGTCGACTACGCCCTGAACCGGGTCAACCACTACACGGGCGTGGCCTACAAGGACGACCCGACCATCTTCTCCTGGGAGCTGATGAACGAGCCGCGCTACCAGGACGTCAACCCGGCCGACAACACGGTGGGCGCGACCTTCCGGGCGTGGGAGGACAAGGTCGGCGCGCACATCAGGGCCATCGACAGCCACCACATGATCGACAACGGCATCGAGGGCCAGGGCAGCGCGTACGGCTACGGCAGCGACAACGGCGTGCCGTACACGTACGAATGCCAGTCGCAGTACATCGACTTCTGCTCCGCGCACATCTACCCGACCGAGGGCTGGGCGAACCTGTCGGTGAGCGCGACCCAGGCGCTCGTCGCGAAGTACATCACCGACGCCCACACCGGGGCCGGCAAGCCCTTCTTCCTGGGGGAGTTCAACACCTCGGCGAGCACCCGCAGCACGTACTGGCCGGCCATCTACAGCACGATGGAGGCGGGCAACGGCGACGCGGACGCCTTCTGGTGGTACATGAACAGCAGCAAGGACGGCAACTACGGGGTGATGCACGGCGATCCGGTGCTGAGCTACTTCACCGCGCACTCCGACACCGACAAGGCCAGGAGCGGCGGCGGCACGACCCCTCCGACGACGCCTCCGACGACCCCGCCCACCACGCCGCCCACCACCCCTCCGACGACGCCGCCTACGACGCCGCCCGCGGGTTCGTGCGCGGTGAACTACCACGTCGACGACTGGGGAAGCGCCTTCAACGCCAACGTGACGATCACCAACGGCGGGTCCGCGCTCAGCGGCTGGAGCCTGGCCTTCGCCTTCCCCGGTGACCAGAAGATCACCAACATCTGGAACGGTGTCGCGTCGCAGAGCGGCAAGCAGGTCACCGTGGCCAACGCGTCCTACAACGGCGCGGTCCCGGCCGGCGGCAGCGTCGCCTTCGGCTTCAGCGCCTCCTCGACGTCCGGTACCAACGGCGTCCCGGCCGCCTTCACCCTCAACGGCAGGGCCTGCACGATCTCCTGAGGCCGCCGCACGTCCGCACGGTCCCCCGCCGCCCTCCCCGCGGCGGGGGACCGTGCGCCACGGCCGGGGGCTTACGCGGTTCAGGAGAGCGTGGCCGGCCCGGGTCTCCGCGCTCCGCGGACCGTTGACGCCGCAGGGCGGCGCGGTGACTATGGGAGCGCTCCCATTCCCCCCACGTCAAGGAGCCGTCCCATGCGCGTACCCGCGCACCGCCGCCGGCCGCACCGCAGACTGGCCGCGGCGCTCGCCGCCGCCGTCACCGCGGCGCTGGTGTCCGTCCTGACGATGCTGCCCGCCCCCGCGGCGACGTCCGCCGTCCAGGCCGACGTCACCGGCAACGCCACCCACTTCGACGGCCTCGGCCAGCCCTACGGCGGCTGCGGCATGCCCCAGTCGGTGCTCGACATCCCGGACTTCGTCGCGCTCAACGTCTTCGACACCCCGGGCGACTACACGATGTACCAGCGCCCGGTGCCCGCCTCGCAGAGCTCGATCATCGGCGCCTGGGACAACGGCCACAACTGCGGCCGCTACGTGCAGGTGACCATCGGCGACTACTGCACCGGCACCAACGACGGCGCCGCCGGCCAGCCCTTCTGCCGGGGCGGCAGCTGGACCCCGGACCAGTACGACGGCGCCACCCTCACGATGCTGGTCGCCGACAGCTGCGCCGACCCCAACGCGTGGTGCCGCGACGACCCGAACCACCTGGACCTCGACACCGCGTCGCTCGGCCACTTCACGCAGAACGGCAGCGCGGTCAGCGGGCTCGCCGACCACTGGAACAACAGGAAGGTGTCCTGGCACTACGTCGAGGCGCCGAACTACACCGGCGACATCAAGATCGGCTTCCTGCAGGGCGCCCAGCGCTACTGGGGCGCGGTCTCCGTCTCGCACCTGCCCAACGGCATCCACGGCGTCGAGTACTACTCGGCGGGCGCCTGGCACGACGCGAAGATGAACGGCGACATGGGCCAGTCCTTCATCCTCGACCCGATCACCGCGGGCGGCACCGACTTCCGCATCCGGGTGCGCGACGTCACCGACTCCTACGTCTTCGGCGGCCGGACGTACGACTTCTCGCTGCCGGCCTCCTGCTCCGGGCAGTGCTCGGCGGCGTACACGGCCGCCACCTACACCACCGGCGGCGGCAGCAGCACGCCCCCGACGACGCCCCCCACGACACCGCCCACCACCCCGCCGACCACGCCCCCGACCACCCCGCCCACCACGACGCCCGCCTCCGGCGGGTGCACCGCCGCCGTGCACGTCAGCAACTCCTGGCCCGGTGGCTTCCAGGCCGACGTGACGGTGCAGAACACCGGCACGAAGCAGACCGGCGGCTGGGCCGTGCGGCTGACACTGCCCTCCGGGGTCCAGGTCGCGAGCGTCTGGAACGCCGCCGTCGACGCGTCGGCACCCGCGACGACCGTGCGCAACGTCTCCTACAACGGCACCCTCGCACCGTCCGCGAGCACCTCGTGGGGGATGACCCTGAACGGATCCGCCCAGGATCTCGGCACCCCGGTCTGCACCGCCTCGTGACCGCGCCCGTGACCGCGGCCGGCTGACGGCCCGGCACCGGAGGGCCGCCGTGCGCGCCGCGCGCCCGGCGGCCCTCCGGCGTCCCCGGATGCCCGCGCACAAATGGCGTGCCGACCAGGGCGCCCATAGCTTCGAAACGCGTCCGTGCCGCCCACCGACGAGGGGGCGAGACGGCGGGCGCGATCCGAAGCAGGCCCTGGGACCTCGAGCAGCGCTGTCGCTCTGCCGGGTCGAGAAAGGCAGGTCGAAGCGATGCTCGTACGGCACAGCACATACCTGGCGGGAGTCATGGCCGCCGCGGCGCTCGGCGCCGGCGCCGTGGCGGCGCCCGCCCACGCCGAGGGGAGGCTCCACGTGGTGCGCGCGGGCCAGTCCGTCCAGGAGGCGGTCGACGCGGCCGCCGACGGGGACACCGTGCTGGTGATGCCCGGCACCTACCGGGAGAGCGTGCAGATCACGCGGAACGTGACGCTGAGGGGCGCCGTGCGCGGCCAGGTCACGATCACCGCCCCGGCCGGCCAGGGCGCCGGGTCCACGGGCGCGAGCGGCGCGTCGGGCAGCCACACGAACACCACGACCTCCACCACCGGCGCCGACACCGGCAAGCAGGCCGGCGCGCAGGCCCCCGCCCCGGCCCGGCCCAAGGAGGGCACCGCGGTCAGCGGGACCACGACCCAGGCCGCGTGCGCCGCCGCCGGGCACGGCGTGTGCGTGACCGGCGCCGCGGACAAGCCGCTCACCGCGGTCCGCATCGAGGCCCTCGACGTCACCGGATTCCGCGCCAACGGCATCGACGCCTCCGGCACCGACCACATGGTCGTCCGGCACGTCCTGGTGCAGGGCAACGGCGCCCAGGGCATCAGCCAGGAGAAGTCCACCCGCGCGGTGCTGAGCGACAACCGGGCCGTCGGCAACGGCCAGTCCGGCATCTTCGTGGCCAACCTGGTCAGCGCGGAGGGCGGCGCGCTCGACACCCGGGGCACCGTCATCTCCGGCAACAGCCTGAACGGCAACCGGATCGGCGTCACCGTCCGCCGGGCGCGCGACCTCACCGTCGAGGACAACACCGTCTCCGGCAACTGCGGCGGCGTCTTCGTCGTCGGCGACGAGAACAACCCCAAGGCGGGCGACCTCGACATCCGTGCCAACCGGATCACCGAGAACAACAAGTTCTGCGCCTCCAACGGCCGGCTCCCCGACATCCAGGGCACCGGCGTGCTGCTCACCGGCGCCGAGGACACCCGCGTCACCGGCAACACCATCAGCGGCAACTCCGGCGCCTCGCCCATGTCCGGCGGCGTGGTGCTCTTCCCGAGCGAGGTCGGCGTCGCGAACCGCGGCAACCAGGTGGACGACAACACCCTGACCGGCAACGTGCCCGCCGACATCGCCGACCGTGACACCAACGGCTCCGGCAACACCTTCAGCGCCAACTCCTGCGCCGTCTCCCAGCCGGCCGGCCGGTGCTGACGGTATGCCCCGCAGGTCCGCCGCGCGCACCGCGGCCGCGGCCGATCCCGCCCCCGACCCGGTACGACCGAAAGGGCCGACCATGACCATGACCCGACCGGCCGCCGCGCCCCCGGCCACCGCCGGCGCGCAGCAGTCCCCGCCCGAGGCCCCGCAGCAGGCCCCCGACCAGTCCGTGATGCGCATGCGCGAGCTGGTGTTCGGTGCCGCCTGCGCTGCCGCGATCCGCGCCGCCGCGCGGCTCGGCGTCGCCGACGCGCTGGGCGACGAGCCCGCCACCGCGGAGGAGCTGGCCACGGCCGTCCGCACCGAGGCCCGGCCGCTCGGCCGGCTGCTGCGGGCGCTCGGCAGCTACGGCGTCTTCGCCGAGCAGGGCGACGGCCGCTTCGCGCACACCGCGATGTCGCGGATGCTGCGCGAGGACGCGCCCGACTCGCTGCGCAACATCGCGCTGTGGTGCACCGAGCCGTGGACCTGGGAGGCCTGGCCGCGGCTCGACGACGCCGTGCGCACCGGACGCGACGTCGTCACCGACCTGTACGGCAAGCGCTTCTTCGAGTACCTGCACGACGACGCGCCCGAATCCGCCGCCGTGTTCAACAAGGCGATGACCCGCTCCAGCATGCAGTCCGCCCGCGACGTGGTCGACAGCCTCGACCTGACCGGCGTCGCGTCCGTCGCCGACATCGGCGGCGGCCAGGGCCACGTGCTGGCCGGGCTGCTGGAACGGCACCCGCAGCTGCGCGGCACCCTGCTCGACCTGCCCAAGGTGGTCGCGGGCGCCGACCCGCGGCTGCGTGAGGGCGGCGCGCTCGCCGACCGGGCCACCCTGCTGCCCGGCGACTGCCGCGACGAGATCCCGGTGCAGGCGGATCTGTACGTCATCAAGAACATCCTCGAATGGGACGACGACAGCACCCGCAGGACGCTGCGCAACGTCGTCGCCGCCGCCCGCCCCGGCGCCCGGGTGCTGGTGATCGAGAACCTGGTGGACGACAGCGCCTCCATGCGGTTCACCACCGCCATGGACCTGCTGCTGCTGCTCAACGTCGGCGGGCAGAAGCACACCAGGGAGAGCATGGTCGCGCGGATGACGGAGGCCGGCCTCGCGGTCGGCGAGGTGCGTCCGGTGGGCCCGTACCTGCACGCCTTCGAGAGCGTGGTCGGCGGCTCCTGACCCGGCCCGCGTGCGCGTACGCCGGCGGCCGGCCCCGAGGTTCACGGGCCGGCCGCCGGCGTGTCCGGGTCAGGCCCGGCGCGAGGACGTCAGGTGGGCGAAGACCACCACGTTGTCGGTGTAGTCGCGCTTGCTGCGGTCGTAGCTGCCGCCGCAGGTGATCAGCCGCAGCTGCGGGTCCGGGGTGTCGCCGTAGACCCGCCGGTCGGGGAAGTCGCCCTTCGAGAACTGCTCGACGGAGTCGACGGTGAAGACCGCCACCGTCCCGTCCGCCCGGGTGATCTCCACCGGGTCGCCCGGCCTGACCAGGCGCAGCATCAGGAAGACCGCGGGACCCGTCTTGGTGTCGACGTGCCCCGCCACGATCGCCGGGCCGCGCTCGCCCGGGCTGGGGCCGTCGGCATACCACCCGACGAGGTTCTTCTCGCCGGCCGGGGGCGCGCCGAGGTTGCCCGACGGGTCCAGGTGCAGGGCGGTGAAGGGCGCGTTCACACCGATGCCCTTGACGACCAGCCGGGTCGGTGCGGAGGCCGGCAGCGGCGGCACGGCGACCGTCGGCACCGGCGCGATGGCGCTCTGGCCGTTCGTGCCGGCGCTGGGCGGCGCCGCGGCCGACGCGGGCGGGGCGGGCAGGCCGCGGCCCGCGGAGTCGACCGAGTTGTAGATCATCAGGGCGCCGATCGCCGCCGAGGCGAGCGCCCACCGCAGCATGCGGGGGCGCGCGCGGAGCGGCGGGGCGTCCGCCGCGCCCGCGGGCGGCGGCGGGTACTGCTGGGACATGGGGCGGTGCCTTTCCTCGGGCCTTCCTCGGGGGCCTTCCGTGCGGCCCTGCCGCGGCTCGCGAGCGGAAGCCGGCGCAGGGCCGGATATGCCGTGGCCACCGCCGCGGGGGAGCGACGGTGGCCACGGCAGGAGACGGCTGAGGAGCGTTCAGCCGGTGATCAGCCGTTCACCGGTGGGCGGTTCAGACCAGGCCGCCGACGGTGGGGCGGCGACGGCGCAGCGCGACCGCGCCGGCACCGAGGCCGCCGAGCAGCAGCACCGAGCCGGCCGCCATGCCGCCGCCGGACAGCGCCATGCCGCCGCCACCGGTGTGCACGCCGCCGTGCGGGTGCTTGCCGTGCCACGAGCCGGCGTCGCCCTGCTGGGCGGCGTCGTCCGAGGCGGTGCTGTCGGAGGCGGTGCTGTCCGAAGAGGTGCTGTCCGAGCCGGTCATGGCGGAGTCGCTGCTGTTCTCCGTCGCCGACTGGGAGTTGTCGTGGGTGGTGGAGTGCGACGAACCGTGGCTGCTCGGGTCGTACGCGTTGAGGGCACCCGTCGCGTGGGCGGCCGGGGCGGCGATGGCGAGGACTGCGGAAAGTGCAGCTCCGGCGAAGAGGGTGCGGGCAGTGCGCATGTGAGGTTTTCCTTCCGTCACGCCTGCGCCGGCCGACAGGCGGTCGGCCGAAGCGAATCGCAGGTGCGACGTGTTCACCGTCAGCCCCACGCACCCCGCGCGCCACCGGAGAGGGCCGCAAGGGGGTGGTCCTTGCGCCCTCCGGGTGGCGGATTCGGCCGTCCGGACGACGGATCCGGCGGCTCAGACGCCCTGGCCGACCGCGGCGCGGTCCCAGCGGTAGAACTCCCGCGCCATCGCGTCCTTCGGGGACCGCCAGGTCTCCGGGTCGTACGCGCTGACGTGGGGGGACAGCCGGCGGCTGATGTCCTGGAACTCGGGGTGCGAGGCGTGCTCGGCCACCTTCGGCCCGGGCGGGCCGTCCGCCTCGATCAGGTGGAAGTAGAGGTCGCCGAACTGGAACAGGCTGCGGCTGCTCACCCCGATGAGCCGCGGCAGGTCGCCGCGGTCGGAGGTGCGGAAGACCTCGGCGATGTCGTCCGCGGAGCCGGGGGCCATCCGGGCGACGATCAGGGCGCGGTGCACGGCGGTACGTCCTTTCCTGGCGGGCTGCTGGGTGTGCTGCCGGTGTGCCGCCCCGCGGTGCGGGGGGGCACCGCGGGGCCCGGGCGGGCGGACCCGCCCGGACGCGGCGTCAGTTGGCGACCGGGACCTCTTCGCGGGCGCGCTTCTCGATGGTGTCCCTGATGAGTTCGAGCTGGACCACCGAGTTGGCGTTGATCCGGGCGGTCATCCCCGCGTCGTCCACCGGGGCGTCCGGCTTCATCGCGAAGTCCTGGACCCAGCGCATCCGGGTGCCGCCGGGGACCTCGTGGTAGCTCCAGAAGATCTCCATGAAGTCGAACGGCCCCGTCTCCACCCGGCGGGCGGTCACGGTGCGGGTCTCGGGCACCGGCTCGCGCTCGGACACCCAGCTCCACACCGTGCCGTTCTCGTCCGGGTGCATCGTGAGCCGGAAGGTGGTCCTGCGGCCCTGGCGCTCGAGGATCTCCACCGACGCGTACTCGCTGAAGAGCTGCGGCCAGCGCTCCAGGTCGTTCGTCATGTCCCAGACGAGGTCCAGCGGGGCGCCGATGACGATCTCGTTCTCGGTGTGTGCGGCCATGGCTCAGGCCCTCGCCTTCAGCACGTCGTTGACGACGTCCACCAGCTCGCGCGGCGTGCGGCAGGCGTCGGCGTCGGCCGGGATGGTGGCGCCGTGCTCGTTCTCCAGCGCGCCCACGATGCCGAGCAGGCCCAGCGAGTCCAGGCCGAAGTCGGCGAACGGGGTGTCGGACTGGAGTTCCAGGTCGGCGGGGTCGACGACGACGCCGGCGCGGCGCTCCATCAGCGCGGCCAGTTCCGCGTACGTGATCTCGGTGTTCATGAGCGGCTCCTTGCGTGAGGGTGTCGGGTCGGGATCGGGGGAGTGGGGGCGGTGGTCACAGCCGGGCGTCCGCGCCGTGCCGCAGCACGAGCGCCGAGTTGGAGCCGAGCAGGCCGCGGCTGAGCACCAGCGCGGTGCGCAGGTCGGCCGGCCGGGCGTGGCCGGTGACCAGGTCGAGGCCGCCCGTGACGTCCGTGACGTTCGGGGTGGGCGGCACGACCGCGTGCTCCATGGCCAGCACCGCGCAGGCCACGTCCAGTGCCGCGGCGCCGCAGTAGGCGCGCCCGGTACCGGTCTTGGGGGCGGTGACCGGGACGCGGGCCGCGTGCGGGCCCAGCACGTCGGCCAGCGCGAGGGCCTCGGCGTGGTCGGCGGCGGGCACGCCGAGCGCGTCCGCGAAGACCACGTCGATTTCCTCGGGCGCCGCGTCCGCCTCGGCGAGCGCGCCGCGGATCGCGCGTGCCAGGCCCTCGCGGGAGGCGGCCCAGTCCGCGGAGCCGGTGAAGGTCGCGGCGTGCCCGGCGATCACCGCCCGTGCGGTGACGCCGCGTTCGCGGGCCGTGTCCTCCTCCTCGGCGACGAACATGGCACCGCCCTCGGCGGGGACGAAGCCGCACGCCCGGTCGGTGAAGGGCAGGTACGCCTGCTGCGGGTCGACCGCCAGACTCAGCTCCGGGTAGCCCAGCTGGCACACCACCGAGTACGGCGCGAGCGGTGCCTCGGTCGCGCCGACCACCATGGCGTCGGTGCCGCCGCGGATCGCGCGGGCGGCGTGCGCGAAGGCGTCGAGCCCGCCCGCCTCGTCGCTCGCGACGACCCCGCAGGGGCCCTTGAAGCCGCCGCGGATGGATATCTGGCCGGTGCTGGCCGCGTAGAACCAGGCGATCGACTGGTAGGGGCCGACGTAGCGCGGTCCGCGGCCCCACAGCTGCTGCAGTTCGCGCTGGCCGAACTCGCCGCCGCCGGAACCGGCCGCGGTCACCACGCCGATGCCGTACTCCGTGGCGCCCGCCGCGTCCAGGCCCGCGTCGCGCAGGGCCATGTCGGCGGCGGCCATCGCGAAGTGGCTGAAGCGGTCGGTCTGCACCAGGAAGCGCTCCTCGACGAGCGAGGACGGGTCGAACCCCGGCACCTCGCCCGCGACGGCCAGCGGCAGCGCCTCGCAGCCCTCCCGGGTGACCGGGCCGAGCGCGCTCACGCCCTCCTTGGCCGCCTTCCAGTACGCGTCGGCGCCCACGCCGGTGGGGGCGACGACGCCCAGCCCGGTGATCACCGTACGGCGCCGGCGGCCGGTCCTTCCCGCGGTCGTGCCGGTCATCGGCTCGCCTCCTCCCGGTTGAGGACCACGGCGGACTGGAAGCCGCCGAAGCCGCTGCCGACGGACAGCACCGTCCGCAGCCGGCGCTCGCGCGCGACCTTCGGCACGTAGTCGAGGTCGCACTCGGGGTCCGGGGTCTCGTAGTTGGCCGTGGGCGGCACCACACCGTGCTCCATCGCCAGCGCGCAGGCGGCCAGTTCGATCGCGCCGATCGCACCGAGGGAGTGCCCGACCATCGACTTGATGGAGCTCATCGGCGTCCTGCGGGCGTGCTCGCCCAGCGAGCGCTTGACCGCGGCCGTCTCGTGCCGGTCGTTCTGCTTGGTGCCCGAACCGTGCGCGTTGACGTAGTCGACGGCGGTGCGCTCGGTCCTGCCGTGCGCGAGCGCGTGGTCGATGGCCCGCGACATCTCCAGGCCCTCGCGGGTGAGGCCGGTCATGTGGTGGGCGTTGCCGAAGGTGGCGTAGCCCGTGACCTCGCAGTAGACGTGGGCGCCGCGGGCCCGCGCGTGCTCCAGCTCCTCCAGGACGAGCACCGCCCCGCCCTCACCGAGGACGAAGCCGTCCCGGTCGGCGTCGAAGGGGCGCGAGGCGTGCGCCGGGTCGTCGTTGTTCGGCGAGGTCGCCTTGATGGCGTCGAAGCACGCCACGGTGATCGGGGAGATCGGCGAGTCCGACGCGCCGGCTATGCAGATGTCGGCGCGCCCCTCCTCGATGGTCCGGAAGGCGTAGCCGACCGCGTCCAGGCCCGAGGTGCAGCCGGTGGAGACCGTCTGGACCGGGCCGCGCGCGCCGATCTGCTCGGCGACCTCGGCGCCCAGCGCGCTCGGGGTGAACGCCCGGTGCAGATGCGCCTCGGCCTTCGCCGGGTCCACGTCCCAGCGGTCGCCGCCGGCGCTCACCAGGGCGTAGTCGTGCTCCAGGCGGGTCGTGCCGCCCACCGCGGTGCCCAGCGACACGGCGGTCCGCCAGGGGTCCCCGGCCTCCGGGTCCAGTCCCGCGTCGTGCAGCGCCTCGTCCGCCGCGGCCATCGCGAACTGCACGTAGCGGTCGGCACGTGCCAGGCGTACGGGGTCGAGACCGACGCCGGCCGGGTCGAAGTCGCACTCGGCGGCTATTCGGGAGCGGAAGCCGGTGGCGTCGAAGCGTGAGATGCGCCGGGTCGCCGTACGCCCCGACGAGAGCAGGTCCCAGAAGGCGGGGACTCCCACCCCGCCCGGGGCGACCACCCCGATACCGGTGACCGCGACCCGCCTGGTCACTTGACCGCTCCCGCCGCCTCCGGCGGGCGTCCGGCGCCGGCCATGGGGCCGTCGACGGGCAGCGGGTTGCCCGCGGCGTCCTCGGTGTCGACGTGGCCGAGCTCCGGGCGCGGCGCCAGCGGGCCGAGGTGGAAGACCATGCGGGCCGTGCCGGTACCGACGTTGCGGAAGCGGTGCCGCACGTCCTTGGGGATCAGCAGCCCGTGGTCGGGGGAGAGCGCGTACGCCGTACCGTCCAGGTCGACCTCGAGCTCTCCCTCGACGACGAGGACGAACTCCTCGGAGTAGGGGTGGTAGTGCTCGGCGACGCGCTCACCGGGCCGGATGATCGCGAGGCCCATGAAGCCGCTGGTCGCTCCGCAGACGGTGGGGGTGAGCATGGCGCGCAGATCACCGCCACGGCGCCGGTTGGGCTCGACGTCGTCGACGTGCACGATCCGGTGTGGCTGAGCGGTCATGAGGGGTGCCTCCAGTGGTGTCACGGCGGCCGGCCGCGGGGGGATCCGCGGCCGTGCCGCCTGCGGTGGGGCGGTGGAGCGGGACTGCCGGGCCGTCACACGTCCTGCGAGTGGCGGTCGGTGAGCAGGGTCATCTGGCAGTGCGCCAGCAGGCCCGCGCGCCCCTGGTCCGTACCGAGGTCGCGGACGGCTCCGGGCAGTTCGAGCTGCCGGGCCAGCTCCGCGGCCAGGTCGCGGTCCGCGGTGCCGGTGGTCAGCGCCAGGTCCGCGTCCGCCGGCGCCGCCAGGTCGACGACCCGCACGACGACGTCGTCGCGCTGGAAGACCGTGCTGCGCACCAGCGGGCCGGTCGGGTCCGCCGCGGCCAGCTCGTCGGACCGCGCCAGCACCCGCGCCACCGCGGCGCCGCTGCCGCCGCGCACCGGGTACTGCAGCGCGTACCGCCGCACCTTGCCGGTGCGCTCGGCCTCGGCCACCGCCTCGTGCACCGCCGGCAGCGCCGCCCGGCCGAAGAACGCGCGCGCCGACTCGGGGGAGGTCAGGTCGCGCTCCTCCTCCAGGTAGGGGTTGATGGCCTCCTCGACCGCCCGCACCTCGGGCTGCTGCGCGACGTGCCGCAGCGCCGCGGACAGGCTGCCGCGCACCTCGACCGCCCGCACCACCCGGTTGCCCTGCATGAACAGCGACGTCCGGCACAGCCGGGTGGCCGAGTCCACGCGCGCCGACGGCGAGGCGTACTCGCTCAGCAGCTTCGCGACGACCTCCTCGCTTCCCGGCCGGACGGTGAAGGTGATCGCGTGCCGGACCCGGCCGTCGCCCGCCCGCTCCGGGCGCGGGGCGCGGCTGCCGGTGTGGCCGTCCGCCGACGTCTCGCGCAGCACCTCGTAGCGCAGCGACCGGGTGTCGTTGACGCACTCGTGCATGGGCTTGACCATCTCCCGGTGCTCCGGGCTCTCCACCCAGGACAGGAAGGGGGCGGCGCTCTCCCACTCGCTGGTGATGAGCCACTGCGACGGGTCCTCGATGGACTGGCACAGCTGGTCACGGACGTGGCCGGGTACCGACGCGACCTGGTCGCGCAGCAGCTGGTACGCGTCCAGGAAGGCCTGCTGCGCGCCCTTCCTGACGTCCAGCATCAGCACCACGCGCAGTGTCGCGGACTCGGTGCCACCGGCCTTGACGGCGGCGCCCGCCGTTCCCGGCTCTCCGGACAGGGTCGTCATCTTCCACTTCTCCTCACGGTGCCGCCGGTCCTGGCGGCGGGTTGGGCGTTTGGGCTTGTCGCGGGTGGGCTGCCGCGCGGCCGTGTCCGACTGCCGATCTGCCGTCCCCTGGTTTTCCGATCGTGCGCCGGTGCCGCCAACGCCGCGAGATCTGCGGTCCATGCGGGCGAATGCGCCGCCGCCGCAACCGCGCGGGCCGCTGACCGGGCAAGGAGAGAGGCGGGACCGGACGACGGCGTGCCGGGCCCTGGGCCGCGCCCCCCGGCGCGCAGCACCGGCGGCCCCACCGCCGCCGCGCCCCGCGCCCGTACAGGCAGGAGCAACACATGCAACCGACGTCCACCGACCGCACCGAGCACGTACCGGTCCTCGTCATCGGCGGATCCCTGGTGGGGCTGTCCGCCTCCCTCTTCCTCGGCCGGCTCGGCGTGCGCCACCTGCTCGTCGAGAAGCACACGGCGACCTCGCACCACCCGCGCGGCCGCGGCAACAACGTGCGCACCATGGAGCTCTACCGGACCGCGGGCATCGAGCCGGCGATCCGCGAGGCGGCCTGCGTACTCGCCCGCAACCACGGCATCCTGCAGGCCGAGTCGCTTACCGGCGACAGCCAGCGCTGGCTGTTCCGGGAGATCGACCCCGGCGGCGGCCTGGCCGCGCTCAGCCCGTCGAGCTGGTGCCTGTGCAGCCAGAACGACCTGGAGCCGGTGCTGCTCCAGCACGCCCGCGCCCTCGGCGGCGACATCCGCTTCGGCACCGAGCTGACGTCCTTCACCCAGGACGCGGACGGGGTGACGGCGGAGATCCTGGACCGCGAGAGCGGCACCACCCGGACGGTGCGCGCAGGCTACCTCGTCGCCGCGGACGGGCCGCGCAGCCCCGTGCGGCGCGCGCTGGGCATCGGCCAGACCGGCGCCGGCGAGCTGTTCCACAACGTGAGCGTCACCTTCACCGCCAAGCGCCTCGCCGAGGTCGTCGGCGACCGGCACTTCATCGCCTGCTACCTCACCAACCCCGATGCGGACGGCGCGCTGCTGCCCGTCGACAACCAGGACGAGTGGGTCTTCCACCTGCCCTGGCACCCCGAGGACGGCGAGCCGCTGGACGCCTTCACCGACGAGCGGTGCGCCGCCCACATCCGCACCGCCGTCGGGGTGCCGGGGCTGGAGATCGAGATCACCGGCAAAGCCCCCTGGCACGCCGCCGAGCGCGTCGCCGAGAGCTACGGGCAGGGCAGGGTGCTGCTGGCCGGCGACGCGGCCCACGAGATGTCGCCGACCGGCGCCTTCGGCTCCAACACCGGGATCCAGGACGCCCACAACCTGGCCTGGAAGCTCGCCGCGGTGCTCGGCGGCTGGGCCGGCCCGGGCCTGCTGGAGACCTACGGGCAGGAGCGGCGGCCGGTCGCCGTCGCCACCAGCGCCCGTGCCTCCGAGCGCTCCGCCGAGCACAGCCACCCCGGCTACGACGCCCTCCCCGCGGGCGGCGGCCGGCAGAGCGGGGTGCTGACCGTGGCGCTCGGCTACCGCTACCCCGCCGGCGCGGTCGTCGGCGTCGACCCCGACCGCCCGGTGGTGCCGCAGCCGCCCGCCCCGCCCGCGGGCCCCGGCGGCACCGGCGGTCCCGTCGTACCGCACGCCCCCGCCCGCCCCGGCGAGCAGCCGGTCCCCGGCGGCCCCGCACTCCCGCGGGGCGGGGCCGGCCCGCGGCTGTGGACCGGCGACCCGGGTACCCGTGCCCCGCACCTGTGGGTCACCCGCTGCGGCGAGCGGCTGTCCACGCTCGACCTCTACGAGCGGGCGCCGGTCCTCCTCAGCGGCGCCGCCTCGGACGCCGGCTGGCACGCCGCCGCCGAACGTGCCGCCGGCCGCCTCGGCGTCCCCCTGCACCGCTACCGCCTCGGCTCCGTCCCCGCCGCCGACCTGGTCACCGCTCCGGGAACCGACTGGGCCGCCGCGCACACCACCTCCGAGGACGGTGCCGTACTGGTCCGCCCCGACGGCTTCGTGGCCTGGCGCGCCGACGGCGCCTCCCCCGACCCCGAGGCCGAACTGACCGCGGTCCTGCGCGAAGTGCTCAGGCTGGCCTGAGCGTCCGGGGCGCCTCCCACCGGCCGGCGGGGCGGCCACCCGGCGGCGCGGGGAGCCGCGCGGCAGGCCACGGCACGCGGGAGGACCGCGCACGGCGCCTCACGGGGCAGCCCGCGGAGCCTCGGCAGCCCCAGGGCATGCGAAAGCGGCGGCGGCCGCCGGTGGGAGCCGGCGGCCGCCGCCGCTTTCGCGCGTCGTGCGCGGGGTCCGGGCCGTCAGGCCACGGTGGTGCTGAACGCGGCGTGCAGCCTGCGCGTGTGGTCCACTTCCCGCACCTGGCCGGTGAGGGTCGCGACCACGGTCAGCCGCTGGTCCGTTGAGGACGCGCCGAGCCGCAGCTCCAGCTCGCCCGGCTCCACGATGCGGCGGCCGTCGCGCCCGGTGAAGGACGCGAGGTCGGCGGGCACGGTGACCTCGACCCGGGCGGACTGCCCCGGCTCCAGGTCCACCCGGCGGTAGCCGATCAGCCGCTGCACGGGCTGCACCACGGAGGCGACCGGGTCGTGCAGGTAGAGCTGCACGATCTCGGTGCCCGCCCGCTCGCCGGTGTTGCGAACCGTGAACGACAGGCCGAGCTCGCCGTCCGTGCCGGTCTCCAGCTCCGGCACCTCCAGGTCGCCCCACTGGAAGCTGGTGTACGTCAGACCGTGACCGAAGCCGTAGGCCGGCGTCGGGTCGATGTTGGACGTCTCGCTCGCGTGCGAGAGCTTGGCCACCAGGTACGTGGACGGCTGGGTGCCCGGCTGCCGCGGGATGCTGACCGGCAGCTTGCCGGACGGCGCGACGCGGCCGGACAGCACGCCGGCGACCGCCCGCGTGCCCTCCTCGCCGGGGAAGAACGTCTGCACGATCGCCGCGGCCTCGTCCACCGCGCGGCCCAGCACGTACGGCCGGCCCGCGAGCATGGTGACGACGACCGGGGTGCCGGCGTCGAGGAGCGTGTCGAGCAGCTGCTGCTGCACGCCGGGCAGGGTCAGCGACTCGGCGTCGCAGCCCTCGCCGCTGGTGCCGCGGCCGAAGAGCCCGGCGCGGTCGCCCAGCGCCAGGACAACGATGTCCGCCTCGGCGGCCAGCCGCGCGGCCTCGTCGAAGCCACTGGTGTCGTCGGTGTCGATGTCCGAGCCGCGGGCCGTGACGATCTCGCTGTCCGGGAACTCCTCGGCCAGCGCGTCGCGCAGGGTGGGCAGCTCGATGCCGACCGGCACCTCGGGGTGCTGGCTGCCGACGTGCACGGGGAAGGAGTAGCAGCCCAGCACCGCGGTCGGGACCTCGGCGTTGGGGCCGATGACGGCGATCTTCGCGGGGCGCGCGAGCGGCAGCGTGCCGCCCTCGTTGCGCAGCAGCACGATGCTCTGCTCGGCGATCGCGCGGGCGATCGCCCGGTTCTCGGCTGAGTCGAGGTCCACGGTGCCGCGCAGCGCCGCGGTGTCCTCCAGGTCCTGGTCGGCCAGGACGGCGGGCACCGGGTCCCAGTCCGGGTCCAGCAGGCCGAGCTGCACCTTCTGCACCAGCACGCGGTGCAGCGCGCGGTCGATGTGCGCCTCGGGCACCTGGCCGTCGGCGATCGCCTTGAGCAGCGGCTCGCCAAACGCCTTGACGGTCGGCAGCTCGACGTCCACGCCGGCGTTGAGCGCGGCACCGGCCGCCTCGCCCAGGCTGCCGGCCACGCCGTGCAGCATCTGGAGGAAGGCGATGCCGAAGTAGTCGGCCACGACCGTGCCGGTGAAGCCCCAGGTGTCGCGGAGCAGCCCGGTCAGCAGGTCCGGGTCGGCGGCCGAGGGAACACCGTCGGTGTCGGTGTAGGCGTGCATGACCGACCGGACGCCGCTCTCCCGGATCGCCATCTCGAACGGCGCCAGCATGATGTCGGCGCGCTCCCGGGTGCCCATGCTGACGGGCGCGAGGTTGCGCCCGGCGCGCGAGGCCGAGTAGCCGACGAAGTGCTTGAGCGTCGCGACGATCCCGGTGGACTCCAGGCCCTGGACGTATGCGGTGGCCACCGTGCCGATGAGATACGGGTCCTCGCCGATCGTCTCCTCGACCCGGCCCCAGCGGGCGTCGCGCACCACGTCGAGCACCGGGGCCAGGCCCTGGTGCACGCCGACGGAGCGCATGTCCTGCCCGATCCGGGCCGCCATCGAGCGGACCAGCTCCGGGTTGAAGCTGGCGCCCCACGACAGCGGTACGGGGTAGGCGGTCGCGCCCCAGGTCGCGAAACCGGCCAGGCACTCCTCGTGCGCGACGGCCGGGATGCCGAAACGGTTCGCCGCCGCGATGCTCCGCTGCGTGCGCAGCAGCGACAGCGCGCCGAGCGCCGGGTCGACCGGCGCCGTCCCGTACGACCTGGTCAGCTGGCCGAGACCCTGCGGCAGCAGGCTCTCGAGGGTGACCGGTTCCTCCATCTCGTGCTGGTACGGGGCGACCTCGCCGCCCTCGTCGGACGCACCCACCCAGATCCCGAACAGCTGCGCGACCTTCTCCTGGAGGGTCATCGCCGCGATCAGCGCATCGGCCCGGGCTTCCGGGGCGAGGGAGGTGTTCCTCCAGGGCGGAGTAGCGGACTTAGTCTCTTCGGCCACGGTGCCGGTCACTTTCCTCCGACGCCCATGAGTCCCTGGACCAGGGCACGGCGGGCGAACAGGTAGACGATGAAGATGGGCAGCATCGACAGCACGACCGCGGCCAGCAGGCCGGGGACGTCGATGCCGTGCTCGGTCTGGAAGTTGAAGAGGCCCAGGGTGATGACCTTCGACGGATCGGTCTGGGTGAGCACCAGCGGGAAAAGGAAGCCGTTCCACGCCTGGAGGGCGGAGAAGACCACGATGGTGGACAGACCGCTCTTGGACAGCGGCACCACCAGCTGGAAGAACGTCCGGGTCGGCGAGGCGCCGTCCATGGCCATGGCCTCGTACAGCTCGGAGTTGATCTCCCGCATCACGCCGGTGAGGACCAGCGCGCAGACCGGCAGGGAGAACGCCGCGGTCGGCAGGATGACGCCGATGAGGTTGTCGTACAGACCGGCCTTGGTGATGAGGTAGAACATCGGCACGATCACCGCCTGCGACGGGATCGCGAGGCCCAGCAGGAACAGCCGGAAGACACCGGTGGTGGCCTTGCCCTGGCTCCGCACGATCGCGTACGACAGCGGCGGGATCAGCACCAGCACGATCGCCACCACGGCGGCCGTGACCAGGACGGTGTTCAGGAAGTAGTGCCCGAACCCGTTGGAGAAGTCCTGGGTGTAGTTGTCCAGCGTGAAGTGCTTCGGCCACGACAGCGGGCCGTTGGACGAGTAGTCCGAACGGCTCTGCAGCGTCGCCGCGAGCATCACGTACAGCGGCAGGCCGATCAGGACCAGCCAGACGAGCGAGCCGAAACCGGCGAGGTAATTGGGACGGCGCTTCATCACAGTCCCTCCGTCGAGCTGCGCATCTTGTCGTAACCGGAGAACTTGACGATGACGAGCGAGATGATCGTGGCGATGACCACCAGGATCAGCGCGATGGCCGAGGCGTAGCCGAACTGGAAGTCCTTGAACCCCTTGACGTACGAGTAGTACGGCGTCGTCGTCGTGTCCGTGCCGGGACCACCCTGGGTCAGGATCAGCACCGTGTCGAACACGGTCATGCCGCCCACCACCATGAGGATCATCGAGGTGACCATGGTGGTGCGCAGCTGCGGCAGCGTGATGGACCAGAACTGCCGGAACCGCCCGGCGCCGTCGATCGCCGCGGCCTGGTAGAGCACCTGCGGGATCGCCCGGGCCGCACCCTGGTAGATCAGGGTGTGGAAGGGCGTGTACTGCCACGCGCCGACGAAGATCAGCACGCCGATGGCCGTGCTCTGGTGGCCGAACAGGTTGCCGTCACCGAAGAGCCACTTGGCCTGGGAGGGCATGCCGAAGTTCGGGTCGAGCAGGGCGCGCCACAGGATGGAGATGGCCGTCGCCGACAGCAGCAGCGGGATGAAGTAGATCGCGGACAGTACCGCCCGGTTGCGCTGCTTTCCGGCCGCCCAGACGCCGAGCAGGATGCTCAGCGGGGTCTGGACGACGACGCCGAGCACCGTGGTCAGCAGCGTGAGCCAGATGCTCTGCAGCATGACGTGGTCGTGGAACAGCGTCTTCCAGTTGTCCACGCCGGTGAAGGACAGCGCGTCGACGCCGTCCCATTCGGCGAAGGACAGCACCGCGACCATGATCAGCGGGACGACGGCGAAGAGGGTGAAGAACAGAGTGGCGGGCGCCGCCCAGGCAAAGCCTGGGCGGGCCACGGAGACGCCGGACTTGCGGCCCGGCCAGCCGGCGCCGGCCCGGAGTACGGGCCGGCGCTTCTCCACCCTGGGTGAATCAGTGGTGGTCATTTCTGGATCCCGGTTCAGGACGTGGGCAGGGCCTGCATGGCCTTGATGAACCCGTCGGCGTCGAGCTTGCCGTCGAAGAACTGCTGCACCGCGGTGTGCATCGCGTTGCTGGCCGACTGCGGGTAGGCCTGGTCCCACGAGAGCTGGAACGACGGCGCGGCCTTCACCAGGTCGTACTGGAACTTCGCGTAGGCCGGGTCGGCGGCCTGGCTGAGGAAGTTCGTGGTGTTGGTGGTGGTCGGCAGGTTGCCGATCGCCACGTGGGCCTTCACGAACTCGTCGCTGTACTGCAGCTTCAGGAACTGCGCGATGGCGTCCGCGTGCTTGGTCTTCTTCAGCACCGAGTAGTAGTTGTTCGTGTTGCCGACGATGTCGGTCTGGTCACCCTTGCCGTCGGCGACGGTCGGGAAGGTGGCGTAACCCAGGTCGCTCTTGGCGAAGTCCGGGTTGTCCTGCTGCTGCTGCGAGTAGTACCACGAGCCCATGAGCTCGAAGCCGGCCTTGCCCTGCGCGACCAGCGCGACCGAGCCGCCGTCGGTGTACTTGACCGAGTCGTAGTTGGTGCCGAAGGCACCGGCGTCGATCAGCTGCTTGAGCTTGGCCAGCGCGGCCCGGCTCTCGGGGGTGTCCCAGGCGGACTTGTCGCCGCCGAGGGCCTTGTCGAACAGGCCCGGGCCCGCCATGCGGTCGTACATGTACTCGTACCACATGAGGGTCGGCCACTGGTCGCCGCCGCCGAGGGCGATGGGGGTGATGCCCTTGCCCTTGAGGACCTTGACGGCGTTGAGCAGCTCGTCCCAGGTCTTCGGCGCGGTCAGGCCGTTGTCGGCCAGGACCTTCTTGTTGTTGAACAGCATGACCGGCTGGGTGCCACGCATCGGGACGCCGTAGGACTTGCCGTCGACCACGGCGCCGTTGAAGACCGAGGGCAGGAAGTTGGACTTCAGGCCCGGGTCCTTGGCGATCATGTCGTCGAGCGGGAGGAGGAGGCCGGCCTTGACGAAGGGCGCGATGCTGCCGCCGCCCCAGTTGAAGAAGACGTCCGGGGCCTGCTTGGTGTTGATGATCGTCTGCAGCTTGGTCTGGTAGTCCGCACCAGGAATCGTCTGCAGCTTCGCCTTGACCTTGGAGGTCTTGTTGAAGGTGTCGACGATCTGCTTCTCGACCTTGTTGCTCGCGTCACCGTAGACGAGCACCGTGAAGCTGCCAGAGCTGCTGCTGCTGGAGCTGCCACCGCCGCACGCGGCCAGCGTCAGCCCGAGGGCGAGTACCACGCTGCCGGCCACAGCACGGGGAAGCCATCTCTTCTTCATCGTCCAGCCTTTCGAAATGTTTCGGCATCCTCGCCGAAAATTGCTGCGCGATGTGACGCTAAGGTGCGGCTGCGAAACGGTCAACCCTCGGGCTGCGGGTTATCAAAGCGTTACGCGCAGATGTGTCGTACGCTGCGCTCTTATGGATGAAGAGGTGGACGAGGGTCGGGTCACGCTCGCCCAGGTCGCCGAAACTGCCGGGGTCTCCGTCTCGACAGTTTCGAAAGTGCTGAATGGGCGTCAGGACGTCTCGGCACTTACAAGGTTGAAAGTTGAACGACTCCTGGAGCTGCACGGATACCGCCGGACGACCCGTGGCGGATCCGAGGCGCCGTTGATCGAGATCGTCTTCCACGAGCTGGACGCCATCTGGGCCATGGAGCTCATCCTGGGTGTCGAGAAGGTCGCCAAGGAGATCGGCGGCAGTGTCGTCCTCACCGAGAGCGGCACCCGCCACTCACCGGACAACGAGTGGATCGAGGGGGTCCTGCGGCGCCGCCCGATGGGCGTCATCCTCGTCTTCTCCGCGCTGCCGCACGAGTTCAAGCAGCAGCTCAGGAGCCGTTCGATCCCTTTTGTGATCATCGATCCGGCTGGCGACCCGGAGCCCGACGTGCCGTCGGTGGGCTCGGCGAACTGGTCCGGCGGCCTCGCCGCGACCCGGCATCTGATCGAGCTCGGACACCGCCGTGTCGGGATAATCACAGGGCCCGAGGACATGATGTGCTCGCTCGCCCGGCTGGACGGCTTCCGCTCCGCCATGACGACCGCCGGCCTCGACATCGACCCCGACCTGATCGCCTTCGGTGACTTCCACGTCGAGGGCGGCTACGAGCAGGCCATGCGGATGCTGGGCCGCTCCGACCGGCCCACGGCGATCTTCGCCGGCAGCGACCTGCAGGCCATCGGCGTCCTCGAGGCGGCCGGCGCGCACGGCCTGCGCACCCCCGCCGACCTGTCGGTGGTCGGCTACGACGACGTCGCCGTCGCCCAGTGGTCCCGCCCGGCCCTGACCACCGTGCGCCAGCCGCTGCGGCGGATGGCCGAGGAGGCCTCGCGGATGATGCTGCGGCTGCGGGCGGCGCCCGCCAGCGCGTCCACCACCCGCATGGAGCTCGCCACCAGCCTGGTCATCCGCCGCAGCACCGCCCCGCCGCCCGCCTGACCGGCCGCGGCCGCCCTCCGCGGGCCGCTCCGGCGGCCGGCTGATCTGCGGCGGATGGCTGACCTGCGGATTTTAGCGGTACTTTTGGGCATATGACCGTTCGCGGCGCGCCCGGCGAACCGCACCTGCCGAAGGTCGCGCGATCGACGACGGCCCGGATGGCGGCCGGGCTGGTGCTGCTCGCGCTGCTGCTGGCCGTGGACATCGCCGGCGGGACGCGGATCCGGATCGGCGGGCTCATGGTCGGGGTGCCCGCGCTGTCGGCGGTCTTCCTCGGCCCGTGGGCCGTGCTGGCACTGGTCGCGGCCACCTTCCCCTGCCTGGCGGTCGCGGCCTGGGACAATGGCCAGCTCGACGCGGTGAACTTCCCCGTCGTCATGGCCACCACCACCCTCATCGGCGGCGCGTCCGTGCTGGCCGCGGTCGTCCGGCAGCGCCGTGAACGCGAGCTGGCCCAGGTGAGATGGGTCGCCGCCGTCACCCAGCGGGCCCTGCTGCGCCCGCTGCCGACCCGGCTCGGCCCGCTCGCCATCGCCTCCACCTACCTCGCCGCCGACGCCGAGGCCGCCATCGGCGGCGACCTCTACGCGGCCGCCGACCTCGGCGGCGGCCGCATCCGCGTGATGGTGGGCGACGTCCAGGGCAAGGGCATGGCCGCCGTCGAGGTCACCGGCATGCTGCTGGCCGCCTTCCGCCACGCCGCCCGCCACCGCACCCCGCTGCGCGCGCTGCCCGCCGTCCTCGACGAGAGCCTGCGTGACGACCTCACCGACCTCACCGCCTCCGCGGGCCTCCCGCTCGAACCGCCGCCCCCGCCGCCGTCCGCGCACGACCCGGAGTCCGCGGGGGCTCCCGCCGCCTCCGGCTTCCCGGAGCGCTTCGTGACCGCGGTGATGGTCGACGTCGCCCCCGGCGGCGGGCGCATCAGCATCGCCAACTGCGGCCACCCGCCGCCCGTCCTGCTGCACCACGGCGAGGTCCTGCCGCTGGACTGCGCACACCCCGTCGTGCCGCTGGGCCTCGGAGACCTCGCGCCGGAGACCCAGCCGCCGGACACCTACGACTTCGCGCTCGGCGACGTCTTGCTGCTCTACACCGACGGCGTGATCGAGGCCCGGGACCGCGACGGCGCCTTCTACCCGCTGGCCGACCGGCTCGCCGACTGGTGTGACCTCGCCCCGGCCGACCTCCTGCCCGCCCTGACCGCGGACCTGGCCCGGCACGTCGGCAGCCGCCTCGGTGACGACGTCGCGGTGGTGGCCCTGCAACGGGTGGCATGACCGCGGCCGCGGGTCGCCGTACCGGTCCGCGGCCGCGTGCCCGCCGCCCACCGGGCGGTTTTCCGCGCGCTGCCGCGTGCCACGGAGGGTCCGCGGGGGCCGCGCGGTTAGTGTGCGCTGACCGCCCAGCGGGGCGCCCGCAGCCCGGCCCGCCCCGTCCGTACGCCTGCCCGACCGCGCCCGCGGCCCGTCCCGTTCGTATACGGTCCCCGCGCGCCGCGGGCGCCGAGCCAGGAGGCGACCCATCAGCGAGCAGACCCCGGCCCCGCCCGCTTCCGCGCCCGGCGGGCAGGCCGGCGGCCAGCCGCAGGAGGCCGACGCGCTGCGGGACATGCTGGGCCGGCCGCAGTACCGGCGGGCGCTGGTCTTCAGCGGGCTGATCGGCATCCCGGTGTCCCTCGTCGCCTTCTGGTTCCTGGCCGGGCTGCACGAGCTCGAACACCTCGTCTGGACCAGCTGGCCGCACGGCCTCGGCTACGACCGGGCGCCCTGGTGGTGGTCGCTGCCCGGGGCCGCCGTCGCGGGCGCGGGCACGGCGCTGGTCGTGCTGCGCTTTCCCGGCCGGGGCGGCCACGTCCCGGTGGCCGGCCTGCACTCCGGTACCCCCACCACGGCAGCGCTGCCCGGCGTCGTCCTCGCCGCGCTGTGCTGCCTGCCCTTCGGCGTCGTGCTCGGGCCCGAGGCGCCGCTCATCGCACTCGGCAGCGGCCTCGCGCTGCTCTTCCGCGACCTCGCCCGCGCCCCGGCCACGCACGAGGGCACCGCGCTCCTCGGCGCCGCGGGCGCCGCCGCGGCCATCGCCGCGATCTTCGGCAACCCGCTGGTCGCCGCCGTCATGCTGATGGAGGTCGCCGGGGTCGGAGGGCCCCGGCTCTTCGCCGTCATGCTGCCCGCACTGCTGTCCAGCGGCGTCGGCGCGGTCGTCTTCACCGGCTTCGGCCACTGGACCGGCCTGAAGACCGGCAGCCTGGAGATCGGCCTCCCGGCGCCGCCGCTGCTGGACGCCGGCGACGTGGTGTGGTCGGTGCTGATGGCCGCGCTCATCGCCGTGGTGATCCACTACGTCATGCTGGCCGGCCGGCACACCGCGATCCTCGTCGCGGCCCACCCGCTGCGCAACACGCTCCTCGCCGCGCTCGCCATGGGCTGCTGCGCCGCGGCCTACACCGGTGCCACCGGCCGCCCGCCGACCGACGTGGCGCTGTCCGGGCAGTCCACGCTGCCGGACCTGGCCGCGCACCCGCACGCCTGGTCGGTGGGCGCGCTCGTCGCGGTGCTGGCCTTCAAGTCCGCGGGCTACGCGATCAGCCTCGGCAGCCTGCGCGGCGGGCCGATCTTCCCCGCGCTCTTCCTCGGGGCCGCCGCCGGGGTGCTGCTCGCACCGCTGCCCGGTTTCGGCGTGGTGCCCGCGACCGCGGCGGGGATGGCCGCGGCGACGGCGGCGGCGATGCGGCTGCCGGTGAGCACGGTGGTGCTGGTGGCGCTGCTGCTCGGGCACACCGGTTCGCTGCCGGTGGTCGTGCTGGCGGCCGTGACCGCCTTCGTGATCGTTCAGCTCCTTCCCGAGGGCCCGCCCGTCCCGCCCTTCCGCCCCCGCACCTCCACCCGCACCGGCGAGGGCTGAGCCCGGGACGGCCGGACCGCCGCGCCTCACCGGGCCGACGGCGTGACCAGGCCCGTCTCGTAGGCCATGACGACGGCCTGGGTGCGGTCGCGCAGCCCCAGCTTCGTCAGGACGCGGCTCACATGCGTCTTGACGGTCTCCTCGGTCACCGTCAGCTGCACGGCGATCTCCGCGTTGGACAGGCCCTGTGCGACCAGCCGCAGCACCTGCGTCTCGCGCGGGGTCAGCGCGGACAGCTCGGCGGACGGGCCCGCGGGCGCCCCAGGGACGGCGGACGGGCGGAGCCGGGCGAATTCGGCGATCAGCCGGCGCGTCACGCCCGGAGCGAGCAGCGCCTCGCCCTCCGCGACGACCCGCACCGCCTCGAAGAGGCGCTCCGCCGTGACGTCCTTGAGCAGGAAGCCGCTCGCTCCGGCGCACAGCGCGTCGTAGACGTACGCGTCCAGGTCGAAGGTGGTCAGGATCAGCACCCGCGGCGCCCCGGGCCCGGCGGACGCCAGCCGGCGGGTCGCCTCGATGCCGTCCATCACCGGCATCCGGACGTCCATCAGGACGACGTCCGGGGCCAGCTCGCCGCACGCGGCGACCGCCTCGGCGCCGTCGCACGCGGTGCCGACGACGGCGAAGTCCTGCTGGGTGTCCAGCAGCGCCGCGAAGCCCGTCCGCACCACCTGGTGGTCGTCCGCGACGAGGACCCGCACCGGCGGCGGGGGAGCGGCGCTCACCGCAGCACCCCCGCCGCCACCGGGAGCGACGCCTCGACCACGAAGCCGCCGCTCGGCCCGGAACCGCAGCGCAGTGTGCCGCCCGCGGCCGCGGCACGCTCGCGCATCCCGGGCAGGCCGTGCCCGCCCGCCCCCTCCGCGGGCGGCGGGACGGCGCCGGCCCCCGGCCCGTTGTCGCGCACCCGGAGCCGCAGGGCGTCGGCCGTGTAGTGCACCTCGACGTCCACCGCCGCGCCGCGGGCGTGCCGCCGCGCGTTGGTCAGCGCCTCCTGGACGATACGGAAGGCCGCCAGCTCCACCCCCGGGTCCAGTGCCGCCGCCGGGCCCGAGACGATCAGCCGCACGCCCGCGCCGGAGGCGTTCCTCGCCTCGTCGACCAGCTCGGTGAGCTGCTGGAGCCCCGGCTGCGGACGGCGCTCGGCGGTTTCCACCTCGGCGTCCTGCCGCAGCACACCGAGCAGCCGGCGCATCTCGGTCAGACCCGCGCGGGCGGTGTCGCCTATCTCCGACAACCGCTGCGCCCCTGCCGCGGGCATCCCGGGCGTGGCGAGCCGTGCCGTCTCCGCCTGGACGGCGATCATGGATATGTGGTGCGCCACCACGTCGTGCAACTCCCGGGCTATGCGGGCGCGTTCGCCCCGTGCGGTGTGCTCCAGCAGGCTCCGCGCGGTGACCTGCCGGGCCGTGCTGTGCACCCTCGCCTCGGCCCGCGCCGCCCGCGCGGCCCCCGCCCATGCCGCGGCCGGCGCCGCGGAGGCGGCCAGCAGCGCCAGCACCCGCACCTCCCCGGCGAGCCGCGGGTCGCACAGCGCGACGACGGGGAAGGGCGCGGCCAGCGCCACCGCGAGCGCCACCCGCGCACCGCGGCCCGCCGGCGCCCCCGCCGCCAGCCGGTGCAGCGCCAGCGGCACCGCCACCGCCCCCGCGGCCGTGAACGTACCGAACGCGGTGAGGGACAGCACCGCGGCCGCCGCCCCCGCGACCGCGGCCGTCTGCGTGGACAGCAGCACGGGCGGCGCCGTCGTCGCGAGCGCCAGCAGCGCCACCGCCAGCAGCGCGAACGCCGGCGAGCGCCCGTGGCCGCCCGTCACCGCGACCCGCACCGCGGCCTCCGTCACGGCGGCAGCGGCCAGCAGCGCCGCCACCACCGCCGGAGCCCGTGGCGACGCCGCGAACTCCCCGACCCACGTGGTGTCCTTCGGCCTCACACCGGCATTCTCCCCGCAAGTCCGCCCGCCGCGCGTCCTCCTGACCAGGGACCCGGCCGTACATCTCAGGGGGGACACCACCCCCGCGGTGTACCCCTGCGACGGTACGCCGAGGACCGCTCCACCGCGTGACGCGCCGCGGCTCCGGGCTTCCTAGCCTCTTCCTCCATGGAAGCAACCATCGAAGTCCGCGAACTGCACAAGCGGTTCGGGACGGCACCGGCACTGGACGGGATGACGTTCACCGTCACCCCCGGGCGGATCACCGGCTTCGTCGGGCCCAACGGCGCCGGTAAGTCCACCACCATGCGCGTGGTCCTCGGCCTCGACGCCGCGGACTCCGGCACCGCGCTGATCAGCGGCCGCCCCTACCGCGAACTGCGCAACCCGCTCGCCCACGTCGGCTCGCTGCTGGACGCCGGAGCGCTCCAGCCGAGCCGGAGCGCCCGCGGCCACCTGCTGTGGCTCGCGCACTCGCAGGGCCTGCCCGCCCGCCGCGTCGACGAGGTCATCGCCCAGGCGGGCCTGGAAGGGGCGGCCCGCCGCAAGGCCGGCGGCTTCTCGCTGGGCATGCGCCAGCGGCTGGGGGTCGCCGCCGCGCTGCTCGGCGACCCGCCGGTGATCATCATGGACGAGCCCTTCAACGGCATGGACCCCGAAGGCATCGTGTGGATCCGCGGCCTGCTGCGCTCGCTGGCCGCCGAAGGCCGCGCGGTGCTGGTCTCCAGCCACCTGATGAGCGAACTCCAGGACACCGCGCACCACCTGGTGGTCGTCGGCCGCGGGAGGGTCATCGCCGACACCGGGGTCGCCGAGCTGATCGCGTCCGCCTCCGGCGACCGCGTCCGGCTGCGCACGACCGAGCGGGTGCGTGCCATGACCCTGCTCTCGCAGGCCGGCGCCACCGTCGCGGCCACCGGCGGCGACACACTCACCGTCACGGGACTGGCCGGCGAGCAGGTCACCGCGCTGCTCGGGCGCGCCGAACTGCCCTTCTCCGAAGTGAGCGCACACCGCGCGACGCTGGAGGAGGCGTACATGGAACTGACCCGCGACGCCGTCGAGTTCCGCTCCGGAGGTGCGCTGTGACCGCGCCCGCACCCGGGACCACCACCCCCTACCGCTCCCCGCAGACCCCCGGCCGGGACGGCTTCCGGCGGCTGCTGCACGCCGAGTTCACCAAATTCCGGACGGTGCGCGGCTGGGTGGCCGGGCTGATCGCCGCCGCCGTCGTCACCGTCGGTGTAGGCCTGCTCGGCGCGGCCGGCAGCAGCATGGTGTGCAGCGGCCCGGGCGGCGGCACCTGCGACCACACCCTGCCCACCGGCCCCGGCGGCGAAGAGGTCCGCGACGCCCTCACCCTCGTCCACCGCCCGCTCACCGGCGACGGCTCCGTCACCGCCCGGATCACCTCGCTCACCGGCCGCTACGCCCCTCAGGGCCACGCCTCCCCGGACTCCGCCGGCGGCGGTCTCGCCTCCGGCGTCCAGCCCTGGGCCAAGGCCGGCGTCATCGTCAAGGACGGTACGGAGCCGGGCTCGGCGTACGCCGCCGTCGCGCTCACCGGGGCGCACGGGATACGCCTGCAGTACGACTACACGCACGACACGGCCGGCATGCCCGGCAGGGCCACCGCCGCCACCCCGCGCTGGGTGCGGCTGACCCGCAGCGGCGACACCCTCACCGGGTACGACTCCGCCGACGGCACCCACTGGACCCGGATCGGCGCGGCACGGCTGCCCGGACTGCCGGACACCGTGCAGATCGGGCTGTTCAGCACCTCGCCCGAATACCTCGTCACCTCCCGCTCGCTCAGCGGAGCCTCGGTCGACGGCGGTCCCAGCACCGCGACGGCCGCCTTCGACTCCGTCACGGTGCGAGGCACCGTGGGAGGCACGTGGACCGGCGACACCCTGGGTGCGGACGCCGGCCCCCTCAAGGACCCCGGCCTGGGCTACCGGCAGTCCGGCGGCACGTACACGCTCACCGGCAGCGGCGACGTCGCGCCCGTGGTGCGCGGCCGCGACGAGCCCGGCAAGTCGGTGGAGGACAGCCTCGTCGGCGCCTTCGCCGGGCTGGTGGTGGTGACCGTCGTCGCCGCGATGTCCGTCACCGCCGAATACCGCCGCGGCCTCATCCGCACCACCTTCGCCGCCGCCCCCCGGCGCGGCCGGGTGCTCGTGGCCAAGGTCGTCGTGGCCGGCGGGCTGTGCTTCGGCACCGGCCTGGCCGCGGCGCTGGTCGCGGTACCGCTCGTAGGGGCGGTGGAGAAGCACAAGCACTTCGCCGTGCACCAGCTGTCCGCGGGCACCGAGCTGCGGATCGTCGTCGGCACCGCCGGGCTCTTCGCCGTCACCGGCGTCCTGGCGCTCGCCGTCGGCACGCTGCTGCGACGCGGCACGGGCGCGGTCACCGCGGTCGTGGTCGCGATCGTGCTGCCGTACATCCTCGCGGTGTCCGGGATGCTGCCCGCGGGCCCGTCCCGCTGGCTCACCCGTGTCACCCCGGCCGCGGCGTTCGCCGTCCAGCAGAGCTCCCACGAGTACGCGCAGGTCGCCGCCGACTACTCGCCCGGTGCCGGGTACTTCCCGCTGGCCCCGTGGGCCGGCTTCGCCGTGCTGTGCGGCTACGCCGCCGCCGCGGTCGGCCTCGCGGCCGTGCGGCTGCGCCGGAGGGACGCGTGAGCGCGCTGCGGCAGGCGGTGCACGCCGAGTGGACCAAGGTCCGCACGCTGCCCGGCCTGCTGTGGCTGGCGGCCGCGATCGCCGTCGGCACCGTGGCCGTCGGCGCCGCGAGCGCGGCGGCGGTGCACTGCGGGGTCGCGGCCGGGGCGGAGTGCGGCCAGGACCCGGCGAAGGCCGCGCTGGCCGGTGTGCAGGCCGGCCAGGCGGGGGTGGCGGTGCTCGCCGTGCTGCTCGTCGGGGCGGAGTACGGCACCGGGATGATCCGGCTGACCCTCACCGCGGTGCCGCGCCGGGGCACGGTCCTCGCGGCGAAGGCGGCGGTGCTCAGCGGCACGGTGCTGGCCGCGGGGGCCGTCGCCGTGGCCGGCTCGCTGCTGGCCGGTCTGCTCATCCTGCCCGGGCACGGCTTCACCGGCTTCTCGGCCGCGCACGGCCCGGTGCTCAGGGCCGCCGCCGGCTCGGTGGCGTACCTGGTGCTGGTCGGGCTGCTCGCCCTGGGCCTGGCCACCGCGGTACGGGACTCCGCCGCCGCGGTGGGGGCCGTGCTCGGCCTGCTCTACCTCTTCCCGATCGTCGCGTCCGTCGTGTCCGACCCCGACTGGTACGAGCGCCTCCAGCGGGTGGGCCCGATGACGGCGGGGCTCGCGGTGCAGAGCACGCTCCCCGGGGCACGGACCCCGATCGGTCCCTACGCCGGGCTGGGCGTCCTCGCGGCCTGGGCCGCGGCCGGGCTGGCCGCCGGGGCTGTCGCCCTCCGGGCGCGGGACGCCTGACCCGCCCCCCGTCCCGGCCTGTGCGCCCCCTGCGCAGCGGACTGCCCCGCCAGGAGCCCCGCGGGTCTTCCGCGGGGCAGGGGCCGGGCCCGCTCCCGCAGGGCGGGCCGCACGGGAGACACGGTCCCGCGGCCCCGGAAGCGCCTGCCCGGAAGGGCATGCGTCCGCACGGGCACGCAGGCGGCGGACCAGGGCGGGCGGAACGGCGCGAACAGCCCTCCTCGCGGGAGGCCGCGCCAGGACCTCGGAGAGGCGGGACGCGGCGGCCTCCCGCACGGCCTCAGTGGAGCCGGGAGCGCCAGTCGGAGGGGACGCGGTCGGCGGGGCCGGGAGTGGGCTGGGTGGTGGGGTGGTGCTGGGGCGGGGCCAGGTCCGGGCCGTCCTCGACGTAGCTCTCGGTGCGGTAGTTCCAGAACCAGTCCTCGCCCGGCTCGTACGAGCGGATCACGTCGTGGCCGGTGGCCGCCGCGTGCGCGCCGGCGTGCTGCGCCGGGGAGCTGTCGCAGCAGCCGATGTGGCCGCAGGTGGCGCACCTGCGCAGGTGGAACCACCAGCCGCCGGATTGGTCGCAGTCGGCGCAGCCGTCGCCGCTCGGCGGCACGGACGGGTCGATGCCCGGGGTGGGTGGGGTGGTCATGAGGCGGCCTCCTCGGTGTCGGGGGAGTCTGCGGTGAGCGGCAGACGTACCCGGAATCGGGTGCTGCCGGGTTCGGACGCGACGTCCAGGTCGCCGTGGTGCTTGTTGACCACGATCCGCCAGGAGATGTCGAGCCCGAGCCCGGTGCCCTGGCCCACCGGCTTGGTGGTGAAGAACGGCTCGAAGATCCGCTGCCGGATCTCCGCGGGGACCCCCGGTCCGGTGTCCAGGAAGTCCACCACCAGCCTGCCGTGGTCCCGCGAGGTGCGCACGGTGAGGGTGCCGGAGCCCTCCATCGCGGAGACCGCGTTGTCGATCAGGTTCGTCCAGACCTGGTTCAGCTCGCCGGGGTAGGCGGGGATCCGCGGCAGCGTGTGGTCGAACTCCCGGACCACCTGCACGCCGGGGCCGATCTTCCCGGCGAGCATCTGCAGCGTGCTGTCCAGCAGCTCGTGGATGTCGACCACCTGGAAGGGCGCGCGGTCCAGCTGCGAGTACTGGCGGGCCGCGTTGACCAGCCCGGACACCCGGGTCGTGGAGTCCTCGATCTCGTTCATCAGCAGCTCGGTCTCGACGGTGTAGTTGAGCCACCGCACCGCGCTCTCCAGCAGCTCGGGGTCCACGGCCGCCGCGACCTGCTCCAGCCACTCCTGGTCGAGCCCGGCCTGGACGAAGACCGGGGCGAGGTCCCAGCCGCCGCGGATGCCGTGCTCGTCCAGCCAGTCGGCGACCGCGTCCTCCTGGTCGGAGGTCTCCAGCGGGCTCAGCTCCTGGGCCTTGGCGATCCGCTCGACGGCCCGCTCCTGCACCTGGATCAGGGTGTCCAGGTCGGACTGCCGGTAGGGGCCGCCGGCCAGGACCTTGAGCTTGCTGCGCATGCCGGCCACCCGTTCGCGCAGCGCGGAGGTGGCGCGCAGCGCGGCGGCGGCCGGGTTGTTCAGCTCGTGCGTCAGACCCGCGGACAGCGAGCCCAGCGCGAGCAGCCGCTCGCGCTGGCTGACGACCTGCTGGAAGGTCTGGTTGCCGAAGAACAGTCCTTCCAGCAGGTGCACCGCCATCGGGAACCACTCGCGCACGATGCCCGCGAACTCGTCGGCGGACAGCACGAAGAAGCGGGACGGCTCGGTCACCCGCAGCGAGTTGGTGTAGAGCTGCGGCACCCGGTCGCCCAGGTACGCCTGGAAGGCACCCGCGTAGACGCCCCTCATGGACGTGCGGTTGACCTCCACGTCGTCCGTGCCGACGCGCCGCGAGGTCACCACCGTGCCCTCCAGCAGCACGTAGAAGCACGTGGCCGGGTCGCCCTCGGCGTAGACGGGGCCGGGCCCGACGGAGTCGATGCGGCCCGAGGCGCACAGCCGGTCCAGCTGCTCGTCCGACAGGTGCTCGAAGAGGAAGAGCGAGCGCAGTTCCTCCGGGTTGCACGGCAGCGTCGAGGTCACAGCCCCTCCAGGTAGCGGTGTACGAGCATGACGGCCATCGCGCCCTCGCCGACCGCGGACGCCACCCGCTTGGCGGACTCCGCCCGGACGTCGCCGGCCGCGAAGACCCCCGGCACGCTGGTCTCCAGGTGGTACGGGGGCCGCTCCGGCTCCCACCCGGCGGGCCGCTCGCCCTCCGCGGCCAGGTCCGGCCCGGTCAGCACGAAGCCGTGCGCGTCCCGGCGGACGGTGCCGTCCAGCCAGTCGGTGCGCGGCGCGGCCCCGATGAAGACGAACAGCCGCTGGGCGTCCACCATGTCGGTGACGCCCGTGGCGGTGTCGCGCAGCGTCAGCCCCTCCAGGTGGTCGTCGCCGTGGGCGGCCTCCACCACGGTGCCGGTGCGCACCGAGATGGAGGGGACCGCGGCGATCTGCTGGATCAGGTAGTGCGACATGGACGCCTCCAGCGAGGGCCCGCGCACCAGCAGCGTGACGGACTTCGCGCCGCGCGAGAGGTAGACGGCGGCCTGGCCCGCGGAGTTGGCGCCGCCGACGATGTAGACGTCCTGGTCCTCGCAGCCCGCGGCCTCGGTCAGCGCGGAGCCGTAGTAGACGCCGCGGCCGGTGAGTTCGGCGATGCCGGGCACGTCCAGCATCCGGTAGGCCACGCCGGTGGTGAGGATGACGCTCTGCGCGGAGACCGCGGAGCCGTCCGCGAACCGCACGGTGCGCGTCGGCCCGCTCACCTCCAGGCCGGTGACCTCGCACGCGGTGAGCAGCTCGGCCCCGAAGCGGGTGGCCTGGCGGCGCGCCCGGTCGGTCAGCTGGGCACCGGAGACGCCGTCGGGGAAGCCCAGGTAGTTCTCGATCCTGGCGCTCTGCCCGGCCTGCCCGCCGGTCGCGGTGCGCTCCACCAGCACCGTGTTGAGGCCCTCCGACGCCCCGTAGACCGCCGCGCCCAGGCCCGCGGGCCCGGCGCCGACCACCACCAGGTCGTAGAACTCCTCGGCGGGGGTCGTCGCGAGCCCCACCTGCGCGGCGAGGTCCTGGTCCGAGGGCTCGACCAGCACGTCGCCGCCGGGCGCGATGACCAGCGGCAGCCGCATCCCGTCGTGCCCCGCGGCCTCCAGCAGCCGCCGCCCCTCGGCCTGGTCGGACAGGTACCAGCGGTACGGGATCTGGTTGCGGGCCAGGAACTCGCGCACGCCGGAGGAGCGCGCCGACCAGCGGTGGCCGACGACCTTGGTCTCCGGCACCGGACGGTGGTCGGAGGCCAGCCAGCTCTCCAGCATGTCGTCGACCACCGGGTAGAGCTTCTCCTCCGGCGGGTCCCACGGCTTGAGCAGGTAGTGGTCCAGGTCGACGACGTTGATCGCGTCGATCGCCGCGCCCGTGTCGGCGTAGGCGGTGAGCAGGATGCGGCGGGCGCCGGGGTAGACGTCCATGGCCTGTTCGAGGAACTCGATGCCGTTCATCTGCGGCATGCGGTAGTCCGCGAGGATCACCGCGACCAGGTCGCCGCGCAGCTTCATCTGGCGCAGCGCGTCGAGCGCCGACTCGCCCGACTCCGCCCGCACCACCCGGTAGCGCTCGCCGTAGCGCCGCCGGAGGTCGCGGGCGACCGCCCGGGAGACCCCGGGATCGTCGTCGACGGTCAGCAGTACGGATCGGCGTGTGCTCTCCGGCGTTGTCATGGGCATCCCCGTCCCCGTCCGCGGCCTGCGCGTTTTCGCTCCGCACAGGTCCGCCGATCAGCCTAGTGTGATCATCGGACCTCCGCAGTGCGAGGTCACCCGGCGTGCGAGGTGATCGCCGAGCGCGTAATCTTCCGCCCTGACGTCAGGGGGGACGCGATGCGGGTGGGGAGCGCGGCGGCGGCCGCGGTGGCGGTGCTGTGCGCCGCCGTCACGGCGGCGGACGGCGCGGCGGCGGTGGCCGCCGGGCCGCCGCTGGCGAAGAGCGAGGCCGAACGGGAGATCGGCGCGGCCTACGCGCGCGAGGGGCTGCTGGAGAACGACCGGGTGATCGTCCTGGTCGACGAGAAGTGGACGCACGGCCGACCGCCGCCCCCGCAGTGCGTGATCAGCCGCACGCAGCCGATGACGGCCTCGCGGGAGCAGACCGCCCGGGTGGTCGCCGACCTGGCGCGGGACGGCTGGCGGGTGCGGGGGAGCAGGGACGACGGCTCCTTCTGGCTGACGACGCTGTTCAAGGGCGGCTGGCGGCTCTCACTGTCCTGGTTGCCCCCGGATCCGGACGGCCGGCTGTTCGCCGACGCCGTCCGGCCGGGCTGCTGAGCCGTACGGCCCGCGCGCCGCGCCGCCCGGCCGCGCTTGCGCTGAAGTGCACTCCAGCTCCTAGCCTCGACGGCATGACTACACCGCAGAAACCGATCGGCTCGGGCTTCGGCGCCCGCACGACCGCGGACGAGGTCCTCGACGGCATCGACCTGACCGGCAAGCTCGCGCTGGTCACCGGCGGCTACTCCGGTATCGGCCTGGAGACCACCCGCTCGCTCGTCAGGGCCGGTGCGAACGTGGTGGTGCCCGCGCGCCGTCCGCAGACCGCCCGCGAGGCGCTCTCCGGCCTGCCGGGCATCGAGATCGACGAGCTGGACCTCGCCGACCTCGACAGCGTCCGCGCCTTCGCGGACCGCTTCCTGGCCACCGGCCGCGACCTCGACATCGTCATCAACAGCGCCGCCGTCATGGCCTGCCCGCAGACCTGGGTGGGCCCCGGCTGGGAGGCGCAGTTCGCCACCAACCACCTCGGGCACTTCGCCCTGGTCAACCGGCTGTGGTCGGCCGTCGAGCGGGGCCGCGGCCGGGTCGTGGCGGTCTCCTCGGGCGGCCACCACAACTCGCCGATCCGCTGGGACGACCTGTGGTTCGAGCGGGGCTACGACAAGTGGCAGGCCTACGGGCAGGCCAAGACCGCCAACGTGCTCTTCGCCGTGCACCTCGACGAGCTCGCCCGTGAGCGCGGCGTGCGCGCCTTCGCCCTGCACCCCGGCGGCATCCTCACCCCGCTCCAGCGCCATCTGTCCAAGGCCGAGATGATGGAGCGCGGCTGGATCGACGAGGACGGCAAGGTGCTCAACCCGGGGATGTTCAAGTCGCCGCAGGAGGGCGCGGCCACCCAGGTGTGGGCGGCGACGTCGCCGCAGCTCGACGGCCTCGGCGGGGTCTACCTGGAGGACGTCGACATCGCCGCGCCCGCCCGGGAGGACGGCACCCGCAACGGCGTCCGCGACTACGCCGTCGACCCCGGTCAGGCTGCCCGGCTGTGGGCCCTGTCCGCCGAGCTGACCGGCGTGGACGCCTTCGCGGCCTGACCAGACGGCCCCCGGCCCGCACCTGCGGCGGTACGGGCCGGGGTACGGCGGCCTGCGGCGGCCCCCGGCCCGCGGCGGCCGAACGGGTGAAGGGCGCGCCCGTCGGCCCGGCGGGTGACGGGGGCCGGGTCCGGAGCGCTGGATGCTGGGGCGGTCAACCCGTCCGCGCCGGGCCGCGGACCCCCGCGCCCGGGCGGCGCCCCCGCGCCGGGCCCGACGCCACCGGAGGCCGACCCTGCTGGTGCTCTGCGTGCTCTTCGCGCTCCTGGGGGCGGCCAGCAACGCCACCGGGACGGTCTTCCAGCGCAAGGCCGCCCTGGCGGTGCCGGCCGGGGACGCGCTCAAGCCCCGGCTGATGATGGACCTGGTGCGCCAGCCGGTGTGGCTGCTGGGCATCGGCGGTGTGGTCGGGGCCGCCCTCTTCCAGGCGCTCGCCCTCGTCGCGGGCCCGCTCGCGCTCGCGCAGCCCGTGTTCATCCTGGAGCTGCCCTTCGCGCTGCTGATCGCGCTGCCCGTCCTGCACCGCACACTGCCCAGGGCGGGCTGGGTGTCGGTGGGATGCATGGTCGCCGGGCTGGTCGTCGCGCTCGCGAGCGCGGCACCGGACGGCGGGCGACCGCAGGCGCCGATGGCGCGCTGGACCCCGGCCCTGGTGCTGTGCCTGTCGGCGATCGGCTGCGCGGTCGCGGCCGCCCGGCACCGGCGCTCGGGCGCGGCACGTGCCGCGCTGCTCGGCTCGGCCGCCGCGGTCGGCAACGCCCTGACGGCCGCGCTCATGAAGTCGGCCGCCAACACCTTCTCCGACGACGGCTTCGGCGCCTTCCTGGCGGCGTGGCAGACGTACGGCTTCGCGGTGTGCGGGGTGACGGCGGTCTTCCTGCTGGAGAACGCGCTCCAGGCGGGTTCCATCGCGGCCTCGCAGCCCGCGCTGACACTCGGCGACGCGACCGTCAGCCTGCTGCTGGGGATCCTGATCTTCGCCGAGCACATCCGCACCGGCTGGTGGATCCTGCCCGAGCTGGCCGGCGTCGCCCTGGTCACGGCAGGCACCCTGCACCTGTCCCGGGCGGTCCCGCTGACGGGGGAGCTCAACGTCTGAAAGGCCGCGGGCGGCCCGGCCCCCCGGGCCGCGCCGGGCCCCCTCCGCCCGGCGCGGCCCGCGGGGCGGGCTCACGGCCGCCGCACCGCCAGGCGCAGGGTGACGATCTGGAAGGGCCGCAGCCGCAGGCGCACCCCCGGGCCCGCCACCTCGTGGCTGCCGTCGTCCGGCAGCGGCCGTTCCAGCAGGTCGGCCGCCACCGCCGAACCCAGCGCGAAGGACGGGGTGAGCACCGCGGACACCCGCCGGCCGCGTGCCTCGTAGAGCCGTACGACCACGTCACCGGAGCCGTCGTCGGCGAGCTTGACCGCGGAGACCACCACCCCCTCCTCGTCGAGGGCGACCAGCGGCGCCACCACCGCGGTGCCCGGCACCGTCCGCTCCGGAAGGTTCAGGTGGTAGCCCTCGCGCACCGCGTCGTCCGGCTCCACGCCCACCACCAGGCCGTACCGCAGCGTGTGCACGCCCTGGTCGGCGTCCGGGTCGGGGAAGCGGGCGGCTCGCAGCAGGGTGAGCCGCACGGTGGTGGTGGTGCCGCCGTCCGGGCGCACGTCGCGGGTGATGTCGTGCCCGTATGTGGAGTCGTTGACCAGTGCCGCGCCCCAGCCGGGCTCGCCGACGTGCAGGTAGCGGTGCGCGCACACCTCGAACTTCGCGGCGTCCCAGCTGGTGTTGGCGTGCGTGGGCCGCTCCACCTGGCCGAACGGGATCTCCGCCGTGGAGTGCGCGGCCCGTACGTCGAGCGGAAAGGCGGCCTTGAGCACCTTCTCCCGCTCCCGCCAGTCCACGACCGTGGCCACGTCCAGCCGCCGCGCGCCGCGCTCCAGCGTCAGCAGCTGCTCGATCCGGGACGCGCCGAAGGTGCGGACCACCCGCACCCCGCCGTCCACCGCCGTGACCTCGTCGGCGTCGGTGAGGTCGCGCACCGTGTTGCGGTAGAAGGCGTCCAGGTCCCAGGCGTCCCACCGGTTGGGGAAGTCCTGGTGCAGCTGCAGCAGGTTGGCCGGTGCGCCCGGCGCCAGCGCCTCGCGGCCGGCCGCGATGTCGTGGACGGAGGTGACCAGGCCGCGCGCGTCGACCGCGACCCGGATCAGGCCGTTGTCCAGGACGAAGCCGTCGCCGTCCGGGACCGGCGGGGTGCGCCCGGGCGGCGCGGAGCGGGGCGCCGCGCCCAGCGCGGGAACGCCGCCGCGGGCGTGCGGGGCCGCGTTGAAGACCACCTCGCCGCCCTCGCCGCCCTCGCCGCCCTCGCCGCCCTCGCCGCCCTCGTCGGGCCCGGCCAGCGCCGCCAGCGACCGCCCGATCAGCTCCTCCAGCGCCGCCGTGACCTCCGCGTGCGTCTGCTCGGCCTCCCGGTGCACCCAGGCGATCGAGGTGCCCGGCAGGATGTCGTGGAACTGGTGCAGCAGCAGCGTCTTCCACAGCCGGTCCAGCTCCCGGTGCGGGTACGGGACCCGGTGGCGCACCGCTGCCGTCGCCGCCCACAGCTCCGCCTCGCGCAGCAGGTGCTCGTTGCGCCGGTTGCCCTGCTTGGTGGCGAGCTGGCTGGTCAGGGTGCCGCGGTGGAATTCCAGGTACAGCTCGCCCACCCACACCGGCGCGTCGGTGTGCTCGGCGAACGCCTTCGCGAAGAAGTCCGCCGGCGCCTCGACCGCCACCCGCGGGGAGCCCTCCAGGTCCGCCAGCCGGTCGGCGCGCGCCATCATCTCCCGGGTGGGCCCGCCGCCGCCGTCGCCGTAGCCGAACGGGACGAGCGAGCGGTCGGTGCGCGCCTTCTCCCGGAAGTTCCGCTCGCTGCGGGCGACCTCGGCACCGGACAGGTCGCTGTTGTAGGTGTCGACGGGCGGGAAGTGGCTGAAGATCCGGGTGCCGTCGATGCCCTCCCACCAGAAGGTGTGGTGCGGGAAGACGTTGGTGGTGTTCCAGGAGATCTTCTGCGTCAGGAACCAGCGCACCCCGGCGAGCTTCATCAGCTGCGGGAGCGCCGCGTTGTAGCCGAAGGTGTCCGGCAGCCACATCTCCTCGGTCTCGACGCCGAACTCCTCCAGGAAGAAGCGCTTGCCGTGGACGAACTGCCGCACCAGCGACTCGCCGCCGGTGATGTTGGTGTCCGGCTCCACCCACAGGCTGCCGGCCGGCAGGAACTGACCGGACTTCACCTTCTCCCTCACCCTGGCGAAGACGTCCGGCCGGTGCTCCTTGAGCCACGCGAGCTGCTGCGCCTGCGACATCACGAAGCGGAATCCGGGGTGCTCGTCCATCAGCTGCGTGACGTTGGAGACCGTACGGGCCACCTTGCGGACCGTCTCGCGCAGCGGCCACAGCCACGCGGAGTCGATGTGGCTGTGCCCGACCGCCGAGATGCGGTGCGCGGCCGGACCCGCGGGCGCCGCGAGCGCCGGGGCCAGCACGGCGCGGGCCGCGGCGGCGGTGCCCGCGACGTCCTGGAGGTCGACCGCGTCCAGCGCCCGTTCGATCGCGGCCAGCAGCTGCCAGCGCCGGGTCGCCTGCTCCGGCAGCTCCGCCGCGAGCTGGCCGAGCACCTCCAGGTCGTGGACCAGCTCGAAGACCTCGCGGTCGAAGACCGCGAGATCCGCCCGGCGCAGCTGGTAGAGCGGCTCACCGGCCGGGCCCTGACCGCCGGTCAGCCACGGTGCCCGCGCGCCGACCTGCGTCGGGTGGAAGGTCAGCAGCTCGGGCCCGGACTGCATCACCAGCGGGTTGGCGGCGGCCTCGACGTAGTAGGCCACCTGTTCGCCGCCCGCCGCGGCCGCCGTGACCGGGATGTGGCTGTTGCGGGGGTTGAGCGCCTTGACCGCGGTGCCGTCGGGGCGGTGGACCAGGCCCTCGGCGGAGAAGCCCGGGTCGGTGAAGCCGAAGCCCAGGTCGACCACCGCCTCCACGGCGAGTCCCGCCCACTCCTCCGGGATCCGGCCGCTGACGCGGAACCAGCTGGTCGACCAGGCGGGCCCCCAGCGGTCGCCGACCCGCGCGGGGGCGTAGTCGGCGGCGAGTCCTTCGGCGACCGTGACCGGTTCGCCGGGTGCGTGCCACACCTCGACGGCCAGCGGCACGCACCGTGCGTGCACCGCGGGGCGAAGCCGCTGGTTCAGCACGCGGTCCAGCCGCTGCTCGATGATGGTGGGGTCGGAATGCATGGCGGAGCCTTCCGGTGCGTCGGGCGGTTCGGAGGTCGTACGGGCAGGTGCTTCGGGCCGGCGGAGGAGGCGGGCCCCGGGTCAGCCCTTGAGGGCGCCGCCCAGGGCGAAGCCGCCGCCGAGCCTGCGGGCGAGGACGAGGTAGAGCATCACGACGGGGATCGAGTAGACGATGGAGAACGCGGACAACCGGCCGTACTGCGTCTGATCGTGCGCGCTCAGGAAGGTGAAGACGCTCACCGACGCGGGCAGCTTCTCCGGGGAGAGCAGCAGGATGAAGGGGACGAAGAAATTCCCCCACATGCCGATGAAGGTGAAGATCGTCACCACCGTCACGCCGGGCCGCATGAGCGGCAGCACGATCCGCCACAGCACCTGGAGGGTTCCCGCGCCGTCGATCCGCGCGGCCTCCTCCAGGACCAGCGGCACGCCGTCCATGAAGCTCTTCATCAGCCAGATCCCGAACGGCAGCGCCGCCGAGGCCAGGAAGAGCGTCGTGCCCGGCATCGAGTCGATCAGGTTCACCTGCACGAACATGCTGTAGACCGGGATCATCACCGCCGTGATCGGCAGCCCGGTGCTGAAGAGGACGGTGTAGAGGAAGGGCCGCCGCATCCGCGACCGGAAGCGCGACAGCGGGTAGGCGGCCAGCACCGAGCACACCACGCACAGCACGGTGCCGCCGCCGCACAGCAGCAGGCCGTTGAGCATCGGCCGGTAGGTGGTGTCGTTGTCGAGGATCCGGTGGAAGTTCTCCCCGGTGGGGGAGGGCACCGACAGCCGGAAGTCGGCGTGCGCGTCGAGCGACGCCAGCAGCATCCACAGCAGCGGCACCAGGTAGAGCGCCGAGAAGACCAGCAGGCCGGCGTCGACCGCGGCCCGGCCGCCGCGGCGCCGCCGCTCCCGGGTGCGCTGCGCGGCCTGCCGGCGGGCGACCGGCCGGATCCGTGGCGTCCGCAGGCGTTCGGTGACGGCCATCAGTCCTCCTCGACCTTCAGCAGGCGGATGTAGACCACGGAGAACAGCGCGCCCACCACCAGCAGCACCAGGGCGACCGCCGTGCCGTAGCCGATCAGGCTGCTGGTGAAGGCCTGCTGGTACATGAACACCGGGAGCGTCTCGGTCCTGTTGCCCGGCCCGCCGCGGGTCATGGTGTAGATGAGCCCGAAGACGGACAGCGTCTGGAGGGTGATCAGCATCAGGTTGGTCATGACCGAGCGGCGGATCACCGGCAGCGTCACCCGCCACAGCCGCTGCCAGGGCCCGGCGCCGTCCACCTCGGCCGCCTCCACCAGCTCCTGCGGCACGTCGTCGAGCGCCGCCGAGTACACCAGCAGGGAGAAGGCGGTGCCGCGCCAGACGTTGGCGAGGCACACCGCCAGGATCGGCAGCGTGTAGAGCCAGTTCTGCCGCGGCAGGCCGAGCCCGTGCAGGATGGCGTTGAGCGAGCCCTGCTGGAAGAAGAACGCGTACATCAGGTAGCCCGCCACCACCTCCGGCAGCACCCACGCGGCGGTCACCACCGTGCCGGTGACCGCCCGCACCGGCCGGGAGGCCTTCCGCATCAGCACCGCGAGCGCGAGGCCCAGCGTGTTCTGCCCGACGACGGCGGAGCCGACCACGAAGACCAGCGTCAGCTCCACCGCGTTGGTGAAGTCCGGGTCGTGGAAGGCACGGCTGAAGTTGTCCAGGCCGACGAAAGAGGTGCCCGCCGAGCCCGTCAGCTGCATGTCGGTGAAGGCGTAGTAGACGCAGTAGGCGATCGGCCCGGCCATGAACACCGCGAGCAGCACCAGCGCGGGCAGCAGCGGCAACCCGCGCAGCAGGCCGGACACCGCCCGGCCGCGGCGCGGCCGGGCGGCGGGGGCCGCGGTGGCGGTGGCGGTCACTGCGCGCCCTGGACGGTCTTGTCCGCGCCGACGGCGGTCTTCACGTCGCCGTCGTAGGCGGACGCGGCCTTGCCGACCGAGGACTGGCCGGTCGTCACCGCCTCCATGGCCTTCTGGATCGCGCTGGAGACCTGGGTGTAGGCGGGCAGCCCCGGCCGGTAGTAGGTGTCGGGTACCAGTGCGGTGAAGAACTCGTTGCTGGGCAGCGCCTTGAGGTACGCCGGGTCGGAGGCCACGTCGGTGCGCACCGCGATGGTGGCGTTGACGGTGTTCCACTGCGCCGAGTTGGCCCTGCCCTCCAGGAAGCGGGTGAACTTCCAGGCCAGGTCGGGGTTCTTGGCCTTCGCCGGGATCGACCAGGCCCAGCCGCCGGACATGCTGACCCTGCCGCTGCCCTGGCCGTTCTGCGTCGGCATGGCGGCCGTGCCCATCGTGGTCTGCCACTGGGGCCACGGCTTGGGGCCGGTGCGGATCCAGTTGTTGGGCATCCAGGAGCCGTCGAGATCGATGGCGAGCTTGCCCTGCGGGATCATCTCGGTGCCCACGGCCGCCTGGATGTTGGCGCCCAGCGCCTGCTGCGGGGACGGGCCGAGGCCCTCGCCGTACACGGTGTGCAGGAAGTCCAGCGCGTCCTTGAAGCCCTTGCTGCCGACCACCCACTTGCCCTGCGTGCTGTCGTACAGCGCGTTCCCCGCGGCCGGGGTGCCGTACAGCAGCATCTCGAAGCCCTGCATCGAGGACGCCTCGCCCGCCGCGACACCGGTGTAGACGTTCAGCGGCGTCACCCCGGGCAGCCGGGACTTGACCGTACGGGCCGCACTCAGCACGTCCGCCCAGGTCTTCGGCTGCCACGGCACGGGGATGCCGGCCCGGGCGAAGAGCTGCTTGTTGTACCACAGGCCGCGGGTGTCGGTGTTGTCCGGGACCCCGTAGGTCTTGCCGTCCGAGTACTTCATCGCCGCCTTCGCGGGGGCGGCGAAGGAGCTCCAGTCCTGCCAGGTCCTCAGGTAGTCGTCCAGCGGCCTGAGATAGCCGCTCGCCACGTCGGAGTTGATCGTCGCGGTGTCCTCGTAGACCAGGTCGGGCGCTGTCGCGGGGGAGCGCATCATCAGCTGGATCTTGGTGTAGTAGTCGTTCTCGCTCGCGGTCACCGGGACGAGCTTGACGGTGGTGCCGGGGTTGGCCTTCTCGAACTGCTCGACCATCGGGCCCAGGAAGTCCGCCTGGACGTGGTTGTTGTTGTTGAGCTGCTGCTGGTAGACGACCTTGATCGTCGTGCTCGAACTCCCGGAGCCGGAGCCGCACCCTGACAACGTTGCCGCACCCACGGTGGCGAGGACCGCGGCGGCAATCACCGTTCGACGTCTCGTTCGCACGCTTGACCTCCGGTGAAGGGCCCGTTTCGGCCCGCTGCACCGCGGACCGCACCGGAGGCAGCCCGGTGGGGCCCGCCCCCGATCAGCAGGGCGCCGGGGCCCTGGCATGACGGCGAAGCTAAATCCAATGGATGGAGTAAGTCAACGGATGCGACAGGTAAACTTCGCCGCGGGCCGCCTGGGGAGGCGGCGCCGGGGGGCGCGCGAAGGAAGGCGGGGCGCAGTGACACAGGGGACGAACCTCCCGCGGGTCGGGGGATACAACCAGGCCGTGGTGCTCGACGCGATCCGCACCGCGGGACCTGTCAGCCGCGTCGAACTCGCCCCGCTCACCGGCCTGACCAGCCAGACCGTCTCCAACGTGGTCCGCCGGCTGCTCGACGCCGGGCTCGTCTCCGAGTCCGGCTACGCCCCCTCCAGCGGAGGCAAGCGACGCACCCTGCTCTCCCCGCGGCCCGACGGCGCCTACGCGGTCGGCGTGCAGCTCGACCCGGACGCCGCGGTGGTGGTGGTCGTCGACCTCGCGGGCGAGGTGCTCGCCACCCGCCGGGTCGGCCTCCCGGACGGGGCCCTGCCCGAGGAGGTCGTGCCGCGCATCGCCGCGGCGGCCCACCGGCTCACCGCCAAGGCCCAGGTCGACCCCGCCCGGCTGCTCGGCACGGGTATCGCCGCGCCCGGCCCGGTCGACGGCCCCGCCGGCGCCGTCGTCTCCCCGCCCAACTTCGCCGGCTGGGGGCGCGTGCCGCTGCGCGCGATGTTCGAGGACGCCACCGGGATGCCCGTCGCCATGGACAACGACGCCACCGCCGCGGCCATAGGGGAGCGCTGGATAGGCGGCCGCAGACGCGCCGGGAGCTTCCTGTTCATCTACCTCGGCACCGGTGTCGGCGCCGGGATCGTCCTCAACAACACCGTGCTGCACGGCGACTCCGGCAACGCGGGCGAATTCGGCCACATCGCCATCCCCGCGGACGGGATGCCCTGCGACTGCGGCGGCAGCAACTGCGTCGGCCCGTACGTCAGTCCCGCCGGCGTGATCGGCGACCTCGTGCGGCGGCACGGGGCCGAGGCCGCCGGGCGCATCGGCGTCACCGGCGCGGCGGACGCGGTGCACCGCGACTGGAAGCTGCTGCGGCAGGCCGCGCGGGCCGCCGACCCCGCGGCCCTCGACGTCGTGCGCCGCGCGGGCCGCCGTTTCGGTCAGGCCGCACGCGGGGCGGTCGCCCTGCTCGACGTCTCGCGCGTGGTGCTCGGCGGGGAGTCGATCCGCGGGATCGAGCACATCCTCTGCGAGGAGATCGACGCGGCCGTCAACGCGACGGCCGTCGCGCGGGTGATCCGAAGGATCGAGGTCGAGAAGAGCGTGATCGGCGACGCGGTCGGGGCGGTGGGGGCGGCGTCCCTCATCCTGCACGGGAACTACGCGCCGGGGTGGCGCATGCTCACCCAGCCGTGAGGCGGCCGGTTCCGGCCGGCGGGGCCCTCCGCCGGCGGGGGTGCCCGCGCCGTTCCCCGCGCCCCTGAGGCGGCCGCCGCGTGCGGTGGGCCGCCCGTGCGCGCGTCGTGGCCGCGCGCGGTTCCCGCGCCCCCGCGGATGCCCTGTGCGCGCAGGGGCCCGGCAGTCCCCGGTGGTCGGAAGGCCGCAGGCCGCCGCCGGGCGGCCCGCGGGGGGCGGTCAGGAGGGGGTGATCTCCTGGCGGTCGGGGGAGGCCCAGAGGGTGTGGAAGGTGCCGGGGCGGTCGACGCGGTGGTAGGTGTGGGCGCCGAAGTAGTCCCGCTGCCCCTGGACGAGCGCCGCGGGCAGGCGCTCCGCCCGCAGGCTGTCGTAGTACGCGAGCGCGGCGGCGAAGCCCGGGGTGGGCACGCCCAGTTCGGCGGCCGTGCTCACCACGCGCCGCCACGCGCTCTGGGCGCCCCGCAGGGCGTCGGAGAAGTGGTCGTCGACGAGCAGCGTCGGCAGGTCGGGCCGGCTGTCGAACGCCGCGCGGATCCGGTCCAGGAAGGCCGCGCGGATGATGCACCCCGCCCGCCAGATGGCCGCCACGCGCCCCTGGTCGATGTCCCAGCCGTACTCCGCGCTGCCCGCCGCGATCTGGTGGAAGCCCTGCGCGTAGGCGACGATCTTCGACGCGTACAGCGCCTGCTCGACGTCCTGCGCGAAGCGGTCGTACGCGGCGCTGTCCAGCAGCGTGGGTGTGGGCCCGGGCAGCTCGCGCGCGGCGGCCCGCAGGTCGGCGTGGCCGGAGACGGAGCGCGCGAAGACCGCCTCGGCGATGCCGCCCACCGGCACCCCGAGGTCGAGCGCGGTCTGCACCGTCCACCGCCCGGTGCCCTTCTGCTCCGCCTGGTCGAGCACGATGTCGACGAACGGCTTGCCGGTGTCCGCGTCGGTGTGGGCGAGCACCTGCGCGGTGATCTCGATGAGGTAGGAGTCCAGGCGTCCCTGGTTCCAGCCGCGGAAGACCTCGGCGATGCGGTCGGGCGGCAGGTCGAGGGCGTGCCGCAGAAGGTCGTAGGACTCCGCGATGAGCTGCATGTCGGCGTATTCGATGCCGTTGTGCACCATCTTCACGAAGTGCCCGGCGCCGTCCGGGCCGATGTGGGCGACGCACGGTGAGCCGTCGGCGGCCTTCGCGGCGATCGCCTCCAGCATGGGGGAGAGCGCCTCGTAGGACTCGGCGGAGCCGCCGGGCATGATGCTCGGGCCGTGCAGCGCGCCCTCCTCGCCGCCCGACACACCGGTGCCGACGAAGTGGATGCCCCGCTCGCGGAGGGCCTGCTCGCGGCGGCGGGTGTCCGCGAAGTGCGCGTTGCCCGCGTCCACGATGATGTCGCCGGGTTCCAGCAGCGCGGCGAACTCCTCGATCACCGCGTCCGTGGGGGCGCCTGCCTTGACCATGGCGATGACCCGCCGCGGGCGCTCCAGCGAGGCGACGAACTCCTCCGGGCTCTCGGCCGGGACGAAACCGCCCTCGTCGCCGAACTCCTCGACGAGCGCGCGGGTACGGGCCGCGGTGCGGTTGTGGACCGCGGTGACGTAGCCGTTCCGGGCGAGGTTGCGCGCGAGGTTGCGGCCCATGACCGCCAGGCCCGTCACCCCGATCTGTGCCTTGCCCTCGCTCCTGGCGGGCGTGCCGCCGCCCGCTGCCTGCTCCGTGGAGGCCATGGGTCCACCCTCTGCCGTCGTGCCCGATCCGCCGGGTCGCCGTACGCCCTGTCGCTGACGTGCTCCTGCTCGCGATTATGGCGGACAAAACCTCCCGAATGGACAAGGCCCGGCCGGGGGCCGGGGCCCCTCGGGCTCAGCGCGCGGCGACCAGCAGGGTCTGCGCGATCCGGCCGCAGTCGCCGGACGCGTCGTGCAACTCGCCGTGCGCGAGTCCCGATCCGCCCGGTGCGGCCGCCGTCGCCGAGCGCAGGCACAGCCACTCCCCGACCGGGTCACGGTGCAGCAGCAGCGTGACGTCGGTGTTGATCACCAGGTCCTTGCGGTGGTCCAGCTCGAAGGCCACGGCCCAGCTGCTGTCCGCGAGCGTGAGCGCGCGCGTCAGCGGGGTGTCCTCCTCGCCCGCGACGAGGGGTACGCGCTGCCGCGCCCACACCGTGCCCGGCCCGGGCGTGTCGAAGCCGGGCTCCGGCGCGCCGGGAGCGCCCGGGGGGAAGCGCCACTCCATCGCGGAGACGTAGCCGTCCAGGTAGGCGCCCGCCATCACCTGCTGCGGCTGCGGCCCCGGCACCGGCGGTACGGGCGGCACGGGGGCCAGCGCCGGGGTGTCCGCGGGGGCGGCCACCAGCCGCCACGCCCTGGCGAGCAGCACCGGCGTGCCGCCGGCGGTGATCCGCCCCTCCAGCAGCTCCGCCCGGCCTCCCGCGCGGACCGTCCGCACCTCGACGTCCAGCTCGGCGACCGGGACCGGGCGCGGCAGGTCGATCGTCACGCGGGCGATCCGCGTGCCCGGCCGCGCCCCGTGCCGTTCGAGCGCCCGCCCGATCAGGGCGGAGGGCGGACCCGCGTGCTGGGCCTTCGGGCTCCACGGCCCCGCGGTCCACGAAGTGCTGGCGTACCGCCCGTCCCCGAGATCCCGGTAGAACCCCTCCCCGTCCATCCCCGCTCCCTCCCGCGCCGGCGTGTGCCCGATCGTAGCGAGCGGGGAGTCCGCCCCACGGGCACACCCGGGGCGCGGGGAACCGCGCGGCGGCCCCGCGGCGCGGGACGCGGGTCAGTCCGCCGGCTCCGCGCGGGCGGAGAGGCGGAGGGTGCGCCGGGCGAGGGCGACGACCGCGGGGTCGACGAAGCGGCCGTCGGGAAGGGCGAGCGCGCCGGGGGACGCGGCGGCCGCCGCGAGGGTCTCGTGGGCCTGCTCCACCTCCCGCGCGGAGGGCACGTACGCCCGCGCGATGACGGCCAGCTGGCGGGGGTGGATCGCCGCGCGGCCGAGGAAGCCCAGTGCGCGGCCCCGGCGGCAGGACTCGCCGAGGCCCGCCAGGTCGCGGACGTCGGGGTAGACGGACTGGGCCGGGGGCGCGAGTCCCGCTGCGCGGGCGGCGACGACCGTGCGGACACGTGGCCAGGCGAGTGCCTCCTCGTCCGTCAGGCCGAGGTCGGCGCGGAGGTCGGCCTCGCCGAGGGCGATGCCGCGTACGGCCGGGTCGGCGCGGGCGACGGCGAAGGCGTTCTCCACGCCGAGCGCCGATTCGAGCAGCGGGTAGAGGGGCGGCGCGTCCGCCCGCGCCGCCCGTACGGCGCGGGCCGCCCGGGCGACGTCCGCGGGCGTGCCGACCTTCGGCAGCCGCAGCCCGCCGAGGCCCGGAAGTCCGGCCAGCGCCGCCAGGTCCGGGCCGGCGAGCGGGCCGTCCAGCGCGTTGACCCGCACATGGACGGGCGGCCGCCCGCGCGCGGGCCCGGCCAGCAGCTCCACCGTGGCGGCCCGCGCGTAGTCCTTGCGGCCGGGCGGCACCGCGTCCTCCAGGTCGACGATCACGACGTCCGCGCCCGAGCGCAGCGCCTTGGCCACCACCTCGGGCCGGTCGCCCGGCGCGTAGAGCCACGTCAGCGCGAGGTCCTCCTCCCGGGCGGCCGCCGCGTCCGGTCCGCCGCCCGGCGCGGGCACCGTCACCTCCGGCCCGCTCACAGCGCGCCCTCCGTGCGCAGCGCGGCGATCTCCGGTGCGGTCAGGCCGAGTTCGGCCAGCACCTCGTCGGTGTCGGCGCCGTGCGGGCGGCCGGGCCAGCGCACCGCGCCGGGCGTCCCGGAGAGGCGGAAGAGCACGTTCTGCATGCGCAGCGGTCCCAGTTCGGGGTCGTCGACAGCGGTGACCGTGCCGAGGGCGCGCAGCTGCGGGTCGGCGGCGACGTCCCGCACGTCGTACACGGGGGCCACCGCGGCCTGCGCCTCGTCGAAGGCGGCGAGGACGTCCGCGCGGGTGCGGCGCCCGATCCAGTCCGCCACCACCTTGTCGATCTCGTCGGCGTGCGCGGCGCGCCCGGCGCCCGTCGCGAACCACGGCTCCTCGGTGAGTTCCGGGTGCCCGACGAGCCGGAGCACCCGCTCGGCGACCGACTGCGCCGACGACGACACCGCGACCCAGCGGCCGTCCGCGGTGCGGTAGGTGTTGCGGGGCGCGTTGTTGTTCGAGCGGTTGCCGAGCCGCGGCTGCACGTAGCCGAGCTGGTCGTACCACAGGAGCTGCGGGCCGAGCACGGCGAGCATCGGCTCGACGATGGCCATGTCCACCACCTGGCCGGCCCCGGTGCGGTCGCGGCCGGCGAGCGCCGTCATGACCGCGTAGGCCGTCGCGAGCCCGGCGATCGAGTCGGCCAGCCCGAACGGCGGCAGCGTCGGCGGGCCGTCCGGTTCACCGGTGGCCGCGGCGAAGCCGCTCATCGCCTCGGCGAGGGTGCCGAAGCCCGGCCGGCGGGCGTACGGCCCGGACTGGCCGAAGGCGGTGACACGGGCCAGCACCAGGCGCGGGTTGGCGGCCGACAGCTCCTCCCAGCCGAGCCGCCACTTCTCCAGGGTGCCGGGGCGGAAGTTCTCCACGACGACGTCCGCGGTGGCCGCGAGCCGCAGCAGCACGTCGCGCCCGCCGGGCGTCGCGAGATCCGCCGTGACGGTCCGCTTGTTGCGGCCCAGCTGCTTCCACCACAGGCCGACGCCGTCCTTGGCGGGACCGTGGCCGCGGCACGGGTCGGGCTTGCGCGGGTGCTCGACCTTGATGACGTCGGCGCCGAAGTCGCCGAGCAGCGTCGCGGCGGTGGGACCGGCGAAGAGCGTGGCGAGGTCGACGACCCGCAGGCCGGTCAGCGGACCGGCGGACGGGGCCGGTCGGCCGGGATCGGGGTGGTGCACGGGTGGTACCTCGGTTCTGGTGCGGTGGTTCCGGTACGGGGGCGGGGCGCCGGTCAGCGGACCGGGCTTCCCGCGGCGGCGCGGGCGTCGATGGCCGCCCGCCGCGGCATGGAGGACGAGGCGCCGTGCCGTTCGACGGACAGTGCGGACGCCGCGGTCGCCCAGCGCAGCGCCCCGTCCGCCGGCCGGCCCTCGCCGAGCGCGACGGCGAGGGCGCCCACGAACGTGTCGCCGGCGGCGGTGGTGTCCACGGCCTGCGCCGCCAGCGCGGGCACCGCCAGCGGCTCCCGGCCGCGTACGGCGTGCAGGCAGCCCGCCGCGCCCAGGGTGACCACCACCTCGGGCACCGCGTCCAGCAGGGCGCGGGCCGCCGCCCGCGGGTCGCCCTCGCCGCTCAGCGCGGCGGCCTCGTGCTCGTTGGGCACCAGCAGGTCGGTGAGGGCGAGCAGTTCGTCGGGCAGCGGCTGCGCCGGTGCGGGCGTGAGCACGGTGCGCACCCCGCGCTCCCGGGCCGCGCGGGCCCCGGCGAGGACGCCGGACAGCGGCAGTTCGAGCTGGAGCAGCAGCGCGCCGGCCGCGGCGATCGCCGCCTCGTCCTGCGGCGTCAGCGCCGTGACCGTGCCGTTGGCGCCGGGCACCACGACGATCGCGTTGTGGCCCGCGCCGTCCACGGTGATCTGCGCGATGCCGCTCGGCCCCGGCACCGTGCGCAACCGGCCGGTGCCGACGCCCGCGGCGTCCAGCGCGGCGCGCAGCCGTACGCCGAAGTCGTCGTCGCCGACAGCGCCGATCATGGTGACCGCGCCGCCCGCGCGGGCCGCGGCGATCGCCTGGTTGGCGCCCTTGCCGCCCGGCACGGTCCGGAACGACTCGCCGGTCACGGTCTCGCCGAGCCGCGGCGCGACCTTCGTGTACGCGACCAGGTCCATGTTCGCGCTGCCGAGCACCGCGACCGCGGCCTTCGTGACGGTCATGAGCTGTCCTTTCCGGGGAGGTCCGCGAGCGCGGCCGTCCGCCGCGCGAGCGCGTCAAAGCCGATGCCGTCGAGACCGGCGACGGTCGTCGACAGCCGGTTGCCGAGCGGCTCCGTCCAGCGCGCGGGCAGCCGCGCGGGGGAACCCGCGAGCAGGCCGGCGACCGAACCGGCTGTCGCGCCGTTGGAGTCGGTGTCCCAGCCGCCGCTGACGGCGCGGGTGACAGAGCCGGTGAAGTCGCCGCCCGCGTGCGTGAGCGCGGCGGCCAGCAGGGCGACGTTGGGCAGGACGTGCACCCAGTGGTGGCCGCCGTACGCGGCGTGCAGCGTGTCCACCACGCCCGCGAAGCCCTCGGGTGTGCCGGTCGGCTCCGCCCGTGCGGCCGCCACGCCGGCCCGCACGGCGGCCGCCAGCCGCGAGCGGGGCGGCAGGACGCCGAGCCCGGCGGCGAGGCACGCGTGCACGTCCGCGCCCCCGCCCGCCGCCGCGGCGATCACGGCGGCCGCGAACATCGCCCCGAGGACGCCGTTGGCGGTGTGCGTAAGCACCGCGTCGCGCCACGCCGCGTCGGCGGCGCCCGCCGGGTCGCCCGGATGCGTCCAGCCGTGGACGTCGGCCCTGATCACGGCGCCGATCCACTCCCGGAAGGGATTGCGCCGCAGCGCGGTGAGCGGCGGCTCCACCCCTTCCAGCAGGTTGCGGTACGCGACCCGCTCCGCGGTGAACGTCCGCCCCGCGGGCAGCTCGTCGAGCCACAGCGCGGCGACGTCCGCGGTGCGGAAGCCGGGCCCGTGTGCTTCCAGCAGCAGCACGCCGAGCAGCGGGTAGTTGAGGTCGTCGTCCTCCGGCATGCCGCGGATGTTCTCGGCGAGCGAGGTGGGCGCGCTGCGCCGGTTCCACGGATACCGCGCCGCGATCACGGGATCAAGGCCCACGCCGGTGAACCAGGTGCGCAGCGGCCAGTTGCCCGTGCCGCGCGCGATCTCCCGGATCCCCTCCAGCGGCAGCTTCTCCACGGGCTTGCCCAGCAGGCACCCCGCGGCGCGTCCCAGCCACGCGGCCTCCAGCCGGGGCACGAGGGATTCCGGCGGTGCGGGGCGTCCCGCCCCCGGCCCGCCGCCGGCGGGAACAGGACCCGGGTGCCCGGTGCGGGCCCGCACCGGCGCCCCCCGGTCCGCGCCCTGGACGGCGCGCCCGCCGGACAAAACCGCCGCGGGCCCCGCGGCCGGGCCGGGCCCGTCCGGCGACGGGGGCGCGGGGCGCCACGCCGGGGCCAGGGCGTGGATCGCGTCCAGGTCCGTCGGCTCGTCGGCGGCCAGCGGGCTGGGACGTGCGGCCAGCTCGTCGAGGAGCGACTCCGCCAAGGCGCGCAGCGCCGGGCCGGCCGGTGCGGGCGAGGCCCCGGCGCGGGGCGGGGCCTCGTGACCGCCGGCCGCGAGCCACCGCCGCCGGACGTCGGCGGCGTCCCGCCCGTCCTCCGCGGCCTGGCGCAGCTCGTGCCCGACGAGGTCCTCCGGCTGCACCCACGTCAGCCGCAGCATGCCGCTCACCGCCCTTCCGCCGGGGCGGCGGAGGCCGCCTCGCGGGCGCCGGCGTGGCGGGGCGGCCCCGGCGCGGTGCCGTGCGCCCCGGGACGGGCGGCCGCGGCCCGGCGGGTCCGGCGGCCGGTGCCGGCCGGCCGTGCCGCGCCGCCCGGTACGCCGGCGGCCCCCCGCGCCGCGTTCCCCGGCCGGCCGCAGGGGTCCTCCGGCCGCGTCCACGTCAGCCGCACCACGCCGCTCACCCCGCTTCCGTCAGCGCGGTGAAGGCCGCCTCGTGGGTGCGGCGGCGCACGGTGTCGCGGAGGAAGACCTCGCGGGTGACGGCGGCGAGGTCGGCGGCGGGGGCGCGGAGGTCGAGGCGGCTGGCGCGGGAGACGCCGGTGCTCCACCGCTCGGGCACGGCCGCGCTGCCGCCGAGCGCTCCCGCGAGGGCGCCGCTCATGGTGGCGATGGAGTCGCAGTCGCGCCCGTAGTTGACGGAGCCGAGCACCGCGGGCTCGTACCGGCCGCCCGCGACCAGCAGCATGCCGAGCGCGACCGGCAGTTCCTCGATGGCGTGCAGCCGTGACGGGCGGCGGGCGCCGAGCGAGGGCTCGCGGTAGTGCGGGCCGACGGTGTCGAAGGGTGCGACGGCCTCGCGCAGCGGCCCGAGCGCCCGCTCCCAGTCGTCGTACGCCACCGCGGCCTCGCACACCGCCTCGATCGCGGCGCGCGTACCGTCCTTGGCGAGGGCCAGCGCCTCGTCGACGACGCTGGTGGCCGTCGCGCCCGGGAGGAACGCCGCCGCCACGGCCGCCGCGAAGACCCCCGCGGCCTCCCGCCCGTAGGAGGACTGGTGGGGCGCGGCGACCTCCAGCGCCTCGGCGTAGGCCCCCGCCGGGTTGCCCGCGTTGACCGCGCCGACCGGCGCCATGTACATCGCCGCACCGCAGTTGACGATGTTGCCGACGCCCGCCTCCCGTGGGTCGACGTGGCCGTAGTGCAGCCGCGCCACGATCCACTTCTCGGCGAGGAAGATGCGCTGCAGCGGCAGCGCCTCGGCCTCCAGCTCCGGGACCCAGCGGGGCGTCCCGATCAGGTCGGGCACCAGGTGCTCGGCGACGCTGTACGCGTCCAGGTGGTCGCGCACCTTCACGTAGACCCGGACCAGCGCGTGCGTCATGAGGGTGTCGTCGGTGACGTGCCCGTCGCCCTTGTGGTAGGGCGCGATGGGCCGGGCCGTGCGCCAGTCGGCGTGGAACGGGCCGACGATGCCGCGGACCCGCCCGCCGTGCCGCTCGGCGATCTGCTCGGGCGTCCAGCCCTCCACCGGGCCGCCCAGCGCGTCGCCCACGGCGGCGCCGACCAGGCAGCCGGTGATGCGGTCCTCAAGCGTCGGTTGCATACGAGGCGAGTCCTTCCGGGGAGGGGGTGGCGGCGGGCACGGCCGGCTCGATGGCGGCCAGCCGGCCGGCAAGCTCCATGAGGTCCAGGCCCGCCAGGCGCGGCAGCGCGCAGCCCGCCAGGATGCGGCACGCCGCGCGCCAGGAGCCGGGCAGCGAGCCCGCGCCGCCCATGGCGCCCGCGAGCGCGCCGGCGAGCGCGGGCGCGGAGTCCGCGACCCGCGACAGGCACGCGGCGGCGGGCACCGCCTCGACCGCGGCGCCGTCCGCGGCGAGCACCAGCGCGAGCGCGACGGGGACGGTGTCGGCGGCGGCGATGCCGTAGCTGTAGACGTGGTCGATGATCTGGTGCTCCAGCAGCGGCACGAGCCCGAACGCCCGCCCGCCCGCCGCCTCCCGGGCCGCCGCCCGCGCGAGGTCCACGGCGTGCTCGGCGTTGCGCGCGATCTCCGAACCCGCCGGCAGCTGCGCCTGCGCGGCGGCCACGCACTCCGCGGCGCCGGCGCCGGCGAGCGCGAGCGCGACCGCCGCCGCCATCGCGCGGGCGCCGTGCACCCCGTCCTCGTCCTGCGTGTAGCGCGCGTCGAACTCGGCGAGGCCGGCGGCCGCCTCCGGGTCGCCGGGGTGGACGACGGCGAGGACGCACGCCCGTACGCACGCCGCGTCGTCGAAGAAGTGCGGGTTGTCGTGCCCGGAGGCCGGCGGGCGCAGGCCGGTCGCGAGGTTGCCCAGCCCCGCGCGTACGGAGATACGGGCGCGCAGCGGGATCTGCGCGGACTCCACCTCCGGTGCGCGGGCCGCCGCCGACGAGATCTCGGCGGCCAGCGACATCCACGCGAGGTCCACCGAGGCGCGCACCCGCCGGTCCCGGCTGAGGTCGCTGAGCAGCGCGCCGCGCGAGGCGACGACCGCCTCGGCGGTGAAGGCCGCCCACTCGGCGTCGTCCGAGGGGCCGAGCCGGAGCGGCTCGGGCGGCTGGTTGAGGGCGATCGGTACGGGCAGGGTCGTCGTCTCGTTCTGCTCGGCGAAGGTGTCCAGTTCGCGGGTGAGGCGCCGCGTCCACTCCGGCATCCGCACCGCGCGGTGCCGCGCCGCCGGCCACCCCGCGGCGTCCCCCGCCGCGAGCCCGAGCAGCATGCCCTCCACGCGCGAGCGCGCGTCCTCCTCCGGCGCCGCTCCCGCCCTCGCGGCGGGCAGCACCGCGCCGCCGGTCGCGGCGGCCGCGGGAGCGGGGGTGCGCTGCGTGCCTGCGGCGGGCCCGGGCGGTGCGCCGCGGCCGGACGCGGCGGCCGCGCCGCCGGCCGCCGGAGCGGTGGGCGCACCGCCCGCGGAGGGCGGCGCGCCGGGCGTGGTGCGGGCGGGGGCTGGGCCGTCCGGCTGCACGCCGGGCGTGGTGCGGGCGGGGGCGCCGGACGGCGGTGGGGTGGGGGCCGGGCCGTCCGCGGAGGGCGCCGCAGCGGGGCTGTCCCCGGCGGGGCGGTGAGGGGCCGTCATGACGCCGCCGGGGCGGGCGTGTCCGGGGAGAGGAGGTCGGCGATGTCGAGGACGTGGTAGCCGGCCATCGCCGGCAGGCAGCTGCCGCGTACCTCCTTGACGGCCTTCGACCAGCGGTCGGGGATCGCCGACCAGCCGCCGAGGGTGCCGGCGAGTGCGCCGGCCACCGCGGCGGTGGTGTCGGCGTCCCGGCCCATGTTCACCGCCGTGAGCACCGAGCCGGTGAAGTCGCCGCCGGCCAGCGCGAACGCCCCGAAGGCGAGCCCGACCGCCTCGGGCGCCAGGTCCGTCCACGGGTAGCCGCCGATGACGACCGCGGCCCGCAGCGCCCGCTCGCGGTCCAGCACCGCCAGCCGCGGCTCCCGCCGCAGCCGGCTCGCGACCGTGACCGCCCGGCGCAGCGAGCGCGCGGTCCAGGAGTCCTCGGGCACCACCGACAGCGCGGCGGTGATCACGGCCGCGGTGTCGCCGCCGCCCATCGCCGCGGCGATCCCGGCGGCGACCGCCTGGCCGCCGTAGATTCCCTCGCCCTCATGGCTGACCGTGCCGTCGATCGCGACCAGCCGCGCGGCCTCCGCGGGGCGCCCGGCGGCGAAGACCCCGCAGGGCGCCGCCCGCATCGCCAGGCCGTCGCTCCACGCGTGCCGGTGCTGCGCGGTGATCGGCGCGGCCAGGCCCCGGCGGAGGTTCTCCAGGGTGCCGCGCTCGCTGAACCCGGCGCCGCGGAAGGCGCCCTCGTCGCGGTCGGCGATCCACACGTGCCAGGCGGTCTCGACGTCGGCGGGGGTGAGGGCGGAGCCGTACCGGCCGAGCAGCAGGCCGGACAGGATCGCGTACTCGGTGTCGTCGGTACCCGTGGGGTCGTCGGTGACGAAGTCCTCGATGCGGCCCCAGCGCCTGCGGATCTGCGACGGTTTCATGTTCTCCGCCGGCGCCCCCAGCGCGTCGCCGACGGCGAGGCCGGTGAGCGCGCCGCGCGCGTGGTCGCGGGGGGAGCCGGGCAGCGGCGGGGGCTGCCGGGGTCCGGCGGGTGGTGGGGTGGGGGAGAGGGGATAGGTGCCGGGGGCGGCGGTGGGCGGGGGAGTTGTGCTCATGTCGTGCCGTTTCCAGGTGGTTCCTGCGGGGTGGTGCCGGTGCGCGCCGTGCGCCGGCCGCGCCCGCGGGTGGCGGCCGGGAGTGGGGCGGTGCACGGGAAGGGGCGGGGGACGGGAGGACGGGCCGGTGCTCCTTCCTGGCGGGTGCGCGCACCGCCGTCCGGTGCGGGGCCGTGCCGCCCGCGGGGACGACGGCACGGCCCCGCGGGCGGCGGGGCGTCAGGTGCGGTAGCGGTCGAAGACGCGGTTGCCGTCGCGCACGAGCTTGCCGCGCAGCCCGTCCAGGCCGATGGCACCGCTGTAGAACTGCTGGAGCGCGGGCGTGGCCACCTTGTCGGACCACTCCGGGTATCCGCGCCGCCCCAGGGCGGGCGACGCCACGAGGTGGGCGGCCGCCGCCATGCCCGTGCGCCAGCCGAGCGCGTCGGTGGTGAGCGACGGGTCGCGCAGCGCGTCGCTGCCGGTCGGGGCCATCCAGTCGCCGCGGGCCAGCCGCACCAGGTGCGGGGTCTGCGTCATGAAGTCGATGAAGGCGGCGGCCGCCTCCTTGTGCCTGCAGCTCGCGGCCACCGACAGCGTCTGCGGGCTGACGCCCTGCGCGCGCCCGCCGTCCGGCGCTCCGGCGCCGACCGGCAGCGGCAGCGTCACCCAGTCGAAGCCTTTGGGCGCCTGCTGCTGTATCTGCTGGCGGTAGGACAGGTTGAGCGGCAGCATCGCGTAGCGGCCGGCGAAGAAGCCCGGGAGGGCGTCGCCGCCGCTCATGCCGAGCGCGCTCGCCGGGGCCGAGTGGTCGTCGTGCACCTGGCGGCGCACCAGTTCGGGGAAGGCGGAGTCGGGGGGCCCCCGGGCCCCCCCCGGGGCGCCCCCGGGCCCCCCCGGGGGGGGACCCCCCCCCGGGGGGGGGGCCCCGGGCAGC